>JAHEZJ010000028.1 GCA_023251135.1 Flavobacterium sp. | reverse complement strand
GGTTTTGTTGTGTTCTTTTTGCATGGTATAGTCGTTTGTGTTGTTGTAATTATTCTTGTGTAGGGTCGATTTTGGCCAAATATTCGCTCGGCATACAGCCATAGTGTTGTTTAAAGGCTGTCGAGAAATAAGAAGGCGAGTTGAAACCGCACATGTACGTAATTTGTGCAATGGTGTAACGTTTGCTCTGCATCAGCTCGACTGCTTTTTTAAATCGGATTCGTTTGATAAAGTCCATAGCCGATTCTCCGGTGATGGCTTTTAGTTTTAAATAGAGATTCGATCGGCTCATTCCGATTTCTTTGCTAAACTGATCCACCGAAAATTCAGAATTGGCCAAATGGTCTTCCACAATACGAATGGCTTGTTTTAAAAATTCTTCGTCCAGGGTATTAAAAGCAATATTTTCAGGAACCATTTCTTTTCCAACAGAGTAATATTCTTTCAGTCGTTTGCGGGAGCGCAACAGGTTGGTGATTTTTGCTGCCAGTAAAGGTGTCGAAAACGGTTTGGTAATATAATCGTCGGCACCCATCTCGAGTCCTTTAATTTGCTGGCTGGTCTCGGTTCTCGCAGTTAAAAGCATCAACGGAATATGCGACGTATTGATGTTTTGTTTGACGCGTTTGCAAAAATGCAGACCATCGAGCTCAGGCATCATGACATCACTGATGATCAGATCAAAAGGATGAAGTTCCAGAAGTTCCAGCGCCATTTGCCCGTCGTAGGCCACGGTAACGTCGTATATTTTGCTGAAATAATCCTGCAAATAATCTAAAATTTCTCTGTTATCGTCTACAATAAGAAGTTTAACCGGCTGATTGCTTTCGATCACTTCATTTTCTTCCGGCAGCAAGGCATCTTCATTTTCAAGGTCATTGTCGGAGAGTATAGACAAGTCGTAAGCCGATTCTTCCACGTGCTGATCGTTTTTGTAAACCGCATCTGAAATAGGAATGGTTACAATAAAACTGCTTCCTTCCTGCATTTTGCTTTCGGCGGTAATTTCACCATGATGCAATTCGACCAGGCGTTTGGTAAAGGCCAAACCAACACCGGAACCCAAATTCATTTCGCGATTGTTTACCTGATAGAAACGGTCGAAAACCTTAGATAAATCTTCCGCACTAATTCCGACCCCCGTGTCAGTGACTTTTATTTGTACCGTATCATTTTTCTTCACTAAAGTTACCGCAATACTTTGCCCGGTTTTAGTGTATTTAAAGGCATTGGATAAAAGATTGAACAGTATCTTCTCCATGGCATCTTTGTCAAAATAAAACGGCAGCTGCGGTTCTTCAGAATGATAGGTATAGTGAATGCTGTTTTTCTCTGAAAGCGGTTTAAAAGATTCAAAAATCTCCTGTGTGAAACCCACAAGATCAGCTTTGCCTACTTTTAATTGTCGGGTTCCCATTTCGGTTTTTCTAAACTCAAAAAGCTGATCGACCAAATTATAGAGTCTCTTGGCATTGATAAACATTAATTCATGTTTCTTTTTGGAAACTTTATCGGCAAACGGCATTTTTAAAAGTTCTTCCAGAGGTGCTAAAATCAGGGTTAGAGGTGTTCTTAACTCATGAGAAACGTTGGTGAAGAAATCCATTTTCACCTGATTGATGTAGCTTACGCGTTCTTTATCAATTCGTTCCAGTTTTAATTGCTGAACGGCTTTTATTCGTTCTTTTATAATTTTAAAACCAATATAGGCTGCCGTACCAATGATGGTAAGTAACAACAGTGAAAACCAGATGGTTTTGTACCAGGGCGGAAGAATGACAATTTTTAGGTTTCGAACAGCACTCATCTCTCCATTAGGCCCAATAGCTTTGATTTGGAAGTTGTATTTTCCTGCGGATAAGTTGCTGTAGCTCACTTTAAGTTCATCAGTTCGCTGCCAGTCTTTGTCGATTCCTTCCAACTTGTAATAATAATAAGTCCGATTGGAAGAAATGTAATTAAACGTATTAAAAAAGATACTGAATTGTTTGTATTCAGGTCCAATTTCCAATTCGTTGGTCTGGTCAATATGTTCTTCGAGTATGTCAGTATCGTCACCGGCGGCAACGGTTTTGTTTAATACTTCTAAAGCGGTAAAACTTAATTTTAGAGGAAGCGGCTGCTGTTTTACCATGGCAGGATAAAAATACGAGAGCCCTTTAATTCCGCCAAAAAGCAGCATACCATCTTTGGCTTTGCAAAAGGCATAATCGTTGAACTGTTTGTTTTGTAAACCGTCACTTTCGTCAAAAGTTTGTACAAAACCATTGTCCGGATTAAATTTGATTAAGCCGCTGTTTGTCGAAATCCACAAACTTCCTTCATCGTCCGGAATGATACCGTAAATGGTTTCTTTGACGAAATCTTTTCGGGCTTTAATCGTTTTGAAAGATTCCTGCGTTTCATCATACAAACGCAGTCCTTCGCGGGTGCCGATCCAGATTCGGTGTTTTGAATCTTCGGTGACACAGTTTACAATATCGTCACTCAACTTGCCGTGACCAATAGCCGCAAATAAATTGGTGTCCGGATAAAAAAGTGTTACGCCATTCGTCGTTCCAATCCAGATTCGGTGTTTGCTGTCTTCAAAAAGAAAGGTAATATCGTCTGATGCAAGCCGCTTTCCGGCCTTGTCTAAATGAATATGGGTAAACGATTTTGTTTCGGGATGAAACTGGTCTAAACCTGATCGGGTACCTACCCAGATACGGCCTTTCGAATCTTTTAACAGGCTGTAAACCAAATCACCTGCAATTGTGTTGGGATTGTTTTCGTCGTGGCGAAAACGCTGTGCAAAACCGGTATTTGGGTTGAGTACATTTAGTCCGCCATTGTGTGTACCGATTAATACATTTCCGTTATCATCAAATTCGATGGCTTTGATGTTGTTCGAACTTAAGCTGTTTGGGTTGTTTTCGCTATTTGAAAAATAACTGATGGTGTTGGCATTTTTGTTCCAGTAATTTACGCCTTTGTCATTACTTCCAATCCAGAAATTGCCTTTTGCATCCTGTTTGATGGCGCCAATAACCTCATCATTCAAAGAGGGTTTTCCTGAGTTTTGACTTAACAGATTGAATTTTATATCGCTTTTATGGTAATAATTTAAACCTCCGTAATACGTTCCAAGCCAGATTCCGTTTTGTTTGTCTTTAAAGAAACAGCGAACCGAGTTTTGACTGATGGTGTAAGGCTGTGCTATCTGATGGTAATAGTTGCTGAAAGTGTTGGTTTTAGGATTAAAAACGCTAAGGCCCTTAAAAGTCCCGAGCCAAATATTTCCCTCGGTATCTTTTCCAACACATCTGATATTGTTATCGGCAATGCTGTTTGCTCCGGAGCTGTGGAGCAGTGCGCTAACCTGACCATTTTCGGCATTGTACCGAATGACACCTTCACCTTCGGTGGCCACCCACAACTGTTTTGCGTCGGCATAGACCGCATTGATATACGGTTTTTTAGCGCCTAAGTTAATTCGTATCAGCTGATGCGAATTGGGGTTTAGTTTAAAAAGACCAACATCAGTTCCCAGAATTATTTGTTTCTGCCAAAGACCGATGTAGGCAATTTTTTTGATTTCGTGTGAAGAAGCATTAAATCGGATGGCTGTGAAATTTTGTTCTTCGGGATGCAGTACAAAAACTTCTCCGGTAATCGAAGTGGCCCAGATCTTATGGGCAGCGTCTTCTGTGATCGAAGAGATGTACCATTCGCCAATACTTCGCGGAAGTTTGTAATTGGTGAAGCTGTCCGTATTGTAATTGTAAACACTAATTCCCTGATTACCGCCCACCCACAATTGTCCTTTATGATCGGTAAACAAACTTCGGATGTAGTACGACTGCAAACTGTTTTTAACATTCCTGATCGGACGATATACTTTAAAACCCTTACTGTCATAACGATTTAGCCCGTCCTGCGTACCAATCCAGATAAAGCCGAGTGTATCCTGTGCAATGGCAAAAACAGAACTTTGCGAGAGGCCTTTATCAACCGAAATCGTACGGAAGTATCGATCCTGTACCTGAGCCTGACTTTTAGCGGCAAAAAGTATAAGATAGAAAAGCGCAGCTATGGCAATCGTTTTCTTCATGAAAGTTTCAATTTTAATTATTTTGTTTGTGTTTGTTTTCTTTTGAAATAGTAGCTATTGCTCAAGGGAATTAAAAAATCTGCTAAATCTGCGTGAAAAAAAGGACCAGTAGAAATATAGATTTTAAACTCTAAATTTAAAGAAAAAGCAAACGTCTTTTTTGTTTTTAATTTTTGTCGTATTTGGCTACATCCGGTAATTCATCAACAGCTTCCTGTTTGTTTATTTTAGTACCATTCATTTCAAGCAATACAGAACTTCCCGCAATTTTAGGCGAAAATGTTTTGCCTTCAAATGTAATGGGTAAATTTCCATAGCTAAATAATGATTTTGCTGTTTTTCCAACCACTTGTAAGGCAGCTGGTTTTTCGCCGTCCAATTGTACCTGAATGTCCCAGTCACCCACCTGAAAATGCGATAAATTACTGTTGTCTGATAGTGTTTTGATTATTTCCGTTTTGCCGTCTTTTACCTGTATAATGGTTAAGTATCTGAATTTTTGTCTGGCTTCAGAAGTGATTCCCGCATGCCATTGGTTTTTAAAATCTTTGATTTGACCTTCGTCATTGGTCACTTTATTCCAGTTGACAGCCGCTTCGTAGAATTGATTGTGTACGGTCATTTTTAGCGGACTGTCTGCAAAAACACTGGCATTTACATTTCCTAAATCGGTTTGTACTGTGAAGTTTTGCTGTTTGGAATTCGCCGAATTTTGTCCTTCAATGGTGTAATACGGACAATGAAACTGAGTTGTCCATTTTACAGGGGTTTTAGCTTCCAGTTCGTCATACAAAACAATATAACCGCCTTCGAGCTGCAGCATATGTCTGCGGTATAAAGTCACCCCCGATTCTCCGTAACCATTTGTTTTGTTAGGTACTACATTGATTTGTTTGAATCGGTTGAGCCAGAAGTCACTTTTAATGTCGCCATAAGCATTGCTGGCATCTCCTAAAGCGTATTGGATACGTTGACCGGAAATAGCTCTCGGAATCCATCCGTAACCTTCTTCTCCAATTTTCTGGTTCAGACTGTCGGCTAAAATCGTGTTGTATGCTTTAGAGGATCTGTAAAATAAAAGATTGTGTTTGTCGCTGAAATTACTGTAATAACCTGTTCCCCCAAAGAGGACTTTTCCTTTGTAATTAATAGTAAAGGCATTTTGCGAAGCGTGACCGTGTCCCGAAGAACCAAACGGACTGCTGAACAAATAACTGCTCAGGGTTGTATTGGCTTTGGCCAGATCTTCGTGCATGGCTACAACACCCACATCGGCAAATTTGCGAGTTTTAGGAAGTTTTTCGGGGGAAGTAGCAGGCAAATTTCTATTGGGTTTATAATTCAGTAATCTGAAAAATAAGAAATCATCGGTGCCGTGATAATAGGCCGGATAGTCTCTTTTTATTTCGCCAACATACCAGTTCAGATACGGATTATTCATGCGGTAAGTCAAAGCATCGGCAAACCAGGCTTCTCCTTTTACGATGTACGGAATATTTTCCCACATGTCGCCAATGGCAGTACTTGCCGCACCGTTTGGATGGGTGTACAGCATATAGTACGGAAGATTTTGCATCCACGGTAGCTTAAAATAATCAACACCACTAAAGTCACCAAACATTTGTGACAGGTAAATAATCGATTTAAAGTTGACTCTGAAATAGCCGTTTCCTTCATGCCAGCCACCATCAGTAGTGCCCAATACCGGAAAACGTGCCGACCAGACTTCGTACATATAGGTGAGCCATTCCTTAGCCTCGGGTACATCGTTAATCACGGCTACCGTAGCAATGGCAAGATTGCGCAGGGTAATTTGCCAAACGTGATTGTCGCTCACATGCAGCTCAAAACGGTTTGGCAAATGATCGTAAACTCTTTTGGCCCTGATGGTAATGCTATTTTTAAAGGTATCTTTTTCCTCAGGGGTTAAAAAATCATAACCGGTATCGTAAAACCAGCCGAGGGCTTCGAGCACGGCACCACTTGTAAAATCATCTCCTGTTGCCAGGCCGTCAGGATTCATGTTGGCAAGGTTTAAGGCTCTGCGTTTGGCATCTAAAATGAAACGTTTGTCTTTGGTGAGTTGATAGGCGATGCATAAATTACGAACCGGGTTTCCAACAGCATCTCCAAAACCGTGGTACATTCGTTCGATAATAATTTTCTTTTCTAACGGATTTTTGCCTGTGGTATCAATTACTCTCTGTGGTTTCTCTGTTGGAAGAGGTGCCAGCATTAATTTTTCTGCGAAAGCAACAAATTTTTTAGCTTCGGGATTGTCCAGATTGTTGCGGTAAAAATCTTCACCAATGCGGTTCATGTCCCATAAGAGTGGGTGTGCCCCTTCGTTTCTTTTCAAGACTTCGCTAATGGGAGGAGCTACTTTTTGAGCAGCGTATCGAGCATCGACTACAAAATCGTAAACAGGAGACCAGGTCCATTGACTGCTGCCTTTTAAGGCATAACCGTATTTCCAGTACCATTTTCCGGCTTTTAAAGCCTGATGCAACGGGTAAACTGCCCAACGTTGTTCGGCACTGGTGAAGGGGTTTTTAGTGAAGTTTTTGTCGCTTGCCAGCATCACTTTGTAACGTACATTACCAATATTCGGATCTTCCGGAATATCACTTCCGCTTTCCATTGGGGTTACCATGTTTTTACCATTGGTTCCCGGCCAAAGCAGAGCAGGAGCATTGGTAGGTACCGTAATTCCGTTTACAGGATACGGCCATTCACGCACTCTTGAATGCAGTTTTTCGGCTGTTAGTTTTATGGTTGCCGGGGATTGTTGACTGAAAACAGGCAACAGGATAAGGGATGCCGCTAAGGTGACTATTTTATTCTGAATCATATTGTTTTTTCTTTAGGCAAGTTTATAAACCGGATTGAAAAGGATCTCCGTTCTTTTTGCACCATTCTTTTAAATAACGACGCATGACAATTAGTTCTTTTTTAAAGTTCTTGTTTACTGCCAGATTGGTGATTTCTCCGGGATCTGTGGTTAAATTGAAAAGCTGCTCTTTTAAGTCGCCTTTATTGTAAACGATGTACTTAAAATCTTTAGAAATTACAGCGCGTCCGCTAATGTTTAAGAGTTCTTCGTTATCGGCAAAATCGGTTTCGATCACCAAAGTATCCCGCAGAATTTCGGTTGGATTGGCTATTTTTTTACTGATGTCAATTCCTTTTAGATAGGCTGGTTTGGGTACTCCGGTGAAACCGCAAATGGTTGGAATAATGTCTGTACCATTACAAACCAGAAGATCATCGGTACGGGGTTTCCATTCGCCTATTTTCGAAATGATGAAAGGTATTTTGGCTGATTCTTCGTAAAGTATTTGTTTCTGATTCCAACTATGACCTGCATAGCCGTCACCATGATCTGCCGTAAAAATGATGATGGTGTTTTTTTCGATGTTGTATTTTTTCAAAGAGGCAAGTACCATTTCGATGTAACCGTCTACTTTTTCAACCAGACGATTGTAGGCCCAACGGTATTGACGCCATTGATCTGAAGTCCAGTTTACAGTAGGGTAAGTTCTAAAACTTACTTTTTGCTGCTCGCGGACAATCTTAGGTTCGTATTCGGGGATTTTCCAGTTGGCCGGCAATGGCGGACACTGAGCTGGCGGAGGAGCTTTTTCTAATACATCCATTTTCAAATCTTCGTCTCTGGCCCATTCGCAAATGTCATGCGGATTTAAAAAAGAAGCGACCAAAAGAAAAGGAGTGTTTTTATTTTCTTTAATGAAGCGCGCGCAAAAGGAAGGTGTCGCCGCATCGTTGTAATCTTGAAAATTGGTGTTTTCGATGTATTCAAAACCATGCTGGCTTTTCTTGGCGGTGGGAACCGGAAGGTGCCATTTGCCTACATAACCGGTTTTGTATCCTCCGTTTTGGAAAATTTTACCCATCATGAGTAAATCGTCCGGCCATTGATCGTCTTTTTCGGGAGCGTTGCCTACAAAGCCGGTTTCAAAAGGCATTTTCCCGCTCATGATGGCGGTGCGGGAGGGTGTGCATAAAGGCTGGGCACAATAAGCCTTGGTAAAACGGACTCCGTTTTGAGCCAGTTTGTCCATTGCCGGAGTGTGAAGGTCCTTGTTTCCTGCTATACTCATCGCATCGGCAGTTTGCTGATCGGTCATGATGATCAGGATATTTGGACGTGCAGCGGTTTGGGCATTGCCGGAAAAAGGAATAGTAAGTATCCCCAACAAAGAAATAAATCCTATGACTTTTTGAAATATCATATCGGCCTAATTTTAATAGATTACGTTTTGCCTTTTAAATTCTTAAATGCAAAAACGAAGTTAATCATCGGGCTTCAATTGAGGTTTTGAATTTGTTCAAAATGCTATTAATTTTAGTTAAAACCTTTAATAATGGGCAATTAGTGAGGTGATTCTTAAAAATATTTGCTCGCAGAGACGCGAAGCCGCAAAGTTTTTTGCCACAGATTAAATGGATTAGAGTGATGCGTTGTTTGTGTTGATTTGCTCGCAGAGACGCGAAGGTGCGAAGTTTTTTGCCACAGATTAAATGGATTAGAGTGATGCGTTGTTTGTGTAGATTTGCTCGCAGAAACGCAAAGGCGCAAAGTTTTTTGCAGTTTGTACAAAGGCAATACATTCACACCATCTACTAAGATCTTTGCGGCTTTGTGACTTCGCGAGCGTTTTCTTTTTAGTTCGTGCTGTATTTCAAATCTTTGAATTTTTGAAAAGCATTAGCGCAGGCTCCCAGTAATCCGGCTTTGTTGCCCAAATCTGCTGCTACGATGCTTGTATGCGCAAAAGCAACCGGAATAGCAAAGGTTTTGACTCTTTGGGTTAGTTCGTCAATGTAAAATTGACCTGCTTCGCTGATACCTCCTCCAATGATTACTTTTTGTGGACTAAAGATGTTGACAAAATTGACAATCCCGGCAGCCAGGTAATCAAAATGGTGCTGCATGGTTTTTATGGCGTGCTCTTCTCCCGAAAGGTATTTTTCGATGATGGTTTTGCCGTCAATGTTTTGGTCTGCGGCTGTATTTTGTGACTGATAGTATTTGATTAATGCCGTTACAGAGGCATAGGTTTCCAGACAGCCACGTCCGCCGCAATTGCAGGCAATACCATTTTGCTGAATTACGGTATGGCCCAGTTCACCACCGCGATTTTTGAAACCGCTGTACAAGCCTTTATTAATCATGATGGCACCACCTATTCCTGTACCAATCGTTAGAAAAACGGCATCGGTACTGTCTTTAGCTGCTCCGTAAATTAATTCGGCAAGACCCATTAAGTTGGCATCATTATCAATGACAACATGATGTCCGGTTAAATCATTTAGAATTTTACCCAATGGTAATTGTTCAAAACCGGGTAAGTTTACACCGCCGCCAATGATCACATCATTTTCAATCAGACCCGGAAAACCAATTCCGATACCGACAATTGGTTCTTTTAACTGATCGGTGCATTGTGTGATGGCATCGACCATTAAGCGGATAATTTCTTTTTCGGTACGGGCTTCTTTTAAGGATACTATAAACGAAAATAAAATTTCTCCGAGTTCATTCACAACACCACATTTCAGTGAAGTTCCACCAATGTCGATCCCAATGGCATAGGATTTAGACAGTTGTGTATCATTTTTGGTAAGCATATTGTTTCTTGTTTATTTTAGTAGTTTTCTTTTCTGTTACAAACAATTAATGCAGAACAAAGTTCTGCATTAACGGTTATAAACTTATTCATTTCTAAATAATGTTGTATCATTTATTTTTAATAATTTGAGTTTTTCAAAATAAGTGCCATTATTTAGAGGGTTGTGCATGATTTTTAAATACTATTTGTCTAATATTTTGGGTTTTGACGTGTGATGTTTTTGTTCACGTCTGTTTCATTTTGTGGATAAGGGTACAATTCATGTTTTCCGGGCACAAAATTGGTAATCGCAGGGAAGAAATAAGTGGATCGGATTTGTTTGACCGCGGCACTTGTTTCGATCAATTTATCGCCTAAGATTCCCCATCGAATCAAATCGGCTCTTCGCATTCCTTCGCCCGAAAGTTCCCAGGCTCTTTCCTGCTGAACGGCTTTTAGGAAATTGTCTTTGTTCAGACCGGTTGGCAAGCTCATTTCGGCTGTAGTTGGTTTGGCTAAGAGTCTCGCGGTTGCAGTTGCTCCGGTACCTTTTCCGTCTGTACTGGTAATGGTTACAGTTGGAACAGAGGTATAACCATCGCCGGAACGCAGCATTGCAATGGTATTGATTCCTCCGGCTGAAAGTGTAATTACTGCCGCCGCTGCATCAGTACCGCCGCCGCCTGTAATTTGTATTAAAACATTGGCCGCATTGGTATATCCGGTTCCTTTTGTTTTTATGTCAACCGCAATTCGGCTACCTTGCACATCGGCACCAAAGGCTCTTTTACGAACCTGATTGATGGCATCATAAGCAATGGTGTTAGGGCCTTCGTTTAATTCGTTTTCTACCTCAGCACGCATCAAAAGCAAATCGGAATAACGCATGATTACCCAATTGATGTGGGTATAAACACGCTCTGCGGTTGCATTGGTCTGGTATTCTCGGCTCCATTTACCAACGGTCCATCTTTCATCCTGATTGGTGGTTAAAAGCGGAAGTTTGTTCCCCAGATTGTTGATGGAATAGGTGGCAATCGAAAAATCTCTGCGCTGATCGGCTGCGTTAAAACTATTGTAAAACGGTTTTGGGACTAGACATCTCGAAATGTTTGAAGGATAGAAACCAGCGGCTGTTGCCGGACCGTTGAAGTTGCCCACCCAGGAGGCGTTTCCTATGTTTCCTGCCGGATTATAAAAAGCAACCTGAAAAATATTCTCCGTAGGTTCTAATACATGCTGACACTGGTTTTTAAATACTTTGGAATAGGATGGGTTTAGTTTGTACTGATTTTGGGCCATAACATCGTTAATTTGTTGCTGCGCCAGTTTGTAATAGTCTTTGTAGTTTGAAGGACGTTTCATTGTTCCGTCTGCACCTAAAGAGTATCCTCCGGCAAATAGTGCTACTCTGGCCAGCATGGCTTTGGCTCCCCATTTGTTGATGCGTTCGTCTGTAGGCAACTGTTCCGGAAGCACAAGTGATGCCTCGGTCATGTCTTTGATGATCTGGGTGTAAATTTCCTGACGGTCTACAAGAGCTCCTCTTAAATTGTCTCCGGATTGTGAACTTTTTGTTTTAAAAGGCACATCTCCCCATAAGCGTACAAGTTCTGAATAATAGAAACCACGCAGGAATTTTGCTTCACCCAGGTAACGGTTCAACTGTTCTTTTTGGGCCGTATTTCCATTTGAAAAAAGCTCCATTTGGGGTATTCTTTCGATCACTACGTTGGCTCTGTCTATTCCTTCATACAATTTGCTCCAAACGATGTAGAACATATTCGTTTGAGAAATTCCCTGATAGTGTGCTATGGTTCTCCAGTCATCGGCACCAATTCCGGTCATTTGCTCAATATCGGTATCAGCGTCAAAAACTAAGGAAATGTTCCAGCCATAACTGTCCAGTGACGACATGGATTCGTAAACGCCAAGGGTAGCCATGTTGGCTTCGTTTGCATTAGAGAAAAAGTTGGCAGTGGTGAAATAAGAATAGGGGGTAACTTCCAGTTCTTTGTCGCAGGAATTTAGGGGCAGTAAGAGACATGCAATTCCTGCTGCTATAAGTGTACTACGGGAAAATATATTGTTTTTCATCTTTTTAAACTTTAAATTATAGCGAAATATTTAATCCTGTGATAAACGATTTGCTTCTTGGATAGGCACTAAAATCTACCCCTCGGGTGATGGCATTGTTAAGTACGCTAACTTCAGGGTCATAGCCTGAATATTTCGTAAATACGTACAGATTGTAAGCCGTGAAGTAAATTCTCAAATTAGAGATTTTAGATTTTTTAAGCCATTCTTTAGGCAAGGTATATCCGAGACTAATGTTGTTGATTCTTAAAAACGAACCATCCTCAATAATGTCGCTGTACAAACGTCCGGTAGCGTTTCCGTTAAAGGCCGGATTGGTTTTGCCTGCGTTTAGAGCAGCCAGTTCTGCAGGATCGGTAACACGCTGTCCTGCTGCGTTAATGGTTGTCCATCTGTCAGCATAGATCGCTACGGTGTTTAAATTGTCCAGATTAAGTCTTGAATTGTTTAGAACGTTGGCGTTATAGATATCATTTCCTACCGTAAAATCAAGGAATACGCTCAAATCGATTCCTTTGTAGCTAAAGGTGTTGTTAAGACCCCCGGTGTATTTTGGATTAGCATCTCCAATGGCAGTTCGGTCCAAATCGTTAATTACGCCATCCGGTGTACCATTAGGACCGCTGATGTCTTTAAATTTGATAAAGCCCGGCTGTGCTACAATATTATCGCTTACAACACCTGGCTTAAGGGTGTACGCACTAGTTGTGGCATTATAATCAAAATCGCTTACCTGATACAATCCGTCTCTTACATAACCGTACATTACACCCACTGGCTTTCCAACCTGCAAAATGTAGTCGTTTCGATCGGTATAACTGTTGGTGATTAACGAATTTTCGCCTTCACTCAAACTTAGTACCTTGGTTTTATTAAAGGCAATGTTGAAGGTCGTGCTCCAGTTAAAACTATTGGTTTTTACGTTTATCGTATTCAACGTAAATTCGATACCGCGATTGGAGGTCGCTCCGATGTTTTGAAACTGCTTTTTGAAACCTGAACTTGCAGGTACACGGGTGTTGTACAATAAATCCTTAGAACGGTTTTCGTATAACTCTGTGGTAAGCGCGATTCTTTGTTTGAAGAAACCAATGTCAAAACCAATATTAGTCGATTTTGTAGCCTCCCATTTTAATAAAGGATTTGGTAGATTGTTCTGAAATGCCGTGATATTCATTTGATTGTTCAAAGGATAAGAGCCTGAATTAAAAATACCCAAAGCAGCATAATTGGCAATTCTGTTATTTCCGGCTTCCCCATAACTTAAACGAAGTTTTAAGTCAGAAAAAGCGGGTAATTTTTCCATAAAAGGTTCTTCGATAATTCTCCAGGCTGCCGAAACGGAAGGGAAATATCCCCATTGATTTTCTGTCCCAAATTTAGAAGACCCGTCTGCTCTTAAAGTTGCGGACAGTAAATATTTGTTTTTGAACGAATAGTTGGCTCTTCCAAAAAAAGATATTATTTTATCATCTTCTGCATAACTTGTTGGAATTCCGGCAATGGTACCCAGTTGCAATTTATCCCAGCCCAGATTAACCTCAGGAAAAGCAGAGGCTGAAGCAGTAATTCCTTCTGTATAATTGTAAATGTATTCCTGTCCGAGAGAGGCATCAAATTTATGCTTTTTGTTAAAATTTTTACTGTAGGTCAGAACGTTGTTGTAATTTAATCGGGTACCAATATTGTGTATCACTCCACCATTTGCACCACCGCTTCTGATGGCCTGTATACCTCGCGAATCGTTAAAATATTTACTTTTCATGCTGTTGTCGGTATAACTGATCAATCCACGATAGATTAAGCTTGGCGTTATGTTGTATTGCAGCTGTAAACTCATATTGATAGCTCGGGTAATGGCTTCTCTTTTTTGACTTTCGATTGTAATCAGCGGACTCTGGAAGGTTGGAGAATCCTGATTGTCTAACGGATCTACGGTTAAAGTTTTAAGGTCTTCATCAGATCCTGTTTTTCCAATAGTAGGACGGTACTGCAATACATTTTGCAGCATACTCAAACGCGCATTTCCACCATCGTTTGTCGATAACCCGGTTACTTTCTGGTTGGAGTAGTTTACAATTGCAGTAACCGTAACCTTTTTACTGATGGAATTGGTTACGTTTAGTTTTGCAATATTTTTTACCGAAGCACTTCCCAGCATAATTCCCTGATCGTTGTTCACCGAGTAAAAAGCGTTGTATTTGGTATCATTTTCACCACCGCTGATGCTTAGTTTGTGGTATTGACTTTCGACAGAATTTCCAAAAACCTCATCCTGCCAGTTGATGCCTGCTCTGTCTTTGTAAAGGCCTTCAAGCTGATCATAAGTTCCAAAGGCACTTACAAATTTCTGCATTCTGGCATCATCCGTCGCAGCCTCATAGAGTAATTGGGTGTATTGGTAAGGATTCATGACCGGAATTGTTTTGGCGATCATTTTTATTCCCCCATAGGTATCGTAACTTAAAGTCAGTTTTCCTCCTTTTGCTTTTTTGGTTGTCACTAAAACGACTCCATTGGCCCCTTGTGCACCGTAGATAGAAGTCGAAGAGGCATCTTTTAAAACGTCGATAGATTCAATATCCATCGGATCTAAAAAGCTTAATCCTCCGGTTTGGGCTACGCCGTCAACAACATACAAAGGTTCATTGCTTTGGGTGATCGAAGTTCCGCCTCTAATTCTAAGGGACGGTTCAGATCCGGGTGTACCATCAGACATGGTAACCTGCATACCGGCAATTCGGCCCTGTAATGCCTGTGCCACATTTTGTACCGGAATTTTAGCCAGTTCCTGTCCTTTTACAGAAGAGATGGCTCCTGTAAGGTCTTTTCTCGCTTTGGTTCCGTAACCTACTACAACTACCTCATCCAGATTATTAGCATCGTCCAGTAACTTGATGTTGATAAGTGTTCTGTTTTTAACATGTTCTTCTTTAGATTTAGTTCCGATGAACGAAAATACTAAAACAGCGTTTGGTTTTACCTTAATTTGATAATCACCGTCCATAGCAGTAACAGTGGCATTTTTGGTTCCTTTTTCAGAAACAGTTGCTCCGGGCATAGGCATATTCTGAGCATCGGTTACCACACCTTTTACGGTAATAATATCCTGCCCATACATCACTTTGCAGGTGGTAAGCAGCAAAAATAAAAATAGAGTCCTTTTCATAATTTTTTTTAAACCGGAATAAGGCTAACCTTACTTCCTAAATTGATGTTATATAAGTTGATATCTGGCCTTGCTCTATAAAATAGTGATTCCACTTCTGAATCATTTATCTTCTGACTGTTGCGCGAGGGTGACCGAAATTCCGAATTACTGTTGTAATAAGTTTGGGATCGATTGTTATTTGATATTGTTGTTTAATGAATCGCTTCTTTGTTTTAACGAGCGAAAATTATAACAATTTATTAACTGAGGAAATTCGCAGAGGAATTTTCCGCCTGACAATTAAAAATAGATTTTGTAGTTGGTGGTTCATTTTTTTGGAATTAGTCATGTTTTTTTGATTTAATAAAAACAAATATATAAATCGACTGTAGAGGACAGTTTTGAAAACGTCCAAATTAGTATTGATTTTGATTAATTGCGCTTTTAAAACCCTTGTAAGTCCTTGTGTAATCAAGGTTTTATGGCGTTTTCGAGATTCTGTTTTCAGTAGGAAAGTGTTGTTTTTACTGCGCTGTTTTGAAATAATTTGTGTTGGTTAAAAGTTAAATTAAATGCAATCAGGGGTTAACGAAAACGATGTAATTTTTACTGAATTTGTAAAGAATGAAAAGCCGTTTGTTTTCTATTCTTCAGATAAAACCGACTAAAGTATTGCGGGTTTTTATTTTTTGAACAGGAATGAGACAATAGATTCATTGTTATTTAGAAATTGGCGGGGGGAATCTAATCGGAAGCTTCATTTGTTTGTTAAATATATGCCGCTCCGCTGGAGCTTTATAGGTGTGTGGCTATTAAACGTTTATAAATATTTAGCTCCTGTGGAGCTTTATTTTGTGGTGCGGTTATAAAATTGGTATAAATATTTAGCTCCTGTGGAGCTGTTTTTTGCTGATTAGATATAGAAGAATTGCATCTAATATATAGTCCCAGAGGGACTTCATATTTATAGAAAAGAGTATTTCCCCAACATTGGAACCCCATCGGGGTGGCAGATTATAGCGGATGAAATGATGATGAAAATGAGATTTAAAAAGGGTATTCAATTGCCCATTAAATGTAACATAAAGCCCCTGAGGGACTTCATATTTATAAAAAAAACAGTGCCCTCTATGCTAGAACCCCATCGGGGTGGTAATTTTTATATGTTTCATTCCTACGGAATTCAAATGCTGGGGCCGAAATTATTATAAAATGGATTAAAATCCATCCCTATAAAATAGATCGAGCCAAAGGCTCTATTTCAATAGTTCCGAAGGAACGGCTCATATTGTAGCAATGGATTTTAATCCGTTGAATGTAGAAGGAACACAATAATTGAATTCCGTAGGAATGGTACATATTATCCGGTAATTATGGTGTCAAAAAAAAGTATTTAAGCTCGAGGTTAATCTAATACAGCTCTTATGGAGCTGTTTTTTTCTGGTTAGATTTAGTGGAGGTGCATTAATATAAAGTCCCGGAGGGGCTTCATATTTGTAGAAAAGAGTATTTCCCCGACGTTGAAACCCCATCGGGGCTGGCAATTTTTATATGTTTCATTCCTAGGGAATTCAAATGCTGGGGCCGAAATTATTATAAAATGGATTAAAATCCATCCCTATAAAATAGACCGAGCCAAAGGCTCTTTTTTAATAGTTCCGAAGGAACGGCTCCTATTGTAGCAACGGATTTTAATCCGTTGAATGTAAAAGGAACACAACATTTGAATTCCGTAGGAATGTTACATATTATCCGGTAATTAGTAGGTCCCCCAAAAAAAAGGCGTCTAAAAATTTAGACGCCTTTTTAAAACATATTATTTTAAAGAAAAATTAGATCTTCTTATTCTTTCAGATTTGTTTTCACCTCGCTTTTTTTGCCATTAATTTGTAAACTCAGATCAATAATTCCCTTTTCAAAATCATTAGCTTTATTCATCTTAATGTTGATTTCCGAAGCTTTATTGCCATCATACGGATAAACTACAGTAATAAAACTTTGTGTTGCAGCAGTGCTTTTCGGTTTTTCAAAAACAAAAGCGGGGCGTGCAATTTCTTTGGCATACTGATAGGAAACTTTACCGTCTTCTTCGTTTAGAGTTACTTTATCGGTATTTAAGGATTGTATCAAAAGATTGTTGCCATCTTCGTAGGTAGTGGTAACACTATTGTTTGTTTTGTTGAAAACGGGTTTACTGTCCTCTTTTAATTGAAAGTGAACTCCCAGATTCCCGGAAGCTTTTCCAATTGCTTTATCCAAAATTAAAAAGTACTTCTCATCTATAAAAAGAACAGTGCGCTGGTGTTTTAAGTCGGTATAACTTGGATTGGTATAGGTGAGTATGTCTAAGTTTTTAGAGGTACTCCAGTTGTTTTCTTTGGCTTTGGTAATGAGCATGTTCTGATTGTCGAGTGTTAGGGTGCTGTGTACTCTGGTCTGACGGTACCAGTTTCTCATTTTGGTTACCTCAGCATCACCGCTGTAAATATAACAGCCCGTATCTGGAGTAAAATTGCGTCCGTTTACCCAAAGTTCAAACGTACCGTTGTCCGGTTGTGCATGAAATTCGGCAGGAGGACCCGCTTTAACAATCATAACCGTTGATTTATCGTTCCATCCATTTCTGAAAGTATAGAAACCTCCGTCTGATAAGGCATGAGATTTATAATTGGGTAATTGTCCTTCGGCACCAGCTGTACCCAAATACTTGAGGAGTTGGTTTTCAGGAAACACTTTTGACCAGTTTAGAAATTGTTTTATTCTGCCATTTTTATCGAAGATCCAGGAATCGCCAAACATCGGTGTACTGTAATCGGGGAAAGAGATATTGGCCGTTGCAGCGATCATTTTCTCGATTGTTTTGCTGTAGGTTTCAGGGAATTCTTTTAGCACTCCCGCCATTTTAGCCGAGTTGTAAGCTTTCATAAAAATATCGATACAGGCAACATGATAAATGGGTGAAAGTTCCCATTGGACACCGTCAGGAAGTACTTGTAATTTTATTTCACGATTGAGTATTTCGATACCGCTTTTACGCCATTCTTCTGCCGGTTTGAGTTCCGGGAAAAAAGCTCCTGCACCCAGGACACGCTGTGCTTCAAATAATAAATGGTTGCCTTCTTTGCTGTAATTTTTAGGAATATAAGCTGTCTGTTTGGTAAAGCTGTTTAGGAATTCCATCAAAAAAGCGGGTGTGAAATTCGGTGAAACGACAAACAGGTTGAAGGTTCCCGGAAGGCTTTGTATGCGTTCTGATACTTCTAACGGGCGCCAGGCAAATTGGTCATTTTCTTTCGAACGTCCTAAATAGTTTTTTTTCTCCCAATCGCGAAACTGGAAAACCCATTCTTTGGCATATTTTTCCTCTCCGCTGCTTCTGTAGGCCATTCCCATGGGTTGCCACCAGGTTACGCGATGCAGCTGCCAACGCACTTCATTGTCTTTTATCGGCCAGTAATCCCAGTTAATATCGGTTCCGTAATCAAAATAGCCGTAACCTTTGTGAGGCTGAAACTGATGCAACAAAGCATTATCGGCTTTTAACTGATTGGCTTTTCCGATATCCTTTCCTCTAAATCGCGTTTCGTCACCAACATTAAAATCAGGATTTTTGATGTTTTTTCGCTCGCGGTAATAATTGAGCAATGCTCTGGCCGCTTCATCGTATTTACCGGAAGTAAAAAGCTGGTTTACTTTTTCTAAGCCCGGATAGTGCAGGTTGACCACCTCAAAACTTTCTTTTGTCAACAGTTTTTCCTGTGCCTGAGCAAAATAAGGGAGGGTAAATAACAGCAATAAGTGTATCGTTTTTTTTAGGTTTTTCATTAGTATTTCGTTCTTGTTTTTTAAAATTGCAAATTCAGTTTATTGTTTCATTAATTTAACGGTCTTCTTTTGTTTGCCCTGACGTATTTCGACAAAGTAAATTCCGGCGCTCCAATCAGTTCCCAGAACAATTGTTTGTCCGTAGTCTGATTTTAGGGAGTTGATACGTTTTCCTAAAGTGTCGAACACATTTACAAAAATAGGCAGTCCGGGCTCCCCTGTAACATCGATTTTAAAATCTGTTCGGGAAGGATTGGGAGCTACAATTACGGTTAAGTCTTTCGAAGTTTGTTCTGTGGGACTATGGATACCTAATGAGGATGATTTTACCAGCTCGGTTTGAATTGTAAGTCCGTTAATCGTATTAAAAGTAACTACTGTATTAGCGCCATTGATAGCGGTAGTTATATTTGAGGCCGGTGTGGTCAGTTCCCACTGACCGGCAAGCGTTAACTTTACCGGATCTGTCTGTGCGACTCTGTTTAGAATGGCGTTCTGACCGCTAATCTGACTCCAGGTGTACGTTTCATTGGAAGCCAAAAGCCCTAAGTTTGGATTGGTGAGGCTGACTTTTAATTTGTTTCCGTTGTCTGTTTTTTGAGTCATCACAGCAGCTGGTTTGTCTGTGCTTACCACCACATCATAAGCAAACACCGTATTGGGAGTAAAAATAATATAACCAAATAGGGCGTCCGGCAGGTATTGCACAATGTGCGCCTGACTGTTTTGATGGTAAATTTTAAAATAGGAAGCAAAATTAGCAGCCAGTTGTTGTGTAGTGGTCTGTCCGCCCTGAAGCACAACCGCGTATTGAAATTTGGCTGAAACCGGGGCAGCACCATGATTGATAAAGGCAGTGGTAAAATTACCCGAAGTATTGGCGGTGTTGCTGTTGTTGCGGGAGTTTTGCTCCGATCGGTTAATGGTGATAGCATCGATATTGCTTGAATTGCCCGGAACAACGTAGCCATTGCCTATAGCATCTGTTGCCCAAAAACTTCCCGTTTGGGTAAGGGTAAAAGTATTGCCTGTAGCAGCTGTACCGTTAACATAAGTCGCTGTTGCCGTATTGGCCAGCGCAGTTTGAAACAGAGTGGTATGAATAGGGTAGGTTCCATTGGTATCCTTGATATTAGAAGCCAGACAGAGAATCATATTTTTAAAGAAAAAATTAGATTTCAAAGCCGTCATCCCGGTGGCCGAATTGTAATCTTTATAATCCATACCAAAAACACCATTATGGTCTAAAGAGCCTACTGCCAGAAATGATTTTCCGTTCATCTCTCTCATATTCCCCGTTTCAAGTATGTTTAACGGAAGATACGCAACCGTTGTTCCGGGAAGATGCGACCAATCCCAGCCATTTTCGGTATAACCGTTTGAGATTCGGGTTACGGGAACTCCCGTTGTCAGCAATTCCATAGCGCCCGCAGAGGTATATCTTCCAAAAACATTCTCGGTGGCCGAATCTTCAAAATGCCAGATGTGTTTACTGGTTCCTTTGATACTCGCCTGATAGCCATTGTATTTGTGAACGCTCAATCCGGCAAAGGGAAAATTAAATTGACCTTCGGTTATTTCAGGGAGAGAGCTAATTCCGGCATTTAAAGTCTGCATGATATCCATCACACCACCCGGTGTATAAACTAGTGTGATCGATAAGGCAGTTTGTCTCAGTAAAGCGGTATTGGCGGTTGCAGAAAGTGCCCAGAGTCTGACAAATTCTCTTCCTGCTTCCAAATTGGCAACAGGATCGGTTACATATAAAGTAGCCAGTGCAGGTCTCAAATCGTTTAGCGCATCAGTGTTGGTGGGGAATCTTCCGGCAAGACCTAAAGGCATTTCAAAACCTTTACTAAACTTACTGTAGTTTAAAATGGCGTTTTTGAGATTGCTTTGTGCTTCGGCATTTAATTCATAAGAAGTGTTTTTCAGCATCATATTCATGATCGAAGATTGTTGCAGCGCTTCTACTCCGTAAGAGTTGGAATAAGCACCTCTGTGATGATAGGTAATAAAGTCGGGTTTAATACAATCGTTCCAGCCGTTGCTTATTTTGAGAGCATTGTCGATAAATCGTTTCAGAAAATCCATATCCGTCACTTTTGTAGCTGAAGCATCGTCCTGAGCCAGTACATAACAAAATCGCTGTTGAATCGAAGAACGGATAACATCAGAATTGTAACCGGGATTGGTGAAATTGAAGTTGGGATAATCTGGCGAAATAAAAGCGGTTAGGCTCTTAAGTGCTCCGAGATGATGTGCAAATTCTCCGGCAGCAACCAGTTCGTCTTTCATCAAAAAAACGGCAGTAGCATATCCTGAGGAGCGCAAACATATCCCGTGACCGCTGGTAATTACTTCTTCGGTGGCAGGAATGGAAACATAAGCAAAATCGGTAGTGCTGCTGATGCCTTTTGCTTTCATATAGTTGAAAAGTGCCAAAATGGAATCTCGTAACGCAGGACTGTGGTAGTCGGGATTGGGGCTGGCGGCTGAGCCTTTCAGCTGGTACAAAAAGACTAAGCGGATGAGCTTTTGTTCGACTAAAACCTGATACGCAGTTTGATCGGCACCAACCGTAAAATTCCATACCGGTCCGGGATTGGCAAAATCGTATGCCGAGAGGTTTTTGGCAGCGATGCCATTGCTGAGATAACGGCTGTATCTTTCGTTGACCTGTGTTTTAGAATAATCGAGATTCTCGCCCGTGAGCCAATTTCGATATTTGACGGCAATCTCGTTTACAACACTCAACTGAGCGTACGAAAAGTTAAAAACTAAGGCTATTAGCCCGACGGATAAAAGGAATTTTTTGTGCATAAGATTGGTTATTAATAGATTAGTGGTTAGTAATTTATTGTGTGGTATTCTTAGCAACTAACCCGCAAAACTTCCGACGGTTAGAATCGGAGGTTTTGCGGGCTTGTAATGAAGTTGTTGGGTTTAGAATTATCTTAAGAAAATATTGTCAGTGGTATTTTTTGGCAAACAGTTAATAGTTTGAGCAAGTATTTTTTTTATAATTTCTAAACAAAAGAACTTCCTGTTTTATCACTTTTTCGCAAACAGCTTATCGTAGGAACGGTTATTTTCAGATCTCAATTTTTTTAAGAGCTGCGTATCTTTTTAAAGCTTCGAGATAATAGTAATCGGCATAGTCAAGTGGTGTATCAATTTCTGAGTTGTATAAAAAAGCACCCACGCTGTGTTTCAGTAAAAAATAATTGTTTTCTCCCGGTTTTGCGAGGTAGGCATCAGAGGATAAGGATTTTAAAATTTCTTCGGCATATTGGGCATATTTTTTTCCATCCTTAACCTGAGTACTCAAATCAAGCAGGGCTGAAGCGATTACGGCTGCTGCCGAAGCGTCTCTGGGAGCAAGTTCAGCAGTGTCCATGGCGTTGTGTACATCAAAATCCCAAACCGGTATTTTGTCTTTTGGCATACGCGGATGATTCATAAGAAAAGCGGCAATGTTTTCGGCCTGTTGTAAAAACTTTGGGTTTTTGGTATTGGCATAACACATGGTGTATCCGTACAATCCCCAAGCCTGACCTCGTGCCCAGGCCGAATCATCGGTAACACCCTGATGTGTTCCTTTACGCAATACTTTACCCGTTTTTGGGTCATAATCAACCAAATGATAGGAGCTGAAATCTTTTCTAAAATGGTTTTTTATGGTGGTCAGCGCGTGCGTATTGGCTGCGGAGGCATATTCCGGTTTGTCAAACGCATTGGCACTCCAATACAAATATTCAAGGTTCATCATATTGTCGATAATCACCGGATAATGCAGCCAGGTAAAATCCCAGGAACGAATGGCACCTACGGTTGGACTAAAGCGGGCATAAAGATTTGCTGCTCCGTCGGCCAGTACCGGAAGATAAGTCTTGTCACCTGTAATTCGGTAAGCATTTCCATAAGAACAGTACAGCATGAAACCTACATCATGCGTGTTTTTTATATTTCGAATCGAATCTAAAGCAAGCGTAAACTTTTTGGCCTCTTCCGCCAAAATCTTATCCCCGGTGAGTTCGTAGCCGTACCACAGACTTCCCGGAAAAAAACCGGTAGTCCAGTCTGTTAAACCGGCTAATCTCACTGTTCCGTCAGGATTTACAGAGCGCGGATTTTTGCCCGGTTTGTAAGTCTGCGCTGCTTTGTTTAACTGGAAGCGGATGGTTTCGGTTGTTTTTTTAAACCAAACCAATGAAGGGTCTTCGGGTTTGAGATTGGCAAATGAGTTTATGGTAATAGCAAAGATTGCTACTAATAAGCTTAGGTTTTTTTTCATGTGTACTCTTTTAGATTTATGATCTGTTCGTTCTAATGCTTTGATGAAGCGAAGTTAGATTTGAGATTCAAAATCGTCTTTCAGTTTTTATCATAAAACTTTTAAATTTGTTTAAACAGTCTGTTTTTACAGCATTAAAAAGAGTTTTTGGAAGAATCCGGTTCTTTCAATAGTTGATTTCCCGGCAGTGGTGGATGTAGTTTCTAAATTTAGCTAAGCCCGTGAAGCATAACTTTAATACTTAAAATTAAGATAGATCTTATAAAAGTATGTTTTTTTAGATAAAGCTTTGTGATTTATTTTAAGCGAAACGACTTTTCCGCAAAGTGTAACCTATGTTTCTATGTGTTAAAACAAGAATGTGTTTAAAATTTTCTAACCACATAGAAACATAGATTTTATACTCAATGTTAGAGTGATTTAAGAAAATTATAATTTTTTCACCTAGCCTTTTGTGGCTTATTTTAAGTGAAACGCCTTTTCCGCGAAATGTAATCTATGTTTCTATGTGTTAAAACAAAAATGCGTTTAGAATCTTCTATGTACATAGAAATTTTCTGTATTAAAAATAATCCGAGCCAACAGGTTACCAAATGGATTAATTATATAATTTTGAAAATAGCTAACCAACACGATCAATTCCTTTGAGCAAAAATGCGATTCCAACTTTGTCTGTTTTAAATATACTTGGCGAACAAACGTTTGGTATCACCCTGTTTCGGCACAGTGTTAAAGGACGCAATGAGTTTGAACAGCCTCACAAACACGATTTCTATCTTGTTTTTATGGTAGAGAATGGCTCCGGATTTCACAGTGTAGATTTTAAACAAACCAAAGTAGCCGATTATCAGATTCATTTTGTGGGAGCCGGACAGGTGCACAATTGGTCACTTGATGTCAATACGAATGGTTTTCAGCTGATGATTTCTCCTGCGATCATGACCGTTTTTTCTAATTTATCACAGTTGCCATTTTTCGGACAGAGTTCGCCTTTCTGTCTTTCTCTAAACAAAAACAGTTTTCAGAAAATTAAAAGCCAGCTGGAAGAAATCGAATCAGGTTTACTTCAAGATGATTTGTTGACCAAAGAAATAGTGCTGCTGAGATTGCATCTGCTGTTTAAAGTATTGCAAAAGGATTACGTTCTGCAATTTCCGGATCATGATGTTGCGGCCAAATCGGAAAAAATTATAAAAAAGTTCAAGACACTGATTGAAGATCATTTTACAACCCAATTCTCGGTAAACTTTTATGCCGGGGAGTTGAATGTGACTTCTAATTATCTAAATATTCTTTCCCAAAAATTCCTGAACAAATCGGCTGGCGATGTTATTAAAGAAAGAACCATTCTTGAAGCCAAACGATTGTTAATCAGTACTGATTTGTCGGTAAAAGAAATTGCTTATCAGTTGGGTTTTAATGATAATGGCTACTTTGCCAAAGTTTTCAAAAAATACATAGGGAAAACACCAACCGATTTTAAGGAAAATTATAATCTGTACCATTCTTATCATTAATCTTCCTGTTTTAGATTTAAAAAATTAGGTGAATTTTGCAGTTCACCATTATTTTTTGAGGGCTGGTTTCTCAGAAATATTTCACACTATTAACCAATGAGCGACAACACAATAAATCGAAAACAATTTTTAAGAATGGGAGCTGCAGCAACTGGAGCTGCATTGTTTTCCGGAATAGGCGGTACCGCAATGGCACATTCTATAGAAGAACCGGAGCATATAACAGCCGCTGCGAAAGAATATATTTTAACCAATGTAAGACTGGAAGACGGTTTTGAGTACAATGAAAAAAAAGAAGTAATTGCGACCAAAACCAATTTGTACAATGTGCATATAGCGGATGGAAAAATTAAAAATATTACCACCGCTAAACCTGATGGTAAACTAAAAAAAGTAGATGCTAAAGGTCTTTTAATGCTTCCGGGATTGCGTGACATGCACATCCATATTGATAAAACATTCTACGGTGGAAAATGGAATGCCGCTCCGAGAAAGGGATTCACGGTAAAAGACATGATTACGCTGGAACAAAAAATAATTCCGGAACTGCTTGTTGATTCTCAATACAAAGCAGAGCAGGCCATTCAGCTGATGAAAAGTCAGGGGAGCTATTTTGCCCGTTGTCAGTGTAATATTGATCCTGTGAGCGGGTTAAAAAGTCTCGAGCATTTATTGGCAGCTTTGGAGAATAATAAAGACAGTTTTGGATGGGAGATTGTGGCTTTTCCACAGCATGGAATTTTATATTCGCAATCCGAGCCTTTACTGAGAGAAGCCGCAAAAATGGGCGTGGATTTTATTGGCGGACTTGATCCTACAACGGTTGACGGAAATATGGAGAAATCGCTTGACAGCATGTTTCAGATCGCGATAGACAATAATAAAGGGATTGACATACATTTGCACGAATCGCCTCCTTCAGGAAAATCGGCTATCGAATATATCATCAAAAGAACCGAAGAGAACAAACAACTACAAGGAAAAACCTATATCAGTCATGGTTTTGCGCTGGCCAGAATGGATCCGAAAGATTTAGAAGGAATAGCTGAAAAAATGGGAGCACTTGGTATAGGCGTTATTTCAACCGTGCCGATCGGAAAAACCATCATGCCTATTCCGACTTTAAAGAAGTACGGTGTAAAACTGATGACGGGTACCGACAGTATTGTAGACCACTGGATGCCTTTCGGAACCTGTGACATGCTGGAAAAAGCAAAATTATGCGCACAGCTTTATGGCTGGACCGACGAATACAATTTGAGCCGTGCTTTGCATATTGTCACAACAAACGAAGTGTTGCCGCTTAACGATGCAGGCGTACGCGTATGGCCGGCAGCCGGTGATGACGCTCATTTTATTTTGGTAAAAGCAAGCTGTTCGGCCGAAGCAGTAGCCCGTTTACCCAAAAGAGAAGGTGTATTTTTCAACGGTAAAATCATAGCGGGACAGATTGCGGGTCTTTAAAAAGCTTTTAATCAAGTTGCCCATTGGCAGAAAATTTAGTAAAAGTACCCGAATAAGAAATTGTCAGAGGCATTTCTAGTTTAAGTTATACCCAATAAAAAAACAATCAGTATGAAGTACGTACTGATTGTTTTTTGTTTAAAATCGATTTTGATCTTATGATTAGTAATACGGCATCATAAGAATTATAGTGTAATGTTTTTGTATAGTATTTACCATTTGATGTACATACTGCCCCAGGAAAATCCTGCTCCAAAAGCTGTAATAACAATGTTATCTCCTTTTTTAAAATCTTTTTTGAAATCCCAAAGACATAGTGGAATAGTTGCTGCCGTAGTGTTACCGTATTTTTGAATGTTTACTTTAAACTTTTCAATAGGAATACCAACTTCTTCACTTACTGCCTGAATGATTCTTAAGTTTGCCTGATGTGGAATAACCCAGTCTATCATATCGGGAGTCAATGAAGCTTTTTCCATTAGCTCTTTCGAAGTACCGCTCATGTTTCTCACCGCATGTTTAAAAACGGTTCTTCCTTCCTGATGTACAAAGTGTTGTTTGTTTTGAATGGTTTCTTCTGTTGTTGATAAAAGAGAACCTCCGGCACGTACAGAAAGGAATTCAGCACCTGTTCCGTCCGTTCTGAAAATGTTCTGTTGTATACCGTGTCCTTCCGTATTAGGCTGTAAAAGTACCGCACCTGCACCGTCACCAAATAAAATACAGCTGTTTCGGTCTTCATAGTTCACGATCGAACTCATTTTATCGGCTCCAACCACAATAACATTTTTGTATCTGCCGCTTTCAATAAAACTCGCGCCTACCGAAAGAGCGTACAAAAAGCCACTGCAGGCCGCGTTAAGGTCAAATCCCCAGGCATTTTTCAGGCCTGCTTTTTCGCATACCAAACTGGCAGCGGGAGTAAGAATATGGTCGGGTGTTGAAGTTGCCAGTATAAGGCAATCTACATCCAGAGGATTTATATCATAGTTTTCTACTAAGTCTTTAATGGCGAAAGAAGCCATATCTGAGGTTGCCAGTGCCGGGTCGTCCAGTATGCGTCTTTCTTTTATGCCTGTTCTTGATGTGATCCACTCATCTGTTGTATCTATTCTTTTTTCTAAATCAGTATTGCTTAAAACCGTTTCCGGTACATATCCTCCAATAGCAATAATGGAAGCTTTTGTTGTATTCATTGATTTTTTTGTTTCTCTTTTAGCGTTTTTTTTTATTTTGACTTTCGGCCCAAAACCTTTCTCCAGCCCATTTTACAAGAGTTTTTCGAAGAATATGTAGTACGAGGGGCATCTTCAATTACAGGGGCGCAATTTAACAAATATAAAGACGCAAAATTCTTCGGATTTGTTAATTTACTTTTAATATTTCTGTTTCACTTCATTATTAATAAAATCAAATCCTATTTCGAGTAATTTTGTCTCAGTTCTTCAATGTTTATGAAAAAACAACCAAACTTAACTTCCAGTTTGTCGCAAAATTGTTTTTTTTGTTACGATTGAATTTTGAATAATATCAAAGAGTGTAATTTTTCTAATACTTATCATACAAAACCGGAAACACTTTTCTTTAGTTAATTATTGAGAGATAGTCACATTTATTGTCAAAACTGTAATATCATTAAATAATTCTTGTTTTTATAAAGATAACTCTATCTTTACGCCCAGATTTTGGTCTGTTTTTTCTTTAAGAGAAAACAGTTAAAAGGGAATCAGGTGTAAATCCTGAACAGACCCGCTACTGTAAGTTCTGTACAAGTCTTTAAACGTTACTCATGCCATTGTTCGCCGCGGCGGATGAGAAGGCTGTTTAAAGATAGAACAAGTCAGGAGACCTGCCATAATCACATAGTTTAAGACTTTCGTGGAATAAAGTTGAACAACAATAAACAGGCCCGTTATTTTGTAACGGAACTCTATCTTATTGCGTTTTTGATTATTACATCCCGGAGTTTATTTAATTAAATCAGTGATGTGTAATACCAGAAAAATACTTTTATTCCTTATTCTATTATTTGCTCCTATTGTACTTCATTCTCAAACTCCTAAAGACAGTTTGCGCGTTTTGAAAGAAGTACTGCTAAAAGCAAAACCGTATCAGGAAGTAATTCCCGTACAAAGCCTCTCGGGAACACTGCTCGAAAATTTAGCCAGTCACAATGTTGCCGACGCACTTCGTTATTTTGCCGGAGTACAAATCAAAGACTACGGTGGTTTGGGCGGACTCAAAACGGTCGATGTCCGCAATATGGGAACCCATCATGTAGGTGTTTTTTATGATGGGATTCAGTTGGGAAATGCGCAAAACGGAGTGACTGATCTGGGAAAATATTCGCTGGATGATATGGAATCTCTTACGATGTACAATGGTCAGAAAAGCGAAATATTCCAGTCGGCCAAAGACTTTGCAGCGGCTTCGACGATTTACCTGCGAACCAAGCGTCCTGTTTTTGAGCGTAATAAAAAGACCAACTTATTACTGCGCTATAAAACCATGTCGATCAACTACAATGATTTCTCTTTTAGATGGGAACAAAAACTAAGCGATAAAGTAAGTCTGAGTGCCAGTTCGGAGTACATAAAATCTAATGGGGCATACAAATTCAGATACAAAAGAAACAATCTCGACGGAACTGTAGCTTATGATACCTCAGCCACCAGACACAACAGTGATATAGAAGCATTCCGTTTTGAGTCAGGTCTTTACGGAAAAATAAAAAATGGTTCCTGGGATGCGAAAGTCTACTATTACGATTCTGAAAGAGGAGCGCCGGGAGCTATTGTAGAAAATAAGTTTTCAGATGGTTTCCGACAATACGACAAGAATTTCTTCACGCAGGGAACTTTTATAAAAGATTTTAGCGAAAAATATAAATTTCAGGCCAAGGCAAAATATGCCTATGATTATACCCATTATATAGCCAGAGATACTACCAATGTGCTGGGAGAAGTGGTTACCGAAGGTGCCCAGTCCGACGACAGTTATTATCAGCAGGAATACTATTTCTCCGCGGTCAACCTCTACAAAATTTTACCCACCTGGGACGTTTCACTGTCGACGGATTTTCAATACAACCGTTTAAATGCCAACAGAAGAGGTATCAAAACGCTCTTTTCTTATCCGGAACGTTACACCGCTTTGTTTGCGCTGGCAAGTTCGTACCGACTGGACGGCTTTAAAGTTTTGGGCAGTGTGGTAGGTACACACGTGCAGGAAGAAGTACGTTACAATGCAAAAGCTCCCGACAAAACAGAGTTTACGCCAGCTTTATTTTTAGGTTACAGCCCCTTTAAAGCTCACGATTTTAATTTGAGAGCTTTCGCAAAACGCATGTTTCGAATGCCCACTTTTAATGATTTGTATTATACAATGGTTGGTTCCAGTACCTTAAGACCCGAATACATGAATCAGTACGACGTCGGGTTTACCTACAACATACCGTTTGAAAGCGGTTTATTAGATCAGTTTTCTGTTCAGGTTGATGGTTATTACACCAATACCAAAGATAAAATAATCGCAGCGCCAACCGGAAATTTATTCCGCTGGATGATGACCAATATTGGGGAAGTGAAAGGGAAAGGAATAGAATCGGTTGTTCATATGAAAATGCACATCAGCAAAGTAAATCTGAGCGCCCATTTGAGTTATACCTATTCGGAGAGTAGAGATTATACGAAGTTTGCCGGTTTGGAATTGTCGTCTTATGGAGATCAGATTCCTTATACGCCGCGGCACAGTGGATCCGGAATTTTAAATGCGGATTATAAGTCATGGAATTTCAACTACAGTTTTATTTACGTTGGAAAACGATACAATGGAAATGTAAACAACATCAGGATTAACGAAGTACAGCCCTGGTATACACACGATTTAGCCGTGCAGAAAAAGTTTTCATTTCAGGGCCATGAAATAAAAGGGGCAATTGAATTAAACAATGCCCTCAACCAGCAGTACGAAGTCATTTACAACTATCCGATGCCGGGCCGTACACTAAAATTTATAATCAGTATTGCGTTATGAAAAAGAGAACTACCCAATTCCTGCTTACTTTATTTGTAGCCCTTCTTTTGGTTTCCTGCAGGGAAGAAGAAACTGTTTTTCCGTCTTCAGATAAAAGCGTAGCAGCACCCAGAGGTGATGGTAACATAGAAGGATTTTATCTTTTAAACGAAGGCAATATGGGAATGAACCGTGCCAGTATTGATGTATTCAATTACAGAACCGGAAATTATACCACCGATATTTACTCAGAACGCAACCCAACAGTCGTAAAAGAACTGGGTGATGTAGGGAACGATATTAAAATTTACGGAAATAAAGTGTATGCGGTAATCAACTGTTCCAATAAAGTAGAGGTGATTGACAAATGGACGGCAAAAAGAATCAAAAAAATAGACATTCCGAATTGTCGGTATGTCACTTTTTACAAAAACAAAGCCTATGTAAGTTCCTATTCAGGTCCCGTTGCCATTGATCCGAATGCCGAAATTGGATTTGTAGCCGAAATCGATACGACATCCTTAGAAATAAAACGAAAAGTAACAGTGGGGTATCAGCCGGAGCAAATGGTAGTGCATAACGGAAAATTGTATGTGGCAAATTCAGGAGGTTACCGGGTACCTAATTACGACCGGACCGTGTCGGTTATCGATCTTGAAACTTTTACCGAAATAAAAAAAATAGATGTAGGCATCAATCTTCATAGCATGCAGGTAGACAGTAGAGGAGATATTTATGTGAGTTCGCGAGGCGATTATTACAACACACCTTCCAATCTTTTTGTGATCGATACGAAAACAGACGAGAAGAAAATGCAGCTTAATATTCCGGTTTCGGCAACCTGTCTCGTCGATGATTTGCTCTATTTCTACAGTGTCTCGTGGAGCTATCTCACCAATAGCAATAAAGTTTCTTACGGAATATTAGATACAAAGACCAAAAAAGTCATTAACGATAAAATTATTACGGATGGTACCGACAAGCAGATCATGATTCCTTATGGTTTACAGGTGAATCCTGAAACAAAAGAAATATATGTTACCGATGCCCAAAACTATGTGGTAACAGGTTATATCTACTGTTTTACTCCCGAAGGAAAATTAAAATGGAAAACAACAGCCGGAAATATTCCTGCTCATATTGCTTTTATAACTAAAAAGTGAGATGTGAAATGTTATACGCATCAGAAATTTAGTTTGCTGTACCTCAGCAATCCTACACGATTAAAAATTAGAAAAAAATGAAAAGAACCCCTTTTGCACTTTTAAAATGCACACTAGTGTTAACCCTCTTACTGGGATTTATCTCCTGTGGATCGGATCGGGAAGAGGATTCGGGAAATGAAAATCCGGGAGAAACACTAAAAGAATCCTATACGATCGACCGTTTTAAAGTACTGAACATTGATCTGAAAATGTCCGCTAATTCAAAACTAACCTGGAGCATTAAAGATTCTGTCATTTCAGAAAGCCTTCAACTGGATTTTATCAGTCCGTATTTAAAGAGCTATCCCTTGACCTTAAAAGTGGAGACCAACGGAGTTGTAAAAACCTATCAGTCTTCGATCAATGTAACAAAAGAGACTGGAACTTATAACAAGTACATCTCTAATGTGTTCGAATTTCGTCCCGGAGTAGGTCAGTTTACAAACGAACTTCCGTTGTATGCACCCGGAAATACCGAAAGCAATCTGATTAATGCCGCTAAGAAATCGCTTGTAGGTTCAAATGCGTCAATGATTTCTTTAGGAGGGTTTGGAGGTTATGTTGTATTTGGTTTCGACCATACGATTCCAAACATGAATGGCCGCGATTTCAAAGTTCTGGGAAATGCTTTTTGGGCTAACGATGCTGCTGAAGGACGTTCAGGATCTTGTGAACCCGGAATTATTCAGGTGGCTTACGATAAAAATAAAAACGGAAAGCCCGATGAAGACGAATGGTACGAAATAGCCGGAAGTGAATACTTTAAAAATACAACCCTGAAGAATTACAGTATCACCTATTTTAAACCGGATCCGAACAAACAACCTGTTGCAGGCCAGGATTTTTGGCAAACAGATGTACAGTACATTAAATGGGAAGACAATCAGGGAGGTTCAGGATACAAAACCAAAAATGGATTTCACGAACAAAGTTATTATCCACTGTGGATTGCGGAGGCTTCCTATACGCTCAAAGGAACCAAAATTAAAGATAATTATTACGATCAAAGCGGTACCGGAAGTTATTGGGTAGGCAAAGGCTTTGATTTTGGCTATGCTGATAATGCACCAAATGGCGACGAAGGCTCTAATATCGATATTTCCTGGGCTGTAGACAAAAGCGGAAAATATGTAAAACTTCCGGGAATCGACTTTGTTAAAATACATACCGCAATCAATCAGGAAGCAGGCTGGCTGGGAGAAGTTTCTACAGATGTAGCCGGGGCTTACGACTTATACCTTAAATAATAGAATTTAAATTAAATATAATATGAAGAAAAATTACTTGTTGTTGATGTTACTTTTTGCATTTTTTATGCGTGGACAGGTAATACCGGGAGATAGATTCTCTCGTGATAGTAAACAAAATGCAGCAGCAAAAAACGGGGCTGGTAAAAGTGTGGGGGCTGTAACAACTTTTGACGATATTCAGTATTGGGTAGGTACCGGTTCTAATAAAGCAGCATTTGTAGTGCAGTGGAATGATGGTAAAAATACCGATGCCTTGATTTGGGGATTCAGATGGGACGGTACTGCAACAGGTGAAGACATGTTGAAAGCGATATTAAAAACAGATCGTCGTTTTTTCGCACTATTGTATAAGGGAACGCAAACAGGAGCAACGGTAGGAGGACTTGGCTTTGATTTAGACGGAGTAAAAACGATCGGACTTTATAAAGGCATAGATTATACGTATCCTCTTTATCCTGCAAACGGCTTTGTGAATACAACGGCTTACGATTTTGATAACTACAAAGCGATAGATACGAATGACCACTGGCAGTCTGGATGGACGAATGGCGAATGGTCGTATTGGGGAAAAAATCCTGCTGATACTAATTTCGGTTCTATTAGCACAGGAGCTTCTGCACGTGTTTTAGAAAATGGTTCCTGGGATGTATGGAATTATGCACCATCGAAGAATGTACTGCCTCTTGCAGGAACTTTTACCCCTGTTGGACCTTATGTAGAGGCTACTGATTTTACCAACGGTTATTTTATGGTAAACGAGGACTGGTTTGGGCACACTAATGGTTCCGTGAATTTTATTAATAAGAGCGGTAGCGTTAATTACCGAATTTATAGCACAGCAAACAACAATGAAACTTTTGGTGTTACGACTTGTTATGGAACAGTTTATGGCGATAAATTTTATTTTATCTCAAAACAGGCAGCAAGCGGAAGTGATCAAAATTTCAGCCCTGGCGGCCGATTGGTTGTTGCCAATGCACAAAACATGAAAAAAATTGCCGGATTCGCCAATATTGGAGGAGGAGACGGACGTTCTTTTGTAGGAGTGAACGAAAATACAGGATATATTGGTACCTCAAAAGGAATTTTTCTTTTTGATATTGCCAACCTAAAAGTGGGAACTGTAATAACCGGTACAAGCAGTGTTGGGCAAATAGGCAACATGATTCGTACTTCTCAGTACGTATTTGCAGTTTCGCAAAATGGAGGAGTTTTGGTAATTGACCCTGCTAATAATACTTTGGTTAAGACAATTACAGGGAAATTTCACTCGGTAGTTCAGGCCAAAGACGGAAGTGTATGGGCAATTCAGGATCAGAAACTAATCAATATTAATGCGACAGCTTTTACGCTAACAGAATATGCAATTCCTACCACTAAATATTTAGGATCCTGGGGAGCCTGGAATGCAGGAAGTTTTACCTACAGCACTCAGCAAAATGCTTTGTATTGGATGAATTCTGTTAATTCGTTTACTTCAGGAACAAAAATTGTCAAATTTGATGTTGCTTCAAAAAGCTTTAATGAGAATTTTGCAACGATTCCGGGACAAACGGATGCTTTTAAACAGATTCCTTATGGTGCGGCCTTACGTATCGATCCGGTTTTAGATGAATTGATTGTCAATACTACAGAAAACGGATTTGGACCGCATTTTCAGAAAAACTGGGTTCATACTTTTGATACTGCAGGAAACTTAATCCAGACAAAAGTTTTGGACGATTATTATTGGTTTCCCGGAACGACAGTTTTTCCGGATAATACAGCACCTGTAGTGAGTACTACTTTGCCTTCGGAGGTTTCAATCAAAGAACCAACGGTAATCGATTTAAAAAATATTGTTTCAGATGCTGATAATTTGTCGGTTGCGATCGTGAAATCCATAAAGTCAGTTAGTGATACAGATGTTGTTTCTGCACTCATAAATGTAAATGACGAATTGGTTCTGACACCAAAAACTTTGGGGAATGCAACAGTGGTGATTCGTTTTAATTCAAATGGTAAACTCGTTGAAAAATCAATTACAGTCAATACAACAAGTAATTTAGGAACAGGTGAATTTACGAAATTAGAACTGGCAGTTTATCCAAACCCGGTTTCTGAGGTGTTGAACATTAGAACTGAAGACGAGGTGTTGAACGTAACAGTTTATGATATTTCAGGGAAATCAATAAATCTCCAATTCAATAACAACCAGATCAATGTTAGCGATTTTGTTAATGGAATGTACATCATCAATATAGTGACTGATAAAGCAAATTATGTTCAGAAATTTATTAAGAAGTAAGGTGTGAGATGTGAAATGTAATATGTAAAATGAATAGATATAGCCCCTCTTACGGTTTGTAAGAGGGGTTTTTGATTTGTAATTGTTTATTTCGATAGTTGTTTTAATAAAATGAACGTAGTATCCTGAATCTATTCTTCTACATGGTATCTGGGGTCAATGGTGATTAGGATTCTTTTAAAAAGCTGTATTAAACGATTTCTTATCGATTTTAAAATCAGGGTCATTGCGTCGAAATTCTCGACTTCTTTTTTTGTTTTTATAGCAATTATATTGCTGATGATTGAAATTCCATCACTCACGATCAGTAAATCCATTACGATAGTGACAAACCATTTAAAGTTGTAATTGAGTCCTTTGCTCATTAACGCCAAAGCTGTTGGTATCAGCAATACGGCCAGCTTGGATACAAATCCCAGCGCTAATTTTTTAAAGCTAAAGGGATTGTTTAGCACTATGGTTTTGACAACGCCCAAAAAGGTGTCCAATACCATTAGATAAAAGAGTACTTTAACAATTTCTGCATCCATTTCCAAGTAGACAAAAATTCCATAAAGTACTAATTTTAGTTCATTTGAATATTCCGAAATTTTATGCATCATCGCTTTTTTGGTTTTGTGTTAATCTTCTACTATAGATTTTTTGGCATGATCAAAATCAATTACACCAAGCAGGTTGGTAAATCTTTTTCCGAAAATTGATAATGTATTGTCTCTTTCATTTTCACCTAAATTATCGCTAATGGTTTCCTGGACAATACCAAATTTATGGACGGAAGCGGGGGTAATAAAATTATCATTTAGTAAGGCCCCGGCGACCATATTTCCACTGATATCAATACTTAAACTGAGTTTTCTTAAATAATTTAGAAAGCCTTTCCATTTGATGGCGGCATAGATAAAAGAAATGGGGTAAACGCCAAAAGAGCAGATTAAGGCAAATGTAAAGAGGATCCATTCGGTGTAATGTTTTTTTGAGATAAGGCGTATCGGAATTAGCAAGGCCGCTATTTGGGCCATGATCAGGATGGTTATAAAAAGCCACAGCAATGCTGAAGCTGTAAAAATAAATTTTACAATTTTCATAGCGTTTTTTAGGTTAAGAGGTTTGGGATAAGTACTCTTTTGAAGAAATTCCCCAAAAGAGTACTGGAATTTATTATCTTGGGTCGGCAGGTTTACTGTTATGAACAATTATTCCTGAAATAACATAATTGTCCACCTCCTCAACATCTAATAGCGCTACTTCTAGTGGCTCTTCTTTGAATAAGATCGATTCGACAGGTTTAGTTTTTCCGAGTTTATCAACCAAAGACATGTTTTGTAGTACGTTTTTAGTACTTACCCATTTAAGGTTTTCACCATCTTCCGTAATTAGTAATGGATGTTCCCCTGTAGCTTTAATGACAACATCGGCCGCTTTAATTTCGTAGTAATCCGGCTGAATACTGGTTCTTTTATTGACTACAGTTACTTCTGCTTTGACAGCTTCATTTAATTTTCCATTCCATAAAAAATAATCACCTTCAGATTCGTCAATCTCATTTGGGAAAGAGAATCCTTGAAGCTTGTCGCCAACTACAATATTTTTTAGTTTTTTAGATTGGCCTGATGCCATTGTAACCAATGATTCTACATCAAAACAGGAAATAACTCTAGGTTCTGTGGTTGCTGATTCTTCAATAGTGAAATCTGATACATTACCAGAGCTATTAACTGCTCGTACTTTATAAAAATAAGTTGTGTCATAAGAGCCTGTATCAAGATAAGAGAGGCTAGTACTTGTCGCAATTAATGCTGAAGTTCCGCCCGCCGTTCGTCTCCATACCTCATAATAAGAAGCTCCACTAGAACGAGGTGGAAGATCCCATTCAATTGTTATTTTGTTCTCTCCCGATGAGTAACAGGTAATATAAGAAGGTTTTTCGATCAATAGTGCTGTTGACTCATTTATCGTAAGACTCGGATTGGATACATTTCCTGCAGCATCTTGTGCAAAGACTTTAAAACTATATAATGTTCCCGGGGATAATCCGATTACATTATAGGAAAGTAAATTGCCGTTTACCGGGACTGCTGTACCGTTGTTTACAGAGACAAGATACTTATCAATAGCGACATTATCCGTTGCCGCAGTCCAGCTTAAGGTTAAACTTGTAGAAGCAATGTCGGATACCTTTAAATTGGTCGGGCTTGTGGGTTTTGTTGTGTCGCCTGAAAGTCCTACGTATTGAATGAAATGAACAACTTTGTAGGGATTCATTAAACTAAACTCCTGATCTCCTCCAAAAGGTTTTATTAATTCGCCATCTAAAAAATCGCCACCGTCATAATCCCCAATTGTTACTCCTTTATTACTTCCCCAAGAGCCTCCTTTCCTAAAAGCTCGACCATTTACCGGACTTATTTTTGGAAGTTCATCAATTGTCAGTTTCTTATTTTTTTCTCCTCCGGAATGTCCTAATTGTGAAAATTCAGAATCATTAGGATTAAGACCAAAAGGCATTCTTCCTCTAAGGCCTACATACTCTATCCAACCTTCAGGAAATGGCGCCGGTTTGCCCCAAATAGCAATCATTCCCTCAGGGATGGCCGATTTTTGTTTCTTCTCTAATTCTATAACACGGTTAACCAAATCTGTGACACTGTTAAGTAAAGGGTTGATTAAGGAATTTCCTTTAATAACCTGATTTGAACTGTCTAGCACTAGTATAGAACCATCAGAGTTTGCGGAATTTGTATTGTTTAAATAGAGCTTTCCATCTACAGTCAAATTTCCTGTCATAGACTTTGAACCGTCACGAGGAAGATAGTTTTGTTTTATTTCCCCAATTGCAGTGGCGTTTTCACCTATTGCCTTGGTATTGGCTTTAACGCTATTATCCAATCCGGCAAGAATTGCTTCAAGAGTTGCAAGATCCATAACCTTTCTGAAATTTTTCAGTTCATAATAATAAACTGTTGAGGATTCAGTATTATTGGTACCACTTTTATCCGCAGTATCGTATTCGGTTTGACTGATGTATTGTGCTTCATAATCAAAATAAGCCGTTTGAGATGTTCCATCGCCATATACCAAATTGGTACCGCTTCGCGTAGTTTTTAGGTAACCTGCATCCGTCCCTGGGTTAATAGGGTATAAGATTCCGCGCCTTTCTACTTTGCCTTGAGAATCTTTTTCGTTCTGATGTATAATTGCCAGGCCTTTTGTGCCATTTTTAGGGGAGGCTAAAATATAATTAAAAGCGATATCGAGGCTAAGATGCGCCTTTAAGGCTTCGTATAATTCAGATTTATCGGCTGCTTGAAGTCTTTCTAAAGTTTCCTGTTCGAGAGGAAAACCTCCTGAATGATTAAAATTTACTTTTTTCATTTTTTATTAATTTAAAGGACTGTTGTTTTTTAAGTTGTTTGTGTTGCTATTGTTTACTTTTCCGGTCCGTAAGCGTAACTTTCATAGCTCTTTCCGGCTAGTTTGTAAAAGTTAAGCAGATTGTGATACTTGCTATCCGTCACATTAATAGCTGCTGTATTTGATGCTGTTTCGCCTTTCTTTGGCTGGCTAAGAATAGTCTGATTCTTGATTAGATTTTCAGGAATAAAGACTCTGAAATTGGCATAGTTTATTTTGGTATAATCTTTACGGTGAGCGAGATAAACCGGTTTGTTGTCTTTGTTATCGTATTCGTTATGTTTAAAAACTTCTAGTAACGGAATCCTTAAGGCCCCTTTTAGTATGGTGAGATCCGGTAAAACCTTGTCTGGTTCGAAATACTCTTTATGCAGGTATACATATTGTATGGTAGGTTTTACCGATTCATCTATGTAAATTAATTGGTCTAATCGTTTTTGCTCTATACTTGCATTGGGATTGTAACTTTTGGTTGGGTTAAAAGTTTCGTTCAATACTTTTTCCAGATAAATGACTTGACCGGTATGCTGCATTTTATACAGTGTTTCTTCATATATAATACGAAGTGGAGCGAGTAAAACATTGAGCCAGTTAAAATGTGTTTTTTTTCTGAGGATAGGAGGGATGAGCCATAATAATAACTTTTCCCATTTTAGAATTGTGTATTTATTCATTGTACATGTATTAGACTATTGGTTATCGCGATAAAAAGTATAAGGGATATAATTGATCTCAACGGCAAGTGTATCCAAATCAAAATAACCTGCTTTCGGAATGAAATATTCGATGTTGGTGGCATCTGTAGGTAAAGGATTCTGAGCATCACTAGGATTTTTTGCCACCGAAGTCTGAATCTTAGTCAGGACCGGAATTTTGACCCCTTCCGCTTTTTGAATCGCATCAACCAGATAGGTTTTGACAAAAGCACCATTGAATTCGATGTTTTTGAGATGTTCTTTAACAGTTTCCAGTACGGGGAATTTCTCTGCATCGAATAGTAATGAGCCGTTTTTTGGATTTAAAGGATCATTGATGTGGGCTAATTCGTAATCTGCCAGCTTTTTTTGTTCCTCTTCCCTTAACTCCCTGCTTAAACTTTTTAACTGATAATATTCAATGTCTTTTGGATCGATATAAATAGTCAAAGGATCGATGTAAACATTTAAATTCAGCTTTAGAATATCGCCCTGATCGGATGTTATAAAAATTTGATTTCCAGCATCTTTTATTTTGGCAATATATTCTTTAAAGGCATAAAGCTCATTTGGGACATCAATTCTCGAAATTTTATCCTCTTTTACCGTGGCTACTTTTATAAAAACTACGCCTACTTTATTATGAAAATAATCGGAGAATATTTCTTCCGGTTTTTTATTCGGATCAAGTACCGTTTCTAAGTCAACTTCGCTTACGGCGCAATGTTTTATGATTTTAGAATTTTCAATCTCAGCGTCGGTAAGTCCTGCGGTATCAAATCGGTAGGCACCTTCTTTCCAGATCTGCGACATTCCATAATGAAAATTTAAAGCCTGTTCGCGGTACCAGTTTAGTGTATGAGGTCTTGAAATCAGGGCATTTTTTTCAACTATTTTTTCATGTATCCAAATAGCGGTAGCCATTATATTGATCCAGAGTCTCCAAATAGCCGCTTTTGAATCGGTTAAATTATTTAGGGAGGGCTGTTTCCCTTTTTCGATCAGAATTTCATTCTGTATTTCAGCAATTGTACGTGCCATATTTTGATTTTTTACAATAGTTTAGCCTGTAAGACATGTGTAATATGCTTATAGATAATAGTTTATGTTTTGGTGTAAATACTACAGAGAAGTAGTTTTCTTTTTAGAGAGTTCTAAAAAATAAAGTTTAATTGCCTCTTTTTTTAGATAATTGTAAAGCAGAAGAGCTATTAATAAACGAAAAAATCTTCGTCAATAATCATATAATCAATACCGGAGAAATTGTCCAGTAAATACTGTTCTTCATCTGTAATAGAAGTTGCAGGCTTTAATTTTCGGGAATTGTAATATTCTACAATGTCCTTTTTAAAGGCCTCTCTGCCTATTTTTAAATCTTCATATACCGAAAGATCTTCGGTAACGTTAAACTGATCATTGTCTTCTAAAAGATCAAATACTTTCTCTATACTTCCGTATTCTTGTAAAGAGAGATCAAAAATGTTTTGGTTTTCCTGTGGTTTAATAGTTTCCATCGATTCTAATGTTTTGTAAATCGTTAACATCTAATGTTTTTACATAAAAGTTGTCATACGATAATTGTTTGTCTATTTCGTTTTCCAGTCTTAGCCTGGAGGTTGCATCCGGGCTGTTGATGTATTTTTTAATTCCTACTCCCAGAATAGGAAACTCTTTATAACTTCCTTTCTGACTTAACAATAGATGCTCTATGTTTTGCTGATCGGCATCTTTCATGAAGAAATCTCCATTTACAATTAACAAGTCATCTTCTAGGATAAAATCTTTCATCTGTCGTTATTTTTTGTTGTTTTATTAATTAAGACCTCCTTTGAATCTGCGCGCCATACTCAAAAGAGGGTGTTTTATTTGATACTGTAAAAATACGCCGGTATTTGCCTTTAATCAAGATTTTTGGGCCTGTGAATCAGTAGTTTCAGTAAGTTGAGGAGAAGTGTAATTGTGTTGATTTTCAGGTGTTTGTTTCTTGGTTTTGGCGACGAAAAGTAGTTTTTTAGACAGTCAGTATAATGAGGTCAGTTATCACTTTAAAAACCAATTTTATGATATTGTTTTTAATCGTATTCAGTTTTATTTTTGATATTCCGGCTATTTGAAGTGTCTCGAATGCCGTTAAATTTAACTGACTTTTTAGCAGCCATTCTAATTCTTCTTCGGTTAAATCTCCGGAAGCAAAAAGTAAGACCCAGCGTTCCAGTTTTTCTTTGGAGGCTTCTAAAAAGAGGTTCAAATTTTTCTCCAGGTCAAATTTGTTGTCTTTATAACTTTCTGTGATTATTATTTTTAATTTGCGTTTTAGCTCTTCTAATAATGGAGTGTCGTTCATGGTTTTAGATGTTGCTGTTGATTAAATAGATAAGAGCATCTTTTGACTCTTTGTCTTTTTTGGCTTCGTATTGAATTAGTAAATCGAGAGCTTGCAAAACTTGTTTTTCGGATTCTTGTATAAAAGTTGGAGATAAAACTCCTTTCGTTTCCCATCGTTTGAAAAAACCGGCCAAAAGATTCTTTTCTTTATCGTTTAGCATTTTCCACATCGAAAAAGAGATTTCGTTATGGAGTTTATTTTTTTCATATTCAGTCAATTTTTCAGTGTCAAGCAATAAAGCGTTTATTTCGACTTTATGAACCGTATATGGGGTAGTGGCTTTCTCCATTAGTTTAATAGTTTCGACTTTTACTGCAATGGTTTTTTGATAGGAATAAAGGTCGAATGGAGCTGTTTTTGTAGAAGTACAGGAGGTCATGGTAAAAGCCAGAACAAGTAGGAGAGCTGTATATTTTAATTTGAAAGGTTTCATCTGCTTTATTTGTATAAGATTACATAGTTTTTTCGGTCGCGTTTTAATTTACTAAGCACCTTCCAATCGCTGTATCCTTTTTTATCAAAATGCGGAAGATCTTTGAAGGTTTTCCAGTCGCCTCCCCAGTTCCAGTTGTATTTGGTGAAAATTTTCACACATTCCTGCCAATCCGAAATTTGGTCGTTGTCCCAGTCTTTTGCTGTATCCCAGGAAGCCGTTTTGCCATCGATAATAAGACAAATGTCAACAGCAAAGCCATAATTGTGAATCGATTGTCCGCCTTTGGCATTGGTTACTTTTTTCCCGGGTTTGGTTCGGCCAAAAGCATAAAGGTCTTCCTGCTCCTGAAAAGACCTGAGTCCTTGAGTAATGCGCACTTTAGCCCTTCCGGTTAAGGCAAGATCACATTCTTCGATAATTTTAGCAACTTCTTCCCGAACAGTAGGATGAAGCAAATCAATGTGTTTTTTTGTGGTTTGATCCATATTTATATGTGTTAATGATTTTAGTTTTAAGCATAAAAAGCCTCTTCTGATTATTAGATAACAATCATGGTATTCAATATTCGATAAGGGTAATTGTGATTTTTAATTTATTTGCGGTTGAAAGAATACTTTAAATAAATCCTGAAAATATTCCTTTTTAGTAAGGTAAATTAGGTTGAGTAACAGCTTTTAAGAACACTGTAAAAATACGCCGAAACAGTGTGTTTTGAAAATATTATGACTTTGTAAATCAGTAGTTTCAGTAGGGACTTGTGTGGTTTTTATAGTTTCATATTGCAGATGAAAATGAAAATAAATGATAAAAAAACACCCGTTTTTCTATTCTGGAAAAAGGGGTGTTTGATGGATTGAAAGTTGAATTTTAATGTATTAATAAGAACCGTCAACCTCAATATATCCGGCTTTCTTGTGTATGTAAAGTAATTCTAATGTATTAGCATCAAAATAGGCAAAGCAGTACATTCCCTCAAATAGTGAGATAATTTCTCCATTTTTATCATATTCTATCTTATCTTCTGTTTTAAAAGAAACAACATAAACTTCTTTTTGAGTTTTCTGATCTCTTAAAGTAACTAATTCTCTATCGTCACAATCTAAATCAATATCTTTATCATAAGAGATGACATTTGTTCTTTTAAACCAATTTTTTAAGTTTTGAATTACTTGTTCTTTTGGATTCATTATTTTGTGAGATGGTTTTTAGAAATAAAATATTTAAATGCTTTTGTGAAACTAATATGTTTATTTTAAATGTAGATAGTATCTAATTGCAATTTGGCTTATTCGTTTTATAAACTTTTCCTGTGCTATCTAGCCAAATTCTTAATTCTGAAGATCCGTCGTCTCCACCTCCAATGTGTATTATTTTATAACAACTGTTAGGATAAAATATCTGTTTTTTTGTATACTTATAGATTTTGTTGATAGAATTGATCCTTACAGCTGTAGAGGCGTATTTTGAATATAAATCAATAATGCAATCATTTTCTTTACTGTTAGTACTATCGCATTCAATCATAATCCTTCTCAATGTTCTATCATTGCAGCTAACTATTGATTGTTTCTGAACGTCAAAATAAATATCTGTTGATTGACAAGAAGTCAGTAAAAGTAAAAAAAGAATCCAAAAGGAATTAGTCATCTGAAACGTCGGAGTAATCAATTTTTTCATATTTTTCGTTTTTATATGCATTCCACCATTTGTCAAGTTTACGAATAATAGTGGTATCACTATTATTTTTATTATTAAAAAGTTTTTGAATCATAGAATCTTTGCCTTTACCATAATGGTTATCAACAAATTTGGAGAAGTCTCTAAAAATGCCGGACCCAACTTCTGCCTGTTGTTCTAAAGGAGATGAATTGTGAACAATGGTTTCATAATCAAGATTATTTGTTTTAGGGTCATAGACTTCGTTTATAGCGTCCAAATTAATAATTGCTTCAACCAGATACGCTCCAATTGACCTTGCGATATGCTTTGCACCGCCATAATCGTCTAATTGAGGTAAGTGTCCTACTTCATGGGAGCTTAATTCTATGAAATCAAGAGAATTCGCTCTCTGATTATAGTAAGTTATAGTGCCTGATTTTGAATTATCTCCAGTAGTCATAGCACCACCTCCATATTTTTTAAATTCTAATGTAGTACTTTGAATAGATTTTTTATCTACTCCTGAGACTAATGAAAGTAAATGGACAGCAGACTTCGTAAATTGATATGTATCAGGTGTAGTAGTTCCTGGAATAAATGATTTTACTTCTATTACATTAACGGCGTACCCTTTTATCGGTCCACTAATTTTCTTGGGAGCTGCTATGTTATGAGATGGTATTTTTTTAAATTCTATTTCGCGATAACTTTGAATGTACTTTAGCATCTCGTCTCCATTTTTATCATCCTCCTTTTGTTGACTCCAAATGCCAAGCATAATTTGCCTAAAACGAGCCATTTCAGAAACGCTGGTATCTTTTAGTTCTATAGTATGGTTTTTAGTAATCATTATTTTTAGTATTTTATGGTATGGCAAATGGGCAGGTGTTACAAAATCTCGACTTTCACAGGCTTCGGCTGGATATGATCGGAGAAGGCTGTGGTAATGTTCAGACGTAAGTCGTCTTCCTGCTCGATTTTGCCATCGCCGCCCAGATAACAGTTTTTGAACAGTACTTCGAGGGCTTTAAATTCGTCCATTTTGGAGGCTTGTAGTACGGCAGAACGAATACTGATATCCGGTTTTTTGAAATAGGCAAACAAAGTGGTTCCGTCGTCATCTGCAATGGTGAGTTTCACTACTTTTTTATGTTTGTATTTCCACTGATTCAATTGTGCCTGTGTAATATTTCCGTCAAGAATGTCGATGTTTTTTGTTTTTTCTATTTCCATTTGTGAGACTTTTTATTTGTTTTTATGATAGGGTGGTTGGTGTCAGATTTAGGGAAGGCGGTTAGAGGAACCGACCGATTTATTTTCTATGATTTGTAGAAACTGAATCAATTTAAGGGTGTAAAAAAAGAGGCTGCCTGAGTTATTGTTTTGGGGTTGAATAAGCTCATAGCAGCCTCCTGAAGAAGAATCCCCGTTTAAAACGGACTAATAAAGAGCTTGTAGAATAAGTTTGCTGGCAAAAATCATGTTCTGTGAACTCCTTTTTTGCATAACGCAGTTGATATTGGGTTTCTCTTTTTATTCGGTTTTAGAGACAGGGAAAGGGCATTATAATTTTAGGAATTGATCAGGAGGATTAATTCCATTCAACATGAGAACAGATTAAGTCAAAAGAAACTGCAATTTTGGTGTCTCCCTGGCTAATTCCTCTGCTGTTTGAGTTAAACTCGCAGTTTCTTACGGTATGTGTGATTACTTCGTTGCTGTCGTCCAGGTAACTTACAATGATGCTGAATGGGTTAATATCCTGCAATCTTTGTCCTTTTGGTAAAGCGGCCAAAATGGCTTCTACTTCGTAGTTGTATAAAGTAATGGAAGCTTTTGCCTCATATTTTCCTCTACCTCGGTGTACAGGCATATCTCCGGCTCCGTAATGGTTTTCTTTAGATACTGAGTCACTATAGTTTACAGCGGTAATGCCGGTAACGATGTTACCTGCAATGCTTACTTCAATTGATGACCAGCTGTGTTGTTGTCCGTTAATTAATGGTAATTTGTTCATATGTATCTTGATTTGTTTTTTTATAATTCTGATTACGCTTAGGAGCTATATCTTTATCCCGTTCTTGTTCGGGACAATTGAAATGGCGGTATCGTTTGTGAAATTGTATTGTTCTTGAATGCTATAAATTATGCCTTATCGATTCCGAAAGGATTTTTGAAACCTAAATCAACTTTAATTTTACGGGCAGTTCCAACTGGCGTAATTTCGGCTTTCACTTTCAATTCTGAAGTCGCCAGAATGTTTTGTTTAGGGTCAACATAAACATCAAAAGCTGAAACTTCCTGATTGGCAACCATGTTTTCTAAGGTGCTTCTGCATAATCCTTCAAAGCTTTTTGAAACAGATTGAGGTAATTTTCCATCAATGTCAACTAAAACCGGAGAAGCTAATTTTGGCAATAAAGCGGTACGCAATAAACGGGTTGCTTTGTTGATGGTACGGTTGTTTTCTACATAAGCAAAGTCAGAGGTACCAGTCGTACAAGTGTGGCTGTCGTTGAAATAAACACCAGATAAGCCCGTATGTGTTTTTACGAAAATGTATCTTTTTTCGTTTAAAGTGCTTAAAGTTCCTAATGTTTTAATTTCTTTTCCGCCTACAAAACCTGCTTTGGCAAAACCTTCTCCAGTTAGGTTGAATTTTTCGATCCAGGCAATGTTTTCAGATACCTTTGCTCTGGATACAGTTCCTAATGCTAGTCCAACAGCAGCTGTATTTTTGTATACATCTTTGAAAGTGAATTCCAGATTGACTCCGTTTGCCTGTTTTAAACCTTTATCATCACTTACGTTATAAAGATTGGAAGAATTTTTTACTTCAACTAAACGTTCTTTAGCAGCTAAAGTATAAAGTTTGTCATTTTCTGTTGTGGCACCTTTTTGAAATAATTTTTGCTCAAAAGCTTTCTCAACATCCATAGCCACTACAACAGATACATTTTCTGCGTTTAATTCAGCCAAATTGGAAGCGGTTTCAGAATCAAACCCTTTTCCTTCTAAAATGATTTCAAATGGCATGAAATCTTTGTAAGCAAGAGCGGCTTGTGTTTGTGCTTTTTTTGCAGCAGCCTCTGTTTGTGTAAATGTGGTGGTTCCGGAAAAAATAATTGCCATTTGACGAATATTTCCGTTTGCTTGTTCCTGCATAGCCATCGCCTTTCCAACTACAGTTTCGTAAGAATCTCCTTTAGTGGCCAAAATGTACAAGTCTCCGGAAGGATTCATCCTGAAAAATTGTTGAATTTGATAGTAAGCCGATTGTCCGTTTACATCATAATCAGCTGTAATTCCTAGAGCCTCTGCATCTTCTAATGAAGCCAGACGTGCTATTTTGTCTAATGCTAATTTTGCAGTTGCAGCTCCGTCAAAAAGCAATCCTGAAACCATGTCCTGTTCCGGAGTTCTTCTTCCTAATCCGCCTGATAATTTGGTAATCACTACATCGTTTAATGTACTCATAATATTGAATGTTTAAATGTTTAAAATTTGTTTTTTGCTTAATAAAAGGCAAAAGAGGAGCTGTAACAAGTGGTTAAACTTGTTAGTGTCAGTTGTTTATTTTTGTTGAAAGGGTATTCGTAATCCAGAATCCAAAGACTAGAATAAGTGCTTTTGGACGGTCAATAGTATTTGTTTTTTGCCCTGAATTGTCGGGTAAGTTTGTGGTCTGCGGGCAAGTGCAAATTTAAGGCTCAAAGGTCGTTTTTCCAAGTTTTTTGATTGTCAAAGCCAGTAGTTTCAGTAGGTTAGGCTCTGGCTTCTAAAGACAATCCTTCATTTATAATCGTGTAAATAGTGCGTTCTGTTAAGAACAAAGTATCGGAAAGTTCCGAAACCACAACTTTCATTTGTTTAGCCTGATTTCTATTTAGATAGTTAATAACGTATTCTCTTCTTTTGTCTAATAGGGTTCTGCTTCTTTTCATTTGCGGGAGTTTAGTGGTAAGGGTTCGTTTTTGGTAATATGCTTCTTAGTTATCGGTTTGTTATTGAGTGCTTTTGATTGCCGCAGTTTTTATTTAGGGTGTGGTATTTAAATCTATTTCTCCTTTCACCTGATTTGGATTTATGGAGATAATGTCTGAAGTTAAATCGTATCCTAAATCTTCCAGAGCTTCATTGCTTAATCCATTATTAAAAAGGATGTATTTCTTTTTTAATGTATTTTCGATCAGGGTTGTTTTATAAGTGATCTCCCAAATGAAATAGTCGTTTTTGTTCCAGTAGGTATGTTCATTTGTGCATTGCTTTTCTTTTATTTTAAATGTTGAATTGCTGTCAATATGGCTGTTGCTATTGTTGTTCGACAATACTGCTTTGTCAATACGCTGTGCAATATCAAATGCATTTGCATAACTTGTTGAAGAAATAGTGTCGACGGGCAGTACAATATACAGGCAAAAAGAGACGTCGGCTTTGTAATTCTTTTCAGAAGATGTTTCCCAGTTTATGTTGTCGTATTTAAACATTACTACTGGTGTTTCAATAGAAGTTTTAAAAATAACATCACTGTAAAGTTGTACTGTTGGCGCATCAGCTGTAAAGGCTGACTGAATTGCGTTTTTTTTCTCGTTATAAAAATCTTTTAAAATCATATGATGGATTATTTTTTGACAAATATACAACATATGTTTTAAATTATACAACATATTACAATAAAAAATGCAATAGTTTCAGTAATATGATTGGTGTTTTTCTGCTTGATATTCGAGTAATACAATAAGAAACAACCTTCAAATGTCTTTAAAATCAGTAGTTATGTAAAAAATACTTAAAAGAATGCAATTATTTGTTATATATTATTTAGTTTTGCAACATATAGTGGAATGTGTGAAGTGTTTTAAACATATTACATAAAATAACAAATACAACTACATCATGGAGATACATGCTAAAATAAAACGTATTATAGACGAAATGAAGTTAAACAATAACTCATTCGCGAAGTTAATAGGAGTGACCAGCACTACAATAGACAGTATTACGATTGGAAGATTGCAGTCTGACGGGGAGAGAAAAAGAACCAAACCAGGTTTTGATTTGCTTCAAAGTATTATTACCCATTGTAATGTAAATCCGGAGTATTTCTTTGGAGAAAGCGAAGAGATTTTTGTTACCAAAACAAATAGTGATGTTGTTGGATTAAATTTACCAAAGATCATAACCGTAAATGAAGACGGAGAGGAGAATATTAATTTTGTTGGTGTTAAGGCCCGTGCGGGATATTTAGACGGCTATTCGGATCCGGAATATATGGAAACGCTGCCTTCGTTCAGTATGCCAATGTTAAAAAACGGGACTTACAGGTGTTTTGAAATTAAAGGAAATTCAATGTCAACCACCATACATGATGGAGATTATCTTTTTGGGAAATATGTTGACAATTTTGATGATATTTTAGACGGAAGAATTTATGTTATTATCAGTAAAAATGACGGGGTAGTAGTAAAAAGGGTTTTAAACCGAATTAGAGAAAGTGGAAAATTAATCCTTAAATCAGATAACAGAGACGGAAATTACCCGATGTATTCTATTTATGCCGAAGATATTCTGGAAGTTTGGTATGCCAGTATGTATGCCTCTAAACAAATGCCGGACCCGATTAATATTTATGAAAAACTTCATACTCTCGAAAGTAAGTTCTTTGAACTGGAAGAGACTTTGAGAAAGAAACAAAACTAGAGAAACAAAAAAAACTGCAACAATCTGTTGCAGTTTTTTTATAGTTTATGGGCTATTTATTTTTGTGGTCTAAAGTAGCCGTCTTTATATTTTAAATAACTTTCAGGTAATCTGTAAGTCTCTCCTGTGATGGTGCATTTTACATCCTCGAGGATGTTTCCTGTTTCTGCATCTATAGTCATTACCCAGGCTTCCTTTCCTTGTTTTAATACTGCTCCAACGCTTGTCATATACTGTATCGACCAAACTCCTGATTTTTCAAAAAAGTAAATTCCCTGATCAATTAGGCTATATTCCGGATCTAATTGGAGGGCATTATTAAAAATTCCAAATTCAGATTTTTGTATTTTTTTTCGGGTAGCAAATATTTCAATTACATCCTCTATTTTTATAGGGTAGCCATCAATTCCAAACTGAACTTTGTTTTTTGAAAGAGTATAAGATAATTCATTATCGTATTTGGGAGACCTTACAGAATAAATGTTTTGAGTTATTACATTTCCTAAAGAATCGATGCGATTTACAATTGTAACCAAGTCATGATTTAGTGCTACAGTATGTATGTATTTAACTCTTTTGGCATCATTTACAAATTGATTCTTGTAGAAGGATTCACTTTTAAACTTGATATTATCAATGCTGCCTGACTGTTTTTGTATAAAAGTGGTATCGTATTTTTTGTTTTCAAGAAGATCAGTTACATAACTTGTGTATTCTTTCTGCCAGATTCTGTCCTGCTTTTTTTTGTTAGTTGTATTTTTAGTGGCACAACTGCAGATGAAAACAAGCAGGAAAAGTAGAGCTTTAGAATAAAAACGCATATTTTTTTGTTGGATTAAAGTGTAAATATAAACAATATGCTGCTGAAAAAAGCTACAATAAAGTTTTGTCTTTTCTAATCTCGTCCCATTGCCATTTTATAATTCGCGTGCGTTTATCGGATGTTCCGGCTTTGTAATAATCCATAATATTGTCTGTTTCCCATTTTTTGAAGTAGAATTTACCATTCCCAAAACCAGGACCATTATTGAAAAAATGGGGGAGTCCCATCGTGTGTAATCCTTCGTGTACAATTGTACCTTTTTTGTATCCCAGACTGTTTGTTTTATTAAATATAAGAACAGATTTTTTAGGTGAAGGAGACCCCATTCCGTTGAGCCATCCCTTAGGAGCTCCAGTTTCGGGATCGTAACCGCCGTCAACGGCATCTTTATTTATAAAATAATAGGTAAGTACTTTGGTATTGCCGCTGGTATCATTTTTTTCAATTGTTTCAAGTAATAAATCATAGTTTGAAATGTAATCCTGAATTCTGCCGCTAACCGTTCGTGTTGAATTAATAGCTGCGGCGTATTTTGGGAGGGACAGATCAAGTTCTTCAACTGCAGTACTAAAATTAGCGTTTATCATTGCCTGATTAAGACCTTCCTTAGCCAGCCATTTTTGTATTTGAACAAGATTTGTGCTAAAGGTTTCGACACCAAAAAGTTTAACATTTACCAATCTTACATTAATCTTTTTTTGCTGACTGCTATTGTTTTTACAAAAGTTGAGTAATCCGATAACGTTCCCGTTTTGATCTTTAACTTCGTATAGATAATCGCCAGTCAGTTCGGTATTGCAAAACACTGTAATCTCTTTTTCGTGAGCGGTTTTTGCAGGAAGCCTGTCGGGAACAAAACTCAAACCATCTTTTGGCGCCATTACAATTTCGTCTATGATTCCTTTATTGTCCCAGTTTCCAGATCCTTTATCGACATACAAGGTTAGTTTTACCTGTTCGCCGGTAACCGTAAAGTTGTCTTTGTACATACTAATCCAGGAGCTATAATAGGGCAGATTGTATATTTTTGAAGGATTGTATAATTTTTCAAAGTCTGCCCAATTACCGGATTCTATTGTGTTTTTATACCTTATTTCTGAACCGTCATTTTTGAATCGTTGTGGTTCTCCGCTCATATAATCAATTCCGAAACCACCATTGTAACTGCTGGTTTCTCTAAAATAAACTAAAAATTCGGCGTTTTTTGCATCAGATTTTGGAGGGGTGTTATACTCCTTGATGTATCCTGTTTTGACTTTTCCCATGAGCTGTGTTTTTATTTTTGACCGGAATCGGATGGTTTTATGATGCCTCCAATACTACAAGTTAGAAATGAAGTATCAACTACAGCTTTTGTACCGCCTATAGTAACATCATTTTTACAGGCCTGCCATTGTAATGTTGCCGGATTTGTATTGCAGGGAAAGAAGTTAGAGCCGTTTGGTTGCAGTTTGCAAGGGCCAAAAACAGGAACATTTTGGATTATTTTATTGTCTGTTTCGTTACCTGCGGCTTTGTTTTGGATTAAAACTTTTTTAGCATTACTTACCACAAAATCGGTTTCAAGTTGTCCGGCGGAGCATTTTAGTTTTGCTCCATTTGTTAAATATTCGGCCATAAGATTAGTTTATATTTACAGAATCGCCACTAATGGTAGTATTTGCAGCAGCTTCGATTTTTATAGAGTCTCCTTTGATGGTTATGTTTTTTTTTGAGTCGAATAAAATTCCGTTTGAATCAATTGTAAACAAGCTATCTTTTGATTTTAATTCTAATTTGTCTTTACTTACCCATGAAATATTATCTCCTAAAGTCACAACAGAACGTAATTCGGTTAAACTGGCTCTTGAAAGTATGTTTTCACCATTTAGAAAAACATTTTCTATACTATCCTTAGTTAGTGTAGTTTTTTGTTTTTGAACACCTTGTTCGTCGTTTAAAGAAAAATTGGTTTCTGTAGGCGATATTGTAGTTTGGTTTCTTAATTTCCCCGTTTCATTTGTAAATTGAACAGATACCTGATCTTTTTTTAAGGTTAAACTCAAGCGTTCTTGTGCTTCTTTGTTTTCTATCGAATTAAAAGTTGTAGTTAGGCTATCGGGAGTAAAGAGTGTCGAGGCTAAGGTTTTTTCATCCTCATTAAAATAGCTAATTTTAAAATTTTTGTCCTTGTCAAATTCAATTTTAGCGATATCAATGATTTTGGTTTCATCGGTTTCAGTTTTTGCATCCGTTTTTATATAGCGAACATGTATGTTATTACCATTGGCACTGTAATCCAGAAATAACTTGGGATCGCTTGTAGCCTCAATTCTCCCCATTAGTCGGTCGACTTCAGAAAACTGTGAAATAAAAGCTCTGGTTTCAATTCCGTCTATGATTGAGGCCAAAACCCAGCTGTCTTTTTTGGGTATGGTAATAATTCCCTGTTCCAAATCCAGAATTGAGGCCTTAAGTCGTACATTTTTAATAACGGCGCCATCGGCTCGCATAATGTTTACCGTATAGGCATCCTCAGTATTGTGGGGAGATGTTGTTTCTTTGTTTATTTCGATGACTTTTGCCGCAAAAGTTTCAATAATTTGATTTTTACTGGCGACATCTTTGATAAGATCGGTTATGTTTCCCATTTTTGTGTTTTTAAATTGCTTCTACTCTTCTTCCAATGTAAATCCTTTGTCTGTAGCCGTTTTCGCCATAAGTGCGTTCAACTTTTTCGACCTGAAAGGTTCCGTTTTTTTCTTTATCCTTCGCATTTTCAAGAATTATTTTGTCCGTTGGCCGCACAAAAGGTTCTCCAAATGTGAGAAAGGAACCTTCAAATCCGCTGGGTTTTGATTCCATTGCTCTTAAAGCAGCATACTGATACAACTCTGAAGCAACTTTTGTAGCTGTTTGTTTGAAACCGGCAGCATCATTAGGAAGATTCTCATTGTCGCTATGCAATACGTAAGTTTTTACTAGTTGCCCATTCGGATCACCTAATTCGATGTAAATTGGAGTGTTCGAATTTTTGAAGTATTTTTCTACTCGTGTGCGGGTATTTTTTGTCGATTCTTTTACAACGACCAGTTTATCTTCGATGATATTATAGCGAAATCTAAAACTTGCTTTTCCTAAAAAACCGCCTGAAACTGACTGAGCAATTTTATTTAACTTCGAACTTAAAAGACTAAGTCCTTGATTGATTAATTTTTTTGCAAGTGCTCCGGCCAATGGGCTTTTAATGAAATTTCGATCAATAAAACCGGCTAATTCTGCAGCAGTATGTTGTTGCGGATTATTGGTAATAGTAAGTACAGGAACCAGGTTTTCGGTTTTAAAATAGGTATAGATTCCTTTGTCTTTGAGCATTTCAAAAACCTGAGCCAAAGTCTGACCTCTGTTGATCATCAGGTTTCCTAAATCTTCGTCAAGAGCATTGATCTTTAAAGGAAGATTTAGTTCTCTGATTCTTTTTTCAAAGAAAGTTTTCGGATTAAATTTTTCGACGTTTGTTGTCGGATTTGTTGCCACAACATTCAGAGTATCGTTCTTATCCTGAACCGTATCATCTTTTACCGCTTTTATTTTTTTAAAGGCGTACATTAAATCTTCACAGGTTATGGTAGCATTGGTATCTGATTGTACTCCCGTAATGTAACCTCTGAAAGCCGGTTTGTAATCTCCGTCATAGCCTAAAAATATTTCGATAAAATTCTCAAGCTTAAAAAAATCATGAATTGTTTTTTGTTCGCCGCTGGCATTTGCAAATAAATTCTGGTCAAATCCTTTCGTATCGGTATAGACTTTTTGAGGCATAACAATCGTAGCAGTATCCGTAAGAGATTTATACGAACTGTTGATTTCTACGTTTTTCACATATGTAAATTCATAAAACTTTGGAGTAGGGATGAGCCTAACCGTTTCATAAACTTTGATTTTGGCATTTAGTTTAAGCATTGTCTCTGATTATTAGTTCTACAGTTTCGTCTGATGTGGCGTTGGCGGTAAATTTTTGAATGTTTTTTGTTCCGGAAATAGAGGGAATAGAGTAGGAGTCGATTACAAGTTCGTAAATACCAAATCGGTTTAAGATCGCGTGGGTTACTCTTAAAGCATAAGGAGCATTCAGAAATTGTTTCAATAAAAAAAGTTTCTCTTTTGGATATTCATCACCACTTTCATTGGCAATTAATCCTTCAATCGAAATGCTAAAATCACCATTGGTGATGTGTTCTTTAATGGTGGAATCTCTACCTTCTATTCCTTCTTTTTTGATGACTTTTGAACGATTTAAATTGACGGTAACAGCGTCTATGCGGAGACTCGGCAGATTAAGATCGTTTTTTACCAGAGGTTCAAAAATTAATGGAGCAAAAATTCTCAGGTTAAATTCGCCTCCGGTTTTATCGATAATAAAATCTTTTGATTCCGATTCGTTATAGTTAATACCAGTATATTCAATGTCGTTGGTATCTAAAATTTCATTTACATTAAAATTGAATTTCATGATTGTTTTTAGTTTTTAGTTTGAAAATGTTTTAGCAAAGGCGGTGATGAAGGTGTTTTCCAGTCTGGTTTCGTTGTGTTTTTGCAACCAAAGTGCTTCTTCGATTAATTTGTAAAACTCATCCATTGGTAATTGATAAGGATCTACCTGAAAAGCCTGACGAATCAGAGCTGCTGACTTCTTGAATTCATCTTGTTGAGGTGTCGTATTTATGGTAAATTCGCTGTCTTTTTGGATCATTTGAATCATAGAATTTCCTGCGGAAAGCATAAATTCGTCCTCATAATTTTCTTTTTCAAGCACACATTCCTGAAACAGAAACAAAATCGCTTCATGCGGATTGTCCTTGTAACGTTTTTGATAATTCAGAAATGTAGTAAAAGATGGTTTTTTACAGTAAGCGGTTGTTGATTGATCATCGGAAGTAAGTTTTAATACGTTACCGTATTTTTCTTTTAGTTTTTCTATTGCTTTTTCGTCTAACATTTTTTTGTTTTTAAGGAATTTGTTGTTTGATGTAATGCAGAAAAAAGGACAGTTTTTTGATCTTAGATCGAGCTGTCTGTACTTTCTTTTTTTAGGACTTCGGCCAGGCTTTCACTTTTTTGTGATTGCATTAAGGGGCTAATCGTAAAATTTCCAATAATAATGTTACCCTCGGGTTGCTGCCCCAAAGGGTTTTTAAAATTGCTCATGTCTGGTGCCGAAGGTGTTTCTCCTAAATCTTTGGGTGTAAAATCCATGATTGGTTTGATTTTTAATTGTTGGTATTGCTGTTAACGATGATCGCTATAGATGAGGTAGTTCCCTTTAGGAGATTCCTAAAAGTAAGCTGTACTATTATGGCGGTTTGAGAATGCCAATAGAGTTTATTAGCAGCTGTAAAAGTAAGGCTTAAGGAACTGAAAAAAGAAAAATATGGATGCTGTTTTCAGTAGTTTCAGTAGAAAGGATTTGTGGTTAAGGTGTTTGCTTTTAGTTGATTATGTTACTTTTTTTAATCCTTCTTTACCTTTAGACTGGCTGTGTTTTTATTCAAAAATAAACCGCCATAAACTTAAAGTTTACGGCGGTTTGGAAATTGTTTTTGTTTTGTTTAGAAAGTTGTTAATGCTGCTCGGGTCCATACTGTTCCTCCGGAACATACATAAATAAATCCGGCGACTGCCCGAATTTCTCCGGCACTTCCCACCGTGGTTCCTTGTATTGGAGCTACGGTTTCGGTTCTTATTCCTCCCAAAACATGTAGTGGTGCAGTAGGTGCTGCAACACCAATTCCAATATTGTTTGCTTTTTGAAAAACAACCGAGTTTTTGAGAAGCCCCCCGGTTGACGCCAATGGAAGATAGCCATCAGTATTATTACCGCCCGTTAGAGTTGTAGAAGTCAGGGAGGAAATCTGTAAATTACCGTTTGCTTTGTTATAAATAAAGTTAGGTACATCACTCATGTGTCCAATTTTAAATTTACCATCCGTATCGACACCTATTCTATAGGATCTGTCTGTTCTGAAAAAACTTCCAAATTCCATATAGGCTCCCCCATCGAGTGAATTTTGGATTTGTACACTTCCCGCTGTATTGGAGATAAAAGCCGTTGTCGATGAAAATTGGTTAGAGATACCGTTAGTAAGCATGCTATTGGTAAAAGTTTTTGATCCGGATATAGTTTGAATTGAAGTTTTATCAACAAAACTGTTAAGAGCTGAAAGAGCTGATGTTACAAAACTTGTAGTGGCTAATTGGTCTGAATATGTCCCGGGTGCAGCAGTTGGTGCTTTTGGAATTCCTAAAAATGTAGGAGAGTTAACAGGGGCAAAATAGGAAAACGGTTGTCCTGCAAGGTTTATCGAATTACTTGCTGTTCCGGTTGTATCCTGATTTAATATAGGAAAATCACTTGCTGTTGCAATAGTATGTGCTCCGGTAGAGGTCGTGTTTTTCAGGATTCCGGTTGCAAGTGTTGTGGTAGGCTCGGCATAATCTGTTCTTACGGTTGCGATGACTGGAACTCCTGTAGAAGTAGTATTTTTTAGAATACCAGTGGGTAATTCTGAAAGTAACTTTCCGTTAATTCCTTTCACAGTCAACGATGTTGCTCCAATAGCATCACCTGTATGTGTCGCGTTTGATATTTTTGCATCTAATTGTGTTTGAATACTCGAAGTAGCATCGTTAAAAGCTTGTTGCTTTGCAGATTGAAATTTTTTGGTTTGGGTTTCCAGAATCTGATCTGCCGTATAATCTCCTGTTTGAGCGGTAATGGCTCCATTACGTCCAAAAACGGTTGTTACATCACTGGTTGGGGTTAGTAATTCCTGCCAATCTCCTATTAGTAAGGGGTTGGTACCTTTTAAAATAAACGATTTATTGATATCAGATCTAACGGCTACATCTCCGGTTTCAACTGCCAAAGCAAGCATTTTGGTTTCTGAATCAATTACAAAAGTGTTGTTTACGGTAATAGAAGGAAGTTGAGAAGAAATTAATTTTCCGTCAGCTCCAAGACCTGCATATCCGTTTGCGGTATTTTTATGAATTGTATTTTCAGGGGTGTAATTCAACGCAGCTTGTTTTGCATTCCATATTGCTTTTTCTGTGTCAGTTACAAATCTATTCTGAGAATTCTGAACAATAATTTCCGGCGAATGATTGGCAGGATGTATATAGTTGGAGAGTGTTGCCAGACGGGTTATTTCGCTATCTGAAAGCAAACTTTTTCCGGAAGATTTATCTACTTTGTTGGATTGCAATGATTTCCCCATCTCGGCTGTCAATGCTTTATCCGCTCCACCGGTAGTTAAATCGTTTACCAGAATAGTATTTAGTGAATTCTGAAGAGTTTCAATGGCGTCGACAATTTTTTGAACGGTATCAAGATTGGTATTATCTGAAGTCAGTAAAAGGTTGATGCTGTTAATTTGATTCTTTAGAATCTTACCCTGTTCGGCACTTAAAAGTGAAGAAGAGCCACCTGTTACCAAATCATTTACAATATCTAAATATTGGCTGGCTAATTTTGTAAAATTGTTTAATGGGGCATAACCTTCGGCAATACCTTTTTGACTCTTGTCTTCTTTAGCTGAAAACAATGCATTATGAGCGTTTCTGTCAATTTTGTGAGCTTCAAACTGCAATTGATCTGCTTTGGTATCTAATATGTTTTTCAGATTGGCTACGCTGCTTTGCGGAATTTGTTCGTCTTTATGCCAAAAGCTTTGCCAGGAATCCCAAAATTGTTTTTGAGTTGGTTTTTCGCCAGTTTTGAACCAGCTTAGAATGGTATTGATATTTGTTGCCATAATATGTTTGGATGGATTGTGAAGTTAGATTACAGATGTTTAGAATATTAATCTCTCATTGTGGGACCAAGAGAGTACTAGGACTATTTAGGAATGAAAAAACAGAAAAGATGCTTTTGGGTAGTTTCAACAGAAAATGTTGTGCTTAGAGAAAGATGTGAGCTTGTAACTACAATAAGACAACGAGTTTCTTTTAGTATTCATTACCCAAAAGCGCTCCATGATTATTAAATAATCTTGACTGTCTCATTTTAATAATAAATGCTCTAGTTTGTTTTTGAGGACAACAGAATTTTTATGCTTTTTTATTTGAAAACAAGTTTGAAATACTGGGCAATGAAGCAGATAAAACTAATCCGATCAGTTTGATTCTATTAATAGTTATTTCGGTCAATCCTGCATCTTGTAAAAGGTCAAATTTAGTATCAATGAAACCTGTTAAAACGATTAATAGGCTTGCAATTACTGCGATTTTTGATTTATTCATAGAATTTTATAGTATGGTTTTTAAGGTGCAACTGTTGTAACTGAGTATTGAATCCATCTGGTCGCTGTTTTTTCATAAATCAACCCTCCACCAGAAATAGCAGTACATACTACTCGAAAACCAGCCATCGCATTTGGATAAGTTGTGTTTAGATTTGTAGCCGTCAAAGCAGCTGTAGTTGCATTTTCAACAGATGTCGTAAGTTCTAAGTATTCTTTATTAATCAAACTTTTTGCGCCTCCTGAAACTATTAATGTCTTAGTCAAATTTGGTGCTTTAATCTCACCAGTAGTGTCTTTGGTTAAAGCAATGTTTCCAACTCCATCAGATATAGTGATTGTATTTGAGGCGTTAGCTAAAAGACCTGTTACTTTTCCTAAAACCACATTGCCACTTCCTGTCGTTATACCGGTGGTATTACCACTGTTTGGAGCGATAATCATATTATTCGAACCTGTTGTGATACCGCCACCGCGCAATATAAATCCTGTACCAGCAATTATGGTATTACCACTTCCGGTCGTTATACCTGACCCTGCCTGATCACCTATTCCAATATTGTATGTTCCGGTTGTTTGATTAAATAAGGTGTTTGCCCCCACAGCCACAGCATTCCCCGTCGTATTCGAATACATTGCACCAGCACCAACTGCAACACATAAGGCGCCATATACATTAGAATTTAAATTTCCAACGGTATTAAACATAGCACTTGTGCCAATGGCTACGTTATTGTTTCCTGATACATTATTACGCAGTGAACTGGCACCAATAGCCACATTCTGATGACCATTTATATTTTTTGATAAAGCACTTACTCCCAGTGCGGTATTATAATCAGCAGTTGTATTTGCATTCAGTGCATTTACGCCAACAGCCGTATTATTATTTCCCGTTATATTACTGCGTAGTGCCCATTCTCCAAGTGCCGAATTGTTTTCTCCTGTTGTATTAGCTATCATCGAATCGTATCCAATGGCAGTGTTGCAATTACCTGTTGTAAATGAGCTGCCTGTAAGAGCACTACCAAGTACAATATTCTCTGCTGCAGTCCCAAGTCCTTTTCCTACTCTTACTCCATTTATAAGTTTGTCAGCCCCTCCAAGTTCCTGAAGCGAAGTGTTATTAACAATCCCGACTTTTGTCGACGAAACGGGAGAGTTTACATCATCAAGAAGAGCAACAGTGTGCTCACCTACTTTTTGTGGAATTTTAATAACAGAATGACCTTCATTAGTGATACTATCCATTATAACAGTGGTACTTCCTGCTAATTCAGAATCTCTTAGATATAATTGGATCTTGTTTGTAGAAGCATCGTTTGCATTAAGCTCTAAACCTGTAGTTGTTTTAGATGATACAGCATGTATAGAAGCTAATCCAAAGGAGTTAATGGTTAGATCAGCAGAATTATTGCCATTTATATTTTGAAAAGTAGTCTCAATATCACCTTTAATAGACTGCATTAAATTAGTTTTTGAACTTCCAATAGTAGCAGTATTTCCTGTATCTAGTATTTGTTGTAAATTATAAGATTCATTCTTACTTGTTATTTCAGTCCATTCCCCGTTTTGCCTGCCATATTGATTTCCGTTAATAGGAGCTTCTTCGATTCCTCCATTTATGGAAATATTTCCTTCACCAACGATAGATTCTCCATTAATGGTTTTAAAATCGTCCGTAGTGGCCATTGTATACGTATTATTATTAAATCTTTCTGGTTTTGCAGGAAATTCAAACAAATTACTGGATAGGGGGTCAGCTATTTTTATTATGGTACTTTTTCCATTTTTATATTTGTTTAATGAAATATCACCTCTAAAAATGGATATGTTACCCTCGTCTCCGGTTTCTAATACTCTGCAGTTAATTGATATTTGATTTGTTAATTGAAATAAGGCACTGCTGTCTGATTCACTTCCTACCGTAATATTATTATACTTATAGTTACCGTAGTTTCCCATTATAGTTGCATTACTGTACCCATGAGAATCAGTAGGATAGGCAGCAATAGGATTGGTATCCAACACTGATTTTAATCCTTGTGAGGCATGTGCATTTTCATCAGCTAAATGATCATTTAAAACTGTTTTATCTGCTTTAGAAAAAAACAATTCATCAATTCCTTCAATCTCTTTTACAGGAACTTTTTCAAATTTGTGACGGAAGGAATCCCAAGTGTCCCAGAATTGCGTTTGTGTTGGTTTCAAACCAGTTTTGAACCAGCTTTTAATAGTGTTTAATGTTTGTAGAGCCATATTTTTTCCTTTTTAATGATGTAAGTAAGATTTATTGAAGAAGTTTTTTAAATAAATCTTGTCAGGTATTTTAGGTCTTTTTGCCATGCTTTTAAATAATGTTTAAATAGGATTGTAAGTAAATTTTAAAGTTGAGAATGTCTACAAAAAAATAGTATTATTTAACTTTTTGAGGGTGTAAAAGTAGAACAGAAGAATGCTAAAAAAAGAAAAAAAACAGCTCCCTATTCAGTAGTTTCAGTAGAATGATAACTTGCTGAAACTATTGAATACAAGTGGTTTGAAGTTTTTAAAAGACAAACTATGGAACTACTTTTACACTCAGAAAAATAGCTACCGATGAGTAAAAATGTAATTCACAATTTCAATGTTTTAATACAAGACAGTGCTGATATAAAAAGTGCCGAAGATTTAACTAATGTTATGATAAAAGAGCTGGCTAAAGTTTCAAAAGAAATGAGTCAGCAAAAGGATATAGAACAAATATGGCAGGAGCAAAAAGACCTTAAAGCTGTCATAAACAATTCTGTTACCCCAGTCGAAGAAGGCGCTGCCAATACCAATGCGAAACAAAGCAGAAAACAAAAGGTATTGGATGGCACTACTTCTTCGGTTCAGGAGAAATCGGGATTATCTTCCAGCGTTCCAATCGGAGAAGGCGTTGCTGATACTTTTGACAGAACGAAAATGAATTCTGTCGCATCGGCTAACACTACTTCTCCGGTTTCGGAAACAGAAAACTATGCCCTAAATTGGAGTAGCAGTATAACAACTCAGACTTATACAGGACTAGAGAGCCAAGAAACCCTGACAGTGCCTCAAACGAATAGCAATGAACCTTCTATAGAAGTTGTTAAAGCAGCAATTAAAGAGAAATTAAATCAGGCTAATACTGCAAAGGACAGGGCAGCAGTAGAATATTGGACCAATATTTCTAAAGCGTTTGATGAAAGACCATCTGTTCAGGATTTTGATGGTAAGCCAAATCATGCCTTATTTACAGAAATGTATGCAGCTCTAAAACAATCAAATTCAGCAACAGCAATCCAAAATTTTAATTGGGAAACAGTTCGTGAAAAAATGATTAAAGCCATTGATGTCAATATACTCCAAGGGCAAATTCCCAAAGAAAATAAAGAACGCTGGGGAATAATCAGAGAACAATTAAAAAAGGATACAACTAATATCGCAAATCTTTTCGAACAATACAATGAGCTGTTTTTATTGTTAAGAGAAGTAGAGGGACTAGATGACTTGCCTGGTACAATTACAATAACAACCAAAACCAAGATTTATCCTAATTTAAGAGCAGATCGACTTTATGCCGACATTGGAAAAGAGGCTGTTTATGTGTTTTTGAAAGAAATAAACAATGAAGACCTTCGTGGAAATGCGGTAAAAAAAGGAGCAGTCAAAATAAAAAACACCAATGCTTCTTCCTTTATCGTAGGAGAAAGTTTGGAGTTTTTCCTCGACGAAACCCTGATCGTTCAAAATGGAAATAAAAACGAAGATATTAACTGGATTGTTTACAAGTCGAGAAAAGGAAAAAAAGACGAAGAAACTATTTTTGAAGATGAAGGAACATCCTTTAGTTATAATTTTGATACAGAAGGTGTTTATATAATTGAAGCTTATGGGTATGAGCATGGAGCAAACAATAAGAAAAGCAAGAAGTCATTCGCTTTTGTAGAAGTGAAAATAGTGGCTCAGGAGATTGTAATTAGACCTCCTTCTATAGTTAAAGGAAAATTGGTTAGGCCTTCAGCCAAAGAGGTTTTATTTAAGACAGCTTTGAAATATCCTAAGATCAAAACATTAAATCCATTACAATTTTACTATCAAATAGAGGCTAAAACAGCCAATAAAGGAACCACAATTTCAGAAGAAAAAGAACTAGATTCAACAGGCAGTATTAAACTGGTGATGCCTGATTTAGGAACTTATAAGATCAAAGTAATCAGTAAGGACCAATATGCGTTGGCGCAGGAGTTTGAAATCTCGGCAATTAAAAATGAAGTTACCGGTATTGGTCCAATTATGGGAGAGTCAAACAAAAATTTGTTTTTATCGGGTGGCTCATTTAAGCCTTTTACCTTGGAAGCCAAAACCTTTAAAATCAATCCTGCCACCGACGAAGAAAAACAAGATGTAAAATGGATCGTTTATGATTCTAATAATAATCCGTATTTGACGTCAGGAGATATTTGGTATACTGAAAAAGATACTCCAAAAAGGAAGTACCTTCAAAAATGGGAATCTTTTGCGATATCTGTGCCCGATAAAGAAGGCCACTACACAGTAGAAGCCTTTAGCGACATAGCAAAAGGCGTCGATGCGAAAGCTACTTTCAAAATGCAAGTAGAGCGTCCTCAAGTAACCGAGGCGTATTGGGCCTATAGCAATGGTGACAAAAAGAAAATTTCCGGTTTTTCGGGAGAGGTAAATCATTTAAAAGCAAAGATTCCGGGCTATGAAAATCAGAAAGTAAGAATTAATTTTTACTTAAACGGCAGCAAAGAACCTTATTATTACAACGATACGACAACAAATGAAAGTGGCGAAGTAAATAAGATTATAGCGTTTGATGCCGCTTTTCAGAAACGTTTTGGAAACCTGGAAGGAAAAACTGCTAAAATTAGCTTCAAATTAATGGGCATACAAAATGACAAGTTGTATCCATTTAAGAAAAATGCCAGTGTTAATACTACTGCGGTTTTAAATGTTGCGATTGGTGAAAAAATAACAGCTGTCTATTTTCAACATGATGGTAAAAGGGTGACAGCACAGGATGAGATTCCTCTTAGCTATGATGGTGAATATGTGACCATTGTTGCTAAAACGCAAAACATGATCGGAAAAGAAATTGTACTAACCGCTCATAGAGTGGGTGAAGAACCTATTTTTAGAAGCAAAGTAAAAATAGATTCAGAGGGCAATGCATCCGGAACTTTTAAAATAACACGTCGTAAAGGAACAAAGATTGGAGAAAAAATGAGTTACTACGTAGGTATTGAAGGATATTCTACGAAACATGTAGGTTATAAAGGATTGAATATGGTTGTGGGGGACAGTATGAAAAAGAAAGAAATTATCTTCCCATTGTTAGAAAAACCGACAAATCATACTGATTCAAAATGGGGCAAAAACTATAATTGGACTGCTGCCGATGGATATAACCAAGCAACTTTCAACTCTTATAGAGATAATGGAAAAAGAAAACACGCTGGAAGAGATTTATATACAGAACCTAAAGCCATAGTTGTTGCTATTGCGGATGGAGAAGTGTTAGATGCTAGATATTTTTATGCTGGAACAAATCAAGTAACAGTTTTACACAAGTTGAAAGATGGAAGGAAATTTATAGCCAGATATGGCGAATTAGATCCGAATAGTATTAAAGTTAAAAAAGGAGATAAAATCAAACAAAAGCAAGTACTTGGTAAAACAGGTAAATTATTGAGGAAAAGTGTGATCAGTGGTGAAAAAATATATATGCTCCACTTTGAAATATTTTCTGCTGAAGAAGAAAATATAAATCATCCGCTAACAGATGAATTTAACGGTTCTCCTTTTCAGCGTAGAAAAGATTTATTAGATTCAATTGATGTCTTATTAGAAGGATATAAAAATACGTTTGGAAAAAATAAGGGAAACCGAATCGATGTTAAGTCTTTAAAAATAAGTGAAAAAGGTAAACAGTTTATAAAAGATTGGGAATTGTTTAAAAAGAAAATGTATGATCAGGATGGAGATAATAATAGCGAAGGAAACTGTACAATTGGCTATGGGCATTTGATTCATACAGGTCGATGTGATGGTAGTCTTTCTGAAAATAAATTTAAAAATGGAATTTCGGAAAACGAGGCAAGTAAATTATTTGAGAATGATATTTTAATTTTTGAAAAAGCTGTAAGGAGAAAAATAAAGACACCACTTTATCAATATGAATTTGATGCTTTAGTAAGTTATGTTTACAATATTGGACAAGGATTTAAAGCTCCTAATTTAATAGAATATATAAATTCTAAAAATTATTCTTTGGCTGTTAATGAAATAGAAACAGGTTCTCAAAACAAAAAAAGAAGAAAACAAGAAAGAGATATGTTTTTAAAAGGGATTTATGATTCAACGCATTAATATTTTAAAAAAAATGTATTTTCGTTTAAAATAAAAAAAATGATCAAAGGGGTAAAAGTTTTATTAATAGTTTCATTTAGTTTACTAATAAGTTGTAAGCAACATAAAGAGGAAAAGCAAAATATAGGTTCAAAACAAAGTAAAGGTATTGACTATAAATACCTTCTGATAAAAGATAAAAATGATAATGCATTAACATTATCAGATATTCAAGGGAAATGGGAATTGAAAAAATCATCAAATACAAATTCGGAGAATCTTGAAACTAATAATTTTGAATTATTGGATGGTGAATTTATTTTAGGTGATGAAATTTGCAATGCTTACTTTGAGATTGATAGTATACACAATTTAGAGTATCATATAGAAGGACATTTCTACAATCATTCATTAGAAGATGAAATGAAAAATCTAGAAAAAAAACTCTATGATTTATTCAAAATTAAGTTAAATAGCTTTAAAGGAGTCGTTATTACTAAGTGTTCGCCTCCATTTCATAAAATATATATATATGGAGATAATCTGCTGGTTTGGTATTCTGGAGATTATATGCAGTTTGTTAAGAATAAAAATAATAAAGTGCTTCTTTTTAAATGCAAAGAAAATGACAACGGGATTTCTAGATATGATGACCCATTAAATAAAACTTGTGTTTGCAATGAAAGCACATTTAATATGGCGTATGAAATTTTTTACAATGAGTCACCTGATTATTTGAAAAAATATTTAGTAAAAAAAATGCCGCAAAGTAATTTCAAAACGAGTTCAGAAGATGCTGAGGTTAATTATAAATGGGTTTCGAAGGATACATTAAAAATAGAAATGGGTTTTCAGGGAGGTGAAAATCGTTATGTTTTTTATAAGAACGGCAACAATAAAGTTGAATATAAAGAGTATTTATCCTTGCCATAATCTTTTGATTTAAAGAAACGAACTATCGTAATTGATAGTTTTTTCTTTAAACAAGTATTATTTTGTCTTAGTCTAAAATAGAAAAAGATGAAGTCACTAAAAAAGACTAGATCTGTAGTGTAAAATTTAAATATAAAATTATAAGAAAAAAGCTGCTTCAAAATAATTGAATGCAGCTTTTTAATTTTGTAGCAAATATGAACTCTTTTAAATTCCTTATTTAAGCGAAGTCAAATAAAACTCCGGGAATGTTTTTACGGGGATGTTGGTGGCAATGTCAAATGCAATTTGGGTGCACATTCCTGCTACGAGCCACGATGCAATAGGGAGTTGGGGAGGAGACAGATTTTTGTTTTCCTTTTTGTATTTATCCAGAATTTCTTCGAGCCACTTTTGTGGGTTTTCCCAGTATCTCATGTATTCTAAAACATAGTCGACCACATTGACTTCGCTAAATTTTTCATTGGGCTTTCTTAAAACTTCAAGGCCTTCATCCTCTGAAATGACTAATACCAATGCGCCCCATCCCAAGTTGTAGGGATGCAAAATCGGAATGTTTTTCTTCTGGCAAATCGAGTCGAAGATAAGCGGAACATCCGAAGTAAAATCCAGAGCATTGATCGCAATTTTATGATCGGTTATGTAATTTTCAACATTCTCGGGAGTTAAAAAGCAATTATGTATCGTGATCTTTGCTTGGCTATTGATGGCCAGTAATCTTTCTTTAAGCGCCTCTACTTTGGGTTGTGAAATATTATTTTCGGTATAATTTTGTCGGTTTAAATTGGATAATTCGACAACATCACCATCGATTATCGTCATGGTTTCAAAACCTAATCGCAATAGACATTCGGCTATAGCACTTCCGATTCCTGCTCCACCTAATAATATCGGAGTGTTTTTTATTAATTCCTGTTCTTCCGGGCTAATATAAAGTCTATTTCTGATATGCCTTTGTTCCATATTTATTTTTTAGAAGTGTTAAAAATTTGTCTTTTTGATAGAGATAAAAAGAAGGAACAGGAATCCCTGAAATTTATCAGAACTGTTAGTTTTTCAATCTCTATCAGCGACTAAATTATCGAAAATAATATTAATACCGAAATACAAATTACTAAAAACCATCGTTTTAAAATGTGTTCGTGCACTACGACTCCATGAGGGAAATTGTAATGAAATTTTGATTTCGGAGTTTGATGCGGTATAATAAAAAAAGGAGATACCTAAATATCTCCCTTTTTTGTGGCTTTAACCAAACCACGATTGTGCACAACGTTTAAAAATGCACAAATGAAAAAAAATGGTAATGTTACTTTTGAAACTGTGCAATACCGGATTTCAGCCATTGCTCGTATTCGGTGATTTCAGGAGTATATGCTGTAGGTTTGCTCAGCTTTTCCTCATTCGTATCTAATAAAATATAGTAAGGCTGCGCATTTGCTTTGTAACGGGTAATTTGAAAATCACTCCATTTATTTCCAATGGATTTTATTTTCTTGCCGGTTTCTTTTGAGACATATTGTTCTTCCAGCGGCAATTCTCTTTTGTCATCCACATATAAAGAAATTAAAACGACTTCATTGTTTAAGATGGACAAAATACGAGGATCAGACCATACATAATCTTCCATTTTTCGGCAATTTACACAGGCAAATCCTGTAAAATCCAAAAGAATAGGTTTGTTTACACTTTTGGCGTAGGCCAATCCTTTTTCGTAATCTGTAAAAGCCATGATGTCATGCGGACCTTTATGCGCTCCGTCTGGTAAAGCTTTCGCAGAGGAAGCAGTATTTTTGTTAGAGCCACCTACACCATATGGAGATTCACTGTACGTCATTGGAGGAGGGAAGCCGCTAATTAGTTTTAAAGGAGCACCCCACAATCCTGGAATCAGATAAATTGTAAATGTCAATACGATTAATCCAACTCCTAAACGGCCTACCGAAATTGATGATGCAGGCGAATCATGTGGCAAGGTTATTTTTCCGAACAAGTAAAATGCCAGAGTACCAAATATTGCGATCCAAATGGCTAAGAAAATTTCTCTTTCAAACCAATGTAGCTGTAATACTAAATCGGCATTGGATAAGAATTTAAACGCCAAAGCCAATTCGATAAAACCCAGAAAAACTTTTACAGTATTAAGCCAGCCACCCGATTTTGGCAACGTATTTAACCAGCCCGGGAACATGGCAAACAGCATAAATGGTAAGGCTAAAGCAGATGAAAAACCTAACATTCCCACGATGGGTGCGATTCCGCCTTTAGAAGCTGCTTCAACCAGTAAAGTTCCAATAATTGGTCCTGTGCAGGAAAAGGAAACGATTGCCAAAGCCAGTGCCATAAACACAATGCCAATGATTCCTCCTTTATCTGCCTGACGATCGACTTTATTGGCCCATGAATTAGGTAACATGATTTCGAAAGCACCTAAAAATGACGAGGCAAACACGACCAATAACACAAAAAAGATAACATTAAACCATACGTTGGTCGATAATGCATTTAGGGCATCGGCACCAAAAATTAATGTAATTACGGTTCCTAGAAAAACATAAATCAGGATAATTGAAATGCCGTAAATAATGGCATTTTTAATTCCTTTGGCTTTGGTTTTACTTTGTTTGGTAAAGAAACTTACTGTCATTGGAATCATTGGAAATACGCAAGGTGTAAGCAAGGCGGCAAAACCGGATAAGAACGCAATAAAGAATATCATATATAAACTGGAATCCGATTTTTCAGATTCCGGTTGCTTTTCTATTGTAGTATTTGCAGCTGTTTTAACCGTTTTTTCGTTTGTAATATTCGCGGCCTGTATTTCTTTTGCTTCAAGCGTTTTGAGATTAAACTCAAAGTATTTCGTTTCACTGATACAATTTTCTTTGCAAACCTGATAAGAAAGCTCTACTTGTATTACTTCTTTTTCAGGATTGATTTGTTTGATTACTTGTGTAAAAACAGCCTTGTCGGAAAAGAAGATTTCATCAACGCCAAAGATTTCATTGAACTCTCGCTTGGTTTCGCTTTCAGTTGCTTTTCCAACGAGTTCATAATTGTTTTTACTATTATGGAATAGGAATTCGGCCGGAAGGGGACCATCTTCAGGAGTGAATTGTGAATACACATGCCAGTCTTTTTCAATAGTTCCTTTAAAAGAAAGCTGATAGTCTGAATCGGATTTTTTCTCGATCGAAGCCACCCATTTCACAGGATTTATAATCTGTGCCTGTACTTTAGCAAAAGCCAGAAACAGGAATAATAGATAAAGTATTTTCTTCATTTTATAGGTTTAATCAGAACGCTTTGTTCCGGTGATGATAGGATTTATTTACTTCGTTACATTGAAAAAAGTATATTCCAGTTTCAGGAAAACACCATCAGTTGCCATACGCTGCATAGAGCTGTACAATTCTTTTTTGTAAGCAAGGTCAATTCTCGCCTGACTGTTAATGATAAACTGAATCGAAGGAACTACGTCCAGATACGATCTGCCATTTTCGGTTATGGTTTGTCCCGTAAATTCCAACATGGCATTGATGTTTGTTTGCTTGTAACTCGTATATTTTTTAGGATGCATCAATTTACCTACAGAGAAGGTGTAGTTTATGGCATTTTTACCCAATGCATCTGGAAAACTGTAATCGGCATTGTTTAAGGCACGTACATAACTTACGGAAGAACTTAGGGCTACTTTATGAATTAACTGCGTAGCTACCAAACCGGCTTCGTAACCCGAATTTCCGTTGGCTAAGTCTATAGCCTCCTGATTAAAATAGGAGTTATTGTAACTGTATCGCCCAAAGGCAGCCATCCTGAAATGACTTTGTAAATCGTCTACAGAAAAGAATCTGTATTTTGCATAAAAACCACCACCTTTTAGTCCCAGTCCATTATCCTGATTGCTTAAAAAAGCTGAGGTACGAACCATTAAGTTTTTATTTATTCCCCAGGTAACTTCAGGTGTCAGATTGTACATGGAACCGCTTTCAAGTTTCTTTTCCATTAAGGATTGTCCAACACGAACCCCAATAGAACCCGCCGGAGCATTACTGGCGGGTTCGGTTACTACAAATAATTCTTGTGCGTCTATTTGGTAAGAAACAAGGAATAAGAAGACTATTGATAGATATTTCATTTTTAAAGTGCTTTTAAATAATAATCATTCTCATTCTCTGTAGCGTAATCAGGATATTTTGAGTACGATTTAAGGAGTTTTTTATACTCTTTTTGAGTCACAAAACCTTTGTCTAAAACTCTGTATTTAGCTTCTGCATGTGCTACAGGTTTTTTAATATCGATAAAAGTATAAGTGGCGTCATCGACTTTCAGCGTTGTATTATCTTCAATTTTATCTACATGAAACTTTGCCGTTAAAACCATAGAACCCACAAAGAACCCCGCTTTTTCAACTGCTTTTTTCAAAACTTTTGGCTCTAATGAATTGTCTTTTTTGAAATAAACGGTAAACGTATTGGTGTTTAAATCAGTTCCAATGCTATCTACTTCTGTAAAAGATTTTAATTGTTTGTTTATAGCGTTTGAACACATAGAACAGGTTAATCCTGTAGCTATTATTTCGGCTTTAGTAATTTGAGAATACGATTTTACACCTGCGAACAAGAAGGTTAGAGTAAGGGCTATGAATTTTATATGTAAGGTTTTCATCTTATTTGTTGTTTTTTTTAATTTGAGCAATTATTTGAGCTTCTGTTGGATTTATGGCAATCAGTTTTCCTGATGCATCAAATAGAAAAGTGGAAGGCAGTGCATCAACTCCAAAAGTGACAGCCGTTTTGGCATCAAAACCTTTTGGGTCAATTAATTGCTGGTGTTTCATTTTATCTTTTTCAATGGCTTTTAACCATTTTGTTTTGTCGTTGTCTATTGATATTCCTACGATTTCAAAATTTTGACCTTTGTACTGATTGTACATTTTAACCAAATTTTTATTGGCCAATCGACAAGGAGCACACCACGAAGCCCAGAAGTCTACTAAAACTGTTTTGCCTTTAAAAGAGTTTAGTTTAACTACGGTGTTCTTATTGTTTTGAAGCTGAACATCCGGAAAATGATCTCCCACTTTTATTTGTGCATTTGTTATAGAAACAGTTGCAATAAGCATGAATAAGGTGATTATATTTTTTATTTTCAACATGATATTTTTTTTTAAATATTTGTCCGTAATGAGGCGCGAAAGCCTGCATTACGAACAAACTGGTTTTTAATGATGTGATGATGAATTGTTTTGTTTTTTATCACTTGGTGCTCTATCGTATTGACAACAACCGTGTAATTCGTCGTAAACCGTATTTGGAGCCGTAAATTTTTCATTATCATATCCGGCATCTGCGATACGTTTTAGAATGGCATCAAGATTCGTTTTCTGAGCATCATAAGTAATAGTAGCCATTTTAGTGGTTTCATTCCAGGTTACTTTTGCTTCTTTATTGACGTTTGCAGCAGTTTCGATAACTTTTTTGCACATGCTGCAGTTACCACTTATTTTTACCTTTTCGGTCGTTTTATTTTTGATTTGAGCGCTGGCGAAAGTAACTGATAGTAATAGCGACATTACCATCAATAATTTTGTTATTGAGTTCATTGTATGTAATTTTTTTGGATGAATTAATCCTAAAGCATAGCAGAAACGATAGCAAATACAGCTATTTCTGATACAGTTTGAGATTAAAAAATAGTTTTGAATTTGGACTTTAAAAAGTCCTTTGGATAAGACAGACCTAGGGCTGTCAGGAAAAGAAATCTAGCTTATCTTAGGTGGAAGCCAGATAGAACGGAAATCTGAAGAAATAAAGATTTCTGAGTAATAGTAAACTTGTCTTTTTTCAGAAAAACCAAAAATGGAGTGGTTTTCTGTTTGAAAGAGGGCCATTGGCGAGAAACCACAGCTACTGGTTGGAGTACATGAATTGCCCAAACAACCTTTATTGCAGTTATGATCTTTCTCTTTAGAATCTTTTTTGTTACAGCAATCTTTTGCCGTAGATTCTTTTTTACAACATGACATTTCTTTTTTTGTTCCATGTGCATAAGTAAACGTTGGTCCCATCAGGAAACCAAGTGTAACGAATAGCAATATGTAAAACTTTTTTGTCATAGTTGAGGACAAAGATATTTTTATTTGCCGGGTTAGCTTGTTAATTTTTTTGTAAATAATTTAGAAAAAAATGGAAGAATGGAGAATTTTACTTCTAAAGACAGATACTTTATGATTGATTCGTTTTAAATTGCATATTTTTAAATTGGCGCAAAGTTGGAGACACTTTGCGTATCAGGGTTACTAGCCATCATCGTGCAATTTAATCGGAAGATGGCTAATCAAGAAATATTCTATAATCCTTCTTTTGAAAAGTACAAAAAGTAATAAATTATATAACTTATGAAAAGCATATTTTTAACAATTATTATATTTTCGGCCTTAAATTGTAATATAAAAAATGAACCTTTAAAAACTGGTAATAAATGTTTAGAGTTTTTTTATTTCAAAGGGAATAAACATTTTCCTTTTAGACTTAATTGTAAATCTATACGAAGTGAAATGTTTAGAGATGATATAAAATATAAAAAAATAGAGAATAGTGAATACATCGAGAGATTCACTAGGGAATATGAAAAATTGAAAACTGAAAAAAAGCAAAATGAAATAGATGTACGTATGCAAATAATTTTTCATAATGGTAGAATCACAGATACCATTTGCATGGGAAGTCATTTTGGTATCAAAATTAACGGGGTAAGGAAAATAGATTCTAAGTCTTTTTTAAATGTAATTCAAGAAAAAATGTATGAATCCGAAAAATAAAAGAATAATAAAAACAGTAACATACTAAGCAGTTATTTTCTAAAAATTCTGAGTAAATAACACGTAAATACAGTTGTTTAAAGACCTACTAGTTTCATCTCCGCAAAGCGATCTTCTGAAACTCCATACAAGCCTCTGCAACTTCGCACCCACAAGTTTCATTAAAGTATAAAAACTCAAAACCTCGCCATCCAGCGAGGTTTTGTTTTTAAAAGCTTTGTACAGATCAAAGTTCTGGTAAAAAAACTCGTTTTTAATCATGGTTTTATTTTATTGAAGGCTGATGTTTATTGTACTTCCGTCTTCGATAATTTTTTTGGTTATTATTTTTTTACCTTCAGAGATTGTTATTTTTAGTTTTTTATCGACCCTCTCAACGGTGATGTCAAAATCTTTTTCGAATGCGTTGATGTGGCGCATTTTCATAATCGACCAGGATTTAGGAAGACGTGGCGTGAAGTCAAAACGGTGAAGATCTGTCGGTCGGATACCAAATAATCCTTCGGTGAAAATTCTGCAATACAAACCGCTTTCTGCCGAAAGATGACGCTGATCGCCTTCAGGGTATGCCTCTACAGGGTACGGAACATGGTCTCCCAACAAACGGCGATTGGAATAATAATGTAAAAAATCAAGCGCCTTATCTGTTTCTCCCGCTGCCAGCACACCTCGTAAAGCATACAAAGTCGAACGATCCCAGAAAATTTTATCACCGGCTACGCTGGCAAGTCCGTCTTTGGTCCATAATCGAGGAGAGAATAAGGCGTTTATAGTTCCTTCTTTTCTATCGTACATGCCCATCGTGAGCGGTGTACAGATCCAGGCTCTTAAAACATCATTTTCTTTGTAGTATTTGTAGGTTTCAAAACCTTCGACTTTAGCTCCGAAATACTTCTCAATAGCTGCTTTTAATTTTTCGGCCTCCGCCTTGTAGGTTTTAAGTTGTGCTTCGTTTTTTCCCAGAGCTTTGCCCAGATAAACGGCAGAATTCAAAGCATCATAGTACAAAGATGAGGTGTTTAGATTGGCTTTTCCGGCAGGAAGACGACCTTCGAGTTCATCAGAGTCTGAAGTTACTACGCCATCAGAATTTAATTTTCTATGACAATATTCCAAACACCACTCAATTAAGGGCCATAATTGTTTGGCTTCATCGGTATTACCTCTCGAAAGTGCATAACGCGAGGCTCCGTAAGCAATCATTGCTCCGTCGCCACGATCACCGGCTCCGGCCCAAATATCAGTACCTTCGGCAACAATCGAACTCGGAATGGGTTTGTACTCTTTGTTCATGAATTTTGCAAATTGCAGATAAGCATTTAATGACGCCTGATTGCCATATTCATACCCTAAAAAAGGAAAGAAGGGGCCTATATATTCTGCCTGATCATTGGCCCAAATGGCCGCGTAGTAAGATTCTCCCCCGGGTCCGTGCATAGGACCGCCTTTGGTCTCAAAAATACTTTCGGAAGCTCTGATTTTGGCAAAAGCAAATTCGCTATTCAAAACCTGATCAGGTGTTTCTAAGATCAGTTTGTTCCATATTTCATTGATAAATTGGAGGCGTTTGTCTTTTTCTTCGGCTGTATTAACAACAGGAGCTTGTTCGCCTGCTTTGACACCAGAGTAGAAAACAGAAAAACTAACCGTCTCATTGGTTTTGAGATTATAGTTTCCTGAATTAAAAAGATCTACCTGTAGCGTATAACTGCCTTCTGTTCCCTTTGCCGGATCTGTAGTATAAACGGCATTCGATTTTGGAATTTCAACTACACAGTTTTTATCAGAGATATTTTTTAGGGTGTAAATTTCGCAATAACCAGCCAAAGTGGTTGAAGGGAAAAATTGTCTGGTTAATTCAAGTGTATTGCCGGCTTTACTTTTAACAAGCAATGTTCCGTTAAGGGTTAGTGAAACCACTTTTTCTGCCGCAATAGGTTTATAATTCACGGTTACCTGATTAAAGCCATCCTGTGCAAACCGGCGTGTTAAACTGGCATGGGTGTTATTCGGAATTGTTCTGAGCATTGGCCAGACCAAACTACGGGTAGCGTGAAAAGAACCGTCAGCCGCAACACCGTATCTTAAAACGCAGGAAACTTTTTTACCGCTCATTTCAATATGATCTTCGTGCGGAATGTTGTTGTTTATTTGCCAGGAAATAGAACCATCCTGATCGATTAGCCAGCGACGGTCTTCTTGCGAAAATGCCCTGCTTGTCATGAAGCAAAAAGCGACAATGGCAAATAAAAGGTGTTTTCGTCTTTTTTGAAAGGATCTCATCATTAAGTTTACTTTGAAATTAAGGTTTGTTTGTGCGTTGTTTTTATAAGGTATTTTAAAAAATAACTACCGCCAGCAGCTTATTATTTATCGTATTAGTAGTATTTGTTTGTGTTGTTGTTAGATAAATTTTTTAGTTGTTTTATTATTATTTTAAAGATGCAGTTGCTTTTTGTCCTGAATCTAGCGGGACATCAACAAATGTATAGGAATTTCCGTTATCATCTTTTTTATGGCTGGCGGTAATTTTTTTATTGTTCAGAAGTATCGTTTCATAATTTCCGGAGAACATAATTCTGGATTGAATCGGGAGTTTTCCTTTGTTATGAATCGTTGTTTTTTTGGTTTCTTGTTGTACCGATAGTAGTGTATTTAAAATGGGTAAGTTGTCTAATTCAGAGGTGGTGTTGTTTTTTCCACGGTACAAAGTAGTGATTGTTTTTGTCGTTGCATCAGGTTCTATTCCCATATAACCGTGTACAATACCTTCGATTACCCCATATGAAACTTCGGGATATTCTCTTCTTTTTGTAGCAGGATCTGTTAAGTGTAAAATAGTTTCGTAAGCCTTATCTCCGAAACCGTATTTGTAAAGTAAAAAAGGGAGATAAGATAAATTTTCGACATTGGTTTTTTGTGAAATAATGTGTTCAATTGTTTTTTTAGTGCGGGTAGCATCAGTTAAAGCATCAAACCATAAGAGAAAAAGCTCTCCGTTGTCTTTGCTGAAATTTCCGTTACCGGTATAGATAACATTATAGGTTGAGGTGGTGTTGTCCCACCAGTTTTGTTCAATTTGTTGTTTGTATTTTGCGGCTTTTTTTTCGAAGAATTCCGCTTTCTGATCCTCCCCTTTTTGTCTTAAAACAGCAGAGTAGGTGAGCAGGCCACGGTAAATCGCGGCAACTAAATCTACACCCATTTTTAAACCCGGAATTCCTTCGGAGTAGGAGGCAAGTCCACGGCATTTATGAAAATCATCATTTATGTTAAAGGGTACCATAGCGTTTGGAAATTCCGGTCTTGTTAACAAAGAGTCGGCATCGAGCACCCAGCGTTCAATATAGTGGGTTGCCGATTTTTCGAAGAAATTTTCAAATTCAGGTTTTTTGATATAGCTTTCGTCTCCTGTCCATAAATACAATCTCCAGCAGGCAAACATTACATCAAAATTACTGTTGAGGTTGTACCAGAATTCTTTGTCATTTCGGTAATCCTCCGGTGCCGGTTTTCCGTATTTATTGATTTCCCAATACGAACACCAGTCTTTACTCTCTGAAATATTTTTGGCAAAAAGCGAAAGCATGTTTTTATTCTCCTCATGTAATCCGAGTATCTCGGCGCCAATACTTTGGTGTGCTACATCCCGCATACAAAAAGCAGCTCGGGAAGGAAGTGCCGCTTCATACCAGGGACCAACGGGATCATTTGAGTTCCCCTTGTAGCTCAGGGCCATCGTTTTTGCACGGTTAAAAGCCAGCTCTATGGCAGGATCTGATGATTTGAAAGTCGTAGTGTTTTGACCAATTGCCGTAAAAAACATACAGCAATTTGCAACTATAATTATAAATCGATTCTTCATAGCGCTATTTTGTAATTGGATTGATTTTACCATTAGGAGTACAATTTTAAAAGCAAACCCACACAATTTACAGAGTGGGTTTGCAGAATTACCAGTTTTTTCGATCGACTATAACCATGACACTGATAATTTATTAAAATGCATTAATTCCTTTTACACCTAGAAACATAGATTTTGTATTCTTTTTTACGAAGAGTGAAACCTACGTTTCCAAGGGGTTAATTAAACTTTTATAAATTCTATTTAAAGAGATGCTGTAATCGCAAATTCTAATTATAACCCGGGTTTTGAGTCAGATTTGTTCGGTTTGTTTCATTCCTTGGAATTGGCAATAAGTAATGCTGAGGTTTGAAAAAACGATCCTGTACTTTCGTATAAGTATAGGTTTTTGACCCGTCGCCATTTTTGGTAATTACAACTCCCATCAAAGGTTTATTTTCTGTTTGCTCGGCAATTTTCCAGCGACGAACATCGTAATAGCGAAATCCTTCCAGACATAACTCAACCTGTCTTTCATTGCGAATTTTGTTTTCTAAAGTTGTACCGGTCAAACCTGTCAACGGATTTGTTATTCCTGCACGTTGTCTGATCGCATTTAAATATTGTATGGCTGTTCCTTCGTTACCCAGTTTAAATTGCGCTTCAGCATAATTCAGATAAATTTCGCCTAAGCGGGAAATAATCCAGGCTTTGTTTGTTTGTGTTTCATTGTTGTAATTGTATGTTGTATCACAATATTTACGGAACGTGTAACGCGTTTTACTGGCATTCCAGGTATCCCAGCCTTGAGGAGAATCTAATCCGCCTTCATAAAACTCCGCTTTATTGGAGCTTCCGGCATCGTAACGATCTTTGAAAAATTCTGGTTTTCCATAAGCACGTCCATCGTACACTATGTTTTTGTAAAAACGAGGATCTCTGTTTACATAAGGTTTTTGTGGATTATAACCGGATGATGGATCGGTAATATCTTTTCCGTCTGCAGTTCCGTACGCGTCAATATGGCTCTGGCTTGGCGCAAAATTGGCCCAACCGTGGAAACCACTCGGCGAATTAAACATTTCTACACCATTAAAAGCACTCCATTGCGGATCTTTACTGGACAAACGAGAGCAGATAATCTCTGAATTATTAGTAGTAAAAAGATCTTCATACTTTTTGTCATAAAGCTGATAAATGTTTAAATCAATAACCGCTTTTGCCGCGTCTGATGCTTTTTTCCATTTAGCAAGATCATTAGTAGTATTCCATTGCGGACTTGCAGCATAAAGCAAAACTCTTGATTTAATAGCAAGTGCAGCACCTTTAGTAATTCTTCCAAGACTTGAAGACGATAATGGCAGTGACTCAGCAGATTTGTCTAATTCGGTAACGATAAAATCAACACATTGCTCATAGGTACTGCGGTCAACCTTAAAATTACTGTTTAAATCAAAAGGAACTGTGATTAACGGAACTCCGCCATAATCGCTTGTTAGTTTAAAATAAGCGTAAGCTCTTAAAAAAGTCACTTCCCCTTTTAATCTGTTGCGGGCAGCTTCGTCACCCGGAACTTTATCAATTCGGGACAAAAAGATATTACAGTTTTGAATAGTAGCATAGGTAGGTTTCCAGATATCAAAATCACTTGCATTATCGGGTGTCAGCGCTCCTGAATTTAGAGTCCAGATGTCATAATCGTTAAAATTATTAAAAGCTTCGTCACAGGCAGTCGACAAAATCCAGCTGCGGTTTGTTTTGTCGTTCCAGTTGTGTTGCGTGCTCGGTAAAACATTGTACAGATTGTTTGCAAAAGCTTCAGCAAGTTTCAGATCATTCCAAACCGTCGCATCGGTATACGAATCCAAAGGAACTTTGTCCAGCGGATCTTCGCTACAGGAAGTAAAAGAGGCAATTGTGATACAAAAAGAGGCAAGGATAAGCGCCTTCTTTTTTATAGTGATTAGTGTCTTGGTTTTATAATTTTTCATGTCTAGATATTTTTTTTGTTGCACCATTATAATTCAATAGTTACACCGACTCTGTAGATACGGGTTTGCGGATAATTGATTCCTGTTGTATTGTTTGTTTCAGGATCAAGATTGTACTTTTTCATGTGATCGATAGAAAACAAATTAGTTCCTCCCGCATAAATTCTCATATTCAACACGCCAAATCTGGAAAGTGCATTTTGAGGTAAAACATAGGATACTTCCAATGATTTTAATCTGAAGAAAGAGGCATCTCTCAACCAAAAATCGGCCGGAATATTATTTTTATTATCAGAATCATTAAAGGCGACAGGATATTTAGAATTCGGATTGTCTGCCGTGTATCTGTCATTGTACAACCATGTTGGTGGTGCCACGATTGCTCCTTGTCCTTGTGGAAGAATCATTTGTTTGGCCTTTGATTGCCCTGTCCACAATAAGTCAATAGAAAAGCCTTTGTACTCGGCTCTCATCGGAATACCATAAGCAATTTTTGGGGTAGCCGATTGCGGAATTCTCACTTTATCATTTGAAGTGATATTACCATCACCATCTGTATCTTTTACCCAAATATCTCCAGGTTTTGCCCCTTCAAAATGAGCAGAATTGTCCACATCTGCCTGAGTGCGGTAAATACCGTTTGTTTGATAAACTAACCAGGAATCGATTGCTTTTCCGGTTGATTTTTGCCATTCAGGAATGTTCGCAGCCTCGTCACGAAACAACACTTCACTTTGTGCATAGGTAAGATTAAAACCAACACTGTATTTGAATGGGTTACTGGTATCGGCATAATTTATAGACCAGTCAACTCCTCTGTTAACCGTTTCTCCGATATTTTCTTTAGGAAGTGCCAATCCGGTGTATAAAGGCACAGACGCATTTCTAGCCGTTAAAATATCAGATCTTTTGTTACTGAAATAATCAAATGTGGCTGTTAACTTGTTGTTTAAGAATCCAAAGTCAAGACCAACGTTTGTAGAGTGCTGTACTTCCCAGGTAATATTTGGGTTAGGCGTAGCCGAAAGATAGATGCTGTTGTTTAAGGTATAATCGGAACCAAAATAACTGTAATTCTGTTGGTTCGTCGTTAACTGATATCTGGTTAAGAAAAGATACTGGTTCGGATAGAACACACCATTAATCCATTCGCCCAAATCATCATTACCCATTTTTCCCCAGGAAGCTCTTAATTTAAGCTGATCGATCGCTTTGATATTGTTTTTGAAAAAAGGTTCTTCAGATATTTTCCAGCCTGCTGAAATTGCAGGGAATAACCCCCAACGGGTTGCAGACGGGAAGTTGAAAGATCCGTTGTAACGAGAAGAAATTTCTGCAAAATATTTATTGTCATAATTATAACCAATACGACCTAAGTAACTCGCTCTTCCATCCTGATAAGCACTTCCGGTTGCATTTTGTCCTTTGGTACCTCCGGTAAAAATTTGATCTAATTGGTCACTTAACAAGTCTCTTCTATAAGCGACTGTTTCGGTTTTGTCAGTAGTCGTTTGCTCGTATCCCACAAAGGCATTAAAAGCATGTTTGTTGAATTTACGGTCGTAAGCTAACTTTAAGAAGTAAGTATTTTGATTCGTAATTTGCTCGTTTTGCAATACACTCGTTATACTTGTACTGTTTTTTACGTTGTTGTAACTGTCATTTGTCTTATCGTAAGAATAAGCATCCCATGGTTTGGTGAACTTTTTCTGACTGCGAACATTGTAGTCAAAAGCAGCATAACCGTTTAAAGAAAGGCCTTCCGTAATCTTTGGCAATTTTAGGTCAAACCCTATTTTTGGGTTTACGATTAAGTTTACTACTTTGTCATAACCCGCCGCTGAAGAAGACATTAAGATTGGGTTTCTTCCGTTGGCAATTCCTGAAGATGGTAAACCATTTTTCCAGTAAGCCGGAATAAAAGGATACATACTTACCGTTTCGTGCATAATGCTTCCAATACTAACAGCCGGGTAATTTCGGTCCTCTTTACGGGTTGCGATATCCAGGTTAACTTTTAAGTTTGAAGAGATATTCACATCAATATTCGATCTTAAGTTAAACTGTCTGTATCTTTCGTCACTGTTTCTAAGATTACTTTCCTGGTTTAAATACTGACCGGAAAAGAAATACTTCACCTGGTCATTACCTCCATTTACAGAAAGAGAAACGTTAGCCTGCGGAGCATCTTTTCGGTACACCTCTTTTAACCAGTTTGTACTCGTGTAATTCGGATCGTTGCCCGCTTTGTATTTGTCGATATCAGATTGTGTATAAGGAAGCGTTGTACCTTTGTTGGCATTCAATTCGTTGTAGTACGTCATGTATTCCCAGGAATTTACCCTTTGGTCCATTCTTGTTAATTGCTGAATCCCATAAGAACCATCAATTTTAATCGTTGGTTTTCCAACTTTACCTCTTTTAGTGGTAACAAGGATTACTCCATTGGCAGAACGAACGCCATAGATTGCTGCCGATGCGTCTTTCAAAATAGTAACCGACTCAATATCATCGGGATTAATTCTGTTCAAATCACGATCCGGAATACCATCTACGACTACCAGTGGGCTGGTACCTCCTCCAAAGGAATTAAATCCTCGAATTAAAAGGCTGGAACTGTCATCACCAGGTCTTCCTGAACGATTATTGGCAATTACTCCCGACACACGTCCGGCAAGACCGTTTGAAACGTTTGCGGAAGCATTTTGGGTCAGAGCCGATCCTTTAATAGAGGCAATTGCTCCGGTTGTAGTACCTTTTTTCTGAGTTCCGTACCCCACGACAACTACTTCATTTAAGGTTTGATTTTGCTCTTCAAGTTGAATAATTGAGGCATTCGCGGCGGTAACTTCTTTCGTTACAAAACCGGTAAATGAAATAACCAGTATACTGTTAGAATCCGGAACGTCTATTGAAAAATTACCGTCGAAATCAGTAGTCACGCCGGTTTTAGTTCCTTTTATGGTAATGTTAACTCCCGGTAAAGGCTCCCCTTTTGTACCGGTTACTTTTCCTTTAATTGTTTTTTGTTCTGTGAATAAAAGAGCAGAACTGTTTGTGGCATCCAGTCCGGCAATAGTTAATTTTCTGTTGGCTGCATTACACTCTATAAGTGGAGTGGAATTCAACTTCGAAGAAAATTTGATGTCTTTAGATTCCGCTGCGGTCGAAACCTGTAAGTTCATAGCAAATAGAAATCCCGATGTTAGCTTGGTAACCTTCCAGATTTCAGTAGTAAGCCAATCGTATTTTGGCTTGTCTTTGGTTAATAATTTCATGGTTTTCTTGATGGTTTTGGTTAGTAATGTGTTCTCTAATTTGACACTAACTGATCACTTTCTTTTCTTCTTATAAACAAACAAGATGCGTGGAGTACTTGCTGTTTGTTTGTGAAAAAGAGATCAATGTGAAAATCAAAAGTATAAACGTTCGACACTTTTACATACCAGTACCTACCAGTTTTTTTACGATATGTTTAAAAAAATGTTTTAAAATAAATTAATATTAAAACTAAAGTGGATAATATATGAATATAAATCATAAATTTAAGAACGATTTAGAATTAAGGAATTTTCTTGTTTTTATAGCTTGTGCAACGAATGAATGATCTGAGAACGGGAGGAAGAGGGGAGAATTTTTCGGCAAATTTAAAAGCAGGAAATAGTTGGGTCCAAATAGTAAAACAGTCTTGTTCTAAAGCTCTTTTCCTGATTTCTGAAATGGAGATTTTTAGTACTCAAAAAGATTTTTTTCACTCCAAAACGGACAAAATGAGATTGCATCAGAATTTTTGTTTTAATGATAAAAATGACCTTTGAGAAGGTTAAAAGTGGATAATATAGTATCAGAATTAAAAATTTGATACTATTTAAACAAATTACTTTTTGCAATGCGCTGAAATAAACTGGTGGGTACTGGTATGGAGCAACCTGTGATTATTATACTTTTGGAATTCGTTTTTACATAAATGATTAGCGTAATGAGAAGAACACTATGACGCAATTGGGATCTCAGCATGCAAAGGAGCGAAAGGGTGTTACTACTAAAGAATTTTGCAAACCATAAATAAGAAAGAACCACTTATTATTACCAAACCAATTTTATGAAAAAAATACTATTTCTATTCGCTTTTACATTGCTGTTTTGTAAAGCTAATGCGCAGGATGGACAAATCCAGATCGAAACTCAAAATACTGCTTTGATCTTAAAAGTGGGAAAAAATGGCTTGCTTTATCAGTCGTATTTAGGAACGAAACTCAAAGATAACTCAGCATATACGGCAGTTTCAAAAGAGAGTACCAAGACATTTGTTATAAACGACGGAAATCCTTTGGTTAATTTAAGACATCAGGCTTATCCAACCTATGGAACAGAAAATTTGTTTGAACCGGCAATTAGAATGACGCATAATGATGGTAATCCTTCTTTGGAATTAAATTATGTAAGCCACAGTACACAAAAAATAGATGCCAATACTGCCGAAACAATCATAAAACTTAAAGATCCTGCATATCCGGTAGAAGTTACGCTGCATTATAAAGCTTTTTACAATGAAAATACAATCGAGCAGTGGACGGAAATTGTGCACCACGAAAAGAAGCCGGTTATGTTATACAATTATGCATCATCAATGCTGCATTTTGATGCCGATAAATATTGGTTAACTCAGTTTCACGGAGACTGGGCTAAAGAAGTTCGTATGCAGGAAAGTGAATTAACCAGTGGCACGAAAGTGATTGATTCGAAATTAGGAGTTCGCACGAATATGTACCAGACACCGGTTTTTTTCTTATCACTTAATGCTAAAGCCAATGAAAATTCAGGAGAGCTTGTAGCGGGAACGATTGCCTGGTCTGGGAATTTTAAGTTTGCTTTTGAGTTGGACAATAAAAACTCGCTTCGAATCAGTTCAGGAATTAATCCATTTGCTTCCGAATACAATCTTCAGCCCGGAAAAGTATTTACAACACCTTCTTTTATATATACTTTCTCGAATAAAGGAAAAGGCCAGGCCAGTAGAAACCTGCATTCATGGGCTAAAAAATACGGAGTTAAAGATGGTGAAAAACCTCGTCTGACCTTATTGAACAACTGGGAAACTACTTTTTTCAACTTTGATGAAAAGAAATTGACAGACATGTTTGCCGATTCCAAAACTTTAGGCGTTGACATGTTTTTGTTGGATGATGGTTGGTTTGGAAATAAATATCCGAGAAGTGGCGACAAATCAGGTCTTGGAGACTGGCAAGCTACCAAAACAAAATTGCCAAATGGTATTGGTTTCCTGATGCAGGAAGCAGAAAAAACAGGAGTTAAATTCGGAATCTGGATAGAGCCCGAAATGGTTAATCCGAAGAGTGAATTGTATGAAAAACATCCGGATTGGGTACTGAAATTGCCCAACAGACCTGAAAGTTATTACCGTACCCAGTTGGTTTTAGATTTATGCAATCCGCAAGTACAGGACTTTGTATTCAAAACCGTAGACGATATTATGCAGACAAATTCAGGGGTAGCTTTTTTTAAATGGGATTGTAACCGAATGATGACCAATGCCTATTCCACTTATTTAAAAAACCAGCAGTCGCATTTGTTTATTGAATATACTCAGGGCTTGTATAAAGTTTTGGACCGAATTAAAACGAAATACCCCAATTTACCAATGATGCTTTGTGCCGGCGGCGGTGGAAGAACGGATTATGGGTTGCTGAAGTATTTTACAGAGTTTTGGGCAAGTGATAATACCGATCCTTTCAACAGAGTATTTATACAATGGGGGTATTCACAGTTTTTTCCGGCCTTCTCGATTTGTAATCACGTAACATCATGGGGAAATCAATCGATTAAATTCAAAACCGATGTGGCGATGATGGGTAAGTTGGGTTTTGATATTAATGTGAAAGAACTTAAAGAAAAAGAATTGAAATACTGTCAGGATGCAGTGGCCAACTACAAACGACTGAGCCCGGTAATTTGGCATGGTGACCTGTACCGCATCATTTCTCCTTATGACGAAAGCCGTGCCGTATTGATGTATGTGAACGAGTCAAAAAGCAAGGCTGTATTGTTTTCGTATACCCTTCATCCGCTTTACGATCCGCAGTACAATTCCGTTCGCCTTCAGGGCTTAGATCCAAATAAAATCTACAAAGTAGAGGAGATTAATCTAATGCCCGAAGCAAAGAAATCTCTCGAAGAATCCGGAGAATCTTTTACAGGAGATTATTTAATGAATGTTGGATTACGAGTTTCTTCTTCTAAAGTTGAAACAAGCGTTGTCCTTGAAATTACCGAATTATAGTTGAATTAGTTTCTATAAACAAAAAGCCTTTCTATGGAGCGTACTCCATTTTGAAGGGCTTTTTTAGTATTTGTTAATTTAAGATTTTTCCTATATTTGTATTGGATGAAATTTTAGTCATTGTATAGTTGGTGTAGATGATATGTTGGCAGTAATACTGGTATACTGAAAAAGAGTTGATTTTAATTTGTGTTAGTGTGAAAAGATTATGAGTGAAGATAAACGAAAGCGGGAGAAGAGAAAACGAATAATTAAAAATCAAGATTTGGAGATTTTAGATTCGGAGGCCTATGGTGATAATATTTGTTCATTAAATGCTAAATTTATTACCAATTATCATTTAACATTTAAAACAAATTTATTTAAAGATAAGCATTACAACGTAAGGAAGGATTTTGGTGAAGACGATGGTACACCTAGACATGGAATTGATGAAGAATGTGTCTGTAGGTTAATTGAAAAAACATTACTTCATGTTCTTCATTATTCCATGCGTTATGGCTTTATTATAAATTATCCGCCTTTTAACCCTAGAACTAGTTCTAGAATAGTATTGCAGGATAAAATTACAGACGAAAAGGATTTTTTGAATGTTGCTGTCGAATATCATTTTGAAAACTTAAATTCGTTTGAAGTTACAATATGGACAGCAATGGTAATTGAAAATTTCCGTTATCGCGATCCGCAGTATATTGTAGAACTTCATGTAGATAAAACTGTTCTGAAGCAAAAAGAACGTGGAAAAATAAATTATAAAATGGAATTGTTATTTGAGTAAACTATTGGAAATGTGTAAGTAATAGAAACAAACAATTGTAAATTTAGTGTGAATTTGAAAAACTACTTTACTTTTGTGAAAGACAGTGCCAAGACGAAGTCTCTTCAAAGCCGAAAGGCAAGACGCTTTACTCTTTAAGGGCTAAGAAAAGCTTCCGAATTGGGGGCTTTTTTGTTTTTATATTCTAATGATTAATTTTATACTAAAATTGGTTAGTATAAAAGGCGTACTCCACTTTGAAGGGCTTTTTTAATTTCTGTGGCAGCTGTGGTTAGCTTTTATTTTAGAATTGTATTAAATTTTGAATGAGTTAAATAGTTACATCTCATACTTAGGACTACTACAAAAAACGGTGATTCAAACTAAACTCTGCTTTTTCCATAAGTCAAAGTATTTGTCTTTTTTTTCCAGTAAAAAATGATGATTGCCCGATTCTACAATTTCTCCGTTTTGCATAACCATAATTATGTCAGCATTGGCAATCGTACTTAGTCTATGGGCTATGATAATAATGGTTTTGCCTTGTTTTTTGAAGTTGTCTATGGTTTGTTTCACAATCATTTCAGAGTTTGTATCCAACGATGATGTTGCTTCATCCATCAATAAGATTTCAGGGTTTTTATACAGTGCTCTTGCAATTGCAATTCGTTGTTTCTGACCTCCTGATAACAGGGCCCCATTTTCACCTATTTGGGTATCAAAACCATTAGGTAGTTTCTCTGCAAATTCAATAATTCCCAACTGTTTGGATAAGTCTAAAATTCTTTGAATATTGGGAAACGAATCACCCAAAGCAATATTTTCAATTATAGTACCGGAAAACAAATTGAGTTGTTGGGGAATTACTCCTACTATATTTCTTAAACTTTGGTAGTGAAGGAAGTTCGTATCATATTCTCCAATGCAGATTTTACCTTCTTTAATTGGATATAAATTTTGCAGCAATGAAATTAAAGTCGTTTTTCCACTGCCACTTTCTCCTACGATCGCTGTTGTTTCGTTCTTTTTGAATATTGCATTGAAGCTCTTAAAAACTTCGAGACGTGATCCATATCTAAAAGAGACATTTTCGAACTTTATATCGCCTAAATTTTCTTTCTTTAATTCAATTTTATTTTCTGTTTGTTCTCTCTCCAAATCCATAATTTCAAAAAGCCTATCGGCAGCAATTAAGGCGTTTTGAGCCGTTTTATTCATACTTATTAAAGAGGAAACCGGTGAAGTAAAATAGCCAATCAAAGCATAAAAGGAAAACAGTTCCCCCGGAGTAATGGCTCTGTCGATTACATACCCGGATCCAAACCACATTAAAATTACTGTAAATCCAGAAGCTAAAAAATGTGTAGAAGTGCCAGCAAATACTCCATTTAAACCTGATTTATAGGTGCTAAACAATAGTTTTACAAATTTATTTTCTGTTTTTAAATTTGAAAATTCTTCTATTCCAAACTCTTTCACCGTTCTGATATGTGTAATACTTTCGACCAATTGAGTTTGCAGTTCGGCCGCATTCTCCATGATATTTCGTTCTACTTTTTTATTAAATTTATTTAAGACAAAGTATATTATGGCATAAAATGGAATTACAAGAAGAATAACCAAAGCAAGTTTCCAATAATAGGTAAACATTAATGCAAACGAGAAAATAACAATAAAAATATTCACAATCATTTCGATCGCAACTTCATTTATAAACGAACGTATTTTTACCGCATCATTTATTCGTGAAGTAATTTCACCTATCTGCATAGTGTCAAAAAAACGTTGAGGTAAATGCAACAAATGTTTGTAATACCCCAGGATTAATTTAGCATCGATTAATTGTCCGGTTTTTATCACAAAAATGCTCTTTTGAGAACCTATATAAGCCTGAAGCAAAATAATAGCGATCATAGAAAAGCTTAGTAAATTAAGGAGTCTTCGATTGCCATCTACCAAAACATAGTCCGTGATCTTTTGTATGTAAACGGACATTGCCAATCCTAAAACAGTAAACAATAGGGCACCAACCAAAGCCTGAATTAAAATGGTTTTGTGTGGCTGAATTAAATTCCAAAATCGCTTTAGGGGTGCTGTTTTTTCATTTAGTGTTTTAAAATCATCATTTGGTGCAAATAGAATCAATACTCCTGTCCATGTTTTCTGAAACTCTTCAGGGCTATAGATTATCATTTTTCCATGGCCCGGATCCATGACCGTAATTTTAGATTTTTCTACTTTGTAAATTACGACATAGTGCTGCAGCTGTTCTTTGATAACAATATGGGCAATTGCCGGAAGCGGAATTTTATCTATTGCATCTAAACCTCCTTTTACTCCTTTGGCAGTAAAGCCCATTTTTTCTGCACCTTCAATAATACCCAAAACATTTGTACCACGTTTATCGGTATTGGCAAACTGGCGTATTCTGGCTATAGGCAGATTAACTTTAAAATGATTTCCGATAGAAGCCAGACAAGCAGCACCACAATCTTTAACATCATGTTGTTTTATTTTTATTGAAGCCATTTTTTTTAGGATCTGATATTTGTTTCGGGTTTAACCAATCGTCTATTTTGTCAAATAACAAATCGAATAAGCTTCTACGGGTTATTAAGTATCTTGTAGTTAAGGTCATTCCTTTTGAAACATTGGTTGTATAACCTGATTGTAATCGTAGCGTTCGGGTATCTAAAGCACAGCGTACTTTAAAAAAAGCCTGTTCACCCTGTAGGGTTATATTGCGGTCAATATCGATTACTTTTCCTTTCAGCATGCCCCATTGGTTATAGTTGAAGGCATCTAACTGAAATTTTACGACTTGATTTTTCTTAATTAGGCCAATGTCATTTGGAGAAACACTAGATTCGACGATAAGATGATCTGCCGGTGAAATTGTAGCAATAGCTTGTGAGGCATTTAAAAAAGAACCTTTCTGAATACCGGAATAGTTTTCTATTGTGCCGGAAACAGGGGCTAAAACAACATAATTATTAGACTCTGCCTTTATTTTGGCAACCGTTCCGTTGAGGTTTTTTAAACGATCTTCCAGATCTCTCTTTTGATTTTCCCAAGTCAATTTTTGCTGACTTATAAAACTCTGTAAGGCTTGTTTGGATAAACGTAATTCGTATTGAAGTTTTTCAAAATCGGCCTTAGCAATAATCTCTTTGTCATACAGAATTTTATTGCGGTCATGATTTATTTGTGCCTGTGAAATTTTGCTTTGTAGTTCATTTTTTCCAAACTGAAACTTCAAGACGTCTTCTCGCGCTGCAGCCGTCGATAAATGACTGGTTTTATTATGCAACAGATTGGAAACATCTTTTAGCAATGCTGCAACCGATTCTGACAATGTATCCTGAGTTTTTCGATCACTCTCCAGATTTTCCTTGGAAATTTTTAATAGAGTATCCCCTTTTTTAACAAACACATTATTTTTTAAGCCAACCCAGTTCACTCTTCCATTTACGATAGTTGAAATCGGAACATTATCCGTTTTACTGCGAATAATACCACGACTCTGACTGCTGATATCCACTTTAATAATGGGCAAGAGCACTACAAAAGCAATAATAAACAAGAGGATGATAAAGTAGATCGAAAAACTCTTTGTTTTGTTTTTGGCAATAAGATTTTCAAGAGTGTTTATCGGGTCTGAACTAAAGTTCATTCTTCTTTCTATTTAAAAAAATGTTTAAAAAATTCTTCAATGCTATTCCAGTTTGAGAAAACAAATAAGAGAAAAATGAAAAGTAAAATGTTCTTAATATTATTTTTAAGTTGTTTTCTGTCAATGTTTTTAAATTTATTTTCCATGACGTTTTTATTTTACTGTAAAAATCTGTTTTATTGGGTGTCCTATAGTTACAGTTACAATTTTTGCACTAACAAATTTAAGGGAAGTAAATTTTCATGATAAAGACAATACCGTTGTAAATTGTGTGTGCAATTAATGTGATTAAGACTGAATTTTTAACGCTTCTGCCTGTTACATACAAACAGGCTAACAAGAGACCAGCAACAAAAGCAAATAAAAAATAAAAAACATTATAAAGATGCATCGAAGCAAAAATCAAAGCTGATACTAAACAGCAATACTTGAGTGCCATTTTTTGGCTTTTGCAAATTTCAATAACCGCATATTGGAATAAACAAGTCTCAAGAAGCGGGGCTACAATAATAAATAAAACTATTTTCTCATTAATCGTATAATTTTCATTAAACCCTTTGTTTAAATTACTATTAGATAGCTCCGCAATAAAATTAAAAATATAACTATTTAAAAGGTTAACGAGAATTACAATTACTATTAGTTGCCATTGTTGAAGATCTTGAATGATTTTTTTTAGTTTTGAGATCATATGTTTTGATTTCAATAAAGATTGACAAAGAGGCTGTTTTAAGACAGCCTCTTTAATTTTGTAAAATAATGTTCTTCAAGCTATTATTGTCTACCATCTTTGTGCAACTTGTGGCTGAATGTTTTTTAAAGAACGATAAAAAGAACCGGCAACGTAGCCAATTCCATAAGCAACATCTCCCCAAAAACCACCAGCATCTATTGATACCATTTCATTCAGAGTTAATTCGCTTAGATTCATTTCATTTAAATTTTCCATTTTCTTCATTTTTTATTATTTACTATTGACTGGCTGCCCAACCTTCTTTAAAACCTTTTTTAATTTCGTCCCAATGATCAACAACTTGAGCACCAACCCATCCCCAAAATCTGTTGCCAGCTTCAATTGAAAGGAGTTCTTGAGTATTAAGCTCTTCTACTCTTAAATTTTTTAAATCCATAATTTCATGTTTTAAATTGATTAATATTTATGCGGTTTATTTTTTTCCGCAATCCTCAGTTTTTCTGATTCCTCAAATTTTGAATCAGTGTATTGTAATGGCCAATTACATTTAAAAAGTTAGTTAATTTTTCTAGAGTTGTAAATGTGTAAAAATTATCCTACTTTAATTATTTCAAAGCTAGGCAAAGAACAGATTACTCGCAAATGTTAGATATCGGAATTCAGGAATATCGATACCTAATTCCTGAATTTGAAATCAATAAATGTGTAATTTATTGATTGTTAATTGATTGGTAGCTTGTTGGAGCTTTGTGTTTTTTAAGGATTTATACTTCAAATTCTATAAAGTTGCTTTATTTTTGTAGGAAATTAAACATGTATGATTCGTTGTAAGCACTATATAGCCAAATTTTTATTACTTTCTACTGTCCTTCTATATGCACAAAATCCAGGGAGAGGCCCGGTAAAGCTGTCTTACAAAGAACTTAAGCTGTCTTTTTGGAATAATGAGGGAAATAAAAAATTTCAAAAAGAATACAATACTCTCTATTTGATTTTAGAAAAAGAAAACTTGACAGAATCAACTATAAATGATAAAACCAAATTGCATTGGAGTATTGGCGTATTGTTTTTAGTCGTAATTATTGCCATATTTTTTAGGTTTTATCAGTATCGAATCAAAAAGAGACAGCCATCTCAGTTTGAAAAAGGAATACACAGATCAACAAATAATGAACTAAGAACTATTGAAACGAATGAAATAGAAGTCAGAAGTGTTAAATCCGGGATCGAAAATATTGGTATTAACGAAGAGTTAGTTGTACAGATATTAGAGAAGCTAACTCACTTTGAAAAAACAAAAGGGTACTTATTCTCAAGCGTTACGGTTCAGTCACTGTCAAGTACTTTTGAAACGAATAGTAAATATGTTTCTAAGGTGGTCAATACTTATAAAGAAAAAACATTTGTACAGTATATTAATGATTTAAGAATTGAGTATGCTTTACAGTCTTTAGAAGAAGATTCTAAATTACAGAAGTACACCATTCAGGCGCTGGCTGTTGAGTTTGGCTTTAATAATGCGGAATCGTTTTCAACCGCATTTTATAAAAAGACCGGTATTAAACCTGTTTATTTTATTAAACAACTCGAAATACGAAAAGATGTTTAAAGTCTTTGATTTACGTTAATTTTGAAATGTTTCTCACAAAAAAGTATATGAACACTGAGTTTACCAGATTTTTTGTGGATTTGCGGAGGCTACAATTAAATAATTTATCTCAATCTTATCATCTTTTACAATCTTAAAATAGAGCATTAAAAAAACAGGTAATTCTACGTGGATGTAAGATTTTATTTTGGTTTAGATTTATTACTCAAACCAAAATAGTAGAAAAATCATGCAAAACAATGAAAATACACCCATTCCAATCGGATGGGTTGGTGGATTTCCACCAGCGGGTTCACCTATGTTATACCCAACCAGAGATCTTTCCTCTTTACCGATGTTGAGTAATATGGATAATATTAGTTTTTTACAACGCCAGCTTGGTGTAAGGTGGCCTGAGTTTAGTTGGGAAACACAAAAAGGAAGTTTTGATCCGAAGAGATGTTATCAGCAATTTGCGCCTTATATATCGAGAGCTGGTTATACGGATGAAGGAAGAGTGTATTCTGTTATCTGTCCACAACAAGGAGTCTGGCTTAAAGATGAAATTTGTATCAATGTAGAGGTTACTGTTACCGGTCAAAGAGGCTGGGTTAATGAAGTGACAAAAGAAGTCGCAATAGACATGACTGTTGAGGGTAAAATTTGGTTGACACCAAACGAGCAGCAAGGGGATAAGATAAAAGAAATTTGGCCTCTATTGGAATATAGTTTTCCAAAATTTCCATTGAATAAAGAGAATGCGATAAGAGTTACTACACACGAACAGAATAATCCCGATCAGCCGATTTTTAAAGTGATACACGGATTAAACCCTCAATTTGATAATCCTTCGTTTGCATTACATGCTGATCAGGCATTTGCTACGGCCTATCTTGCCGTTGAAATTGGGGATATTAAGTTAACCAAAGATAAAGTAGTTGATGGTTTTAATGAATTAATAATGAAAGCTTTTAATCTTGGTTCAGGCAATATGCTTCAGGCGGGAAATACGCTGTCATGGAATCTTTGGTTCACAGAACCGGCCTTGGTAAATAAGGAGGAATGGAAAAATCATGCTAATTTTTGGAGAGATTCTATTGATGTACATCATCGTTCTCCTACCGGAAATGGTACTGATGCCCGATATTTTGATGGAACTACATTTAACCCTGAAGCAAATGCAGTAGACGAAATAATTAAAGATATTATCGACTATGTTATAAAACATCTTTAACTCGTTACAGTTTGTTTGGTTCTTAATTATAATAAGCAAACCAACATAAAAAAAGGGAAGATATGTTTAAATATCTTCCCTTTTTTGTGGAGTCGCCGGGAATCGAACCCGGGTCCAAACAAGCAACTAAAGAGCTTTCTACACGTTTATTCCCTGATTGGATTTTCGATGTTGAGCCAGGTCAGGAACAACCACTCAACACTTATCTTCTTAATTTCAATCTCCACCCGAAGCTCATGGAAATCTAGGTTTATTTTTACGGTTCCCCTGTACTGACCGCCACAAACCAAGGCTTTCAAGGAGAATCCAGCTTTCCTACCTGGTAGGAACGTGGCGCAATCGTACTATAATTCGGATTATGCAGCTAAAGCGTAGTTATTTTCGCCGTGTAAAATTGTAAGATCTTATATTTACGAGCAAGGTCTCAATGCTCGACGTGCTTACTTTTCAATTCGACTTGCTGTCAAAACCAGTCGACCCCAAAAATGAGTTTGCAAATTTATACTATTTGAAGTTAGTTTTGTAATAAATCTTTCAGAAAAATAACATTATTCTTCATCCTTGAAATTAAACGGATAATCACCAAAAATTGGCGCCAGTTTACGAACGGCATAGGTATTTCGAGTCATTTTGTTCGATAACGCAATAATGGTCACATGCTCTTTCATCAAAGTAATATATGAAGAGGTATTGCCGTGCCACCAACCGTTGTGGAAATAAAAATTTTGCCCGGTTTCCCAATTGATCATTCGGATGCCTAAACCATAATTTTTGGTTCCCTTACGCTCATTACTGTAGCCGGTATAAACTTGTTTAAGTAATGCTGGTTTTAAAAAGTCAGGTGAATTTCTGGCGCGGTCAAACTTTAAAAGATCTCGCACCGTTGAAAAGATATTTTTATCCCCATAAACATTATCCAGATAATCAAAACCAATTTCTACACCATTACCTTTATAAGAAGGAACAATTTTTTTTCTGTCCTTATCATCGTCAAAAACATAAGTGTGTTTCATTCCCAAAGGTTTGAAAATCATTTGGTGCATGGCTTCTTTATACGTTAAGCCCGTAATTTTTTCAATGATTAAAGCGAGCATCGCATAGTTGGTATTGCAATAGCTAAAACGCGTTCCGGTTCGAGATTCTAAACCAATATTTTTGGTAGCCAGAATATCCAGGATATCTTTATTGGTAAGTTGATTGTGCCTGTCCCATACTGATTTGTCCCGGTCTGTGAAATAAGCATAGTTGCGCATTCCGGTACGATGGTCAAGCAACATTCTTATGGTGCATTCTTCGTAAGGAAAGGTTTTTAGAATCGTATTTACTTTTTGATCTAAATCGATTTTACCTGCATTTACAAGTTTTAAAACAGCAGTAGCAGTTAAAACTTTACTCACAGAAGCAATTTGAACAGGAGTTTCTGCAGTTATTTTAGTGCCTTCGTTTTTATTCGCAAAACCATTGTAACGTTCAAAAATAATCTGACCGTTTCTGGCCACCAAAAAACTCCCGTTCATACTATTGTTGGGCCAGTTTTTGTTGTAAAAGTGATTTATTCTTCCGGTTACTGAATTTATATAGGCTTGTGAAATTCTTTTTTCCGGGCCTAATGGTTTCATTTTGGGTAAAGTATCTTCTATCGTTGAAGCAGTATCTGCGGTTGTTTTTTTATCTTTTCCACAAGAACTTAAAACTAATACTAGAAGAAGTATTTGTGGTATCTTTGTTTTTTTAAGGAAGCTCATTTTCATCATTCTTTAAAAACAAATATATAGAATTCAATAGTTATGTTTTGCCGTTTTGAGATACTCTAAAACCGTTATTTAACAAAAAATTAAGGTTTTGTTTAATTAATTGATTGTTTGTCAGCTTTTAACGGTTTTTAAATATTCTAAATTGTAATTCTTCATGAAAACTTTAACTAAATTTGTTATATTTGAAACAAATAAGATGTAAAAAGTTATATTAATAATTATTTTAAACCCGTTTAAATGAAATTTGGAATCATAAAAGAAAGAAAAAACCCGCCGGATCGCAGAGTTGTTTTTGCTCCTAATGAACTTACAAGACTTAAACAGCTTTATCATGAAGCTGTAGTGGAGGTAGAGAGTTCTGATATCAGGATTTTTTCGGACATGCAGTACAAGAGTATGGGAATCACAGTTACCGAAGATGTTTCAAATTGTGATGTGTTATTTGGTGTAAAAGAGGTTCCGGTTGAGAATTTGATTCCTAATAAAGCCTATTTCTTTTTTTCGCATACGATTAAAAAACAGCCTTATAATAGAAAATTGTTGCAGGCTATTTTAGAGAAAAATATTGATTTATATGACCATGAAACTATTGTAGATGCTCATAACCGTCGTTTAATAGGTTTTGGTAGATACGCAGGAATGGTGGGAGTTTACAATGGAATTCGCGCTTTTGGAATAAAGTTCGAGTTGTTTAAATTGCCTAAAGCAGAAACGCTTGACGGAAAAGAGGCTTTAATCAAGCAGTTGAAGCGTATTACGATGCCGGCTTTAAAATTTGTTATTACCGGAACAGGAAAAGTGGGGAGCGGAGCCAAAGAAATTTTGGATGCTATAAAAATAAAAGAGATTACAGTTGATAATTATCTGACGAAAAAGTATGCGCAGGCCGTTTACGTGCAGTTGGATGTTTTGGAATATAACAAACGTATTGACGGTGAGGTTGTTGATTTTAAAGATTTTGTAGCGCATCCGGAAGCTTATGTCTCTGATTTTGAAAAATTTACGAAGGTGACGGATATTTATTTCGCAGGTCATTTTTATGCAACAGGAGCTCCAATGATTCTGACGCGTGAAATGTTGAATGCAAGCGATTGCAAGTTAAAAGTAGTTGCCGATATTTCCTGCGATGTTAATGGTCCAATTGCGTGTACCGTGAGGTCTTCGACTATTGCAGAGCCTTTGTACGGCTATTTTCCTTTGGAAGATAAGGAAGTAGATGTATTTCATCCGGCGGCGGTAGTGGTAATGGCTGTTGATAATTTGCCATGTGAAATTCCAAAAGACGCCAGTGAAGGTTTTGGAGAGCAATTTATGGAGCATGTGATTCCGGCTTTCTTCAACGGAGACAAGGATGGAATTTTAAAACGCGCTAAAATAACAGAGAAAGGCAAGCTAACAGAAAGGTTTAGTTACCTGCAGGATTATGTAGACGGAAAATAGAAACTTTGTTTCAGGTTTCATGTTTGATGTTATATAAAAAGGAGAAAATTTAAAATTTTCTCCTTTTTATTTGTTTCAAGTTTTAACCTGAAACCTGAAACTTGAAACAAAAAAATTAAACCATCTCCTCCGGCTTCACCCAGGCGTCAAAGTCTTCCGGGCTTACGTAGCCTAAACGAACTGCTTCGTCTTTAAGAGTAGTTCCGTTCTTGTGGGCTGTTTGTGCAATTTCGGCAGCTTTATAATAGCCAATTTTTGTGTTTAAGGCCGTAACAAGCATCAACGAGTTGTCGACCAGTTCTTTAATGCGTTTGTAGTTTGGTTCGATTCCTTGTGCGCAATGTTCGTCAAACGAGATACAAGCGTCTCCTAATAATCGTGCCGATTGCAGGAAGTTTGCGGCCATAACCGGTTTGAAGACATTCAGTTCATAATGCCCCTGCATTCCGCCAACCGCAATTGCCATGTCGTTTCCAATTACCTGTGCACAAACCATTGTCAATGCTTCACATTGGGTTGGGTTTACTTTTCCAGGCATGATAGACGATCC
>JAHEZJ010000074.1 GCA_023251135.1 Flavobacterium sp. | reverse complement strand
TGATTCAAGTGCTGTTTCGGGTACCAACTCGTCTGAAATTTCCAGCGGGATATTGTTTTCCAGCCACATAAAATTCGATAATTCGAGTTTGGCTTTTGTTAGTTTTAACTTGGAATCTTCAAGGCTTAAAGCTCTGTTTTTTACAATAATTCCGGCTTCAATACTGTCTATGGCTGGTTTGTCTCCCTGAGTGATGAGCGACTTGATACCTTGCAAGCGAATTTCGGCATTCTTGCTGTACATTTCGTAAAGCTTCATTTCTTCAAAATTCTTCTTCCAGTTAAAATAGGCAAGCGAGGCATCGTACAAAATGCTAACGGCCTGAAGTTTTCGCTCCGATTCGCTCAGTTTGACCTGAATTTTCGCTTTTCGTACGTCCGCCATTCTTTGGTTGATGAACAATCCCTGTCCAAGCGGAACACTGATGCCAAAAGAAGTTAAACCCTGATTTGGGGTAGTGTTCTCCGGATTCAGGTAAACCCCTTCGTTATTGTCGAATCCTGCTTTCAGTTCAATTCCATACCAGGTAGGGATTTTAAAACTGCTGTTCAGAATTGAATAATATTCTTTGTCTTTAAATTGTTTCTGGCTAAAATCTACTTCAATTTTCGGATCAAAACCACCACGGGCCATCATCAGATTGGCTTGTGCCTTGCTTAGTTCCAGATTAGCATTTTTAACCAATGGATGGTACTTTTTTACATATCCCAAAAACTCATTGTAGGTGAGCTCTTTGGAGAAGGGCTGCTGGCCAAAAACGGCACAGCCCAAGAAAAGAAAAGCGATAAGTATTGGTCTCATTATTTTTTTTCTTTAGTTACTTTTTGAGCGCTTTTGTAATAATTAGGAGGGAATCCGTTTAGGGTTCTCCAGATTTCAAACCAGATTGGCACAGTGTCTAGCAAGGCAATCGTCTGGGCACCGGAGCCAATGCTTAGTTGTTTTGGCCATTTTGTTTCATTAGGATCCGGAGCGATCAGGATTCTGTATTTACCATTATCGCTGATAAAGTTTTCTATCGCTACAACTGTACCTCCAAAAGTTCCGTAGGACATATCCGGCCATCCTGAAAATACAATGGTAGGCCATCCGTCAAACCAAACACGTACTTTTTCTCCTTTTCTGATCAAAGGCAGGTCAATTGGGCTGATGTAAGTCTCTACTGCAATATCATAATGAGAAGGCATGATCGTTACAATTGGTGTTCCTTCTTTTATCGTTTCACCCAAACCAGCCTGTAAAGCACGGTTGATGTAACCGTCTTGCACCGCTTTGATGTAGTACATACCATTACGCAAACTATAATTGGCGTATTGATTCTCGAGTTTACTCACCTGTGCTTCGGTGTCAAATTTATTGCTCAGCGTTGTAAACTGGTCGCTTCTTGCTTTGGCTACTTTTTCACCGTACTCCGCCGTAATTCTGTTAATCTCTACTCTGGCGTTGATGTACTCATTTTTGCTGGTCAGGTATTTGTTTTCCTGCGTGATGATTTTAGCGTCAACATCCTGTAGTTTCAGACGTTTTTCTTCCACATCCGTAAGCGGTTTCAATCCTTCCTTGTTTAATTGTACCGAACGGTTGTATTGGGTGTTGGCAATTCGCAGCTGTGTTTTTACGGCAATCAGATCGATACTGTCGCTTTTTATTTTTAAAAGCGATTGTTTGACTTTGTTTCTGGCTTGTTCCAGTTTTAGTCTTTTTTCATTTTCGATCGCCTGAATCTGTCCCGAAAGTGTAGTCACTTTTTCACCATACGATTCCAAAGAGTTTTTCTTGGCATCGACCTGATTTTTGGTGTTTTCAACCAAATTAGGATCCATATAATCTTCCTTGATCTCAGAAATAAACAGAATCGTGTCTCCTTTTTTAACGAAATCTCCTTCCTGTACGTACCATTTTTCAATACGTCCCGAAATCACACTCTGGATCGATTGTGGCCTTTGGTTGGGTTTTAAAGTGGTTACCGCTCCCGAACCCGAAATGTTTTGTGTCCACGGCAATAAAAGCGCAATGATTCCTAAAATGGAAGATGCGATGATGATTCGGTTTAGAATTTTATAATGTGGCCTGTTGCTTAGGTTTCTTACAGTCTCGTATTGATCAAGCGGCTGTAATTTTGTTTTATTGTCAGAGATATTTAGCATGGCTTAGTTGTTTTTTTGATCCAGTATAATTTGACCGTTTTGCATTGTAATTTTTCGTGTCGATTTTGTTTGCCAATAAGGGTTTTTAGACGAAACGATAATCGTCCATTTGTTCTTTTCAGAAGTAATAAAATCGATAATTTCATTGGCAACATTTTCGTCCATCGTATCTGTCGGATCTTCGTAGAAAAGCACTTTTGGTTTGTGAATAATACTTCTGGCCAAGAGGATTTTTTGAGCATTAGAAGACGATAACTGTTTTCCCTCAGGGTGAATATGGGTCTTCAGACCTTTAGGCAACAATTTAATCAGCGGACTAAGCTGAACACCATCCAGTGCCCATTTCAAATCTTCGGTGCTTATCAACGGATCGTTGAAAGTGATGTTTTCCAAAATCGTTCCGTCAAATGGGGTTTCATTGTGAATGATGCTGCCAATCTGCGAGCGATATTGTTTCAGATTTATTTTTCTAAAAGTATCATCATTGATGTAAAATGCTCCCGAACTTTGTCTTAATAAACCGGATAATACCCTGATAAGAGTTGTTTTTCCTGATCCGTTTTCACCATCAATGACAATTTTTTCACCTTGGTCGATTTTTAACGAAATGGAATCTAAGGCGTTCGTTGGAGAATCCGGAAATTTGAATTTTAAGTTCTCTGTTTCTAAAGAGATGCTGTTGTAACAATGATCATTTAAGGAATCAGACTCGGAGTTTTCTTCTAAAGCTAAGTCAGTCACCTGTCCAATTTTCTCCACAGAAGTTAAAACATCGTAGAAGCTCTCCAATCCGAGGATGATTTTTTCTACCGATGTAATCACCAGTAAAATGATGATCTCAGCAGCAACAAACTGCCCGATATTCATTTCCTGACTCAGTACCAGATAACCTCCAATTGATAGTAAACTTGCGGTAATAATAACTTTGAAAATAATCAATTGTGTAAACTGTTTTTTGATTACGCTAAAGTGTTTCTCTCTGTAGTTAAGATAACCCGCTACGATTGAATTGTTTTTTTGAAGCGCAAAATCATAATTCAGTTCATTGCGGAAGCTGAAATTATTACGGGCCATTTCCTGTAACCAGCCTGCCACTTTGTATTTGAATTTGGATTCTTTTAAACTGGTTTCTAAACCTGATTTATACGAAAATTTGAAAATAAAGTACAAAAGCAGGAACAATAAAAGTCCGAACACAATAAAGTACGGGTGGTAAAGGGAGAGCAGAATAATACCGAAAGTAATCTGAAGCAAAGCGGCAGAAAAATCGGTTAGTAATTTTGAAGTTCCTTTTTGAATCGTAAGGGTGTCAAAAAAACGGTTTGTTAGTTCCGGAGGATAAGTGCCGTACAATTCTTCTGATTTTATTTTAGGCAGACGGGCTGCAAATTCAAAAGAAGCACGGACGAATATTTTTTGCTGTAAGTTTTCCGTGATACGCAATTGCATGAACGACAGCACGCCAACAAGAGCCACACCACCCACTACAAGTATAATAAGTACGATCCAGGAAACACTAACTCTTCCGGATTGTATAAAAGTAATGATGGCCTGAATTCCCAATGGAAGTGATAAGCTGACTAATCCGGCAAAAATAGCATAGAAAAAAATCTGGTAAATGTCTTTTTTGTCCAGTTCTAGTAAATGGTAAAATCTTTTTAAAGGAGTCATACTGTTTTTTTTATAATTAGCGCAAAACGTTTTCTGCAAGGTTTAGGTAAAATTGAGTGGTCGTAACCGTTTCATTACAATCGGTAATTGTTTTTAAGTGATCCGTTAGAAAATGCTGATGTAAGCTTCCTTCAACAATGGTTGACACCAGTGATTTGGCATACGGATAGTCGGGATTTACTTCTTTTACAATAGAAACGACCCGATTGATAACCCTTTTGTAGATGAGGAAAAAGCCTTCTTTGTTCTCCTGATCGACTTCTTTGGTATGAAGCGTTTTGGTGAATTCGGCAATGATGATTCTGTTTAAAATGGCTTCGTTGATATGTTCGGTTGAAGTGTCGTCCGTGATTTTTTCGGTAACGATGGTGATGGCTTTTTTTAGTTTTTCCTGCTTGTCTGCAATATTCGTAGTCGTAAAAACCAGTTTGTATTCCATCCAGCTCCAATACCATGAAGACAGGTAAACCAATAGTTTGTGTTTGTTTTCGAAGTAGCGATAAATCGAACTTTCGTTTGAGCCTATTTTTTCGCCTAATTTTTTAAATGTAAAATTATCAAAACCAATATCGTCAATTAGAAGGATGCTCTGTTCAATTATTTTTTTTCCCAACGCAGATGTTTCCGGATCTTTCACATAGATCTTTTCGTTGACTTGCATTTTTATATTTGATAGTATAATTTGCATAAAAAAATATTTTTCATGCAAAGATAATAGTATTACTATTGATTAAGAAATTTTAACTCTTATTTATGCTTTGTTTTTTTTATAAATAGCAAACCCGACAGGTTTTTAAAATCTGTCGGGTTTATTTTGAAAATTCAGTAAGATCACAACTGAATACTGAAAACTGAGACTGAATACTATAACAATGAATGGCAAGTCATAGCGTTAGGCTGCTGTATGCCCATTAACTCCAGAATAGTAGGAGCGATGTCGCCCAGCACCCCATTTTGAATATTTTTCAGCTCTTTGTCTACTAAAATAATCGGCACCGGATTGGTTGTATGTGCTGTATTTGGACTTCCGTCAGGATTAATCATCGTTTCGCAATTTCCGTGATCGGCAATGACAATTGTAGTATAATTGTTGGCAAGAGCAGCTTCGATAACCTCTTTTACGCAGGCATCTACCGCTTCGCAGGCTTTAATGGCAGCGCTCATGATTCCGGTATGACCCACCATGTCGCCATTGGCAAAATTTAAGCAGACAAAATCTACCTCACCTTTGTTCAATTCAGGAACCAAAGCATCTTTTAATTCAAAGGCACTCATTTCTGGCTGTAAATCGTAAGTGGCTACCTTTGGAGAGTTTCTTAAAATACGGGATTCTCCTTCAAATGGTGTTTCCCTTCCTCCGGAGAAGAAAAAGGTTACGTGTGGATATTTCTCTGTTTCGGCAATACGAATTTGCTTTTTACCTGCTTTCTCCAAAACCTCACCAAGAGTTTCGGTGATATTGTCTTTGTTGTAAACTACTTTTACATTTAGATACGTTTCGTCGTAGTTGGTAAGCGTTACATAATACAGGTTT
>JAHEZJ010000054.1 GCA_023251135.1 Flavobacterium sp. | reverse complement strand
CAACATGGCAAATTTCAGGCGCTGATCTGTTGGCCTAGCGATATAACCTTTGTTTTCATAATTTTCTTCGGTTTTTAAATAACCAAAGCTAATCCACGATTCCGTTCCGGGTACAAACTCACCATTCAGCCTAAAATCAACTCCCTGAGCATACGCTTTCGCATTATTATTAGCAACATATCGGATTCTCACATTATCAATTGAATACACATTGACATCTGAAAGCGATTTGTAATAAAGTTCCGTAACCCATTTGAAAGGACGGTTCCATATTTTAAAATTGTAATCATTCCCCAAAACAATATGAACCGATTCCTGCGCTTTGACGTTTGGATTTACAACGCCATTTAAATCCCGCAGTTCACGGTAAAAAGGCGGCTGATGATAAAGTCCTCCCGAAAGTCGGAAAACCATATCCATATCCCAATCCGGTTTTAAAGTAAACTGGGCACGCGGACTGAAAACGGTTTGATTTTTACCCTCTACAGCGGCTCCGGAAACATTCCAGCTCTGAAAACGAGCCCCCAGATGGTACCAAACCTGACTGGATCCAATTTCAGCTTTTTTATTATACTGCGCATAGCCCGAAAATCGGTTTATGGTATTAAAGTTTGTTGCCCGCACATCCTGATAAGGTAATAACGGCCCGGTATAAGGTGTGTAGGGTTGATTGTTTTTAGGTAAAAAAGCAATCGGTGGATTAATCGAAAACCCTGCCGAATCAATCATCTCCCACTCGTTAATTCGATCGCGGATAGATTCGCGGGTATATTTCAAACCAAATTCTAACTGGCTGTCATTTTTCCATTCTTTAAAACCTTTGATCTCTGCATTTGCAATCAAAGCATCCAGATCATTTCGGGCGTGACTTAACTGTGAACCGATTCCACGCGTAAAATCGACATTTGAAGTATCTTCATTTTCTATAGTTCCCAAACGATATTGTGCCAGTATATCAAAATGCTCCTGCTCTACGGTATGAAAAAGAGAACCTATGAATTTTAAAGTCAGACTCGGAGAAACTTTGTAAGTTGTTTTCAGGGCACCAAAATAAGTATTGTAGCGATCGCGCTCTTTACCTTCATAATACACCGCCAGCGCCATAGGCTGATCTATGGTTCCGAATTTTGTTTCGCGGGTCAAAGGCTGATACAAATATTTGTTTTGAGAAATATTCCCTAAAAAACTAAGCTGCCATTTTGCAGAAATATCATAATTAATATTCGTTTGAATGTCAGCAAAAGTCGGTGTATAATTGGTTTGTGTATCCTGACTGTTGACTAGTAAACTGTTGTTTCGGTAACGAACACCGGTTACGGCCGACCATTTTTTATTTTTGGAAACCGCATCAACCGACATACTTCCGCCCAATAAACTGGCTTCCAGTGAGACACCAAACTGAGTTGGTTTTCGGTACGTAATATCTAAAACAGAGGAAAGTTTATCACCAAACTTTGCCTGAAATCCTCCAGCCGAAAAATCGACATTCTGAACGAGATCTGTATTGGTAAAACTCAATCCCTCCTGTTGTCCCGAGCGAATTAAAAACGGACGGTAGACTTCAACCTCATTGACATACACCAGATTTTCATCGTAATTTCCACCACGAACAGCATATTGAGAACTCAGTTCATTATTTGAATTTACACCAGGCAGTGTTTTTAATATATTTTCGATTCCGGCATTGGCTCCGGGAATTTTCTTTATGGTGGCAACATCTACATTGGTGATCCCCTGCACCCTTTTTTTATTCTTAGAAGAAACAAAAACTTCTCCCATTTGTTCTTCCGAACTGCTCATTAGAGGATTGAAAACAAAAACTTCATTTGATGTCAAATGCACTGTCAGACTCATCATTTTTAGAGAGACGTGTGTAAAAATCAAAGAGATCTTTTTATCTGACGGCACTATGATTTCATAAAAACCATTTGAATCAGATTGTGAAACATTGCCGGAAGCGCTAATATTTACACCCGCAACAGGATGATTCTCACTGTCCAGAATTATACCTTTAACATGAGCCTTCTGAGCAAATGAAATACTGCTCATACATAAAAAAAGAAAAACGGCTATTAACTTATTTTGATTCAAATGCTTTGGTTTTATTTTTGTTGGCTTCTAAAAAAATGAGTTTCAAAGATAGCAGAATTTCCTACATTATCAATCACTTCTATTTTTAAATCATTTGCCCCTTCTGCAACAAGAGTGTCATCAAAAGTATGGGTAATTTTTCTCGTTTTACTTTCATATTCAAACAAAATCCAATTTCCGTTTAAATAACCGTTGTACGATTTGATTCCCGAAGAAGCATCATTAATGGTAAATTCAATTTTTTTCGTTCCGGTAATCCACTTGTCCTGAATTGGCTTTGCAATTTTAATGGTTGGCGCAATGGTATCTAAGACCAAACCATACTGTCCTAATATTTTTGACTTGGCCGTAAAAACATCTCCTTTTCTTAGCGTTCCATTATAACTGGCATTGTTTCCGCTAAATCTTCCAATAAAAAGTTTATCCTTTAAGGCTTCCGGAAACGAACTGTCTTTAATGGTAATAGTAAAATTAGAATGCACCGGAACAGTATCGTCATGAATATAAATGCGATTATTTTTAACATCAAAGTTTAAATTGAAATCGTCATAAAAAGTTCCAGCCGGAAAAAATACAGCCATATTTTCTTTTTCGAAATTCGAATCTTTATTGACTTTGATAAAATACTTCGACGTTACAGGCTCCTCTTTTACGATTGGTGTTGCGGTATCGTACTCAATTGGAACGGTAACCGCACTTAAATTCCCAAAATAATCCGAAACCTCAATTCGATAACTTGAAGTTAAATTTGGCTCAGCCGAAATCACACCACGCAACGAATCGGTCTTAATAATACTTAAGGCATAGGGTGTTTTCATGAAAAGTTTCTGCACCCGCTGTCCTGATTTTTTATATTTTCCATAATCGATGAACGCATTTATATAACGCATTTCATCAAAGGAATAGGTATTAAACTGATAATTGTAATTTTGATTTCCGTTGACAAAAGTAGAGACATTAAAAACTCCGTTTTTATTAAACGAAACATCGTCATAATCTACAGCAGAAATTCCGAAACCTATTTTACCATTGGCTTTTACTTTGCTGGCCAGATAGGTTCCGTCTTTTTGAAGGGCAACATTTAACAACAATGGCTGTCTGGACTGATTTACAGTTGTATTTTCCATCGGATAAACATAAACACTCGAAATACTTGGTTTCTTACTGTCTTTTATGTTTTTATCGAAGCCAAAAAATATCGGATTAATAACAAACTCTGTTTTGGTATCGCGAATTTCAAAATGCAAATGTGGTCCTTCTGAAGAACCTGTATTACCCGAAAGTCCAATAAGCTGACCTTTTGTTACTGGCAATTCATTCGGTTTTGGAAATACTTCGATCTCATATGCCTTTTCTTTATAGTGTGTTTTCATGACATAATCCAGAATTGGACCAACAGGGGTTTGCAAATGTCCGTACACCGAAGTATAGCCGTTTGGATGGGTAATGTAAATGCATTTCCCGTTTCCAAAAGTGGAGATTTTAATTCTCGACACATATCCATCGGCAATGGCATGTACATTTAATCCTTCTCTTTGATTTGTTTTTAAGTCAAAACCCGCGTGAAAGTGATTCGGTCGCAACTCCCCGAAATTACCGGAAAGCTGCATCGGAATTTCAAGTGGCGGACTAAAATAATCTTTCGGATATTGGGTCTGTGCGAAAATAAACGGGCAAAAAAACAGACTAAGCAGTGAAAATCTCATAAGCAACATTTTTGCTAAGATAAAAAATTAAGAGGCGAAAACCGAGCGGAATGCCACAAAAATACAATCGATTGAATTTCATCTATTTGTTTATTTTTAATGTAAAAAAATCGATAAAAAATTGCATTAATAAAAAGGAATACTAACTTTGTAGGATTAAGTAATGAATAGGATTTATAATGAGTGTAATTGCCGAAATAATTGATACTCTTGAATATAAAGTCGAAAAGCTTTTTGAGAAATCAAAGGGCCTGGAGAATAATAATCAGGCTTTACAATTAGAATTAACCAAAGCTGCGCAAATTATCCAGAAACAATCTGAAGAAATTGAAGCTTTGAAAAAGCAATATGAAACACTTAAGATAGCCAATTCGTTGCTCGGCAGCGACAACAACAAGAGAGAGACAAAGCTTAAAATAAATTCATTAATTCGCGAAATTGATTACTGTATAGCACAACTATCAGATTAAAAAACGACATGGACGGAAAGCTTAGAATTAAAATATCAATTGCAGACAGAGTTTACCCGTTAACGGTGGAGCCAGCTCAGGAAGAAGGACTTAGAAGTGCTTCTAAAAAAATTGATGCTATGATCAAGCAATTCGAAGAAAGTTACGCGGTTCGCGATAAACAGGATGTTCTGGCGATGTGTGCCCTGCAATTTGCATCACAAGTCGAACAAAAACAAATTGATAACGCAATCGATGGTGAAGAAACTATCGAAAGAATTAAAAGATTAAATTCGCTATTAGATCAATATCTCGAAAATTAAACGTTCTTTTACAACAACTAAGATACTGCCTACATTAGTTCACAATTGGTAAACTCAACACTAACAATTTAGAATGAGCAAATCGTCGCTACTATAGTATGCCATGCTTCGGCTTGGAAACTTGAACAGTGAGTTAGCTCAAAACTTGTCTTTACGAGTTTATTCAAGCAATTAATGTAGGCTTTTTTTATATATAAATTTTAACAAACATGGACATAATAACGATCATTATTTCAGGTATTGTAGGGATTGCAGCAGGTTTTGCAATTGCTAAAATTATCGAAAAAAGCAATATTTCTAACCTCATTAAAAACGCAAAAAAAGAAGCAGCTTCCATTTTAAAAGATGCTAATTTAGAAGCAGAAAATATCAAAAAAGATAAAATCCTTCAGGCAAAAGAGCGTTTTATCGAACTAAAATCAGAGCACGAACAAGTTATTTTAGCGAGAGATAAAAAAGTAGCAGAGGTAGAAAAAAGAGTACGTGATAAAGAATCACAAGTTTCAAACGAACTTTCGAAAGCCAAAAAAGTAAACGACGATTTTGAAGCTAAAACACAGGAATACAACAACAAAATTGAGGTTTTAGACAAGAAACAAACTGAAGTTGACAAATTACACAAAAGTCAATTGCAGCAGCTTGAAGTAATTTCAGGACTTTCTGCGGAAGAGGCAAAAGAGCAATTAGTAGAGGGTTTAAAAGCTGAAGCTAAAAGCAAAGCCATGTCTCATATTCAGGACACGATCGAAGAGGCTAAACTTACTGCTCAGCAAGAAGCTAAGAAAATTATCATCAATACGATCCAGAGAGTTGGAACGGAGGAAGCAGTTGAAAATTGCGTTTCTGTTTTCAACATTGAATCAGATGACGTAAAAGGTCGAATCATCGGACGTGAAGGTCGTAACATTAGAGCTCTTGAAGCCGCAACTGGAGTTGAAATCATCGTTGACGATACACCGGAAGCGATCATCCTTTCCTGCTTTGATCCGGTACGTAGAGAAATTGCACGTTTGTCTTTACACAAACTTGTAACTGACGGACGTATTCACCCTGCAAGAATCGAAGAAGTAGTTGCCAAAACAGCAAAACAAATTGACGACGAAATTATCGAAGTAGGTAAACGTACGGTTATCGACTTAGGAATTCACGGTTTACACCCTGAACTTATTAAAGTGGTGGGTAGAATGAAATACCGTTCTTCTTACGGACAAAACTTATTACAACACTCGAGAGAAGTTTCTAAACTTTGTGGTATCATGGCAGCCGAATTAGGCTTAAACGTAAAACTAGCCAAAAGAGCCGGTTTACTTCACGATATTGGTAAAGTTCCGGATACTGAAAGTGACTTACCTCACGCTTTATTAGGAATGCAGTGGGCTGAAAAATATGGTGAAAAAGAAGAAGTTTGTAACGCCATTGGAGCGCACCACGACGAGATCGAAATGAAATCATTACTTTCTCCTATCGTTCAGGTTTGTGATGCTATTTCAGGAGCAAGACCAGGCGCAAGACGTCAGGTTTTAGACTCTTACATTCAACGTTTGAAAGACCTTGAAGAAGTAGCTTACGGATTTAGCGGTGTAAAAAATGCCTATGCAATTCAGGCTGGTAGAGAACTTCGTGTGATTGTAGAAAGTGAAAAAGTTTCTGATGACAATGCTGCGAATTTATCTTTCGAGATTTCACAAAAAATCCAAACCGAAATGACGTATCCAGGTCAGGTAAAAGTTACTGTAATTAGAGAAACCAGAGCGGTTAATATCGCGAAGTAATCTTCTCACTATTTATAAAAAAGAACGGCTATCAAATGATAGCCGTTCTTTTTTGTATCTACTTCTTCTATTCTAAATATCGTTAAAGATAATTTTAAAACTCGTTCCTACTCCTACTTTGCTTTCTACCGAGATACTTCCTTTCATCGCCTCGATCTGGTTTCTGGTAATATACAAGCCTATTCCGCGTGCTTCCTGATGTTTGTGGAAGGTTTTATACATTCCGAACAACAGATCGCCATAAACCGCTAAATCGATCCCTAAACCGTTGTCTGTAATCTTTAACGATTTATACCCTTCGGGTTCAATCGAAAAATCGAAGATCACAACAGGATCCCGGTCCGGATGCGCATACTTAATCGCGTTTGTTGTAAAATTCAGCAAAACACTTTCCAGATAAGCCGGATTAAAATTAATCGTCAGATACTTCGGAACATTGTTTACAATCGTAACGTTTGTTTGTTTATCATAACCTTTAATGGTTGAAATTGTTTTCTCAATATACTCCGAAAGTCTCAAAGGCGCTACGGCAATATTGATATTACTTTGTGTTTTAACAATCTGCGTTAAATTGGCAATCGTATCGTTCAAATCGTTGGAAACCGTTCGCAAATGCTCTAACATTTCGTTAACCGTTTGTTTATCCACATCTGCATCTATAAAATCCAAAATAGACTTTATATTTCCGGCCTGCGTATTTAAATTGTGCGAAACGATATGCGAGAAGTTTACCAAACGGCTGTTTTGATCACTGTACAATTTCATAGTTTTCAAGAGTTCTAATTCTTTCTCTTTTTGCAAAGAAACATCGGTATGCGTGCCAATTACGCGCAATGGTTTTCCGTTCTCATCCCTTTCAATAACCTTTCCGCGGTCTAAAATCCATTTATAATTGCCACTGGATGTCATTACCCGATGGTAGTTTTCGTAATAGGGAATCTTATTATCAAAGTGTTCCTGAATATCAGAATAGTATTTTGGAAGATCGTCGGGATGCACAATCTTATCCCAGCGTTCCGGATCATCAAAAATATCGGCCGACTCTAATTCCAGGATCTTTAAGGACAATGACGAATAGAAAACCGTATTGGTCACCATATCCCAATCCCAAATTCCGGCCGTCGAAGCCTCCAGGGCAAACTGAAACCGTTCTTCGGAAATCCGTAACTTTTCCTCTTTATCCTTTAGCTCGGTAATATCCGAAACATGCCCGAAAAAACTAACCCGTCCGTCAGGAGACCGTTCGGTTTTGGCCGAAACCTTAAACCAACGCATTCCTTTTTTAGGCAAAAGAGCTCTAAATTCAACATTCCAGGGCTGTACTTCCTTACGTGCTTTGACCAAAGACTGAAAAAAGAGATCACGATCCTGAACAAAAATCCGATCGTAAATAACCAATTTAATGTCATCGGTAAAATCTTTTACACTAAGCTCAAAAATGGCATCAGCAGACTTGCTGACCAAGGGGAAAGTATACCTGTTTTCGCTGTCGACAACAAACTGAAACAGCAAATCCGGCATTTCGGCAAGCAATTTTTTATAAAAATTATTTACCTCTAAGCAATTCTCATTTCCATATAAATCAAAAACCATATATCACTTATTTATGTAGATTGAAATATTAAAACAATGATCTCAATAGCTAAAACAAAAGTTAAAACAATCACTTTTATTCGCTGATTAACACAAAACTTTATACAATATATTACTTTTTGATTTAAAAACGACTTCCTGCTTCAAAAATTATTTCCTAGGATGAAAAGATAACATTACTTCTTTCAGAAAACTCCTGTCCAAATGCACATAAATTTCGGTGGTCGTAATAGACTCATGTCCTAACATCAACTGAATCGATCTTAAGTCGGCACCATTTTCGAGTAAATGAGTTGCAAAAGAATGCCTTAGTGTATGCGGACTAATGCTCTTATGCAGGTTGATTTTCACCGCCAGATCTTTTATAATGGTAAAAATCATGGCACGTGTAAGCTGATTACCTCTTCGGTTTAAAAACAAGGTATCCTCACAGCCTTTCTTTATTTTAAGATTCCCCCGAATTTCCTTCTGATAAAGCTGTATGTATTTTTGAGTCACTTTTCCCACAGGAACAAAACGCTCTTTATTTCCTTTTCCGGTAATTTTCACAAAACCTTCGTCAAAAAATAAATCCGAAATTTTTAAGGTAACCAGTTCCGAAACCCGAAGCCCACAACCGTATAAAGTTTCGAGCATCGCACGATTGCGCTCGCCTTCGTTAGTACTCAGATCAATTGCTGCGATAAGCGCATCAATTTCCTTTACCGATAAAGTATCCGGGAGTTTTCTTCCGGTTTTGGGAGTTTCAATCAGCTCCATCGGACTGTCATTTCTATAATCCTCAAACACCAGATAATTAAAGAAACTTTTCAGACCCGAAATAATTCGTGCCTGCGAACGTGGGTTGACTTCTTTGGCAACTGCATAAATAAACTGCTGCACCGTTTCATCATCAATTTTAAGCGGAGAAATTTCGATGCGGTTCGTTTCCAAAAAAAGACACAGCCGTTCGATATCAAAACCATAGTTTTCGATAGTGTTTTTAGACAAACCTCTCTCGATGCGTAGATACGACTGATAATCTTTTATGTAACGGTCCCATTTCATAGGCACAAAGTAAAACATTTTTAGGCATAAAAAAACCTTCCCGATTAAGGAAGGTTCTTGAATACTGTTTTCAAAAATTAGAACTTGTATGCTAAAGATAACGCAAGGTTACTGTTTTTAGCACTGTCATAATAATCGTCTGAATTGTCGATATCTTTATCCGAAAGAGGAGACAAACCAATTGTGTAACGAAGACCTACTGAAAGATTGTCTGTAAAACTGTATCCCGCTCCTAAGTTAAAACCAAGATCTACTGATCTGGTAAAATCTTTAATGTCATTACCTTCTGCTTTAGCCGATAACAATACACCCAGCTGTGGACCAGCTTCAACGTTAAATTTTTTATCAATGATGTAATACTTAGCCACTACCGGAATGTTCAAGTAGTTCAATTTAATATCAGCGTCATTCCCTGAAAATCCGTCCACTTTAGTTCCCTGAGTCGAGAACAAAAGCTCTGGCTGAATAAAAAATCGCTGAACAACATGAATTTCTGCAAAACCTCCAACGTGAAAACCTACAAGCGATTTAGTATCTTCAACATCTCCTCCAACTACCGTTGAAATATTAAGACCTCCTTTTACTCCAAATCTAGTTTTTTGCGCATTAGCAAAACCAAATACCATTACTGCTACAGCAGCCAAAATTATTCTTTTCATTACAATTTGTTTTTTTGGGTTATTCAAGATCAAATATAAAGATAACCTTATTAAAAATGAACTTGCATTAAAGAAAATAAAATAGTAAATACAGCTTAAGGCTCTTAGACCTAAAAACATATCCTAATTTAGCAGGCTTTACCGTCCCATTTTAAGGATCAAATCAAAGCACGAATATCAAAATAAACTTACTAAATAAAACAGCTATAAAATTTAATTTGAAATAAAAATCTGATTAATTTTAAATTTTGAATGCAAAAAGTGATTCGCAATAAACTTCTTAAATAGAGTGAATTACAGCCTAAAAATCAACAAACATGGGAAATTTAGTAATTATTTAAACCAAAATATAAAACAATAAAATCCTAATTCTGTAGTTTTGACTAATATATAACATTTAAAAACATCAATTTTAAAAACACTTTTATGAAAAAAATAATCTTAGCAGCTGTTTTGTTCATCGCAACTTCAGCTACAATTCAGGCTCAATTAGTACAATTTGGAGTTAAAGCAGGGGTTAACTTTGCAAGTCAACCTGGAGACGCATCATTACAAGGTGTAGCTTTTGACAAAGAAGGTATCACAAGCTACCACGTTGGTGTAGTTGCAGAAGTTAAATTATTAGAAAAATTCTCTATTCAACCAGAGCTTTTATATTCTACTCAAGGTGCAACTTATAAATTTAAAGATGCTCAACAAGACTTTAAAAACAAATTAGCTTATTTATCTGTTCCTGTAATGGCTAAAATTTATATGACAAAATCATTAAGTTTAGAAGTTGGACCACAGGCTTCTTTCTTAGTAAGTCAAAAAGACGACGTAAGATTTAATGATGCTAACACATTCGACTTCGCTCTTAATGCTGGATTAGGATTAAAAATCACTAACAGTATTTTTGTTCAAGGTCGTTATAGTTTAGGTTTAACAGATGTTTCATCAAGTGCAGATGTTAGAAATTCTGTAGTTCAGCTATCTGCCGGATTCTTATTCTAAAAAAATATATCACATACTTTTACAAAAACCGTTCTATTAATTGGAACGGTTTTTTTATTTTTACAGCTATGCAATGGCAAAAGTCAATGGCAATACCAATTGCATTACATTTCACACATCACATTTCACACATCACACTAAACCCATGAAAATCTGCATCATCAACGGACCCAATTTGAATCTTTTAGGAAAAAGAGAACCGGAAGTTTACGGAAGTCAAACTTTTGAAGATTATTTTGAAACGTTGCAGGCTAAATTTCCAAACGTTGAACTTTCCTATTACCAAAGTAATATTGAAGGCGAATTGATTGAAAAAATTCAGGAATGTGGTTTTACTTTTGACGGAATTATTCTGAATGCCGGAGCTTATACCCACACGTCTATCGGATTGGGAGACGCCATGAAAGCTGTTACGACTCCCGTAATCGAAGTACATATTTCGAACACCTATGCGCGTGAAAGTTTCAGACATCAATCGTATTTATCCGGAAATGCCAAAGGTGTTATCCTTGGTTTTGGACTAAAAAGTTACGAATTGGCGATTCAATCTTTTTTGTAAAATGTTAGATGTGAACTGTAAGATGTAAACTGTATAATGAGAGCTGTTTGCAACGGTTAATTTATACCGGCAACAATTTAATTACCGATTTTTGATTCTTAAAACGTTACCAAATGTGTTAGTTCCTGGATTTACAATTTAAACAAATAAACATTTCAGATCACCACTCACATTTCACATCTTTCATCACACATTTTACAGCTAACATTTCGGAACTTGTAATTTAACAAATTTTTAATAGGCTCATTTTTAAGTTATTCTATTTTTGTGAGAGAAACACTTACATGAAAAACTATACTTTCCTCGCCTTTTTATTTTTTTCTATTTCAAACTTCGCCCAAATTAAGGGAACCGTAACCGACGAAAAAGGGGCTCCTTTGCCTTTTGTTTCCATCTTTGAAGAAAACACCTATAGCGGAACAACTTCTAACGAACAGGGTAAATTTCAGCTTACGGTAAAAGAACCCGGCAAAAACAAAATCGTTTTTCAGTATCTGGGATATAAAACTCAAAAAATAACGATTCCTGCCGATGCAAAAATAACGCTACCGGATGTAAAAATGTCTGAAGAAAGCTTTGCCCTAAATGAAGTGGTAATCGACCCTAAAAACAATCCTGCCAACGCCATTATTAAAAGCGCCATTGCCAGCAAAAAAGACAACTCCGACAAAGTTGCCCGATATACCGCAGATTTCTATTCGAAAGGAATGTTTAAGGTGAAAGATTTACCTAAGAAGATTCTGGGGAAAAAAGTAGATCTGGGTGACGATATGGCCTCTAATTTGGATTCAACAGGAACAGGAATTCTTTATTTATCTGAAACCATCTCCAAAATTACTTTTGAGAAACCCAACAAATTAAAAGAACGGATTATTGCTTCTAAAATCTCAGGAAACAACAAGGGCTATAGCTATAATACCGCTTCAATGTCGACTTATGATTTTTACGAAAATACTTTAGACTTCGATGTAAAACTCATTTCTCCTATTGCCGATAATGCCTTCAGCTATTACAAATACAAACTTGAAGGTTCTTTTTATGATGACAACAAGCAGCAGATTTATAAAATTAAAGTAATTCCAAAACGCGACAAAGAGCCTGTTTTTGAAGGCTATATTTACATAGTCGACGACAGTTTTGCTATTTATGCTATTGATCTGGACATCAAAGGCTATCGCATGAAAAACGAATTCACAGAAGTGATGAGCCTCAATCAAAGCTTTAGCTACAATACAAAAAACAAAATCTGGATCAAAAATGCACAGACCTTAGATTTTACAGCTGGTATTTTTGGAATTAAGTTCTCGGGGAAATTTAATTATGTGTATTCTAATTATGAGTTTCCGACCTCTTTCGAAAAGAAAACATTCGGAAATGAAGTGGTTGCTTTTGAACCTAATGCCAACAAAAAAGACGATGCTTTTTGGAACAACATTCGTCCCATCCCGCTAACGATCGAAGAAAGTACCGATTACACCAAAAAAGACAGTCTGCTCGTTATTAGAAAATCTCAAAAATACACTGACTCTGTTGATGCCAAAAACAACAAGTTTAAAGTAACAGATTTGCTAATGGGCTACGATTATAAAAACACTTTCAAAAGACATTCTTTTGACTATAAAGGTGTATTAAATTTGGCTTCTTTAAGTTTTAATACCGTTCAGGGCTTTAATTTAGATTCCGGTTTCTCTTTTAAAAAGTGGAGTGAAGATGAAAGCAAAACGACTTCGATCAGTACCACTTTTAATTATGGTTTTTCAGAGGATCGCTTTAGAGTTACTGGAGAATTCAGTCATAAATTCAACAATATAAATTATGCTTTTATCAGAGTTTCAGGGGGAACGAAAGTCGCCCAGTTCAATGGTGCTCAACCAATCAGTAAGCTGGTCAATTCTGTAAGCTCATTGTTTTTTAAAGACAATTATATGAAGCTGTACAATCTGGAGTTTGCGCAGATTAACTATTCGCAAAATGTTCTAAATGGCGTTAACCTGAGTGCAAACGTAGGTTATGAGCAGCGCAAACCGCTTTTTAACACTACTGATTATTCATTCTTTAAAAAAGAGGACTTCTACTCGTCAAACAATCCATTGGCACCAAACGATTTTACGACTCCGGCATTTAGCCAGCACCATTTGTTTAAGACTTCTTTAGGCGCCCGAATTAACTTTGGAAACAAATATATTTCAAGACCCGACGGAAGATATAATTTTAAAGACGACAAATTCCCAACCCTATTCTTGTCTGTTGAAAAAGCATTTGCCGCCAGCGAAAAGAAATATGAATTTGAAAAAATCGGAGCGGCGGTGTACTACGATTTATCTTTGGGTAATAAAGGTGTATTAGGCATGACTTTTAAAGCCGCCAAATTCTTTAATGCCGATAACATTTCGTTTATCGATTACAAACATTTTAACGGAAACCAGACACATATCGGAACCAGTGACCGTTACCTGAATGTTTTCAACCTAATGCCTTATTATACCAACAGTACGAATGACCGTTATTTTGAAATGCATCTGGAGCACAACGACAAAGGTTTTATCATGAATAAAATCCCGATTTTGAATCTTTTAAAATCAACCATGAACATTGGTTTTCACTCACTGGCCATACCGGACAGAAAACCTTACACCGAGTTTACCGCTGGTTTAGACAATTTAGGATTTGGCAAGTTTAAAATCTTCCGACTGGATTATGTACATTCCTATCAGGGAGGAATTCAGCAAAATGGAATTGTTTTTGGATTGAAAATCCTGAACGCACTAGATTAAAAAAAAGGTGCTAAGATTCTAAGGTACTGAGATCCTAAGGCTAGGAAGCTGAGTAAAAAACTTAGAACCTTAGCTCCTTAGTAGCTCAGAACCTCACGTTCAACAATGATAATCATCCGGTTCAATATGAATCAGAACATTGCCTAACTGTGGAATTTTCTCTTTTAAGGTATCCTGGAGTTTATGTGATAATTCGTGTCCTTCTTTCACCGAAATCTTAGCCGAAACTATCGCATGAAGGTCTACGTGATAGCGCATTCCTGCTTTACGGATGAAACATTTCTCCGTACCCAAAATACCGGGAACGGTTAAAGCCTTTACACGGATTTCTTCGACTAAATCATCATTCAGATTCTCGTCCATAATTTCACCCAATGCCGGTCTGAAAATTTTGTAACTGTTGTATAAGATAAAAAAAGCAGCAAAAAGTGCCGCCCAATCGTCTGCTGATTCATACCCTTTCCCCATGATCAATGCGATCGAGATTCCGGTAAATGCTGCAACAGAAGTAATCGCATCACTGCGATGGTGCCAGGCATCTGCCGCCAGTGACGAACTATTGGTTTGTTTGCTTCGTTTCATCACCAAACGAAACGAATATTCTTTCCATATAATAATTGCTCCCAGAACATAAAGCGTCCAGGATTTTGGCAAATCGTGCGGTGTCTGAATATTAGCGATACTTTCATATCCAATAATGGTAGCCGAGGTAATCAAAAAACCAACCACCAAAAATGTGATTAAAGGTTCGGCACGACCATGACCATAAGGGTGATTCTCATCAGCTGGTTTGTTGGAATACTTGATTCCGAATAAAACCAAAAAAGACGAAAAGATATCAGTAGTAGATTCAATTGCATCGGCAATTAGGGCATAAGAATTGCCAAAAAAACCTGCCAGCCCTTTTAAGATGGCTAAGCAGGTGTTTCCCATAATACTGAAATAAGTAGCTTTTACAGCTTTTTGTTCATCTGTCATTTAACGACATTTTTTTCGCCACGAACTCACAAATTATGCACAATCTTAATCGTTGTTTTAACTCGTGAATTCGTGGCAATTTTCTTTTAAGCTCTTACGATTTTTGCTCCAATTGCTCTCAATCGCTCATCGATACGCTCGTATCCACGGTCAATTTGTTCGATATTTTGAATAGTACTTGTTCCTTTTGCTGAAAGAGCTGCGATCAATAATGAGATCCCTGCACGAATATCAGGAGACGACATTGTTGTTGCTTTCAGTTGAGACTCAAAATTATGCCCCATAACCACCGCTCTGTGCGGATCGCATAACATAATTTTTGCTCCCATATCAATTAATTTATCTACGAAAAACAAACGGCTTTCAAACATTTTCTGGTGAATTAAAACATCCCCTTTTGCCTGTGTTGCCACAACCAAAACGATGCTCAATAAATCAGGAGTAAATCCTGGCCAAGGCGCATCGGCAATTGTCAAAATAGAACCATCAATATCTGTTTTTACTTCGTAGCCATCTTTATGAGCAGGAATATAAATATCGTCATTGCGTTTTTCAATAGTAATACCCAGTTTTCTAAAGGTGTTTGGAATTAAACCTAAATTTTCCCAGCTTACATTTTTGATTGTAATTTCGCTTTTAGTCATCGCGGCAAGACCAATCCAGGAACCGATTTCAATCATATCCGGAAGAATTCTGTGCTCGCATCCGCCAAGGCTTTCAACACCTTCGATCGTTAGTAAATTCGAACCAACTCCGGTAATTTTAGCTCCCATCGAGTTCAACATTTTACACAACTGCTGTAAGTAAGGCTCACAAGCAGCATTGTAAACGGTAGTTTTTCCTTTAGCCAAAACAGCTGCCATCACAATGTTTGCCGTTCCGGTTACCGATGCTTCATCAAGTAACATATCTGTTCCGGTAAGACCTTCTGCCGGAGATTCTACTCCATAAAAATGATCTTCTCTATTATATCTGAATTTTGCTCCAAGGTTAATAAACCCTTCAAAGTGAGTATCTAATCTGCGACGTCCAATTTTATCTCCTCCTGGTTTTGGAATATATCCTTTACCAAAACGAGCCAAAAGTGGCCCAACAATCATAATAGAACCACGAAGCGCTCCACCTTCTTTTTTGAAAGCTTCTGTTTCCAAATATCCAACGTTAACTTCATCTGCCTGAAACGTAATCGAACCCGGTTCATTTCGTTGAATTTTAACTCCTAAATTACCTAATAAAGTGATTAGTTTATTAATGTCAATAATATCGGGAATATTATTAATTCTCACCTTGTCTCCTGTTAGAAGCACGGCACATAAAATTTGTAATGCTTCGTTTTTTGCTCCTTGCGGAGTGATTTCTCCTTTTAAAGGAATTCCTCCTTCGATTTTAAAAATTCCCATATTTCTTTTTTAGGTTCTGAGTTACTGAGGTTCTAAGGTTCTAAGTTTTTCTTAAAAAAAGACTTAGCAACTTAGCTTCTTAGATACTTAGCAACTTTTTTATTTATTTATTTTAGGTTCTAAGTTTGAGGCCCTAAAGCACTAGTTTTTTAAGAGAAAAAACTTAGAACCTTAGCCCCTTAAACACTTAGCTCCTTTTTTATTTCTGATTATTATTTTTCTGAAAAGGCTTCGTTTTTCCTGGCCCTTTATTGTTTTTATTGCTTTGGATTTTTGGCTGTCCTGGCGGCGTAATTTTGTTGGACATACGCTTGTTGGTACGCAACAAATCGGTTGTATTTAAAAGCTCTTCCGTGCTTTGCAACAAATTGATTTTACCTCCTGACAACTCATACAAATGCTCAAAAATCACATCGTCTTTAACGGTATCTTTGTTCCAGCTCAGGTAGGACTTTTTCATGTGATTGGCAATGACCAATACCAATGCATTTTTCATCTCGCCATCTTCCCATTTATTAGCAACATCTATCATATACTTGATATTATTACCATAAAATCTGTATTTTGGAAAATTCTGCGGATACTGTAAAACGTCCGGTTTCAACTGTAGAACATCGCGGGACGGAATTGGATATGGCGATTCAACATTCAATTTAAAATCAGACATGATAAAAAGCTGATCCCATAATTTATGCTGAAAATCCGGTACATCACGCAAGTGAGGATTCAGACTTCCCATTACCTGAATAATGTATTTCGCAGCTTTGTTGCGCGTTTCAGCATCTTCAATTGCAGTAGCCTGATCGATCAGTTTTTGCAAATGACGACCGTATTCTGGAATGATTAAGCGTTGTCTTTCAGAATTGTATTCTAAATTAAAAACAACATCATTCGCGACTTCTTTTCTATATTTTTCGTTCATAAGTTATAATGAAACTATACCTTCTATGGTAGAAACTTCTTTGTATTTGCCAATCACTTCGTCAGCACTATGCATGGTAACATCAACAGAAACACTGGTAAATTTACCGGTTTTCGACTTTGTTGTTTTGATAACCGCACCCATATTATTAAAAGCTTTTTCAACTCGCTCTACATTATCGTCTACTGAAGGTACAATGAATTTATACAAGTATTCTGCTGGCCAGGTATTTGAATTGTCTAACTCAACTTTTAATCTCTCGTAAAATTCAGCGGTGTTTTTTTCTTTATCGTTCTCCATTCGTAATTAAAAATAAACGCAAATATACGGTTTTGATTTCAGACTTTCGATTTTAGATTTTAGATTTTTTTCAGACTTAAAACTTTGTTTTAAAGGAGCAAAGTTACAGCGGTTGAAAGGTGCAGAGAAAAAAACTTTACAACATTATCTCTTTGTCAAATTTCATCTTATATTTGGGAATTCATCGCAAAGAAATTTGCTCGCAAAGTCACGGAGTCGCAAAGTTTTTTTCACATTTTCTATAATTTGACTTTGCGCCTTCCCGACTTTGCATGATTCAAAATACATTACCATGAAAACGCGCATTTTCCTTCTTCTGTTTACTTTTATATTTAATTTAATGAAAGCACAGGAAGTTAAAACCATGACTTACTTCCAAAATGACACGATCAAACTGGATTTAGATTTATACCTACCCCAAAAGAAAACAAATGAAAAAACACCCTTGATCCTTTTTGCTTTTGGTGGCGGATTTTCTGGTGGAGAACGTACAAGTGAAAAAGATTTCGGGCTGTTTATGGCAAAAAACGGCTACGCGGTTGCCAGCATTTCCTATACTCTGTACATGAAAGGAAGTGATTTTGGCTGCAAAGGAACTTTAACCGAAAAAATAAAAGCCATTCAAATGGGCGTTAGCGATATGTGGCAGGCCACTTCGTTTTTAATTCAGCATGCGAATCAGTACAATCTCGACACTTCCAAATTCTTTATTTCCGGAATCAGTGCGGGTGCCGAAATTGGTTTTCATGCTTCTTTTTGGGATTACAAACTCATGAATTTATACACCAGCAATTTACCCGAAAATTTCAAATACTCCGGTTTCATTGGAGGCTCCGGAGCTATTATGGATATCAATTTAATTACCGAAGAAAAAGCGATTCCAATGTTACTGGCCCACGGAAATAAAGACACAACGGTTCCTTATAGCGCTGGTTCACATCGCTCCTGCCCGACCAATGCTTCAGGCTGGTTAATATTGTTTGGATCCTATGCGGTGTACAACCAAATGAACGACCTTCATAAAGATATTGAACTCATTACATTTTGTGGCGGTGGGCATGAATTTTCCGGCTACCTTTTTCACGACGGAAAACAATATGTTCTGGATTTTGTAAACGATGTTTTAAAAGGAAAGAAATTTGAATCGCATATTATCATCCCTTCTAAAAAGAAGGATGTAAATTCCGGAAAATATTTATTTTGTGAGTGATTGTTTTTAGGTAGCGAAATTTAATCCTAAAATCACAAGATCACAGCGAAGAGCAGGACCTTTATTTCTTAAAATTGTGAAATCGTCCGCTTAAGGCAAAATAATCTTTTTAAATACCAATAAGTTTAGGTAAATTTGCGCTTTATTTTTAGAAAGTGCAAAAACAAATTATAGTTCTCATTGGTGGCCCGGGAACGGGAAAATCTACTCTTATCAACGAATTGGTAGCTCGTGGCTACTGCTGTTACCCTGAAATTTCAAGACAAGTTACACTCGAAGCACAACAAAGAGGCATCGATCAATTATTTTTGGAACAACCTTTATTGTTTAGCGAAATGCTATTGAATGGCCGAATTAAACAATTCGAAGACGCAGCTGAAGAACCTCACAATGTAGTTTTTATCGACCGCGGAATTCCCGATGTCGTGGCTTATATGGATTATATCAATGATGATTATCCGGAGAGTTTTGCAAAGGCCTGTGAGGATTTTAAATATACTAAAACTTTTATTTTACCACCCTGGGAAGAAATTTACGAGAGCGACGCAGAGCGTTACGAGAATTTTGATCAGGCACAAAAAATTCAGAAACATCTTGTTGATACCTATAAAAAATACGGTTACGACTTAATTGAAGTACCTAAAGATACGGTTGAGAACAGAATTCTTTATATCTTAGATAAAATTTAGGCATATGTTTAAAGTTGTAAAACTAGAAACTGATTTCTAAATTTTTTAACTTTAAAACAGGACCAATGCCAGAAGCGCAAGAAATTCTCTTAAAATACTGGAAACACGACAGTTTTAGACCGTTGCAAAAGGAGATTATTGACTCCGTTTTGAATGGTCAGGACACTTTTGCATTACTCCCCACAGGTGGAGGGAAATCGATTTGTTTTCAGGTTCCGTCTATGATGAAGGAAGGCGTTTGTTTAGTCATTTCGCCTTTGGTCGCCCTAATGAAGGATCAGGTAGCCAACCTGCAGAAACGCAACATAAAAGCGATTGCACTTACAGGAGGCATACATACCGAAGAAATTATCGATCTTCTCGATAATTGCCAATACGGAAATTACAAGTTTTTATACCTTTCCCCCGAAAGACTGCAATCAGACTGGATATTGGAACGCATTAAAAACCTTCCCATTAATTTAATTGCAATCGACGAAGCCCATTGCGTTTCCCAATGGGGACATGATTTTCGCCCGGCTTACCTCAAAATTTCAGAACTCAAGAAGTATTTTCCAAAAATTCCTTTTTTGGCTCTGACGGCAACGGCAACTCCAAGAGTTATCGAAGACATCAAAACAGAGTTGGGACTCAAAGATCCCCTCTTTTTCCAGCAATCTTTTGAAAGAAAAAACATTGCCTACATGGTCTTCGAAGTGGAAGACAAACTGTACCGCACCGAACAAATCTTAAAGAAAAACCCGCAGCCTTCTATTATATATGTCCGAAACCGAAAATCGTGCCTGAACCTGTCAACACAACTCCAATCATTAGGATTTACCGCAACTTATTACCACGGTGGACTTTCGCCTAAAGAAAAAGACAAAAACATGCAGTTGTGGATGTCAGAACAAACGCAGGTTATTGTAGCCACCAATGCGTTTGGAATGGGAATCGACAAAGACAATGTAAAAACGGTTATCCACACGCAGCTGCCCGAAAACCTGGAAAACTATTATCAGGAATCCGGAAGAGCAGGCCGAAATGGAGAGAAAGCTTTCTCGGTATTGCTTTTCAACAATTCAGATGCCAACCAGACGGAACAGCAGTTTTTAAACATCTTACCCGATAAGAAGTTCCTAAAAACCATGTACATCAAACTCTGTACTTATTTTCAAATTGCTTATGGAGAAGGTTTAGACGATTCCTTTTCTTTCAAACTGAATCATTTTTGCAACAAATACGACTTCCCTACCCTAAAAACCTACAATGCCTTACAGTTTTTAAACCAGCAGGGAATCATTACTATGACACAGGAATTTTCAGAAAAAATCACTCTGCAATTTTTAATTGAATCAAAAGAAGTGATTCGTTATACAAGTCTGAATCCAAATGACGAAGAAATCATATTGACGATTTTAAGAACATATCCCGGAGTTTGCGAAATGAAAACCCCTTTTAATCTTTCGCTGATTGCAAAAAAATCACAGCATACAGAAGAACAGGTTGCTACTCTTTTAGAAAAACTAAAAGGAAAAGAAATCATTGAATACAAAGCCAAAAACAACGACGCGACTATATTATTTAACGAAGTCCGTGAGGATGAACTGACCATAAACCGCGTTTCAAAATACCTCGAAAAACAGAATGAGCTCAAAAAAGAACAACTTTCGGCTGTTCTATATTATATTAAAGAGAGCAAGACCTGCAAAAATCGACTAATTCTGGATTACTTCGGAGAAGAAACCACTGAAAACTGTGGCGTTTGCTCCTATTGTATTACTCGAAAAGGAAAAATTACCGAAGCTGATTCGATTGCCGATAAAATTCTGCATTTATTAAAATCAACCGCGTTGACCTCCAGAGAAATTCAGACTCAGATCAAACTGGACGCCAATGACATTATTGTGGTGCTTCAGGAATTATTAGAAAACAATCATATCACCGTACTGGCGAATAATAAATACACTTTAAAATCATAATGGAAAAATTGAGAATTATTTTCATGGGAACTCCGGAATTTGCTGTTGGCATTCTGGATACCATTCTTAAAAACAATTACGACGTTGTTGGCGTGATCACTGCAGCAGACAAGCCTGCAGGACGTGGACAAAAAATAAAATACTCTGCAGTAAAAGAATATGCACTGGCAAACAACCTGACCTTACTACAGCCAACAAATCTAAAAGACGAAAGTTTCTTAGCCGAGCTAAAAGCGTTGAACGCCAATTTGCAAATTGTGGTAGCCTTTAGAATGTTGCCAAAAGTAGTCTGGGAAATGCCAAGCCTTGGAACATTTAACCTGCATGCTTCCTTATTACCAAATTACCGTGGTGCAGCACCTATCAACTGGGCAATTATCAACGGAGAAATCAAAACTGGAGTTACCACCTTCTTTATAGATGACAAGATAGATACCGGAGCAATGATCCTAAACTCGGAAATTGCAATTGAACCGGAAGAAAATGCCGGGCAACTACACGACCGACTTATGTTATTAGGTAGCGAAACCGTTATTGAAACTTTAAAGGTGATTGAAAACGGAAATGTAAAAACTACCATTC
>JAHEZJ010000027.1 GCA_023251135.1 Flavobacterium sp. | reverse complement strand
TCTTCTTTCTCCTTCCAATCTTTCAATGAGCTTCCCGTGTTTTGCGGGGTGCAAATGTAATATCCGTTTTCCATTCTCGCAAGCTTTTTTGAATTTTTATTTGAAAATTTCTTTTCGTTTTAATTCCTTTTCTTGCCAGTATTTCGGTGAACGTCTGTCGCTGTTGCGGGTGCAAAAGTAGTCACTTTATTCGCTTTTACAAGCTTTTTAGAGAACTATTTTTGATGTTTTTTTCAAGTTGCTGATATAAGTGCTTTTACAGTAGAAAGTTTTTTGGTTCTGTTGAAGTTTTAAGTAGTATAAACAATAAACCCGACAGGTTTCAAAAACCTGTCGGGTCTAAAAGGACGCTGCGTTTTTGTTTTTTACCTTATTTTCTTTTGAAAACCTCCACCCTAGCCCCGATAGAAGTGGAAATCCTTTTGCTTTTTCCTTTAAAAAGCAAAAGATTGTAGCGAATAGCGGGAGAGGGCTTCTAAAAAATTCAAATTCCAAACTTCAAATTCTAAATCCCAAAATCCAAATTCCAAACTCCAAATTCTAAACTCCAAATTCTAAACTTGATGGCTTCGACTTCGCTCAGCCAGACAAAGGCCGCTCTTATTATATTTTCGCTCAGCTGGGCAAAAACTACTCTTATATATAGGTAAGCAAAAATAAACCCGACAGGTTTTGGAAACCTGTCGGGTTGTTGTTGTCATTATGGAAGAATAACTTCCTGTCGAAACGGCTCTGCAACCGTTATCTATTGATTAATGCTTATTTAATTATCAGTTTTTGCACAGTGGTGTTTCCGTCCTGCTCTACTTTAATGATGTATACACCACTTGGTAAACCTGAAACATTGATTTCTGTTTTCTCTGTTTTAACGGAATATACTTTTTTACCGGACATATCAGAGATCAAAATGTTCTTAACGCTAGCAGATGCCGATTCTATATGCAATTTTCCTTCGGTAACCGGATTTGGATACATTACAAAACCTTCTATCACATTAACCGGTACTCCTAACGTACAGGCGGTGGACGATACCGTTACAGTACGCGTTATTTTGGATTCATTTTGAGCAGCATCTTTAACCGTATAGGTAATTACATACTGCCCCGGACTGTTTACATCAACAGTACCTGATACTACTACCGATGTCGTTATATCTGTATTTAAGTTGTCTTTGGCCGTATAACCGGCATCTTTGTATACACATCCTTTGTCTATGGATACTGCAGCCTCACCCGAAAGTGTAATTACTGGTTTGGCCGCTTCTATAGTGACAGTCCAGTTTTCAATAGCTCTGTTTTGCGCTAAGACGTTATACACAACCGGTTTGGTATAATTCAGGGGAGTTACTCCACTATTCTGAATATAGGTTCCGATACGCAATGTGGCGAAATCCGACACCTGGACAACAGGTACCAGGGCGCTTAAATTGGCATTATTATTCACTACAACCTTAACGGTTTTCAAAACCGGATCAATCGTACTTTTCCCAATTTGATTGGCTACGGAATAACTAAGAATACTGGCCTGAGAATTTTTCGCATTTATATCTACTGTATAGTTCGTTTGAAGTTTGTTCTCTCCAACTACCGTTACCACGAAGCTATTGCTGTAATCTGAAGCTGTTACTTTTGAATTCATTTGTTTTACTCCGTCTACGAAAAGTTCGGCTCCCGGAGATACCGTAAAGTCTGCTACTAAATTGGTTACATTATAACCAAACGGTACTGTTTTGGTTACATTGTTCCCCGCAATATCAGTATTGATTTCTTTTGTCAAACCAGGATTTGAAGCGGTTTTAAAATCATAAGAAAGCAATTTACTTTCATTACCTAAACTTCTACTTACTTTCACCGTATAGGTTTGAGTAATTCCGGTATTAAAACCAACACCTTCAACAGTTAAAGTAACCGGATTACTAAAATCGTTTGGCGTTACTCCATTTACTTGTGTAACACCGCCTATTTTTACAATACTATTCATTCCCAAGGTATAATTGGCTATAGCAGTTGTTAGATCTACTCCGTTGTTTAGATATACCGAAAACGTTTTGGTCGCTGCATCGTAACTCGATGCCTGTTGGTTCACAAACTCTACTTTTTGCAATAGCACCGGTACATTCCAGAATTTCTCCTCGCCCATGCCATTGGTATCGGCATTGGTTACAACAGCCGTGTTATCACTTGGTGAACTATCAAAGACAAACGGCTTGTCGCCTTCTGAGAGGCTGTAATACGCCAATAATCCAACCTCGTTTCCAACATATTTAGTGGTTGTATTGGCTGCAATTGTTGCCTGATCGCGAACTCCCGACCAAATACGAACTTCATCAATACTACCATTTAAACCACGAGCCAATGCCCAGTTATTACCTATATAAGCAACCGCATCAGAATTTGAATCTGCTGCCTCGGCAATACCTTTAGTCGTAAAAGGAACTGAAACTCCGTCAATATAAACTTTGTATTCATTAGTATCACTTACCGTATACGCAATATGATGCCAAGTATTTTGTTTGATCGAATTTAAACCAGTATTAATTACATAAGAGTCTTTAGCTGTTTTAATAAAAATGACCAAACTATTTTCCTTATAAGCTGACAACTCATTATTATTATGTACAAATACAATTACTTTTCCCTTATCTAAAAGTCTACCAAAAATAGAAGGCTTCTTTTGATTAACCCAAAGCTCATAGGTATAATTGTTCGTAAGATTCAACGCTGGTGTACTATTTATTTTAATAAAGTCGTCTACGCCATCAAAAGTCCCTGTAACATTAGTCGAATTCGAAGCATGCGAAAGTGTTACTGACTTAGAATCATTTGCTGAATCTACATCTGCAGGCAGCTTGGTGTAAACTTCAATAGTATAATCGCCGGGAGCTCCTAAATCAGCCTTTGTTGTGAAGGTAAAATCAGCATTTTCCCCTTTTTTAATTGATAGCGCAACATTCTCCACTACCTCTTTACCTCCATTAACTCTATAAGCCACCGGGAAATTAGAAATGGCTGAAGCGGAATAATTACGAATTAAAGCAGTAACTTCCACTGGTGCATTACCTGGTTTAACAGGTGTCAAAATACTTTCCACACTTGCATCAGCAGCTGAAAATGGCAATACATTAATAGTATACTCTTCTACTTCAAAATCGTCTCGTGAACTTGTTAATCCGTCAGTAGTTGGTCCAAGATTAACATGATAACCTTCAGAAGGTGAACGAAACATGTGAATGACACGCATTAATTTTTCGCCTGAGGTTGTATTAACAGGAATCGTTAAACCTTTTTCACGAGTGGAAGAATTCTGTTCGAAATAATGGGTACTTGTTGTAGATTGAATGGCAGGTGCTGGAGAAGTTAACGTAGTATTTACCCAAAAAGTACCTGCATAAAATTCATCTGTTAAATTTCCATTACCATTTAAATCGATGACAATCATAGTAAACACTCCTTCGTCATCACCCGATGAGTATCTTTTGTTCGGAATAGGAGCTCCCAATCTCGTAATTGATACTTCAGGCTGATAAGTAGTACCCGCATAAACCGGTATTTTTATATTTTTAAAATCAGAATAGGCCGTAATTCCGGAAGTATTGACCACAGCATCCCATTTCAGGCGAGAAATTGCATACCCATCTGTATTGGTGTGAACCGGTAATTCATTTTTATGGTATACCACTTTTTCAAAGGTATTATTAGCAGGGTTATCATCCGCTAAATCAATCCCGACTTTAATGGTGTAAGTAGCTCCTACAGTTGATAAATCAGCTTTTGTAGCAAAAGTGAAATATAGTTTTCCATTAGCTTCTATCACAGGAACTACATCTGTTACTTTTGGTCCGCCATTTACCTGATAAAATACAGGAAGATTCGTCACATCGGTTGATCCGAAATTCTTTACTCTGATGGTTATATCGTTTGTACTGGTCTTTTTTCCTAAAACTTCAGGTGTTTTAATAGAAGTTACCGCTGCATCATTTACCATAGATTTTGCAACACAGCTAATATCCGCAATCCATCCCAATTCGGTTGCACCTTCGCCAGTTGAAAGGAAAGCAAAAGTCAATTCTCCTCCTTCGGCTGTTGAAATTAAGGATGGTGGTAGGGTATTCCCTGTAAAGGAACCTAATAAAACTGAAGTATCATCCCCATTATAAATAATCAGAGAAGCAGAAGCCTGATCTAAATTAAAAGCAGAAAAAGTCACTTTTAAAATGTTTCCAGCTATTGCAGGTTTAAAAGTTATAAGTTGTATCACAATTCTCTCTTCATAATTTTCATAACGTGTACCGCCATCTGTAAATGTTGCTGCACAAGTAGTTACTGATTCAACGGAGCCCATCAAGATATCAGATCCGATATTGCTTACCCTTTTCTGAATGGAATTGTTGGCTGTAACCGCATCCCCTGTATAATTTACTTTTCCAACCACGGTATACAATTTAGGGGTTGAAAAATCTGCTTTTTGCACAAAGTCGTAAGCTACCTCGCTTAAAGGATTGATAGGTCCTGCGATAGTTTCAACTACTTCTGCTCCTGCGTCAATTTGATACGATACCGGAACATTACTAATCGCTACAGGAGAATTGTTGAATACTTTTATTTTTACCGTTTCAGCGGCTGTAAGTCCTGTATTGGGAACCAATGAAGTCAATTTCAAATCGGTTGCCGTCGCTTCAAAAATGGAAACGTTATCAATAAAAACATTACTGTATAGTGGACCTTGACTTTCACTTACTATTACATCATTGTCAATAACCGATTCAAAAGCGATACTAAAGGTAGTCCCGGCATATGCCGATAAGTCGTAGGTCAATTCGGTATTTCCTCTTAAGACAGTTCCTCCATAAACACCAACATCTTCAGCACTCTTAACGGGTATACCATTTACAAGCAGTCTGAAAAAATTTTTGTTTTCTGGTCCCGTACTATTCCAAATTAAATTAAATTTCAAACCAAGCGTTTTTCCAGCCATACTTGAGGCGTTTACATCACAGAAAGACACTTTTTTAATAAAATCCGGATTATTGGTAAAAGCATCTGCCGATGTACTGGCTACCCATGGTGAAGCAGGTACATCTTCGGATCCGGCCATTTGTACTCCGTATACAAAACGAGTATTAATATACTCGTAATTTATAGTACCGGCTGTGCCTTTAGAAAACACATAATTATTTGCTTTTTTGGAATTAAAATTTTCTTCAAAAGGAAGCGTCACTGCGCTAACAACAGCTTCGGAAACAGGTCCTGCGTTTACCGCTCTTACCCGCTCAGAAACAAGCCCTGTTGCAATATCGATGCTTCTTACTGAAAACCAGTTATCATCTCCGGCGGAAAGTGTAAAAGTATAAGTCGGACTGGTTACTGTTGCTACAACATCAAACTTATAACCGTTCATTTTTAAAACTTCATATTTTGCTCCTACGATAGGATCCCAATCCATTTTATAAGACGAAACCCCACAGGCTGAAGGTGCTATCACTAAGTTTTTAGGCTCGGTCATAATCGTAAATACCTCTGTTGATGTAGCTACTTTACTGCCGGCAATTACTCTTACTTTTGCACTGGCTACAATTCCGGCAGGAACTTTCCACTCAAAATTTCTCGCCGCCGACGGAATATCTTTGGCGATTACCTTATAGTTAATCCCCCCATCAACAGAGTATTCAAGTGTAAACGTTTTGGGTTCTCCTTCATACTCCCAACGAATGTATTCTGTGGTATCGGTATTTATTTTTTCTCCTCCTATCGGATACGTCAAAGCTAAGTCGGGAGCTACATAATCGTATACTACTGAGAATTCCTGCGTACCGATAGGCACCCTGGTACCGCTAACGATAATTTTGTATGTTCCCGCTGCAGGATGGTCTAAAGTAATTTGTTCGATGTTGTTCAGGTTGTCAACTCCCCGAACGGCATTCACATTTGGTGTTAATGGGTTTAATACCCATGGTAAAGTGGTTACACCATCCTTTACCATTTTTACATCTAAATCGTTTATTAAAATAGAAGGTGATCCCGGTGTTCCTTGTACATCGGTATAAGCAAGCATCACTTTTAAGCTTACTAATCCAGCCGGTACCACTATTTCTTTCTCATAGCTTTGTCCGTTGGATACGCTCTCCGTATAAAACATTTTATTGTCTAAAACTCTAACCGCTCTAAGACCATTTAAATTACCAAAACCATACTTATAATCCGGTCCGGGATTACCGGCATCATTGGCTGTACCAGTTACCAAAGCTTTCATTAAAGAAGCCAGTGGTTTTGTATCATAAATGTTCTTATATCTTTCATAAAGTAAAGCTACTGTACCTGTAGTTCCCGGAGTAGCCATAGAAGTACCGCTCAAGGTTTGATACGAATTATTATAGTCCAATGAATAAACATCCGTTCCTACAGCAGCAATCTGAGGTATCAGACGACCGTCAATCGTTGGTCCGAAACTACTATAACTACTAATTAAATCATCCGGATTATTAGCCGCCACAAGCAATGCGTTTTTTGGATTATTAGTTCCTGTAGTAAATCCCCCACCCTCCGGGTATGCCTCTTGAGAATTTCCGTTTGCATAAATGGACAATAAATGAGGAAATTTTACCGTAACATAATCTTCTCCACGATCGTCACTATTGTATCTGAATGTATTATAACCTTTCAATAAACCTGGTCCGAACGAGTTTGAGGTTATCTCAATACCATCCTCATTTGCAGCTTTCACTCGTTCCTCCGGCACACTCAAACCATTAGACCCCAGATTAAAATTCCAACCGTACATTTGTACTTCAGGAGCCATTCCTCTCGCCTTAGGATCTAATAAACCGGCACCACCAATGGTTCCCGCAACGTGAGCTCCATGAGACGAATTTGATTCATACTCTCTGTTAATCACTCTTCCAGTGTGGTCTTTATGTGGTTCGAGGTTACCATCCCAAATACCTACTTTTACGCCTTTACCCGTTAGTCCGTAACCCAAGCCCGGAATTGTAGATCCCAAAACATTTGCCTTATGCGAAGTTACTCCCAGCTTATTGTTACTTTCTACCGGAGGCGCGGCCAATTCGATATTTTGTACCCAATTGAATTTTGCTATTTGTTCGAGTTTCTCTTTAGAAGTCTGAACATAGATTTCATTAAAGAAGGCCTTGTTTTTGGTGTTTTTTAAAAACAAGCCTGCCAGATCCCGCTCAATACGTTTGTCATCAACCCCTTTAAAATAACTGATGACAGCTTTAATTCCGTTATTCGCTATTAAAGCATAATCCGGGATCGCATTGTTTGCAATCCTTTGATCCAGTTTGTATTTTGGATCTACGGCAACCACAGCTCTTATATTGTCTGAAACATTGTTCTTATTATAAAATTCCGGAGCAATTTCGACATAATAAGCATTGTTGGATAAATAACTCAATAAGGTTATTCCTTTCGATTTTAACTTTTCCTGCTCTTCTAAAGAGGGAATTTTGGTAAACTGTAATAAGCTGTACTCTGTTTCAGGATTTTGTTTGGCTGTACTCTTTTTATTTTTAAACTGCTGTTTAAAATCGGAAGTGGTCGTGATTTTATTTCCATTTAAGGAAATGGCAAAATCATTGTCAGTCGTCTTTTGTGACCATAATGGCAGCGCCACTAATAAGACCAATAGTGCAAGTAATTTTAATCTCATCGCTTAATTGATTTTGGTTAATAAATTAGTTTTTACAGAGTAAACCTACAAATTAAATAAAAATATACAAATTTTATTTACATTAATTTTACCAAAAACGCAACACAATAGCGTTTCAACCAAAAAATATGCAACCTAACCGATTTTATTTTACGAACTCTACCAGAAAAATTAAAATTTCGCTTTAAACTTTTTTTTTACTTGCGATTTGCTACGCAATCTAAAAGTTGAAAACAAAAAAAGAGGAAGTCTTCGTGTTATGAGATTTCCTCTTTTTGTTTTTCTATAAAAAACCCGACAGATTTTGAAAACCTGTCGGGTTGTTATTATAATTTATGAAAGACTACTTCCATAACAAAATGGATGTTTATTTAACAATCAGCTTTTGCACAGCGGTGTTTCCGTCTTGCTCTACTTTAATGATGTATACACCACTTGATAAACCTGAAACATTGATTTCTGTTTTTTCTGTTGTAACGGAATATACTTTTTTACCGGACATATCAGAGATCAAAATGTTCTTAACGCTGGCAGATGCCGATTCTATGTGCACTTTTCCTTCGGTAACCGGATTTGGATACAGTACAAAACCTTCAATCTTATTAACCGGTACTCCTAACGTACAGGCGGTGGACGATACCGTTACAGTACGTGTGACTTTGGATTCATTTTGTAAAGCATCTTTAACCGTATAGGTAATTACATACTGCCCCGGAGTATTTACATCAACACTACCCGATACTACTACTGACGCAGTTATATCTGTATTTAAGTTGTCTTTGGCCATATAACCCGCATCTTTGTATACACATCCTTTGTCTATTGAAACTGCAGCCTCACCTGAAAGTGTAATTACAGGTTTGGCCATCTCTAAAGTCACAGTCCAGTTTTCAATAGTTCTGTTTTGCGCTAACACGTTATACACTACCGGTTTGGTATAATTCAGGGGAGTGGCCCCGCTATTTTGAATATAGGTTCCAATGCGCAATGTTGCGAAATCTGATACCTGAACAACAGGCACCAAAGCGCTTAAATTGGCATTATTATTCACCACCACCTTAACGGTTTTCAAAACCGGATCAATGATACTTGTTCCAATCTGATTGGCTACGGAATAGCTAATGATATTGGCCTGAGCATTTTTCGCATTAATATCTATCATATAGTTCGTTTGAGCAAGTTTGTTCTCTGAAACTACCGTTACCAGGAAGCTATTGCTGTAATCTGAAGCAACTACTTTTGAATTCAATTGTTTTACTCCGTCTACGAAAAGCTCGGCTCCCGAAGAAACCGTAAAATCTGCTACTAAATTGGTTACATTATAACCAAACGGTACCGTTTTAGTTACATTATTTCCTGCAATATCGGTATTGATTTCTTTTGCCAAACCAGGGTTTGAAACCATTTTAAAGTCATACAAAAGCAATTTACTTTCGTTACCTAAACTTCTAATTAATTTCACCGTATAGGTTTGAGTAATTCCGGTATTAAAACCAACACCTTCAACTGTTAAAGTAACCGGATTACTAAAATCGTTTGGCGTTACTCCGTTCACTTGTGTAACACCTCCTATTTTTGCAATACTATTCATTCCTAATGTATAATTGGCGATAGCAGTTGTTACATCCGCTCCATCTTTTATCAATACCGAAAACGTTTTGGTTGCCGCATCATAGTTCGATGATAGTTGATTGGCAAACTCTACTTTTTGCAATAGCGCCGGTACATTCCAGAATTTCCCCTCACCCATGCCATTGGTATCGGCATTGGTTACAACAGCCGTGTTATCACTTGGTGAACTATCAAAAACAAACGGCTTGTCGCCTTCTGAGAAGCTGTAATACGCCAATAATCCGGGTTCATTTCCAACATATTTAGTGGTTGTATTGGCTGCAATTGTGGGCTGATCGCGAACTCCCGACCAAATACGAACTTCATCAATACTGCCATTTAAACCAGTATCTAATCCTCCGCCACTACCAATGTAAGCTATATAATTAGAGTTAAAATCTGTTGCTCCTGCAATACCTGTACTGGTAAAAGGAACTGAAACTCCGTCAATATAAACCTTGTATTGATTAGTATCACTTACGCTATACGCAATATGGTGCCAGGTATTTGGTTTGATCGAATTCAAACCTGTATTAATTACATACGGACCTGTGACTGTTGTTATCGAAATAACCAAACTATTCTCTTTATAAAGTGACAAATCGCTGTTATTATGTATGGATACCAATATCATACTAATATCTAAAAGCCTGTTATAAATAGAAGGTTGCTTTTGATTGACCCAAAGCTCACAGGTATAATTATTCGCAAGATTCAACGCTGGTGTACTGTTTATTTCAATAAAATCATCTACACCATCAAAGGTTCCTACAACGTTAGTCGCATAATTTGCCGCATGCGAAAATGTTACCGACTTCCCATCATTTGTTGGATCTACATCTCCAGGCAGCTTGGTGTAGACTTCAATGGTATAATCGCCGGGAACTCCTAAATTAGCCTTTGTTGTAAAGATAATATCAGCCGTCTCACCTGCAGCAATTGATACTGCAAAATTCTCTACTGCCTCTGTACCTCCATTAACTTTATAAGCCACCGGTAAATTCGAAATTGCTGTAGCGGAATAATTGCGAATTGAAGCTTCAACAACCACTGGTGCATTACCCGGTTTAAAAGGTGACCAAATTCTTTCTACACTTGCATTAACAGCTGTAGATGGCAATACATTAATGGTATACTCTTCTACTTCAAAATCGTCTCGTGAACTTGTCAGACCATCAATCGTCGGTCCCAAATTAACGTTATACAACTCTGATGCCGTATGAAACATGTGCAGCACACGCATTAGTTTTTCGCCGGGAGTTGTACCCACCGGAATCGTTATACCACCTGCCAGGGTAGTATTGTGTCTGAAATAATGGGTGCTTGTGGTAGATAAAATAGCAGGTGGTGCATAATCTTGAGTAGTATTTATCCAAAAAGTTCCTGCATAAAATTCATCTGTTAAATTTCCATCACCATTTAAATCGATCACAATCATGGTAAATACTCCTGTATCTGATAATTTATCTTTATCGATAGGCATTTCAGTTTTTGTAATGGATACTTCAGGCTGATACGTAGTGCCTGCATAAACCGGTATTTTTATATTTTTAAAATCAGTATAGGCAGTAATTCCGGAAGTATTGACCACAGCATTCCATTTCAGGCGAGAAATTGCATATCCATTGGTATTGGCATGAACTGGCAATTCGTTTTTATGGTATACCACTTTTTCAAAGGTATTATTAGCGACATTATCATCCGGTACATCGACGCCGGCTTTAATGGTATAAGTAGCCCCTACAGTAGATAAATCGGCTTTTGTAGCAAAAGTAAAACTTACTGTTTCATATGCAGCTATCGTAGGGACAACATCTGTTACTTTTGGTCCGCCATTGACCTGATAAAATACAGGATGATTCGTCAGAACATTTGGCCCTAAATTACTCACTCTAATCGTTATATCGTTTGTACTGGTCTTTTTCCCTAAAGCTTCAGGAGTTGTAATCGAAGTTACTGCTGCGTCATTTACCATAGATTTTACCACACAGCTAATATCCGCAATCCATCCCAATTCGTTTGTACGACGATCTGAAGTAAATTTAAAAGTTAACTCTCCACCGATAGCTGTAGATGTTAAAGATGGTGGTAAGGTATTCCCTGTAAAGACACCTAATAAAGGAGTTAATGCATCTGCCCCATCATAAACGTACAGATAATCATAGTCTCGCTCTAAATTAAAAGCAGAAAAAGTCACTTTTAAACTTTTTCCTGCTCCATCAGGTTTAAAAGTTATAGTTTGTGAAAGTTTATCTCCATAATTTCCATAACGTGTACCGCCATCTGTAAATGTTGCCGCGCAGGTAGTTACCGAAGCAACAGCACCCATCAAGATATCAGATCCGATATTACTTACATTTTTCTGAATGGAATTATTGGCTGTAAGTGCATCCCCTGTATAATTTACTTTTCCAACCACAGTATACAATTTAGGGGTTGAAAAATCAGCTTTTTGCACAAAGTCATACGATACCTCGCTTAAAGGATTAATAGGTCCGGCGATAGTTTCAACTACCTCTGCTCCTGCGTCTATTTGATACGATACCGGAACATTACTGACCGCTACAGATGAATTGTTCAATACTTTTATTTTTACCGTTTCAGTAGCTGTAAGTCCTGTATTGGGAACCAATGAAGTCAATTTTAAATCGGTCGCCGTTGCTTCAAAAATAAACACATTATCAATAAAAACATGACTGTATACTTTCTTATCTACATCGTTATCGATAACCGATTCAAAAGCGATGCTAAAGATAGTCCCGGCATATGCCGATAAGTCGTAGATCAATTCGGTATTTCCACTTAAGACTGTCCCCCCATAAACCTCAATGTTTTCAACACTCTTAACGGGTGTACCATTTACAAGCAGTCTGAAAAAGTTTTTGTTTATTGGTCCCACACTATTCCAAATTAAATTAAATTTCAAACGAAGTGCTTTTCCAGCCAAACTTGAGGTATCCATATCGCAGAAAGATACTTTCTTAATAAAGTTTGTATTATTAGCGAAAGCATCTGCCGATGTACTGGCTACCCAAGGTGAAGCAGATGCGTCTCTGGATCCACCCATTTTTACTCCAAATAAAAAAGCTGCATCAATATATTCGTAATTTACAGTACCAGTTGTCCCTTTAAAAAATACATAATTCGATGCTTTTCGTGAATTAAAATTTTCCTCAAAAGGAAGGTTTGCCGCGCTAATAACAGCTCCGGAAACAGGTTCTGCATTTACTGCTCTTACCCGCTCAGAAACTAGTCCTGTTGCAATATCGATGCTTCTTACTGAAAACCAGTTATCATCTCCGGCGGAAAGTGTAAAAGTATAAGTCGGACTGGTTACTGTTGCTACAACCTCAAACTTATAACCGTTCATTTTTAAAACTTCGTATTTTGCTCCCGCAATCGGATCCCAATCCATTTTATAAGACGAAACGCCACAGGCTGAAGGGGCGATCACCAGGCTTTTAGGCTCGGTCATAATCGTAAATACCTCTGTTGATGTAGCTACTTTACTGCCGGCAATCACTCTTACTTTTGCACTGGCTACAATTCCAGCTGGAACTTTCCATTCAAAATTTCTGGCAGCTGATGGAATGTCTTTGGCGATGAGCTGATAGTTCATTCCTCCATCAACAGAATATTCAAGCGTAAATGTTTTGGGCTCTCCTTCATACTCCCAACGAATGTATTCTGTAGTATCGGTATTGATTTTTTCTCCTCCTATTGGATACGTCAATGTTAAGTCCGGAGCTACATAATCGTATGCTACTGAGAATTCCTGTGTCCCCATAGGCACTCTGGTACCGCTAACGATAATTTTATAAGTTCCCGCTGCAGGATGATCTAAAGTAATTTGTTCAATATTGTTCAGGTTGTCAATTCCGCGAACGGCATTCAAATTTGGTGTTAATGGGATTAATAGCCATGGTAAAGTGGTTACACCATCCTTTACCATTTTTACATCCAAATCGTTGACCAAAATAGAAGACGCTCCCGGTGTTCCCGGCAAATCGGTATAGGCAAGCATTACTTTTAAGCTTACTAAACCAGCTGGTACTATTATTTCTTTCTCATAATGTTGTCCGTTGGATACACTCTCCGTATAAAACATTTTATTGTCTAAAACTCTAACCGCTCTAAGACCATTTAAATTGCCAAAACCGTATTTGTAATCCGGTCCGGGATTACCGGCATCATTGGCGGTATTGGTTACTAATGCTTTCATTAAAGAAGCCAGTGGTTTTGTACTGTAAATGTTCTTGTATCTTTCATAAAGTAAAGCCACTGTACCAGTAACACCCGGAGTAGCCATAGAAGTACCACTCGTAGTATAGTAGGAATTACCATAGTCCAGTGAATAAACATTACTTCCTACAGCAGCAATTTGAGGTACCAGGCGACCGTCTATAGTTGGTCCGAAACTACTCGTACCACTAATCAAACCATTTCCCTTAACATTTGCTACATGCAATGCATTTTTTGAATTTTTGGTTGATGTATTAAATCCTCCTTCGTTTGAATTTTGTGCATTTCCGTTCGAATAAATATTCAAAAGATAAGGGTATATTACCGTAACGTTGTCGTCTCCACGATCTTTACTATCGTATCTCTCTGTACTGTAACCTGAATCTAATTTTTCACCGAACGAGTTTGATGTGATCTCAATACCATCCTCATTCGCGGCTTTCACTCGTTCCTGTTGAACACTCAAACCATTAGACTGCCTACCAAAGTTCCAACCGTACATTTGTACTTCAGGAGCCATTCCTCTCGCCTTTGGATCTAATAAACCGGCACCACCAATAGTTCCGCAAACGTGAGCTCCATGCGACGAATTTGATTCGTACTCTCTGTTAATCACTCTTCCGGTGTGGTCTTTATGTGGTTCGAGGTTACCATCCCAAATACCTACTTTTACGCCCTTACCCGTTAGTCCGTAACCCAAGCCCGGGATAGTAGAACCCAAAACATTTGCCTTATGCGAAGTTAAACCCGGTTTATTGTTACTTTCTACCGGCGGAGAGACCAATTCAATATTTTGTACCCAATTGAATTTTGCTATTTCTTCGAGTTTCTCTTTAGAAGCCTGAGCATAGATTTCATTAAAGGTCGTGTCATTTTTACTATCTTTTAAAAACAAACCTGCCAGATCCTGTTCGATAAGTTTGTCATCTACCCCTTTAAAATAACTGATGACCACTTTAATTCCATTATTACCTTCTAAAGCGTAATCCGGAATTGCATTGTTTGCAATCCTTTGATCCAGTTTGTATTTTGGATCTACGGCAATCATAGCCCTTATATTGTCAGGAACATTACTCTTGTTATAAAATTCAGGAGCAATTTCCGCATAATAAGCGTTGTTGGATAAATAACTCAATAAGGTTATTCCATTCGATTTTAACTTTTCCTGCTCCTCCACAGAGGGAATTTTGGTAAACTGCACTAACCTGTACTCTGTTTCAGGATTTTGTTTGGCTGTACTCCTTTTATTTTTAAACTGCTGTTTAAAATTGGAGGTATTCATGATTTTATTTCCGTTTACAGAAATGGTGAAATCATCGTCAGCTGCCTTTTGTGACCATAATGGCAGAGCCACTACTAGCATCAATAGTGTAAGTAATTTTAGTCTCATCGCTTCATTGGTTTTGGTTAATAAATTAATTATTACAGAGTAAACCTACAAATTAAGCAAAAACTTACAAATTTTATTTACAATAATTTCACTAAAACTTAAAACAAGGACTTTTTGACCGAAAAAAACGCAATACAACCACTATTATTTTACGAACTTTACTTTAAAAATTAAAATTTACACTTTAAACAACTTCTTTTAATTCCGATTTGCTCCGCAATCTAAAATTTGAAGACAAAAAAAGAGGAAGTCTCACTGTTATGAGATTTCCTCTTTTTGTTGTTTTATAAAAAAACCCGACAGGTTTTGAAAACCTGTCGGGTTGTTATTATAATTTATGGAAGACTACTTCCATAACCAAATAGATGTTTATTTAACAATCAGTTTTTGCACGGCGGTGTTTCCGTCCTGCTCTACTTTAATGATGTATACACCACTTGGTAAACCTGAAACATTGATTTCTGTTTTCTCTGTTTTAACAGTATGTACTTTTTTACCAGACATATCAGAGATCAAAATGTTTTTAGCGCTAGCTGATGCCGATTCTATATGCACTTTTCCTTCGGTAACCGGATTTGGATACAATACAAAACCTTCAATCTTATTAACAGGTAATCCTAAAGTACAGGTAGTAGACGATACGTTTACCGTACGTGTTACTGTTGATTGATTTTGCAAAGCGTCTTTAACGGTATAGGTAATTACATACTGACCCGGAGTGTTTACGTCGACAGTACCCGATACTACTACTGACGCAGTTATATCTGTATTAAGGTTGTCTTTAGCCGTATAACCTGCATCTGTAAATACACATCCTTTGTCTATGGATACTACAGCATCACCTAACAATGTAATTGTAGGTTTGGCCACCTCAATCGTTACAGTCCAGTTTTCAATAGATCTGTTTTGCGCAGTCACATTATACACTACTGGTCCGGTATAATTCAGGGTAGTTACCCCGCTAGTTTGAATATAAGTTCCAATACGCAATGTGGCGAAATCCGACACCTGAACAACAGGTACCAAGGCACTCAAATTAGCATTATTATTCACTACAACCTTAACGGTTTTCAAAACCGGATCAATGATACTTGTTCCAATTTGATTGGCTACAGAATAGCTAAGAATACCAGCCTGAGAATTTTTCGCATTAATATCTATCGTATAGTTCGTTTGAGCAAGTTTGTTCTCTGAAACTACCGTTACCAGGAAGCTATTGCTGTAATCTGAAGCAACTACTTTTGAGTTCAATTGTTTTACTCCGTCTACAAAAAGCTCAGCTCCCGCAGAAATAGTAAAGTCTGCTACTAAATTGGTTACATTATAACCAAACGGTACCGTTTTAGTTACATTGTTTCCTGCAATATCAGTATTGATTTCTTGTGGTAAACCAGGGTTTGAAACCGTTTTAAAGTCATAAGAAAGCAATTTACTTTGGTCGCTTAAACCTGTTACAAGTTTAATAGTATAGGTTTCAGTAATTCCGGTATTAAAACCAACACCTTCAACTGTTAAAGTAACCGGATTGCTAAAATCGTTTGGCGTTACTCCGTTAACCTGTGTAACTCCACCAATTTTTGCAATACTCTTCATTCCTAAGGTATAATTAGCAATTGCAGTTGTTAAATCTGATCCATTGCTTAATAATATAGAGAACGTTTTGGTTGCTGCATCATAACTCGATGACAGTTGGTTAGCAAACTCGATTTTTTGCAATAGAACTGGCACATTCCAGAATTTCCCCTCTCCTACACCATTGGTATCGGCATTGGTTACAACGGCTGTATTATCGCTTATTGTACTATCAAACACAAACGGTTTATCTCCTTCTGAGAAGCTGTAATATGCTAATAATCCAGGTTCGTTTCCAATATATTTAGTGGTTGAATTTGCTGCAATTGTTGCCTGATTGCGAACTCCTGCCCAAATACGAACTTCATCGATATTACCAATTAAACCACGAGCCAATCCTGCATTATTACCTATATAAGCCGCTGAAGTAGAATTTGTAGTTGATGCTCCTGCAGTACCTGTACTAGTATATGGAACTGAAACTCCGTCAATATAAACTGTGTACACATTGGCAGCACTTACAGAATACGCAATATGGTGCCATGTATTTTGTTTAATCGTATTTACACCTGTATTAATTACATACGAACCTGCGGCTGTTGTAATCGAGATTACTAAACTATTCTCTTTATAAAGTGACAAGCTATTGTTGTTATGTATAAACATCAATGCTGTACCTTTATCTAAAAGTCTACCAAAAATAGAAGGCTGCTTTTGATTCACCCAAAGCTCATACGTATAATTATTCGTAAGATTCAGCGCTGGTGAAATTGGCGAAACATCAGTTTTAATAAAATCGTTTACACCATCAAAAGTCCCTGTAACGTTAGTCGCATAATTTGCAGCATGTGAAAGTGTTACTGACTTCCCATCATTTGTTGGATCTGTATCTGCAGGCAGTTTAGTATATACGTCAATAGTATAATCGCCAGGAGCTCCTAAATTAGCTTTTGCAGCAAATGTAAAAGTAGCTGTTGCCCCTGCAGCAATTGAAGGCACATGAGTCTCAACTACTTCTGTCATTCCATTAACTTTATAAGCTACAGGGAAGTTCGAAATTGCTACTGTTGAATAGTTACGAATTACAGCTGTAACCGCCACTGGTGCATTACCTGGTTTGATAGGCGCTGCAATTCTTTCTACACTTGCATCAGCAGCTGTAAATGGCAATACATTAATGGTGTATTCTTCTACTTCAAAATCACCTCTTGAACTTGTTAATCCATCAAAAGTTGGTCCCAAATTAACATTGTAATACTCTGATGGCGAACGGAACATGTGAACGACACGCATTAATTTTTCGCCAGCTGTTGTACCCGCTGGAATAGTTAAACCTCCTACCAGAGTAAAATTGTGTCTGAAATAATGAGTGCTTGTTGTAGATGGAATAGCAGGTGCCGCAGAAGTTGGTGTAGTATTTACCCAGAAAGTTCCCGCATAAAATTCATCTGTTAAATTTCCATCACCATTTAAATCGATAACAATCATGGTAAATACCCCTGTTGCACTCGCTGACAAGTCTCTTGTGATTGGTGTCTCAGGTTTAGTGATTGTCGCTTCCGGCTGATAGGTAAAACCAGCATAAACCGGAATTTTTATGTTTTTAAAATCTGAATAGGCTGTAGTTCCTGAATTGTTTACCACATCATTCCATTTTAATTTCGAAATTGCATACCCATTTGTGTTGGTATGAACCGGTAATTCATTTTTATTGTATACCACTTTTTCAAAGGAATCGTTAGCAGGATTATCATCCGCTAAATCAGTCCCGGCTTTGATGGTATAAGTAGCATCCACAACTGATAAATTGGCTTTTGTAGCAAAAGTAAAAGTTGCAGTACCATAAGCAGCTATTGTAGGAACAACGTCTGTTACTTTGGCTGCACCATTTACCTGATAAAATACAGGATGGTTCGTCAGAACATTTGGTCCTAAATTAGTTACTCTAATAGTTATATCATGTGTACTGCTCTTTTTTCCTAAAACCTCAGGTGTTGTAATCGAAACTACTGACACGTCATTTACAATAGGTTTTACAACACAGCTAATATCAGCAATCCATCCTAATTCATTAGTATTACTATCTGAAGTGAATCTAAAAGTTAACTCTCCTCCAGCAGCTGTTGATGTTAAAGAAGGAGGTAAAGTATTCCCTGTAAAGGTTCCTAATAAAGGCGCTGATGCACTTGTACCATTATAAACATACAGATAATCAAAATCCTGCTCTACATTAAAAGCAGAAAAAGTCACTTTTACACTGTTTCCTACTACATTAGGTTTGAAAGTTATCGTTTGTGAAAGATTATCACCATAATTAGCAAAACGTGTACCACTATCTGTAAATGTTGCTGCACAGGTAGGTGCCGGAGCGGCAGAACCCATCAAGATATCAGTTCCAATATTACTTACACTTTTTTGAATGGAGTTGTTGTCTGCAACTACATCACCTGTATAATTTACTTTTCCAACTACTGTATAAAGTTTAGGAGTTGAAAAATCTGCTTTTTGCACAAAGTCGTAAGATACCTCGCTTAAAGGATTGATAGGTCCTGCGATAGTTTCAATTACTTCTGCTCCTCCGTCGATTTGATACGATACCGGAACATTACTTACTGCAACAGGAGAATTGTTCAATACTTTTATTTTTACCGTTTCAGTAGCTGTAAGCCCTGTATTGGTAACCAAAGAAGTTAATTTTAAATCGGTTGTAGTCGCTTCAAAAATAGACACGTTATCAATAAACACATGACTGTATACGTTATCGTTAGCTACTACAATTACATCGTTATCTATAACAGATTCGAAAGCGATACTAAAGGTAGTCCCGGCATAAGCTGATAAGTCGTAAATTAATTCAGTACTTCCGCTTAAGACAGTTCCTCCATAAACACCAACATTTTCAGAACTATTAACCGGTGTACCATTTACAACCAGTCTGAAAAAGTTTTTGTTTGTTGTTCCAACACTATTCCAAATTAAATTGAATTTTAAACGAAGTGCTTTTCCAGCCAAACTTGAGGCATCAATATCACAAAAAGATACTTTCTTAACAAAGTTTGGATTATTTGCGAAAGCATTTGCTGTTGTACTAGCTACCCACGGTGAAGCAGATACATCTCCAGATCCGGCCATTTTTGCTCCGTCTACAAAACTTGCATTAACGTATTCGTATTTCACAGTACCGGTTGTACCTTTAGAAAATACATAATTTGATGCTTTTCTGGAGTTAAAATTTTCAGTAAAAGGAAGTGTTACCGCGCTAACAACAGCTCCGGAAACAGGTTCTACATTTACCGCTCTTACTCGCTCAGAAACTAGTCCTGTTGCAATATCAATGCTTCTTACTGAAAACCAGTTATCGTTTCCAGGTGCAACTACGAAAGTATAAGTAGGATCGGTAACTGTTGCTACAACGTCAAACTTATAACCGTTCATTTTTAAAACTTCGTATTTTGCTCCTACGATAGGATCCCAATCCATTTTATAAGAAGAAGTCCCACATGCTGAAGGTGCTATCACTAAGTTTTTAGGTTCGGTAATAATTGTAAATACTTCTCTTGAGGTATCCACTTTACTACCAGCAATCACTCTTACTTTTGCATTAGCCACAATTCCCGCAGGAACTTTCCAGGCAAAATTTCTAGCAGCTGATGGAATATCTTTGGCGATTACCTGATAGTTAATTCCTCCATCAACAGAATATTCAAGAGTAAAAGTTTTGGGTTCTCCTTCATAATCCCAACGAATATATTCTGTAGTATCGGTATTGATTTTTTCTCCTCCTATCGGATAAGTCAAAGTTAATTCCGGAGCTACATAATCGTATACTACTGAGAATTCCTGTGTACCAATAGGCACTCTTGTACCACTAACAATAATTTTATACGTTCCCGGTGCAGGATTGTCTAAAGTGATTTGTTCGATGTTGTTCATATTATCAACTCCACGAACTGCATTCACATTTGGTGTTGTCGGATTTAATATCCATGGTAAAGTTGTTACACCGTCCTTTACAATTTTAACATCTAAATCGTTAACCAAAATAGAAGATGCTCCCGGTGTTCCTTGCAAATCAGTATAAGCAAGCATCACTTTTAAAGTCACTAAACCGGCCGGTACAACAATTTCCTTTTCATTACTCTGTCCGTTGGATACGCTCTCAGAATAAAACATTTTGTTGTCTAAAGCTCTAATCGCTCTAAGACCATTTAAATTTCCAAAACCATATTTATAATCCGGTCCAGGATTCCCTGCATCTTTAGAAGTACCTGTTACCAATGCTTTCATCAAAGAAGCTAATGGTTTTGTACCGTAAATGTTCTTGTATCTTTCATAAAGCAAAGCTACTGTACCTGTAGTTCCAGGTGTCGCCATAGAAGTACCACTCATGATTTGATACGAGTTACTGTAGTCTAATGAATACACATTAGTTCCTACAGCGGCAATCTGAGGCACCAAACGACCGTCGATCGTTGGTCCGAAACTACTATAACTACTAATTAAATCATCCGGATTATTAGCAGCCACATGCAGTGCATTTTTTGAATTTTTAGTTGAAGTATTAAATCCACCCGGATATGCGGTTTGTGCATTTCCGTTTGAATAAATGTTTAATAAATAAGGGAATGTCACCGTAACGTTGTCGTCTCCACGATCACCGCTATTGTATCTTCCAGTATTATAACCTGAAGCTAAATTTACTCCGTACGAGTTTGATGTTATCTCAATACCGTCCTGAGTAGCAGCAATAGCTCTTTCTGCCTGAACAGTCAGACCATTAGACTGCGTATTAAAGTTCCATCCGTACATTTGTACTTCCGGAGCCATTCCTCTCGCTTTTGGATCTAATAAACCAGCACCACCAATAGTTCCGGAAACGTGATCACCATGCGACGAATTTGATTCGTACTCTCTGTTAATTACTCTTCCAGTGTGGTCTTTATGTGGTTCCAGGTTACCATCCCAAACACCCACTTTTACTCCTTTACCGGTTAATCCGTAACCAAAGCCCGGAATTGTAGATCCCAAAACATTTGCTTTGTGCGAAGTTACACCTGGCTTGTTGTCGCTTTCTACCGGCGGAGCAGCCAATTCGATATTTTGTACCCAATTGAACTTTGCTAATTCTTCCAGTTTCTCTTTTGAAGCCTGAACATAGATTTCATTAAAGGTCGTGTCATTTTTGCTGTTCTTCAAAAACAAACCTGCCAAGTCCTGTTGGATACGTTTGTTATCAACCCCTTTAAAATAACTGATGACTACTTTAATTCCGCTATTACCTTCTAAAGCGTAATCCGGAATTGCATTGTCTACAATCATCTGATCCAGTTTGAATTTTGGATCTACGGCAATCACAGCTCTTATATTGTCGGAAACACTGCTCTTGTTATAAAATTCAGGAGCAATTTCCGCATAATAAGCGTTGTTTGATAAATAACTAAGTAATGTTATCCCTTGCGATTTTAACTTTTGTTGCTCTTCTACAGAAGGGATTTTTGTAAACTGCAACAGTGTGTACTCAGTTTTAAGGTTTTGTTTACTGGTACTTTTTTTGTCTTTAAACTGCTGTTTAAAATTGGAAGTGGTCGTGATTTTATTTCCGTTGACGGAAATGGCAAAATCACTGTCAGATGTCTTTTGTGACCATAAGGACATAGTCACTAATAACACAAATAGTGTAAGTAGTTTTATTCTCATAGATTAAATTGGTTTTGGTTAACATAGTGGTTGTTAATCAGTAAACCTACAAATTAAACTATAATTGACAAATTATATTTGTAATTAATTTGTTAAAAAACAAAGCAAAAACTCTTTTAACTACAAAAATTATAACAAAAACGCTTATTTTACGGGGCTTCAGCGAAAAATCAAAAAATCGTAATTTAAGTAAGTAAATTCTTTTGATTAGAACTTACTTTGTAATCCGAAACCAAAAACCATAAAAAAAGACTTACAAAATCAATTGTAAGTCTTTTTTGAAATATTTTAAATAAAATGCGGTTATTTTTCTGCTTTTATCTCTTTTGCTTTCGCCTCCCACTGACTCATTAAATCATCATAATTTACAGGATTTGCTGCTTTTTGATTGACGAGTTTTCCGGAATCAAATGCCCGCACCAAAATCGTTTCAATTAAATAATCCTCATTAGATTCAAAGGGCTTGTATTCGGTTTTTAAACTAATGTCAAATAAATTGGCTGTGGTATTGGATACAAAAGCTTTAAAGCCACTTTTTAAAGTTCGGATTAACTCGTAAGTGGTTATTCCGGTTTGCCTGTGAATGAGCTTGACCAGAATCTGACCTTGTTTACGAGACAGTTTTTTAAGTCTCGCTTCAAATTCGTTATTAAGATAGTCTTCCACAATCTTAAAATACTTTTTCTTTTCACGGTTGGTTTTCAAACGTGCCATTCCGTTATTCAATGCTGTCAATCGATCTGCGGCAAGCCTTGCATACGGATATACTTTGTACACACGGTTTTGCAGAATCGTGAATTGCTTTTGCGCTTCGGGATCCAGTTTTTCTTTAGAAATGATAATTTCAGGCAATTCGATAGTATCATTCAAAATCGAATCCTGCTCGGTTAAAATGTAGCCCATTTGCTCATTCTCTTTGGGTTTAACCTGAGCCTGACTAGTTAACGAAATCAATATAAAAAATAAAATAGGGGCAGTAAATCTCATCGAGTCATAATTTAAATGTAAAATTATATATTTATATACAACTCTGATACCAAATTTATAAATTAGCAAAAAAATATTTTTATGAGCACAGAATCGATCTTAAAAGATACCTCAATTGCTTTCCTGGAAAGCTATCTCAATAACGCCTCCCCTACAGGCTACGAAAGCGAAGGGCAAAAACTTTGGATGAATTATTTGAAACCTTATGTCGATACTTTTATTACGGATACTTACGGAACGGCTGTAGGAGTTATAAATCCTGATGCACCGTTTAAAGTAGTTATTGAAGGGCATGCCGATGAAATTTCATGGTATGTAAACTACATTACAGATGATGGTTTGCTGTATGTAATCCGAAATGGTGGTTCCGATCATCAGATTGCACCTTCCAAAAGAGTACACATTCATACGAAAAAGGGAATTGTAAAGGGTGTTTTCGGATGGCCGGCTATTCATACCCGTTTGCGCGATAAAGAAGAAACACCAAAAATTAGTAATATTTTTATTGACTTAGGCTGTGAAACCAAAGAAGAGGTTGAAGCAATGGGCGTACATGTAGGCTGTGTGATTACTTATCCGGACGAATTTATGATTTTGAACGAAAATAAATTTGTATGTCGTGCTATCGATAACCGAATGGGTGGTTTTATGATTGCCGAAGTAGCGCGTTTGCTAAAAGAGAATAAAAAAACACTTCCTTTTGGTTTGTATATCGTAAACTCTGTTCAGGAAGAAATTGGACTTCGCGGAGCCGAAATGATCGCTCAAACGATTAAACCAAATGTTGCTATTGTAACCGATGTTTGCCACGATACCACTACTCCAATGATCGACAAAAAGGTAGAAGGGGATTTAAAAATGGGTAAAGGACCGGTTATTGCCTATGCACCAGCCGTACAAAATAAATTACGTGATCTGATCGTTGATACTGCAGAAGAAAAGAAAATCCCGTTTCAGCGTCATGCAACTTCACGTGCTACAGGAACCGATACCGATGCTTTTGCTTACAGTAATGGCGGTGTGGCTTCGGCATTGATTTCTCTGCCTTTGCGTTATATGCACACTACTGTAGAAATGGTTCAGAGAGAAGATGTTGAAAATGTAATTCAATTGATTTACGAATCACTACTTAAAATTGAAAACAACGAAACTTTTTCTTATTTTAATTAGTGCTTAGTGCCTAGTCCCTAGTTACTGGTGATTTGTTATTACGATTAGTAGCTCGGGACTAATTACTTCAAAATTATAACTTATGTTCACGAAATCTAAGCTAAGAGCTAAGAACTAGGAACTAGGAACTAACCACTAAGGACTAGGAACTAAGGACTAAAAAACCCAACCAGAATACTATGAAAATACTGCTACTCGAAGACGATTTTACCTTATCTAAAGAAATCTCTGCATTCTTTACTTCAAAAGAGTTTGAGTGTTTTCCCTATTATGATGGCTCGTTATTGCTGAAAAAATATTTTCCTTACGAATATGATTTAATCATTCTGGATATTAATGTTCCCGGCAGTAATGGCATTGAAGTTTGCAAAGGCATTCGCGAAGTCGATAAAAAAACGCCAATTATCATGCTTACTGCTTTTAGCGAAATCGAGGACAAGCTGGCCTCTTTTGATAGCGGTGCCGATGATTATCTGGTTAAACCCTTTCATTTTGAGGAACTCTATGCCCGAAGCTCCTCCCTTTTACGTCGAAAAGAAATTCCACAACAGACAGAAACAAAAATAGTTATTGCCGATTTGGAGATTCTCGAAAGCGATATGAGAGTATTTCGTTCCGGTGAAGAAATCAAACTGACTCCTAAAGAATTTAAACTGATTCTGATTCTCGCTCATGCAAAAGGTAAAGTATTATCGAAACAATTCATTGCAGAGAAACTCTGGGATTATCACATCGAAACCAATCAGAATACGATTGAAGTTTACATTAATTTTTTAAGAAAAAAAATCGACAAGGATCATGTTATTAAACTGATTCGAACCAAAGTTGGCTACGGATATTATCTAAGCGATCAGGAATGACTTTAAAAAACCGGATATCACTTTTAGTAAGTTTATTATTTACAATCCTTTTTGGATTGGCTTCTACATTGATATTTGTTTTGTATTCTAATTTTAGGAAAGAAGAATTTCGCGATAGACTGGAAATTAAGGCGCTTTCAAACATTAAGCTTTTAGTCAACGTTAAAGAAGTCGACGATCAGCTTTTAAAAATGATCGACCAAAATTCGATCAACCGATTGTATGATGAAAAAACACTCGTCTTTGACTCTAATTTTAAACTCATCTACAGCAGTATTGACGATGCAAAAATTAACTGGTCGGTTGACGATTTAAAATACCTCAAAAAGCATAAAACTTTTTTTAAGCAGCAGGGCGATTACGAAGTTTATGGTGTTTTTTATGATACGAAAGACAGGGATTTTTATGCTTTAATATCGGCCACCGACGATTATGGCAAGCGAAAATTACTTTTCCTCCGCTATACCTTAGTCATTTCTTATATCTTTTTTACCTGTATTTGCTGGGTTTTAACCTCTTTTATGGTCAAAAAAGCCATGAGTCCGCTAGGCATTTTTCATCAAAAAATAAAAAATATAAACGAGAACAATCTCGATACCCGCGTTGCTTCCAAAAACAATAAAAATGAAATTGATCTGATTGCCAATGAGTTTAATTTCATGATGGACCGGATTGAAGTTTCGTACCAAAAACAAAAAGAATTTACGGCTAATGCCTCTCATGAACTAAGAACTCCCCTATCGAGAATTATTTCACAAATTGAGAACACTATTGCCGATCCCGCAACATCAGATAAAGGAAAAAGCTTTTTAAAAACCATTTTACTGGATATCAATCAATTGACTGAATTAATTAACTCGCTGTTGATTCTTTCAAAAATTGACAACAAGAAAAACGAAAGCACAGAAATGCATCGTATGGATGAAATTTTGTTTTCGGCCATAGAAAATCTGAATAAGAGCTATCCTGAATTTTTAATTTTATTTGAAATAGAAGAAAACAACAATCTGGATATGGCTTTAGAGGTAAATGGAAATAAAAATTTACTGGAAATTGCCCTGACCAATATCCTGAAAAATGCCTGCGTTTACTCCGATAATAAACAGGCAAAAGTGATCATCAGTACTCAGGACGATCAATTAGTGCTCTCCATTTCTAACACGGGAGAAACTTTAAATGAGGAAGAACAAAAAAATCTTTTTCAACCTTTTATGCGCGGCAAAAATTCGAAAGGGACTACGGGTTTTGGTCTTGGATTACGTATTGTTCAACGTATTCTAACCCTTCATAACGCATCTATAACCTACAGTGTTCCAGATATTAACACGAATTTATTTCAGTTATTTTTTCATTCCTAATTTATTTTAAGTTATTTTTAAGGTAGATTTTAAGGTGTCTTAAAGTCCGGTGATAGCATATTTGTATAAATTAAAAATGATACAATGAGAAAACTCTGTGCATTCCTACTTGTACTTTTCGGTCCGGTAGTTTTGGCTCAAAAGACAGTCACCCTTCAGGACTGTGAAAGCCAATTTCTTAAAAACAACCTCTTTTTGTTGGCATCACAATACAATATCGATGCTTCTAAAGCACTAACCATTCAGGCCCGAATTTGGGATAATCCCTCAGTAACGGCAGAACTTAATGCCTACAACCCCGAAAGAAATCAATATTTTGATATCGGAAAGCAAGGGCAAAAAGCATTTGGTATAGAGCAGTTAATTTACTTAGGCGGAAAAAAACGCAATGAAGTTAAGCTAGCACAAACCAATGAACAATTGGCCGAATTACAGTTTAATGATTTGCTAAGAACTTTAAAATTGCAATTAAGAAAGAGTTTCTACACGGTGTATTACAACAAAAAAAGCCTTGAAACTACCGACAATCAGCTTGCTCATATCGAAGATTTGATCAGTTCTTATACGGTGCAGGTACAAAAAGGCAATCTTCCTTTACGAGACCTTGTGCGTTTGCAATCGCTGTATTTGAATTTCAAAAATGAGCGTATGGAAGTGGTCAATGAGAACATTGAAGAACAGGCCAACTTAAAATTGCTTTTAAATTCAGCCGAAAACGTAATTCCGGAAGTCTCTAAAGAAGAGTTTAATAAATACCTGAAAACCGTTCCTTTTGATCTTAAAACCTTTCAGGATGAAGCCATTGCGAATCGTCCGGATTATTTAGCCAAACAAAAGGATATTGAAGCCAATGAAATAAATGTAAAATGGCAAAAAGCACTTGCTGTCCCTGATATTACAGTGGGCGCCACTTACGACCAGCGCAGCGGAGCTTTTAATAGAGAAGCCAATCTGACACTTGGAATTCCACTGCCTCTTTGGAACAAAAACAAAGGGAATATTAAATATGCGAAAACAATTTTAGAGCAATCAAAAGTTGAAAAGCAAAATTTTGACCTGCAACTGCAAACCGAAATTACATCGGCATGGAACAAATGGGAAGAATCCCGTAAAAACTATGTGGTCATCAAACCAACTGTAAATTCAGACTTTGAAGCGGTTTACAACGGAATCCTGACCAACTTTCAGAAAAGAAATATCAGTTTATTAGAATTTACCGATTTTATGGAAAGTTACAATCAGGCCGCTATTCAGGTAAACGAACTAAAGAAAAAAGTAATTCTTTCAGGCGAGGAATTAAACAGTACCATCAACAAAGACTTATTCTAAAACTAAATAAAATGAAATATAAACTACTAATAGGAATTGCTCTCGTGAGTTTATCCCTCGCAAGCTGCAAAAAAGAAGTTGAAAATCCGGAAACAAATACCTCTTTTGCTTTAAGCGAATCGATGCTGAAAACCACTACAACAGCAGAGGCAGTAACACAACCTGTAAAAAATGTATTGAGTTTTTACGGAAAAATTACCGCCGATAATAACAAAATGATTGATGTTTACCCTCTTGTAGGTGGAAATGTCATTAAAGTAAATGTCGAACTTGGAGATTATGTACGCAAAGGACAAGTTTTGGCTACTATAAAAAGTACCGATATTGCCGATTTTGAAAAGCAATCTATCGATGCCAAGAATGATTTACTGGTGGCTAAAAATCATTTAAAAGTAGCACAGGAATTATTTGACGGAAAATTAAATTCTGAAAGCGATGTACTTCAGGCAAAATCGGAGGTAAATAAAGCGCAATCGCAATTGAGTAAAGTTCAGGAAACCTATAAAATTTACAATATAAAAGCAGGATCTATTTATGAAGTTACTGCGCCAATTAGCGGTTTCATCATTCAGAAAAGCATCAATCAGGATATGCTTTTGCGAAATGACCGCTCTGAGAACATCTTTGACATTGCCGAGATCAGCGAAGTTTGGGCATTGGCGAATATCAATGAAATTGACATCAACAAAGTAAAACTGGGTATTGATGCCGATGTTACTACACTAAGTTATCCTGATAAAGTTTTTAAAGGAAAAGTAGATAAAATCTTCAATGTGATTGACCCTGAGACCAAAGCCATGCAGGCGCGTATAAAATTGGAAAATCCCGGTTATATGCTGAAACCTGATATGAATGCGAATATTAAGTTATCGTATAGCGAAGCTCAATCTATGATAGCCGTACCCAGTAAAGCGATTGTTTTTGATAAAAGTAAAAACTTTGTCATGATTTTTAAAGATCGTCATAACATTGAGACCCGACAAGTAGACATCTACAGAGTCGTAGGCGATGTAACCTATATTTCGAAAGGCCTGAAAGAGAATGAAAAAGTAATTACCAACAATCAGTTATTTATCTATCGTGCCTTAAACGAATAATGAGATGGAAAAGTCTGTAAAAATATTGAGTTTTGCCACGTTATTTATTACCACGCTGTCCTTTTCGCAAGAAACTGATTCGATACGAAAATATAGTCTGGGATTTCAAATGACGTCTATCTATCAATACCATCCGGCTTTTCATGCTAATTATTCCGGAACCAACAGTATGTCACCCGAAGCCGAAGGCGCTCTATCCTTAACATCAACTTTATATCTTGATGTTCCGCTTTGGAAAGGCGCTACCCTAACTTTTAATCCTGAAATGTCAGGAGGCGAAGGTTTGTCTCAGGCCAGAGGATTGGGCGGTTTTCCTAACGGCGAAACTTTTAGAATTGGAGATACCAAACCAGTCGTTTATGTGGCCAGAATGCTTTTGGAACAAAAGTTTCAATTTAAAAACAACCAATCCTTACAGTTGGTTTTTGGAAAATTTGGACTATCCGACTATTTTGATACCAATCGCTATTCGCACGATCCCAGAACACAGTTTTTAAATTGGGCTCTAATGACACACGGAGCGTGGGATTATGCTGCAAACACCCGGGGATATACAGATGGTTTATATGTGAATTATCAATTGGACTCCTGGCAGCTAAGAGCTTCATGGTCGGCTTTGCCTACCAATGCTAACGGTCCAAATGTTGAGTTTCGTTTTAAAAATTCTAACGCCATAAACGTAGAGATTGAGAAGCAGCTGACCTTTCAAAATAAAGATACAGGAACCATTAAATTGTTAGGTTTTCGAAATACAGCCGGGATGGGAAATTACAACGAAGCCAATTCAAACTTCACCACAATTCCGGATATAAAAAGTACCAGACAAAATGGACGTACCAAGTACGGCATTGGTTTAAATATGGATTATACACACGGAGATAGTTGGGGACTGTTTGCCCGAATGAGTTATAACGACGGTAAAAATGAAACCTGGGCTTTTACAGAGATTGACCGATCGGCACAGTTGGGAATGAACCTGAACGGAAAAATGTGGAACCGAACCAATGATTTTGCCGGTATTGCCATAGTAGCCAACGGATTATCGAATCCACACAAACAATATCAAAAGCTCGGGGGAAATGGTTTTATGATTGGTGACGGTACGCTGAATTATGGTGTCGAGCAAATTGTAGAGCTGTACTATTCATTTTTAGTTCCTAATACTCATATTACACTTTCGCCGGATTACCAGTTTGCCATGAATCCTGCCTATAATAAAGACAGAGGCCCGGTTCAGTTTTTTGCATTGCGTTTTCATACCGAATTCTAATTAAGAAATACAGATTATAAAAAATGCTCCGCACAGCAGCATCAAAAACAAAAATTCATCATTAAAAATACTTTTTAAAATGAACAAATTCATAAGAAACATTATAGCTTTTTCCCTGAAAAACAAGGCATTTACCTTTTTCTGGGTGGGAATATTGGCCGTTGCAGGATTCATTTCTTTCAAGAACATGCCCATCGATGCTTTTCCGGATGTAACCAATACTCAAATTATTATCATTACGCAGTGGAATGGAAAAAGCGCTGAAGAAGTAGAACGTTTTGTCACCTCGCCTATCGAGATCTCCATGAACTCGGTACAAAAGAAAACCAGTGTTCGCAGTATCACCATGTTTGGTCTGTCGGTCATCAAAATTATCTTTGACGATGGTGTCGATGATACTTTTGCGCGTCTTCAGGTCAATAACCTATTGAAAAATGTTTCGCTACCAGATGATGTAGAACCGGATGTTCAGCCTCCTTATGGGCCAACGGGTGAAATTTTCAGATATATTGTAAAAAGTGACAGCAGAGACAGCAGGGAATTATTAACCTATCAAAACTGGGTGATTGACAAACAATTGCGCTCTGTTCCCGGTGTTGCCGACCTGAATGTTTTTGGTGGACAAACTAAAACTTATGAAGTTGGGGTTGATCCTATAAAGCTAGCCAAATACAACATTACACCACTTCAGGTTTACAATGCTGTAAACGGAGGAAATCTGAATGTTGGTGGAGATATCATTGAAAAAAATGGTCAGGCCTTTGTTGTTCGTGGAGTTGGACTTCTAAAATCGATTCAGGATATCGAAAATATTATTGTAGACGATGCCAACGGAAATCCAATCCTGGTCAAAAATTTAGCAACGGTTTACGAAAGCGCGATGCCTAGAGTCGGGCAAACCGGTCTGGCAAAAAATGATGACGTTGTAGAAGGTATTATTGTAATGCGAAAAGGCGAGAATCCACAGGAAACACTAGCCTTAATCAAAGCCAAAATACAAGATCTGAACGATAATGTTCTTCCAAAAGACATCAAACTGGTAACCTTTTACGATCGTGACAATTTAATGAATTTCACGACCGAAACGGTTATGCATAATTTATTTGAAGGAATTATACTGGTTACCTGTGTGGTATTTCTTTTCATGGCCGACTGGAGGACTACTTTTACGGTTTCGATTGTGATTCCGTTATCCTTATTATTCGCCTTCCTATGCCTTAAAATGATGGGAATGAGTGCCAACCTGCTGAGTTTAGGTGCGGTCGATTTTGGGATTATCATTGACGGTGCAGTTGTAATGGTCGAAGGATTATTTGTGGTGTTAGATCACCGGGCCCATCAATTAGGAATGACGGCTTATAATAAAATTGCAAAAGGAAGTCTGATTAAAAAAACGGGAGCAGAAATGGGTAAAGCCATATTCTTTTCTAAGTTAATTATCATTACAGCCTTACTGCCGATATTCTCTTTTCAGAAAGTAGAAGGAAAAATGTTCTCACCTCTGGCCTACACCCTTGGTTTTGCTTTAATGGGAGCTTTACTTTTTACGTTGACTCTGGTACCGGTTTTATCCCATATTTTATTAAACAAAAATGTAAAAGAAAAAAACAACCCCTTTGTCAATTTCTGGGATCGAATTGTAGGTAAAAGTTTTGCCTGGACTTTTAAACATAAAGTAAAAGCACTTGTTGGTTCTATAGCCCTTTTAGTAACCGTTTTCTTCTCGGCTACATTTTTAGGAACCGAATTTTTACCACAGTTAAATGAAGGCGCTTTATGGGTAACGGCCGAATTACCAATGAGTACTTCCTTACCTGAAAGTGTTAAAACAGCCGCTATCATCCGAAAAGATTTAGAAAGCTTTCCGGAAGTTAAAAATGTTTTATCGCAAACCGGAAGAAGTAACGACGGAACAGATCCCAATGGTTTTGGTTTTATACAGCTTCAGGTAGATTTGAAACCAAAATCGGAATGGAAGCGAAAAATTACAATGGATGAATTAATTAACGAAATGGACGAAAAATTGAGAGTTCATCAGGGAATTACCTATAATTATTCGCAGCCTGTAATTGATAACGTAGCCGAATCTGTTGCCGGTTTTAAAGCCTCAAACGCCGTAAAAATCTACGGAGATGATCTCGATAAACTGGACGAACTTTCCAATGAAGTTTTGGCTCAAATAAAAAACATCCCGGGTATAAAAGATGCCGGAATACTCCGAAATGTTGGGCAGCCTGAGATAAGTGTTGTCCTCGACAGAGATAAAATGGCTGCTTACGGTGTAACCTTAAGTGATGCACAAGCTGTTTTAGAATTGGCTTTTGGAGGAAAAACAGCTACTCAAAAATATGAAGATGACAAAAAATTTGATGTGAGAGTCCGTTTTTCAAAAGAATATCGTAAAGATGAAAATGATATTGCCGAACTTAAAGTTCCAACTATTAGCGGAATTAAAATTCCATTAAAGGAGATATCCGATTTAAAAACCATAACGGGTCCCGCTTTTATCTACAGAGACAATACCAAACGTTTTATTGGAGTCAAATTCTCTGTTCGTGATCGTGATTTAGGAAGTACCATTGCAGAAGCACAGGCAAAAGTAGCCAAAATGAAACTTCCAACAGGTTATACCGTTGGCTGGACCGGTGAATTTGAAAACCAGGTTCGTGCGAGTGCCCGATTGGCTCAGGTTGTACCGATTAGTTTGATTGGAATTTTTGTACTGTTATTTATACTGTTCGGAAATATTAAAGATTCACTACTGGTTTTAGCCAATGTTCCTTTTGCCATTATTGGTGGAATTATTGCGCTGCATCTTACCCGAATGAATTTTGGAATCTCAGCAGGTGTTGGTTTCATTGCCTTACTTGGAATATGTATTCAAAACGGGGTGATTTTGATCTCCGAGTTCCATCACAATCTAAAGGCAAAGTTCTCACTCGAAGAATCCATTTTTATGGGAGTAAAAGCCCGAACAAGAGCTGTGGTTATGACTGCCCTGATGGCTTCGATAGGTTTAATGCCGGCTGCTATTTCTACAGGAATTGGTTCTGAATCACAAAAACCATTAGCCATTGTTATCATTGGAGGTTTAATTACGGCAACGATTCTGACACTTTTGGTTTTCCCAATCATCTTCTGGGTATTCAACCGCAAAAAACACGTTCCAATTGAATAAAGAGTTTTAAGATATTAATTGGTTAAATTAATTTGATTCCGTTTTAACGAAAAAGCACCATTAAAAATAATGGTGCTTTTTTTATATCGCTTCAGAAAAAGAAACGCTCCTGCTTTCTTTAGGATCATTTTAAATCTTTATGATTCTCTGTATGTGTATTGTGCGGCTTTGTGAAATAATAATCCAAAAAAGACAGCGCTATATAAAATGAAAAACGACCTTCTGCTCAAGGAAGGTCGTTTCATATACTAACTCAAAAACTCGATTTAAACTTTTATTTTAAATCTTTTAAAATGGCTATAGCTTCTGCAGCGTTTGATAATTGTGCATATTTCAAAGCGGTAAAACCTTTTTCATTTCTAGCAGAAGCATCAGCTCCTTTTGCTAATAACACTTTCAAAATATCCACTTTGTTATAACGTGCGGCGATCATTAAAGGTGATAAACCTTCTGACATCTCGTTTACGTCAGCTCCATATTCTAATAATTTTTTAACGAAATCTAAATCTCCTTTACTAACTGCGACATTTAGCGGTGTTGAAAAACTATTTACAATTTCCAATTGTGGTTTCACAACTGATGTTTGATTTGATGCCATTGAGACATTTGCAAATGCTACTAAAGCAACTCCTAAATAAATGATTGAATTTTTCATAATGATTGATTGTTAACTGATTGATTGATGATTTTTAAATTCTATGTAAATGTAATTCTATTTTCTGTATTATGTATAACAAAGTACCATGTTTTAACTAATTCTTAACATTCAATTAATAAAAGCCTTTTAAAGTAATTTGAATGTTAATTGTTGGCTTTCTTAATAGACGCTTGAAAAGTCGATATGTTACACTTTACAATAAAAAAATGTATAAAATCTTATTATTTTTTTTCGTCGTGACAAAAACGAGGCGTAACTTTAATAACTTTACGTAACAAAAAACGTTATCAGTAAAGGAGTTACACTTTAACCAGGTGAGAAAAAAAAAATAACAACCTAAAACCAAGAACTATGAAAATCCTAAAAAAAATTCTGATCCTTTTAATTCTTATTGTTGCTGTCGTTTTGATTGCAGCTTATTTTATGCCTAAAGATTATGCTATAGAAAGAGAGATTACCATCAACAAACCTGTTGAAAGTGTTTTTAAATATGTGAGATCTCTTAAGAATCAAAATGAATTTAGCGTTTGGGCTAACCTTGATCCCAAAATGAAATCGACTTATAAAGGAACTGATGGTAGTGTTGGTTCAATATCGGCCTGGGAAAGCCAGGTAAAAGAAGTTGGTGAGGGTGAACAGGAAATTACTAAAATTACAGAAGGCAAACGCATTGACTTTGCGCTGCGTTTCAAAAAACCAATGGATGATACTGCGATAGGTTTTATGTCGACAGAAACCGCACCGGGAAATCAAACCAAAGTAAAATGGGGCATCAGTGGTGTTATTCCTTACCCAATGAATATTATGCTGCCTATGATGAAAATGGACCAAATGATTGGCAACGACCTACAAAAAGGTCTTGAAAATTTAAAAACCAAAATGGAAGAATAAAATTTATCGAGCCCTTTTTATATAACAAACCCGACAGGTTTTAAAAAACTGTCGGGTTTAGTATAAGGTAGGTTTAAAATTATTATCTTCCTGAAAGGTTTAGAAAATTGATTAACCTAAAAGTAAAATTTATCGAATCCCTTTTATATGACAAACCCGACAGGTTTTTAAAACCTGTCGGGTTTAGTAATATAAGGTAGGTATAAAAATTATTATTTTCCTGAAAGATATTCTAATACATTTTTATCGATACGTTGGTCAATATTATCGATATCAGCTTTTACAAACTTTTCTCCTAAAATATTTTCGTACAATTCGATGTATCGCTCCGAAACGGATTGGATATATTCGTCTGTCATATCCGGAATTTGTTGTCCTTCCTGACCTTGGAATCCATTTTCGATCAACCAGCGACGCACAAACTCTTTTGACAATTGTTTTTGCTCCTCTCCTTTTTCCTGTCTTTCCTGATATCCGTCAGCATAGAAATAACGCGAAGAATCAGGTGTGTGAATTTCATCAATTAAAACAATAACTCCTTCTTTTGTTTTTCCAAACTCATATTTAGTATCAACCAAAATTAAGCCACGGCTTGCTGCTATTTCAGTTCCTCTTTGAAACAAAGCACGGGTGTATTTTTCTAAAACAAGGTAATCTTCTTCAGAAACAATTCCTTTTGATAAAATATCTTCACGCGAAATATCTTCGTCGTGAGAGCCATTATCTGCTTTTGTAGTTGGTGTAATAATAGGTTCCGGAAATTTATCGTTCTCCTTTAAACCTTCTGCCATTGTAACACCACAGATTTGTCTTTTTCCGGCAGCATATTCACGGGCAGCATGTCCTGAAACATATCCACGAATCACCATTTCTACTTTAAAAGGCTCACATAAATGTCCCACAGCTACATTAGGATCTGGAGTTGCGATCAACCAGTTTGGTACAATATCCTGTGTTAACTCCATAAATTTTGTTGCAATCTGATTCAGAATTTGTCCTTTGTACGGAATTCCCTTTGGCAAAACCACATCAAAAGCCGAAAGTCTGTCGGTTGCTACCATTACTAAAAGATCGTCATTGATATTGTAAACCTCTCTTACTTTTCCACGGTAAACCGATTTCTGATTTGGGAAACTGAAGTTTGTAGTTGTGATTGTATTACTCATTATTCTAGTGTTGTGTTGTTTTTTATGAATGCAAATTTAAAACTAATTAAAAGAAAAAAAGAACCTATTCAGATTCTTTTTTTTAGTCACATTGTTAGTCGCAGTCTCAGTCGCAGTTACCAGTTTGTAAATTGCGATTGTAATTACCTTAGGCATTTGTTAATTCCATATGTAAAATCGGATATGGTTTTCCGCAACCGTCTACATCAGAAACAGATTTTACTTCGAAACCAAAATGCTGATAGAATTCCAAAGCTTGTATATTGTCTTTATTAACATCAACTTTTGTGACGTTTAAATTTTGAATGGCATGCAGCAAAAGTTCTTTTCCAATACCTTTTCCAATCTCGCTTGCCGAAACAAATAACATTTCCAGATTTTCGTTATTTGTTCCCATAAAAGCAATAATCTCCCCTACCTCATTTTTTACGCCATGCAATGTTACGTGCTCAAAGAAACCCGGAATCAACTTTTTATAAAATTCAAAATCTTCGTTCGTTAAAAAATCATGTGTAGCTTTCACCGAAGATTCCCAAACACGCATTAATGCGGTATAGTCGCTATTCTCTATTTTGTAAATTAGTTTATCCAAAACTTTAAATGTCTATTTCTAATTGTTCGTTTTTCTAAGGATAGTCGCAGTCTCGGTCTCAGTTTACAGTTTTCAAACTGCGACTGAGACTGTGACTGAAAACTGAACACTACTTTTTCAATAATGTCGAATTAAACAAATTCAGGATTCTGCTGTATTCGTCAATCCACGAATAGGTTTCTTTAAATCCGTGTGCTTCAACAGGAAATGAAGCCAGGCTCCAGTTCTTCTTTTGAAGTTCGATAAAACGCTGTGACAAACGAACGATATCTTTATATTCTACATTATCGTCTACCATTCCGTGTAACATTACCAGATTTCCTTTTAAATTATCAGCAAAATAAATTGGAGAACTTTTTTTGTAGGCTTCCGGATCAGTTTCAGGGAAGTTCAGAATGTTTCCGGTATATCCGTGATTGTAATGCGCCCAATCCGTAACAGAACGTAAGGCTGCACCAGAAGCAAATTCACCAGGAGTGGTTAACATTCCCATTAAAGTAATAAAACCACCGTACGATCCACCATAAATCCCGACTCTGTTGGCGTCGATTCCGTATTTTTCAACTAAGTATTTTTTACCATCAAGATGATCTGACAGATCTTTTCCTCCCATAAAACGGTAAATTCCGGTTCTGAAATCGCGTCCGTAACCATCACTTCCTCTGTAATCAATATCCAGAACCGTGTAACCTAAATCAGTTAGTAAATTATGAAACATATACTCTCTGTAATAGTTGCTCCAATAATTGTGTGCATTTTGCAGGTAACCCGCACCGTGAACAAAAATGATGGCCGCTTTATTGGCATTTTCTGTTTTTGGTGTATACAATCTGGCATTTACAGGAGTCCCGTCCTGTCCTTTGAAAGTAATTACCTCCGGTTCTCTCCATTTGTATTCTTTGAAACTTTCAGAAACAGAAGATGAAATTTGTTGTAAACTAGTATTCTTTTTATTGTCGGCGATATAAAAATCCCAAGGGATATTTTTATACGAGTAACGCACTAAAAGTGATTTTTCATCAGGAGAAACTACTACTTCATGTGCACCATCTTTGGTTAAAATAGGTTCCAAAGTACCACCAGCAGCAGGCAATTTATAAAAATTTCTGTTCCCCGGATGTGTAGTGTTGGTCGTTACATAAAATGTCTTTTTATCATTGGACAGAGTCACATCACGAACTTCCCAATTTCCACTGGTTAATTGTGTCTTCTTTCCCGTTTTTAGGTTGTACGTATACAAATGTGAATAACCTGTAGCCTCTGACTGGAAATAAATGGTTTCATTATCTGCTAAAAAGCCAAGAACTCCTGAGTCGAATGAATAAGAAGGAATTCCGGGACCGGCAATCCAGGCATCGTCATGCTGATGCTCAATTTCTTTAAAAGATCCGTTCTCCGGATTCAAACTTACCAGCCATCTGTCTTTGTTATCCTGACTTCTAAGTTCCACAATTGCCAAAGAGCCATTTTCATTATACACTGGAGCCTGTGCTGTAATTAAACGGTCTTCCTTAGCTTTATTTTTTAAATTGTCGTAAGCTTCATAGTACTTCGGATTATCCTGAATATGGCTCAAAGTCGAGAAATTAACAAAGTAAACACTGTCTTTTGCAACAGAGTAAATTCCGAATTTCGTTTTTACCAAATTTGCCGTCGAAACCTTGTCCTTTGTATTCGGAGTTTGATTATAACCGTCATCTGTTATAAAAACTTCCATTTTTTCTTTTTTAGTGTCTGCCTCTTCAGCTAAACTAAAAGTGGCAAAATTTCCGTTTGGATTGGCTTTTAAATTGTAAAAGTTATCTTTTCCATAAAAATATTCTTTTGCAAAATCAGATTTAACAGCTTTGCTTTTCGCAAGATTCCATTGTTTCTTAGCCGCTGCATCTCTGATAAACTGAAAAAGCTCTTTTTGTTGGGTCTTTAAAAAAGAATCTTTATCAGGAGCTTTTTCTTTTTTTGTTCCTTTAGTAAAGTTCGTTATTTGTAAAACAGTCCCTTCTTTTGCATTGTACTTAAAAATATTATCGTTCTGCTCGAAAAATACCGTTTCTGCTGCCGCACCAAGTTCTACATTTGAGATTGGAGTACTTTGCTGAATAATTTTTTTAACTGTTTTGGTACTGATTGAATACGAATACAAACCTCCTTTATCGCTGTAATACACTACATCTGAAGTTGGTTTTCTTTTAAAATCTAACTTTGAAAAAGCAGCTTCTTTGGGTTCCACCAAAACAGGCTTTACTGCTCCTTTTTGCCAGGAATACGTATTTGCACCCAAATCACTGGTTGGATTCCATTCAAAATATACTTTTTTCCCATCTAAAGACCAGCGTCCGTAAGTGGGTTGATTTCCGATAAAAGATTCGCCTTTCATTATTTCTTCCAATTTCAGCGTTTGGCTATTGCCCGAAATCGCAAGCGTAAAAAAGGCAAGCATAAAAATGTTTTTTGTCATGGTATAGTTTTTTGATCAAACAAAAATACACTTTGAAAATTATTAAAAAAATGTTTTTACAACTTCACACGCTCAATCACTTATCATTAACAAAAAAAATCCCCAAAGTGATCTTCGGGGATTCGTAAAATTTATGATACTCTAACGGCCTATAAGACGTAAACCGTCTGTACGCTATCTGTTTTAATGAATTGCTAAGTCGTAAAAATGTTTAAAATTAAGGACTAAAAAAATTAATTAACAGCCAATTCTTTATTCAGAATCTTCGAAGCGATATAGCTGGCAACTCCATCTTCGGCATTAGTTTTAATTACTTCCAGTTCCGGTAACGTTTCTTTTAACAAAGCCGGCGCATTTCCCATGATTAAACCTTTTCCGGTTGACGCTAACATTTGTACATCATTAAAGCCATCACCAAAGGAAACTGCTTCTTCCAGAGAAAATCCTTCTTTTTCTAAAACACGCTGAATTGCAACCGCTTTATCAACTGATTTATCCATAAATTCCAAACAAGTTGGTAAACTAAAGGCATGGTGCAAATCACTGGATGAATTGGCTAAAATGGCATCTTTTAAGGCTACTAATTTTTCGTGATTCTCATGAGAAAAGAATATTTTAATAGCTCCGAAATCTTCCAGCGTCTTATAATCCACTAATTCCGGACGGTATTTTAATTCGGCTTGAAAAGCGTTTAGTCTTTCATTTATCCTATTCGTTTGCCAAACATCTTCTTTGAACAAAACTACTGTGATTTCCGGGTCAATATCCACATTTAAAGCTGCTTTTACCACGTCGCTTTTTAAATCGAACGCAAAAAGCTCTTCTTTTTCAGGGGAATGAATCCTTGCTCCATTTGAACTTACAAGATAAACCGGAACTTCAAGCGTTGCAACAATAGCCATCGCATCAAGATGATGACGACCTGTAGCTACTACGATAAGATAATTTTGATTGTGCAGTTCCTGAAAAATTGATTTGGTATAATCTGATATTCGGTGTTGAGGGTTGAGTAAAGTTCCGTCTAAGTCACTTACTACAACTTTTATATTTTTAAGCTTTGTCATATTAAAATTCAGGTATTTATCCATTGCAAAAATACTGCTTTGTATGCACAAGAGCAAAGATTTCGGGCTCTGAAAGCGCCAAATACGACAAGTTTATTATATATTTAACTATTTCGTTAAATACTGCATTTTAAACATTTAAACTTTAACAATTCCGTTTTTATATAAATTTAAAGCTTGTTGCAGAATCTTTTCAATCTTTTCTATTGGCAAATCTTCCTCAGCATCGAGCAGCATAATTTTCATTCTGGATCGGGCTTCCTGAAGCAAAAACGGTTCTTCAAAATGTTTTCCTTCTACAATTCCGATATAAGGCTGTTTGTATTTTTTGTGCGTCCATAAATAACAAAACATTTTTCCTTTGTAACAAAAAAAAGGCATACCGTATTTTAAAACGTTGGTAATATCAGGGTCTTGTTTGAGAATAATTTCTTTTATAGCAAGAAAAATCCCTTTTATGGGTTCTTCTTGTTTTAAGTAGAAATCATCGAGTTGTTTCATCTTCTGATTTTTTCAGTTTTTGCAAAAATAATTTTCAAAGTATCCGGACAACTGGAACTTGGCTTTAACTTATACACTAAAGAATCATTTTTGATGTAAAATTTTTCTTTGGCGAAAATTGCGAATGATGCATTATTCGTAGGTTCACAGTTGGGTATTGTTAAAATGTCTTTTCTATCAAATTTCCCAAAAGGAATGCATTCTACAAATGGAAACATCTTGTAACAAGTATCACTACTTGTACTATTTAGTTCTATCGAATCTCCAACTATTTTCCAATTCCCTTTAGAAATTACTCTCCAATCACAACCTGCACTTTGATATTTAAAAGTACTGTCTTTGTTTATCTTCAAGATTGATTTGTTCGGAATTATATATTCAGTATCATACCAGGTCCCGACAAATTTATTTGGCAAACTTTCTGATTTTTTACATGAAATCAAACTAACAAGAACAAAAATAAGGATAATTCTAAATTTCATTAATTATACTTTTTTTTAAACTTCTAACAAAAAAATATTCGTTTTACGCCTCTCTACTCAAAGATAGGTATAAAACGAATATTAATAAATGTCAAAACACATTTCACGATTTACATTTGACATTTTATAAAAAAATTAATCGTGATTTTCTATTTGTTTGTAAGCGTCAATTACCTTTTTGACTAATCTGTGACGTACAATATCCTTATCGTCGAGATAAATAATTCCAATTCCGTCAACGTCTTTTAAAACCAGAATAGCTTCTTTCAGACCTGAAATGGTCCTGCGTGGTAAATCGACCTGTCCGGGATCACCTGTTATCATAAATTTGGCGTTTTTTCCCATACGGGTCAAAAACATTTTCATTTGCGAATGCGTGGTGTTTTGTGCCTCATCCAGAATTACAAAGGCATTATCAAGCGTACGTCCGCGCATAAAAGCCAAAGGCGCAATCTGAATAATTCCTTTTAAAATGTAATCTTCGAGCTTTTCATTAGGCAGCATATCGCGTAAAGCATCGTAAAGAGGCTGCATATAAGGATCCAGTTTTTCTTTCATATCGCCAGGTAAAAAACCCAGGTTTTCTCCTGCTTCTACCGCTGGTCGGGTCAATATGATCCTTTTTACTTCTTTGTCTTTAAGTGCTTTTACCGCCATTGCAACACCCGTATAAGTCTTTCCGGTTCCGGCAGGTCCTACAGCAAATACCATATCATTTTTTTTGATGGTATCTACCAGTAACTGCTGGTTAGGCGTCATGGCTTTAATAATTTTACCGCCAACACCATGAACTAGTATTTTGTCATGATCGTATGCTTTTTTTTCATCCTGACCATCACTCATGATTACTCGTTCAATTACATTATCATCAATGTTGTTGTATCGGGTAAAATGAAGCATAAGCCTCTGAAACCTTTTTTCGAATTCATCCAAAACTTCTTTTTCGCCAAACGCTTTCAAAGTGGTACCTCTCGCTACTATTTTAAGCTTTGGGTAATACTTTTTAATGATTTCAAGATGAGTGTCTTGAGCGCCCCAAAAGTCTTTTGGAGCGATGTCTATGAGCTCGATAATTCTTTCGTTCAAATGAGATAGTTTTTAATTAAAAATAAATCAGTTTTTATAAATCAGTAGTTGTCGGGTCTTTTTTAGTCGCAGCTTTAGCAGTAGTTTTCAGTTAAGGTGACTGAGACTGAAAACTCAGACTAATAATTTCAATTTATCATTTCATTTTTTCGTTTTTGCAATTACTATTACTAGCTTTGCATTTCTCAAATTTAATGAAAATTAGATTTAAATACTACCAATAGTTATAAACAAAATTATGTCAATAATTACCCTCACTACCGATTACGGCTTAAAGGACCACTTTGTTGGTTCGCTAAAGGGTAAAATACTATCTGAGTATCCAGAGGTTACACTTGTTGACATTTCGCATGACATTGACCCATTTAACACAGCCGAAGCAAGTTACGTTATCGGCGCAGCCTATTTAAGCTTTCCCAAAGGAACTGTTCACCTGATTGGAGTGGATATCGAACGAAATAAAGAGAATCAGCATATTGCCATGCAATGGAACGATCACTACTTTATTTGTGCCGATAACGGTATTTTGAGCATGCTTACGCAAAAGATTGTTCCGCAAAAAATTGTTGCCGTCAACATCCACGACCGATTCCCGAGTGAATTTAGTGATTTGGATATTTTCATAAAAGTAGCCTGCCACATTTCCAAAGGAGGTTTACTTAATGTTATTGGTAAAGAAATTAAAGAAATCAAGCAAATCACAGAACTACAGCCTGTCGTAGCCAGTGACAACAACTCTATAAAGGGATATGTAATCTATATCGATCATTTTGGAAATGTGGTCACCAATATTTCTAAAAGACAATTTACAGAAGTTGCAAAAGGCCGATCCTATGAAATTGTGATGAAGCCCAAAAGTATCAAGACTATTTTACCCAATTATTCTGCAATTGCGAGTTCGGAAAAATATCCAATAAAAACCTATGAAGGCGAAAAGCTAGCGATTTTTAACGAAGCCGGCTTTCTTGAAATTGCCATTTTCAGAAGCAATCCTTCCAAGGTGGGCTCCGCTAATAGTTTGTTAGGATTGAATTACAGAGATGTGATTACGATTAAATTTTTGTAATCGTTTTTGATATTCTGTTTTAGATTTAAAACACTGAAAAACTGGAGTTTGGATTTTCATTATTGGAATTTATTTTTTTTCATCAAAAGAACAATCAATTTTGGTATTTTTGCGCACCTGTAACAGATTTTCAATCTAAAATCAAAAAACAGCAATCAAAAATTACAACTATGTTTGTTCGAATAGTAAAAATGAGTTTTCACGAAGAAAAAATTCCTGATTTTCTGGAGAATTTCGAAAGTGTAAAAGACAAAATACGAAAAGCAGATGGAAATCGGTTCTTAGAGCTGTATCAGGATAAAAATGACAAATGCATTTTTTTTACCTATAGTTACTGGGAAACCGAAGAGGATTTGGAAAATTACAGACAATCTGAACTTTTTAATACGGTTTGGGACTTTACCAAAAAACTTTTTAATGCCAAACCCGAAGCATGGAGCGTGGATAAGCTGGTGAGTTTAAATTAGTTTGTTTCAAGTTTCAAGTTTCAGGTTTCAGGTTATATGCTGGATTTGAAAGTTGGAATCCTTTAACGCAAAGAACGCAAAGATCATATTTAAAAGGTTTGATAAAGCGCGAAGTTCTCAAAGGAAAGCAACCTGAAACTTGAAACCTGAAACAAAAAAAAACAATTACACGATTAAACAAATAAACGAATAAACCTTATACATGAAATCAATCATTTTAAGAGAAATAAAATCCTTTTTTGGTTCTCCTATTGGCTATCTGGTCATTGCCATTTTCTTAATCAGCAATGGATTATTCTTATGGGTATTTGAAGGAGATTACAACATATTAAACACCGGTTATGCCGATTTAACTCCGTTTTTCACCTTAGCTCCGTGGATTTTAATTTTCCTGATTCCGGCGGTTACCATGAGAAGCTTTTCTGATGAAAAAAAACAAGGAACCCTTGAACTGTTATTGACGAAACCCTTATCGATTTGGGAAATCGTAAATGGAAAATTTCTGGGCTCATTCCTGTTAATTGTTTTAGCCATTATTCCAACGCTTATTTACGTAAAAGTAATTTCAAACTTAGGATCTCCTGAAGGAAATATCGATATGGGGAGCACTATTGGCTCTTACTTCGGATTATTGTTTCTGATTGCTGCTTATTCTGCAATCGGAATCTTCACCTCTACCCTGTCCGAGAATCAGATTGTTGCTTTTATAATTTCAGTTTTTCTATGTTTTATTCTTTATTTTGGTTTTGAAGGCCTGGCTTCGTTGATTCCGGGATCTTCTGCTATTGTTTCGACACTTGGCATGCAGGATCATTTTAAAAGTATGAGTCGGGGCGTAATCGATACCCGTGATGTGGTTTATTTTTTAAGCATCACTGTATTGTTTCTGTCGTTTACTGTTTATCAATTAAAATCTTTTAAAGCGTAATGAAGTCATCTACTCAACAAAATATTAAAACATTAGGAATTACTGTTTTTGTTTTAATCGTTTTAAATGTATTGGGAAGTTTATTTTTCCACCGATTCGATTTAACCAAAGACAAACGATACACCTTATCCGAAACCTCTTTACAGATCGTAAAACAGGTTAAAAATCCATTATCGATCAAGATTTATATGCAGGGTGAACTGCCGGCAGATTTTAGACGTCTCCAACAGGAAACACGTCAGCTGTTGGAGGAATTTCAGGCCTATAATCACAATATTGTTTTTGAATTCGTTAATCCTTTAGAAAACGAAGACGAGAGCATGGATGTGATTAAATCGCTTTATCAAAAAGGCCTTACACCCATAAACATTACTGTCGACGACAAAGGAAAACAGTCACAGGCTATGGTTTTTCCGTGGGCGGTTGCGGTTTACAACAATAAGGAAGTTAATATTCCGCTGTTGAAAAACATCATGGGAGCTTCAACTACCCAAAAAGTAATCGGATCGATTCAGCATTTAGAATATTCGATTGCAGACGCGATCAATAAAATTAGTAAAGACAGACAAAAGAAGGTTGCCATTATAAAAGGAAATGGAGAGTTGAACGAGATTCACATTGCCAAAATGCTGCAGCAAATTCGCGAAAGTTATTATATCGGCCCGTTCACATTAGACTCTGTAGCCAAAAGCCCGACTGAAACTTTAGCCGCGCTTAAAAAATACGACTTAGCCATTATTTCAAAACCAACAGAAACTTTCTCTGACGAGGAAAAACAGGTTTTGGATCAGTTTATCATGAACGGAGGTAAAACCTTATGGTTAATCGATCAGGTAGCTGCCGACATGGACAGTCTTTACAACCAGGCTGGAGCAACTCTGGCCTATCCGAGAGACCTGAATCTGAACGATATGTTTTTTAAATACGGTTTCAGAATCAATCCGGATTTGATCAAAGACGAGCAAGGAAGTCCTATTAAACTGGCTACCGGCGAACAAGGAAGTGCCACACAATATCAGGACTTTATTTGGAAATATGCCCCGCAGGTGTACCCAACCAGCCAGCACCCGATTGTAAAAAATTTAGGCGGCATCCGATTTGATTTTGCAAGTCCGATTGATACCTTAAAAAACGGAATCAAAAAAACAGTTTTACTGCAATCTTCTCCCTATTCAAAAACAATTGGAACTCCTGCACCAATCAATCTAAACAGTGTAACCGAAAAAGCATCTCCTCAGGAATATGCAAACAAAGGCAATATCCCACTTTCCGTTTTACTGGAAGGATCCTTCCATTCCGCTTTTGAAAATCGTGTTTTACCTTTCAAAGAAAATTCATTCTTGGCAAAGGGAAAACCAAACAAAATGATTGTAATAGCCGATGGTGATCTCGCCAGAAATCAGTTGGACAAAAACATGATGCCTGTAGAACTGGGCTATGACCAGCGTACCGGAAACCTGTACGACAACAAAGATTTCATGATGAATTGCATCAATTATTTGCTGGATGATACCGGACTTATTAACATTAGAAGTAAAGATGTCAGCCTGCCCCTATTGGACAAAGAGAAAGTTTATGAAAATTATACGCTCACACAGTTCATAACTATCGGACTTCCAATTCTAATTTTGTTGATTTTTGGATTGGTATTTACCTATATGCGAAGAAGAAAGTACAGCAAGTAGATGTTAATAAAAAAATTGCTTAAATTAAGATTGTTTACGATATATTTGTAAAACCTATCTTAGTTGAAGAAAAACTAAAGAAAAGAGCAAAAAAATAAAATAATAGAGATGAAATTTATAGTATCGAGTTCGTACTTATTAAAACAATTACAAGTTTTAGGTAGTGTAATTAACAGCAACAATACGTTGCCTATTTTAGACAACTTTTTATTTGAACTAGACAACAGCGAGCTGACAGTTTCGGCTTCGGATCTTGAGACTACCATGTCTGCTACATTATCAATCGATTCTACAAGCAAAGGAAGTGTTGCTGTGCCAGCTAAACTTTTGCTTGAAATTTTAAAAACGTTTCCGGAACAACCCCTAACTTTTACGGTTGAAGAAAACAATACCGTTGAAATTAGTTCTAACTCTGGAAAATATGCTTTAGCATACGCAGCCGGTGAAGAATTTCCAAAATCGGTAAGTCTTGAAGAACCGTCTGTAACACTTGTTCCTGCTGATGTTTTAGCAACTGCTGTAAGTAAAACTATTTTTGCTGCCGGAAATGACGATTTACGTCCGGTAATGTCCGGAGTTTTCTTCCAATTCTCGCCTGAAGGATTAACTTTTGTAGCAACAGATGCACACAAATTAGTAAAATATGCCCGTACAGACGTAAAAGCGTCTCAGGTAGCTGATTTTATCATGCCAAAGAAACCTTTGAATATTTTAAAAAGTATTTTGGGAACTTCTGATGCCGAAGTAAAAATTGAATACAACGATTCAAATGCGACTTTCTCATTTGACAATTATATTTTAACGTGCCGTTTGATCGATGGAAAATACCCTAACTATGAAGCGGTAATTCCAAAAGAAAATCCAAACAAATTAATGATTGACCGTTCTTTATTTTTAAGTTCAGTTAAGCGTGTGGCCATTTTCTCTAACAAAACTACACACCAAATTCGTTTAAAAATTGCCGGAGCTGAATTAAATGTTTCTGCAGAAGATATCGATTACTCCAACAAAGCCGAAGAAAGATTAACTTGTGATTACCAAGGAGATGATCTTCAAATTGGTTTCAACTCTCGTTTCTTAACTGAAATGCTGACGAACCTGCAATCGGATATGATTATGCTGGAGATGTCATTGCCTAATAGAGCAGGAATCCTTACGCCGGTTGATGGTTTAGAGGAAGGCGAAACTGTAACAATGCTGGTAATGCCTGTAATGTTAAATAGTTAACATCAAAACTTCATTTTGTTACAGAGATTTTTTTTAGTTTGAAATTAAAGACATATCATTGTAAAAAAAAATAACATCGCTATTAACCAACCATTTTTTATACCTAGAAACCGCAATTCTTTTTTTAAGATTTGCGGTTTTTTATTTTTGGTGATTTTTTGTTTCAGGTTTCAGGTTGAAATGCGGGTTTCTTTCTAAAAAGAATAAAATTTCAAATTCCAATAAAATAAATCCCAAATTCCAATTGTTGATCATTGGAATTTGGGATTTATTTTATTGAACATTTAGACCCGACAGGTTTTAAAAACCTGTCGGGTCTATATCGATTATGTCAAACCTGAAACTTTTTTTCTTTAACTTTGTAATATGAAAATAGAAATTTGGTCGGACATCATGTGTCCGTTTTGTTATATCGGAAAAAGACAACTGGAAACAGCTTTAGCTGAATTTCCAAATGATGAATTTGAAATTGAATGGAAAAGCTTTCAGCTCGACCCAACCATCACGCCGCAATCTGGTAAAGATGTTTATACTTTTCTGGCGGAACGAAAAGGTTTTTCTGTTGAGCAATCCATCGAAATGCACAAAGGTGTCACAGAACGCGCAAAAAGCGTAGGTTTGGACTATCATTTTGATAAAGCGATCATTTCAAATTCACTAACAGCACATCGTATCATTCATTTGGCTAAAACGAAAGGGCTTGGTGATCAAATGGAGGAAATTTTCTTCAGAGCATATTTTACCGAAGGAAAAGATCTAAACGATTCGCAAACCCTTATAGAATTAGGCATTCAGGCAGGTTTAGATGCAAAAGAGGTACAAGAAGTCGTAGAAGATGAAAAGCTTTACTTAAACGACGTTCATTCCGACATACATGAAGCCAATCAAATTGGAGTACAAGGAGTTCCGTTTTTTGTTTTTGATCGAAAATATGCCGTTTCCGGAGCTCAGCCTGTGGAAGCTTTTGTGAACACCATTAAAGAAATGCAGAAATAGATTTTAGATTTTAGATTGCAGATTTTTCTGTGCGATTACTTTGCAAATATATTATTTGTTGATTGCATCAACAATTTTACTGGTAAAAAACAAATATCAACAATCTAAAATCTACAATCTAAAATCTTCTAAATAACTCCCATTTTCTGCATCAGGAAAGTGGCACTCTTATTTTTACAAATTCCACTTCGAAGTTTATAATCAAAATGAAGATCGTTATTTTTAATTTCCACTTCAAAACACTGGTTGGTCAAAATATCAGGATATTCATTTGTTGTCAAACAAACCTCAATATCGTGTGTCGCAATGGCCCCAATTGCTTTCCTGGCAATTATTTTTTTAACGACTTCAATTGTTCCGTTTCGTTTATCATCGGAGTTTGTTCCTCTTAAAATTTCATCCAGCAAAACAAAAGCAGGGCGTTCTTCCAGCGCATCCATAATTTGTTTCAAACGTTTAATCTCGGCAAAAAAGTAGGATTCACTATCCGCTAATGAATCAGACAATCGCATTGAAACTAATACTGGAAGTGGATGCAGCTCCGCTTTTGAAGCACAAACAACTGAACCTATTCCGCCTAAAACCATATTGATTCCCAAACTTCTCAAAAAAGTACTTTTTCCCGACATGTTAGAGCCTGTGAGAATCATAAAAGATTCAGGGTAAAAATGAGTATCATTACCTACTCTGGTTTCCGAATTTAGCAAAGGATGACCCAGATTTGAAAACCCAATTTTATAGTCTGAGTTGATCTCCGGAAAAACAAAGTCCGGATTGTTGTAAGCCAAATTTGTCAAACTATTCAACGTTTCAAATTCACCAATAATAGCAATCCATTTTTCAAGTTCAGCCGAATAGTTTTGTTTCCATTTTAAAAGTGCTTTCAAAACGTGCAGATTGAATAAAAACATTCCATTAAACACAGTAGCGGTTACAAAATTATTAATGGTATCCATTCTCGAAAACAACTCCGAAAGATCTTTCAGGTGTTTGCTTGCAGTCGCATTTTTAAAAATAAGCTGCTGTTGCAAATCGATTAATCTTTTAGACTGAAAAGATTCGGTTTCAATTTTCTGAACCAATAAACTATACTGTTTGATAATTTTGTCTACATTATCAGCTTTGGCAATCTCCGACTGAATCCGTTTAAAAGAACTCCCCAAAACAATCATATTGGCAATAAAAATGTAGCTCAGATAGGATAATAAAATTGTTTTTGAGGTAATAAAATATGCTGCCAAAAAGCCTAAAAACAAGCTTGGAAAAATAACCGAGATTGCAATTAAAACTTTAGGTAAGATATTATTTTTAAATGAATTCCAATGAACTAAAGACTGATAAGATTCTTTTGTGTCATAACTAATCATTGCCAAAGCCATGAAATCCTGACGCCAATCGATTTTTGTTTTTAACTCATTGATCGCTTCCTGATTTTCAAGAATAGTTTCATTCGAAGACAGCTTCAATAATTGATTTGCCAATGTCTTTTTCCCAATATAAGTTGCCGTTCGGTTTAAATTTTGAAACAAAGAATGATCTCCAAAAACATCCAGATCGTACGCATAAGGGTGACTAAAATCATTAAATTCTACTCCATTCTCAAAAGGGATTTTTTCTCTTTTTAAATACGCAATTTCATTTTGATTTAGTTTCAAAATTGCCTTTGTAAGCTCTCTCTGAAAAGACAAAGCAGAGTGAATTCGCATTAAAAAAAGAAAACCAACAAAAGACAAAAAAGCAAAAGCTGCATAAAGTATTTCGTTGGTTTTAATGTAATAAAACAATAAGAACAAACATAGAAATACGCTTAAAAGACGCAGTATACTAATGCTATTGTATTTTTTGTTGATTTTATTAAAACGTCCTGTATAGTGCTCAACTTTATTCTGATATGCTTCCATTCTTCTAATTTAATGAAACACAAATATAGGTTTTACACTTACATTCCGGTAGTAATTCTCTAATAGATTTTAGGTTTCATGCATGACCAAAACAGGTATCGAAACTTCTTTGGTGATCTTTTTTGAGAAACTCGATTCAAAAATGCTTTCGAAGAAAGATCTTTTGTGTGTAATAACCGTTAAAACATCCAGATCTTTGTAAAGCACGAAATCAAGAATGGTTTCTTTTACTTCGTCACTTGGCAGAACCAAAAATTCTACATTTTCATTCGCAAATTCTTTATCCCACTCTTTAATTGTGGCATCAGAAACATCTGTATTAGACGCTCTGACATACAAACTTTTTACCTTCGCATTTGTTTTCTTTGCAATTGCCAAAACTTTACGAAGCTCGGCTTTGTCTTTTTCACGGTAACGGGTCGTAAAACCAATTGTTTTTATTTTTTTAAATTTCGCATCTGCCGGAACACATAAAACAGGAACTTTAACCTCTGAAATTACAGAGCTGGTGTTCGATCCGAGAAAAAATTTCGTCCAGTCCGAAACTCCTGAAGTTCCCATGATTACAAAATCGATATGGTCCTCTTCTACCGCATTTTTTAGGTTGTAAATTAAATCTCCATCCATCAAACGGTGTTTGATCACAATTGAATCCAGTTTTCGCTCGGCAGCAATGGCTCTGAGCTTTGGAATTTCGTCTTTAAACATTTCAAATTTTGCCAATTCGATCGAACTGTAGATCGAAGCGTAATTTTCGGGGAAAAATTGACTGTCGTAAACCGGAATCTCAAAAGTATGCAACAAAACAAGCTCGGCATTTACAATTTTAGCAAATTCCAAGGCGTGAACAAAAGCATTTGTTGCCGCTTCAGAAAAATCTGTTGGAAATAATATCTTTTTCATTTTGTTTGAGATTAAAGGTTTGTTTCTCAAATTTAATCATTCTAGGCTCAAAACAAACTGATAATTATCAGTATTTTAACATTTGACAATTTATTAAAATTGGCATTTTAATAAACTTAAAACCTCATTTTCAAGTCAGCTTTGAGTTCGTAATTTTGTGCCTTTTTTTATACCTTTGCAACATGATAAATCAAGATTCTATAGTTGCATTGGCCACCCCATCCGGGGCTGGAGCTATTGCTATCATACGTATTTCAGGTTCTGACGCTATAACGATCGGAAATTCGGTTTTTAAATCCATAAAAAACAAGGATTTAACCACGCAAAAAACACATACTTTACATTTAGGGCATATTGTAGATGGTTCTAAAACGCTGGATGAAGTATTGATTTCTGTTTTTAAAGGTCCTAACTCTTATACAGGTGAGAATACGATTGAAATTTCGTGTCACGGCTCTACTTACATCCAACAGCAAATTATTCAGCTGCTGTTAAGAAAAGGATGCCGAATGGCCGATCCGGGAGAATTTACGCTTAGAGCTTTTCTAAACGGAAAACTTGATTTGTCGCAGGCAGAAGCTGTTGCCGATTTGATTTCATCAGATAACGAAGCTTCTCACCAAATCGCCATGCAGCAAATGCGCGGTGGTTTTAGTAATGAGATTGCCAAACTCCGTGAAGAACTTTTAAATTTTGCTTCTCTAATTGAACTGGAACTGGATTTCGCCGAAGAAGACGTAGAATTCGCCGACCGTACCCAATTTCATGAGTTATTAAACCGAATTGAATTTGTTTTAAAACGTCTGATTGATTCGTTTGCCGTTGGAAATGTAATTAAAAACGGTATTCCGGTTGCTATTGTGGGAGAACCCAATGTAGGGAAATCAACTTTACTGAATGCCTTGTTAAACGAAGAACGTGCCATTGTATCTGACATTGCCGGAACAACACGCGACACGATCGAAGATGAACTAGTGATTGGCGGAATTGGCTTTAGGTTTATTGATACAGCAGGAATTCGTGAAACCAAGGACGTTGTAGAAAGCATCGGAATTAAAAAAACATTTGAGAAAATCGACCAGGCGCAGGTTGTGATTTATTTATTCGACGGTTTCAAGTTTCAGATTTCAAGCTCTGAGTTTGTTTCTGAAATTGAACAAATCAAAAATAAATACCCATTAAAACCTCTGTTAATTGTTGTCAATAAAAAAGATATATTGTCTGCTGATGAAGTTGCAAACATCACCAATAAACTTGAAAATTTAAATGCAAAATTATTATTGATTTCAGCTAAAGAGAAAATTGGTGTTGATGATTTAAAAAATGAATTACTTTCTTTTGTCAATACCGGAGCCCTCCGAAACAATGAAACGATAGTAACCAATACAAGACATTACGATTCTTTACTTAAAGCATTAGATGAAATTCAGAAAGTAAAATTCGGTTTGGAAACTAATCTTTCCAGCGACCTAATTGCACTTGATATTCGTGAGGCTTTATACCAATTTGGTCTTATCACCGGTCAGGTTTCAAACGATGAGTTACTGGGAAATATATTTGCTAATTTCTGTATTGGGAAATAACATCGCAAAACAACACTAAACAAACGCGTTTAAAATTACCAGAATCTGCGAATTCTGTAAAAGTGTGTTTACGGCACAACAAAAACACTTTACTACTCTCTTAAATGTAGCTCCAGGGCCTATAAATTAAGGACTAGACGGTCTAAAATTGACCAAAGCAAAGGGACAATATACCGGTTCATTGAGCGTGGCGAATTTGATATTACTAAGTTCGCCACCATAATCGCTCTTCGAAGATGTGATCTCGATACCTTTTTCTCCATTCCATCATAAGCTTTTCTTTATAAACACGATTTTTTGAGGTTATCACTTTAAACCGGAATCAATTGATCTTTTCTACCGCAACACGATAGTCCCTTTTGTCAGAATTTACAAGCTATCCTATAACGCTATAACCGAGTTGTAGCATGATTCATTTTTACCTTTAGCTTTAGCATAATATTACATGAAACATTACTGTTTTGACTAAATATATGTGCATTATAAACTGTTAGTTAGCCCTACAAACAAAAAAAATACTAATTTATTAAAAATCAAGTATTTATACGCTATCTCATAATTTTGTAATAAAGTAATTTTGAAGAGTAATATTACAAAACAAAAAACTATCAGTAAGCTAATTTTTACAATACCAAGCGTAATTTAGAATACGATATTCTAAAAAGTAACATAAAAAATACGGATTTATGGTCTTGCTTAATTCGTTTACTAGTAGAAAAAAAACAATGCTGCAGCACACACTTAAACAAACCTTCCTGTAGAGGTTTTTATTACAGGGGCGAAAACTGAAAAGCCTCATGAGTAAGACAAATACTTTAGAAGCGCCAGAAAGTCTGGTGGTCTAAGGTTAGTTGTTACAGGTAGTTATAAATTCTTGTAGCAATGATTACAACCCCAAAAACAAATAAACAATGAGCACTATTATTGACAATTTTGAGAAACATGATTATGTTATACTTGAAACACGTGGCGTTACTAATGATGGCACATGGATACATACAGAAGGAAATGATTACATCTTTTATTATAAACTAGACATCTGGTCCGAGGAGCAAAACCGAATAATGGGAAATGCCTTCTTAAGAGCCTTACAAGTTCCTAACAAAATAAAAGATGCTGTACTGGCAACTTCAGGACAACAAGTGGTGGATGGTCTTTATACACTAGATCAACCTGCTATGGTGAAAGCTTTGAATTCTATAAGAGGAATGTCACAAACTAATGTAGTCCAAAGAACATTAATTGGTAATGGTACTATACAGCAAGCAAATGAGCAGTTGTTTAACGATATCCTATCAGGTGTGGGCGGTTCAGTAAACCCAATGCGCGACTATCTTAATAGAGCGATGGCGGCGACTCAGGCTGCGGCTGCGGGTAACACAACAGCTCAAAACCTTGGTACAACTATTACGTTACTGTCTTTAGTACCTGGTCTGAACATACCTACAACGTCTGTTGTATATGCAGTTTCAAAAGCTTCTTCTGCTGCTGTACTGATCAAGCATAAATGCTCTAGCGATTCAACTAAATTTTCTTATAATGTAGACTATACAAAAGTTGGTTATTCCTACATAGAACCATCTTAGTTCAACAACAACACTTTTACGAAAATAAAGCATTTCGTAAAAAGTAACTAATTTGTGTCAGTTTATGCATTCCTTTGAAATGAATACTTACTCTATTCAATGAAAAAGAGTGCATAAAATGACCAAATTTGTTTTATCCGTAATAGAAAAAACAGTTTTCGAACACGTTTTTAAACTACAATTTTATACTCAACAAAAAAACACACCCCATGAACAAATCTATACCATATTGCATTACGCCTGCTCTGGATCAGGCGTGGCTGCACACCTGTAATGAAAATTTACTACTGGCATTACTACCAAAGGATGCAGATAACAAAGTAGAAACAGCCCTTTTGGAAGCTTTTAAAAATGCGCTTGCATTATTCGTTGATATAAGAGTCGCCCTAAAAAAGACCTACAATACGACACCTTTTGTTGGAGGATTGTATCTGGTAGACGGCCCCGAAATGCAACGCGCTATGAACACTATAAATGGAATGGGAGAAACATCAGCATACTCCAACACAAAATTGTATTGTGGTACACCCTCTGCCGTGAATTTACAATTCTTTGAAGATGTACTAGGGATTTCAAATGACAAACTAAAATACCTGGAATCCAATCTATTACGATATATGAAAATTGTACAAGCAGATGCAAAAGTCACAACAGCTAAAACTATTGGCCTTTTAACTTGCGTTGTAGGCTACGTTGAAATAACAGGAACAACCGTGACCACCTTTACTTATGTTACCGCCACCACAACGACTAAAGATCAATTTGAAGAAATAGACTGTGAGTGTGGTGAATTAGACAAATTTAACTATGAATATAACATTGTAAAATTTAATTATTCGCCGAGCAATTCTGTCGCAAATAAAGTAATTGCCAACGAAAGTAACTAATTGATTCTATTCCAAAACTGTTAAAGCGTAGTATTGTTTTTAATATGCTAACCAACAGAAATATCTTTTTTTTTAGATAAAACCATGAGTCTCCTACACAAACACTCCAGCTGTGCAAAGTCACATGGCTTTTGTTTTTGCTTTCTATTGGAACTACCCGAACCAGCTGGGGAATATTTTGCTAATTTCTGTATAGGCAAATAAATGACTGCACAAGATTCAACTGGTAATTATTCCCTTTTCGGAAGCAATCGTATTTAAACTTTTGCATTAAAAAAACCACAGCTGAAATATTTCTTTGCCATTTACGCTTTCCCGTAATGTTAAAAATCGTTTTTTCAATATCTTAGCAAAAATTATTACTCTCGAGAAAACTTAATGAGTTAAAAAAGGTTAAATAAAACAGCATTTTATTTAACCTTTTTTTATAGCTGACATAAGGTAAGTTTCCAGCGATTAAACTAAAAATTATGACCCTAAAACATTTAATGCCCTTCTTCATTTTTGCCTTAATTGGCTGCAAAAGTAGACAGCAAAGCGATAAACAAAATATTGAAAATGCGATTACAAAAAATGTCAATCAGTTATTAGAGGACAAAAGATTTCATTCTGTTTCAGTAGCAGTGCTTAAGGATGGGGAATCGACCATAAAATATTTTGGAGAATTATCTATTGGAAAAGGGAACAAACCAAACGATTCTACACTTTATGAAATAGCTTCTGTAACTAAAACTTTTACAGGTTATGTAGCCGCAAAAGCCGTACTTGATAAAAAAATAAATTTAGATGATGATGTCAGAATCTATCTTAACGAACCTTATCTCAATTTAGAGTTTAAAGGTGAACCTATAAGAATTAAACATTTGCTCACGCATACAAGCGGGTTTCCAAATTTTCCCCCAAAAAGTGAAAATAAAACGGCTTTTTTGGAAGGATTGAAATTAATCAAAATTGAAACGATACCCGGAGAAACATACTCTTATTCCAACACGGCTCCAGAGTTAACTGCCTATATACTTGAAAAAGTGTATCAAAAGCCTTATGAGGAATTGGTAAATGAATTTGTTTTGAAACCAAATAAAATGAACCAAACCAAATTTACACTAAATGATAATGAAAAACTAAGATTGGTAAAAGGGTACAACGATAAAAACGAGTTAATGCCAAACTTCAACAGAACTTTATGGGGAGGAATTTCAGGATTGCATTCTACTACTACAGATTTAGTAAAATACATGAAATTGCAACTTGACGAGTCAAATCTTATTGTAAATGAATCTCATAAAAAATTATACAAAGAAGGTTCTGATTTTTGGGAAGGCTATCATTGGTACATATTAGAAAATGGCAATGAATTAATTTACAGACATCACGGAGGTATCTACGGAATGCAGAATTGGTTTGTGATTTATCCTAAACAAAATATAGGGATATCTATATTGACCAATACCAGTTTTAATGAAACCGGAGAAATTTTGGAAAAAGTAGTAGATAAATTGTACAACGACATTAATAAGCAGAAGTAACTTTCACAAAAGATCGTAAACAAAAGAATCCCGTTTAAAATATTATCCAATAACACTTTAAACGGGATATTTAATTATATCTTTCTAATTAAACAATAAACACGAAGTCAGAGACGCTCCCCTTTCAATGCTAACTCTGCTTAATGTAATTACTCCTTTTTCCAGCTAATATCACTGAAATCTTTTAATAAACTCCATCATATCACCTATGGTTTGTATGTCTTCTCTTTGAGTATTACCAAGACCTTTCATCTTTTCAATATGCAGCAAACTGGTCAACATGGTCTTTTGTAAGCCGTTTAACGGATCCTTGCTGGTGTCAGGCTCAGGAAACAGCTCTTTTAAATCGATATGGAAAGGAATATCAGGCCAATCCGTTCTTTTCTGATCGGAAAAGACTTCTGTAAACGGTAAAACTTCAGGATCGCTATCCCTTTCGGTCAACGCATCCAGGTCCCATTTCTGACAGGCCGTTTTGATAAATGAAGTATGTTCAAACTGCCCGTTGATTATGGTATTCGGCTGAATATAAGACGATACCATTATCATCGGAACACGAACACCCAAACGGTCAAAAGTAAAATCGCACTCCCCTATCATATCGGCAACAGGCGGTACTGTAGCAGGCGGGACCACATGATCAAAACAACCGCCATGTTCATCATGAGTAATGATAAAAAGTATTTGGTCTCTTAGCGGACTCTCTTTGATAGCATTATATACTTCGCGGATCAGTTCATCTCCTAATTTTACTGTTCCGGTTCCTAAATTGTGTTTTACTGCCGACGGATGCTGATCATTGTGCTTATGAAGAAATTGAGGTTCTACAAAGGAATATTGTGGTAAATCACCCTTTCTGAGATCATCAAGAAAATCATCATATCTATGTGTATGGTCCAGCCCTTTCTCATGCCCGTTGACAACATAGGTCAGGCTCAAAGGTGCTATAGGCGAATAGATTTTCCAGGAAACATCCTTATCATACATGCGGTCAAAAATAGTAGGCAACGACCATACTTCTTCGACCCATGAATCCATTCCTTTAAGATCACCATCAAGTCCCGGAAAACCGCTCCCATCCTCTCCAATCGGATTAATCACTTTACCTCCCGAACTGGCGGCATGCCAGAACGCCCGATTACAATAAGTTTGACTCGGCACGGAACAATACCAATGATCAAAAACTGCAAATTGTTTTGCCAAAGTAGCCATCGCAGGAATCTGATCCGGCTGAAAGCACTCCATAATTACCTTATAATCGTCGAACGAGGGCTTTGCAATACCATAGGTCGACATCAGATTACTTTCATAATCGTTAACAAAGCCATTCATGGTGGGTTCCTGTGCAGAATTAGGCAGGTTGTATGGTTTTATCATATCATGATCAAGCACACCTACATTGCAATCAGGATTAATGGTATCAAAAAGTTGTGTATTAACATGGGGATATTCTTCACCCGGATCCGGATAAGGTGTCCAATAATCGGCTGCACGTGAAGGAGAAATACTCGTTTCACCTGGCGGACTTGTAGCCCTGCCGGGAATAGGATTCGCATAGTCAACCTCAGGATTATAAAGCCCTTCAAAAGATTTGCCATCCGGCACTTCATTCGACTCATAGAGATAGCCTAATAAATTGTCGAAAGAACGATTTTCGAGCATTAGTACTACGATATGGTCAAAAGTATCCAGACCGTTAAATTGCTTTTCATTTTCCATACAAAACTGTTTTATCACACTAGATAACAGTAAATTAAAATGAATAAAACCAAAGTTTTACAGGTAGTTTTACGTGTTTTTCTGAAATATAGTTGGTTTAAAATTTCAATCTTTTACTGACTAACACAAATGTAGTTAATTTCTTTCAATTTTGTAAAGTATCTTAAATCAAAAATCGCTAATCAAAAATCAGCAATCATTTTTCTGTAATTCAAAAAAAGCAGTTTAATCCACTAAAATCTCATCTACAAACAACCACGAACTTCCTCCTGTTGGAGCCTTTTTTAAGTTGGTTGCAATTACTTTTACAAATCGGACCTCTTGCTTTACAAAATTGATTTTAAAATCTTTCAGCTCCGAATTGACATTCACCGCAAAGGGACGTTTGATTTTCCCAACTTCTTTATAGTTAATGCTGTCCTTTGATACTAAAACTTTTAATTGTGTTGGAAAATAAATCCCGGCACCCTGGCTTTCTAAAGTTCCAATTGCTACCTTTTCGATACTTTGTACTTTTTCAAGATCGATTACAATTTCCATATCATTAACCAGTCATGCCTGCCATTGACCATCATGGAAATTTTTAGATCCTCTGATAGAATTTACCATTCCAAAAGGACCATCTCCTTTATAACTTTCGCTATAAGGCGTTAAATAGCTCACCTTATGACCAAACCCCTTGTGAAATACGATCGTATCTGTAAATATTCTTCCAACCGGTTTATTGTCCTGAAACAAAGCCGCTTTTAACACTGTTGTTTGATTAAACGAAATCGGATTTGTATATTGTATGGCCTGATGTTCTATGTTTTTATCTCCCAGAACGTAACGAATGTCCGAATTTGGAAATTCATTTTTAAAGGTAACCTGAATCGCTTTTTGACGCAAATCAGCCACAGCCGAAGCCGTAACTAAATAAGCGCTTTTGGCATAATTGATCCCTAAATAATCGTATCGTTTCAATAAAGAAGGCAATCGGGTGGTAAAATTATTCCAATTGCGATTTTCTTTTGAACTCCACAAAACCTCAGACAAAGCAGCCAGTCTCGGAAAAATCATATACTCCGAAGCTTTTGGATTTGTAATAAATTCGGCCCATAAATTTGCCTGTCCACCTAGTACATGACCGGCTTCCTGTGGGGTCATGGTAGCCACAACAGGATCAAATTCATAAACCTTATTCAATGGATTATAGGCATCAAAAGCCAATGGCTCTACGTTTTGAGGTCCCTGATAAAAATTAAAATAACAAGGAGATTCCGGCGACATGATTACGTCATGCCCCTGCCTTGCTGCCTCGGTCCCTCCTTTTGTACCTCTCCAGCTCATTACAGTAGCTTCGGGAGCCAAACCGCCTTCCAGTATTTCGTCCCAGCCGATTAATTTTTTGCCTTTAGAATTGATGTATTTCTCTATTCTTTTCACAAAATAGCTTTGCAGTTCATGGGCGTCTTTCAATCCGTTATCTGCCATTCTTTTTTGACAATTCGGACATTTGTCCCAATTGGTTTTGGTTGCTTCGTCGCCCCCAATATGAATGTATTTCGAAGGAAAAATGGCAATGACTTCATCTATTACATCCTGCAAAAATTCGAAAGTAGTTTCTTTTCCGGCACAATAAATATCCGTAATAGGCCATAATCCACCTGACGGAACTCCAATTCTCTGATTAAAACAAGCCAGTTCAGGATAAGCCGCAATAGCCGAACTCACATGCGCCGGCATTTCGATTTCGGGAATGATTTCTATATTTTTTGCAGCTGCATATTTTACAATTTCTTTTAATTCTTCCTGAGTCAGAAAGCCACCATATGTTCCTTTTTCATCCGGATTGGTAAGCAATCTTGCATTCCAGGCTGCATTTTCCTGATCGACTCTCCAGGCTCCAACTTCGGTAAGTTTTGGATATTTTTTTATTTCAATTCTCCAACCCTGATCGTCAACCAAATGCAAATGCAAAACATTCATTTTAAGCATTGCCAATCGATCGATAGTCTCAATGATGTAGTTTTTATCAAAAAAATGACGTGACAAATCCAACATCAATCCTCTCCATTGAAAACGGGGTTCATCTGTAATAGTAAGATTCGGGATCTCCCATTTTGCAGCTGCTACCATACTTTTACTTTCAATACCTTCAGGGAGTAATTGTCGAATGCTTTCTAAGCCGTAAATAAAACCTGCATTTCCTTTTGCCGTAATGGTAACGTTTTCTTTATTTACCTCTAATACATAGGCTTCGTTCTTTAAAGTGGGATCGACTTTAAACTGAACATAATTTCTTTTTGGAAGGGTACTTGAAATTTCAGGACGAAATCCGGCTGCCGTTTGAAATTTGTTTATTAAAACCGTAGCGATTTCTTTTTGAGTGTCGCCGCTTACCACAAATTTAGTCGTGGCAGAAAACTGAAAACTTCCTTGTTTAAGAACCAATTGCTTTGGTTTCGGAATAATTTGAATGTCTTTTTCTACAGCTGCCTTTTGGCTGTAAGCCTTGCTTAAAACCGTCAGAAGAAGTACAACAAAGATTGGTTTTAGTATTCTCATACTTTATTATTTTAAAGAGGGTAAAATTTTAAACTGATACTGATCACTTTTGGCTCTTAGCAAAGCCCCTTAATAAAACCGCTATAGGCAGCAGACTACTTCTAATTGTGTTAAGAGCGTGGTTTCGGTAAGTTTCTGTCGTACATAATAATAGTTCCGGCGACAGCCACATTCAAACTCTTTACCGATTTAAACTTTACTAAATGGTGGCACTTCTCCATTACTTTTTTAGACAGACCATGATCTTCTGCTCCCAATAAATAGACACAGCGTCTTGGATGTTCGTAGGTTTCCAGATCAGAAGCATTTTCGTTTAGTTCAACACCAACCAATCGTGCTCCTTTTGGTAAGTTTTCGAGAAAAGCTTCAAAGGTATCGTAATGGAAATAAGGAATTGCTTTAACCGCATCATGTGTATCGCAGGCTTGTTTGGCATATCGATTTCCGATAGTAAATATAAAAGTAGCACCCAAATTTTGAGCGGATCGCCACAAAACACCCAAATTCTCAGGCGTTTTACCATTTTGGATCCCTATCCCAAAATATTCATTTGTAAAATTATCATTCATAAGGGCAAAAATACAAACTGTACCCACATAAATCAATATTTTATTGAGAGGAAACGAAGACTTTATATCAGTTATTTGATCGTACAAAGTCAGAAAGTGTAACAGAATCAATTTATTGGCGTCTTATTTTAAACCCAAAACAAAATGACGACACCAAAAAAAACAGCCCGAATTGCAGGCCTACTCTACTTAGCAGTAGTCCTGACAGGAATCTTCAGTTTGGCTTATGTCCCTTCCAAACTTATTGTATGGGATAATTTAACCGCAACTTACAACAATATCAAAGCAGCTGAATCGCTTTTTAGATTTGGAATTGTAGCCGGATTATCCTGTTATCTCTTCTTCTTTTTCTTAGTGCTGCGACTGTACAAACTGTTCGAACCGGTCGATAAAGGCAATGCTAAAACAATGGCGATCTTAGCCATTTTAAGTGTACCTGTTTACTTTTTGAATGCTCAGAATCAATTTAATGTACTTTCTCTCATAACAGATACTAATCTTGGTTTATCATTAGAACAAACCAAATCGCAAGTTATGCTGTATCTTAACCAATACGATAACGGTATGCGAATGGTACACATCTTCTCAGGACTTTGGCTATTTCCTTTTGGTTATTTGGTCTACAAATCTGGCTTTTTGCCTAAATTTTTCGGAGTTTTATTGATGATGGGATGTTTTGGATATCTGATCAACTTTTTAGGCAATACTTTGGTTTCAGATTATTCAAGCCTCGGAATTTCAAAATACATCAGCATGCCGGCCACAATTGGAGAAATTGGAATTTGTTTGTGGTTATTGGCTTTTGGTGTAAAAGAGAAACAATCTGATCGATGAAATATAGGAAACATTATTAAGAAGAAGCCTTTTATACATACTACATCCTCAACTGTAAAATAGTTGGGGATTTTTTTATTTCTGAAGCTTTGATTTTACTGGACTTTAGAAATATTTCTCTTTAAATTGATTATTTTTCAGTATAAATTTATTGTTTATCAATAAATATTTAATATTTTCACACAGAATTTTTAAACCAAATACCATGGAAATTAAAATTAGTACCCAAACCATCCTTAAAGTATTACACGTGCTTTCATGGATTATTTTTGTTGGATTATGTATCGAAGCAGTTGGAATACTGACAAAAACAATCGCAACGCTAACCCTGAATCCTGACGATGCCGCTAAATTCTGGAAATCAGTTGATTTAACGGAACTGTACCGCTTTAATCAGAGTCAGTACATCACACTTAGCAGTGTTATCATTATTGTAGCAACGTTAAAAGCAATATTGTTTTATTGTATTATAAAAGTTTTCCTGAACAAAAAACTGAATATTGCAGCACCATTCAGCAGCCTATTCAAGGATTTCATACTGACCCTGACTTATCTATCCTTTGGCATTGGTTTATTTTCTTCATGGGGAATAGAACTCGTAAACAATTTGTCCAATAGCGGTCTTAAACTACAAGACATTCAGCAATTACAAATTGCCGGTGCAGATGTTTGGTTATTTATGGGTGTCATATTGCTTGTTGTAACTTATATCTTCAAAAAAGGAATCGAATTACAAGAAGAAAACGAATTAACAATATAAGCTATGGCAATTATCATAAACCTGGATGTGATGATGGCAAAACGAAAAATGTCATTAAATGAACTTTCCGAAAAAGTAGATTTAACTTTATCGAATCTTTCCATATTAAAAACCGGAAAAGCAAAGGCAATAAGATTCAGTACGCTGGAGGCCATTTGCAAAGTATTAGAATGTCAACCGGGGGATATTTTGGAGTACAGAAATTAGGAAACAATTATAACTCTGAACGCTGCTAATCAACGACCGAAAGATTTATAAATTTTGCAAAAATCAGCCAAAATTTTACAACAGTTTTGTAACATAATCGCGCCACCTTTGCAACTGATTATGAAAAAAGCACTTATACTACTTCTTTCGGTTTTTTATCTGGTATTGTCGTCAGGCTTTACCACGATAACTCATTTTTGTAAAGGAGTGCAACAGGAAACCAATCTGTTTGGTGATATTCCGGTTGGAAAAGTTTGTCCAAAATGCGTTGCGAAAAAACAGCAAAAAAGCAAAGATTGCTGTAAACATAAAGCACAATTTCATAAAGCGACCGAAAAGGTACACCAAACAGCTCCCGCTGATCTGGTTCCTAAGTTTATTGGAATTGCACTTCCTTTTCATTTTTACGAAGTAGTATTTGGCTCTTATTCACCTAAGGTGAACAAAGCTGAATATGCATTCTCCACATTTATTCCGATACGGAATACCCCTCTGTATATTTTCTACTGCGTTTATCGTATTTGATTTTAGACAATTGAACAAACTGTAGCATTTATCCCAAATGTTACGCGATTCCTATTGTTTAATTTTTAAATACATACTATGAAAATGCAATATTTTGCATTGGCTATGTTCTGTATGGTTTCCGGAAATCTCTGGGCCCAAATGGTAACATTGCCCAATGCTCTTGAACGCTCTATTCAAAATTTTGAAAAAATAAAAGCCAAAGAAGCAATTGTCAAGGCTTCAAAAGAAAATACTATTTATCAAAAAAGCCAATATTTGCCTGACTTTACGGTAATGGCACAACAAAGTTATGGTACCATTAATGCACAAAACGGTCCTTTGTACAGTTATGGCGGATTAGGCAGTGCCGCAACTTCAATGCCTTTACAAGATCAAAACTGGAATGCCGCTTTTGGATCGCTCTATCTTGCCAACGTCAATTGGAATCTATTTACTTTTGGCAAAATTAAAACGCAGGTTGCCATTGCCAAAGCCGATGAAAATGTGGCGCAAAAAGATCTGGAACAGCTAAAATTTCAGCATCAGGTAAAAGTGGGTGCTGCCTATCTCAACCTGCTCGCTGCCCAGCGCATTAAATTTGTACAGGACAAAAACCTGGAGCGTGCCCAAGTGGTAGAAACCACTACAAAAAGCCGCGCAGAGAGCGGTCTGATTCCGGAAGTAGATTATTCTTTGGCAAAGGCCGAAGTTGCCAATGCTAAATCGGCTGTGATAAAGGCGTATGATATGGAACTGGATCATTCAAAATCACTCGCCGTAATGCTGGGTGAAGAATATCAGATCTATAAACTCGATAGTGTGTTTACTACTAAAACACCGGTCCTTCTTTCAGAAACCTTTGCAGAAACAATTAAACATCCCATACTGGAATGGCGAAGCAGTGATATCCTGAAAAGTGAGCAACAGGAAAAACTACAAAACGCACTGGCTTTACCAAACATTTCGGCGTTTGGAGTCCTACAAGGGCGTGGTTCAGGGTTTGACTGGAATTATGTACAGGACAATACCGCCTACTCACAATCCTATGCTGATGGTGTCGGGATAGATCGCAGCAATTATATTGTTGGAGTCAATTTAAGCTGGAACCTAACCAATATCTACCGTCAGTCCTCTAAAAAGCGGGAACAAAAGCTGGTTACCCAATCGCTTCGAAACGAATACGAGTATATGAATCAGGAGCTTATGGCCCAGCAAAAACTTGCCGGGGATAAACTGAAAAATGCTTACGAAAATTTTGAAGAAACAAAAACTCAAGTAACCGCTGCTACAGACGCTTACCGTCAGCACACCGCTTTGTACCACAATGGTCTTACCACAATTGTCGATTTAACCCAGTCCTTTTACACCCTCAACAGGGCTGAAATTGAGTATGAAATTGCCCAGAATAACATTTGGCAGGCCTTATGGATTAAAGCTGCCGCTACAGGCGATTTAAACATTTTACTAAACGCGATACAATAAACCCGAAACTATGAATCTAATACGTTTTGCCTTGCGCAAGCCCATCTCTGTTATGGTGATGGTGCTGGGGCTTTTGTTCTTCGGGATTAAAGCTTCTAAAGAAATAAAGGTCGACATCTTACCTGATATGAATCTTCCTGTGGTGTACATAGCCCATTCTTTTAATGGATATACACCTCAGCAAATGGAAGGTTACTTTACAAAAATGTATGTAAACATGATGCTGTTTACCAGTGGTATCGAAAGCATTGAAACGAAAAATACGCAAGGACTTACCTTAATGAAAATTAACTTTTATGAAGGTACAGATATGGGGCAGGCAATTGCCGAAATCAATGCGCTCTCTAACCGTTCGCAGGTATTTTTACCTCCGGGAGCCCCTCCTCCGTTTATTATTCGTTTTGATGCTTCCTCCCAGCCTGTTGGTCAACTGGTTTTTAAAAGCAAATCAAAAACAAACAACGAGTTACAGGATATTGCCAATTTTACCGCACGTCCGTTTTTGATTAAAATTCCGGGATTAACAACTGCTCCGCCTTTTGGGGGAAGTCCAAGAACGATCGAAATCAATATCGACCCGAATAAACTACGCACGCATCAGCTAACACCCGAACAGATTGTTGAATCGATTAGCCGAAACAACATTACGTCGCCTTCCGGTAATATATATGTTGGCGATATTAATTATTTGACTCCTACCAACAATACGATAAAGGAGGTAGCCGATTTTGGAAATATTCCAATTTTTAAAAACGGGGTCGATAATATTTATATCCGCGATGTGGCAACTATAAAAGACGGAGCCGATATCACTACCGGTTATGCCCTTATTAACGGTACCCGATCAGTTTACATTAACATTGCAAAATCGGGTAATGCCTCGACCTGGGACGTGGTGAAGAACCTTAAAAAAGCGATTCCTGCCATTCAGAATAATTTACCGGATGATGTTACCATTTCATATGAATTTGATCAGTCTGTATATGTAATCAATGCTGTAAAAAGCTTAATAGTCGAAGGTGTTTTAGGAGCGATGTTAACCGGATTAATGGTGCTTTTATTCTTACGCGACCGAAGAGCCGCTTTAATTGTGGTACTTACCATTCCGATCTCTATTATTTCAGGCGTATTATTCCTTAAATTATTCGGACAAAGCATCAATATCATGTCGTTGTCAGGGCTGGCATTGGCTATTGGAATTTTGGTTGATGAGAGTACCGTTACCATTGAAAATATCCACCAGCATTTTGCCATGGGCAAAACCAAGGCCAAAGCGATCTTAGATGCCTGTAGAGAAATCGCATTCCCTAAGCTGTTAATTCTGTTGTGTATTCTTGCCGTATTTGCACCTGCTTTTATGATGACAGGCATACCGGGATCGTTATTTATGCCTCTGGCACTGGCCATCGGGTTCTCGATGTTATTGTCCTTTATACTATCGCAAACCTTTGTTCCTGTAATGGCAAACTGGTTAATGAAAAACAAGGAAAACCATGAACCTGCAGAAGATAGATTCGACAGATTCAAAAATCGTTTTGTACAATTTTTACAATCGATAATGGGCAAACGCGGGCCTATCTTAATCGTAAGTTTTATTGTGGTGGCGATAGGTGCCTTTTTAATGTACAACAGTACGGGTAAAGATGTATTGCCTAACGTAAATTCAAGTCAGTTTCAGGTGCGTATTAAAGCTCCCGAAGGAACTCGTATAGAGAAAACAGAGCTCAAAATAAAACAGGTTTTACGAGAACTGGAATCTATTATTGGCAAGGATCATATTGCGATATCATCGGTGTTTATTGGTCAGCATCCCTCCTCTTTTGCGGTAAGTCCAATTTATTTGTACAATGCTGGTCCGCATGAAGCTTTAATGCAAATTGCACTGAAAGATTTTGACGGGAATACTAATGAACTGAAAGAAACGATCCGTAAGCATATGAAAGAAAAAATGCCGGAATTGCACTTTTCTTTCGAACCTATCGAACTTACAGAGAAGATTCTGAGCCAGGGAACCAATACGCCTATTGAGGTTCGTTTCTCCGGTATGATGAAAAAAATGAATGTCATGTATGCCAATAAGCTTTTGGCTAAGCTAAAAGAAATTGATTATTTAAGAGATCAGCAAATTCCACAATCCTTAAATTATCCGGCGTTCGAAATCAACATTGACCGGGTAAGAGCCGCACAACTGGGGATCGACGCTCAGGATATCGCACGTTCTTTAATCCCGATAACAGCTTCTTCCCGCTACACCAGTAAAAATATGTGGGTAGGCGGAATGATGGGAATTGCTTACGATGTTCAGGTGCAAACTCCTCAAAACATTCTAAACAGTAAGGATGAGTTAATGAATGTTCCGTTAGGAAAGAATTCAGACCGACCTGTTTTGGGCGATGTTGCAACGATCACGCCAACAAAAGTGGTTGGTGAAAGTTACAATCTGGGTACCATGGGTTACACACCCGTTACGGCAAACATTCATAATACCGATTTAGGAAGAGCACAAAAAGACGTACAGGCTGCTATAGATTCGCTTGGCGAATTGCCTAAAGGAGTTAATGTTCAGGTGTCAGGAATGGTTCCTGTCTTAGAAGAAACGATGAACAGTCTGGCCACAGGATTATTGATTGCAGTGATTGTTATTTTCTTAATGTTAACGGCAAATTTCCAATCCTTTAAAGTATCCTTAGTCATCTTAACAACTGTGCCTTTTGTAATTCTGGGTTCTTTGATTTTAATGAAACTCACGGGCTCTACGCTGAATTTACAATCTTATATGGGAATTATTATGTCTGTAGGAGTTTCTATTGCAAATGCCGTTTTACTGATTAGTAATGCCGAGTCGCTGCGTTTGCAAAATGGCGATGCGCTTAGTTCGGCAGTTCAGGCGGCAGCCTTGCGTATACGTCCGATCATTATGACCACATTGGCAATGATCGCCGGTATGCTTCCAATGGCCATCGGACATGGAGAAGGCGGTGATCAGGTAGCCCCATTAGGAAGAGCTGTAATTGGCGGATTAATCGCCTCTTCGTTTAGTGTATTAATCCTATTACCTCTGGTTTTTGTATGGATCCAAAACAAAACCTCAACCCAATCACCTTCACTAGATCCTGAAGACGAAAACAGTATTCATTATATAACGTTAGAAAAATAAACCATGAAATTAGTCTATTATATCCTTATCGGAATTGTATTTGCATCCTGCAATTCAGAAAATAAAAAAGAAGAAAAACCGGCAGCAATGCCCATGATGATGCAGAATTTTGAAACGGTATCGCTGAAAAAGAGCAATCCGTTAGTTCCTTTAAAACTTGCCGGAGAACTGGTCTCCGACAAGGAAACTGCTATTTATGCAAAAGTAAACAGCTATGTAAAAAAACTCTATGTCGATATTGGCTCTCCCGTCACTACCGGACAGATCATCATGGTTTTGGAAGCACCCGAAATTCAGGCACAACTGTCCGCTGCAAAATCCAAATGGAAAGCTCAGGAAGCCATATACATTGCAACCAAATCCAATTACGACCGAATGTTTAAGGCCAATGAAACTAAAGGAGCTATTGCCAAAGATGCTTTAGACCAGATTACCGCCAGAAAACTATCCGATCAGTCTCAACTAGAGGCTGCAAAATCTGCCTATCAGGAAATACAGGTTATGAATGATTATTTGGTCATTCGGGCACCCTTTAACGGAATCGTTGCCGAAAGAAATGTAGATCCGGGTTCTTATGTGGGCCCAATGGGTAAAGGATCTGACAAACCTTTATTGGTGCTTCAGGACAATAAAAAGCTGCGTGTTTCGCTCTCCATTCCGGAGGCTAATACCCCTTATCTAAACTTAGGAGATTCGATACATTTTAAAGTAATGTCACTTCCTCATAAAAAATACATGGCCAGAATTTCGCGTAAATCGGGAGTACTGGATTTCAAACTACGTTCTGAACGCATCGAAGCCGATCTTCTGAAAACGCAACCCGAACTCAAACCTTTAATGGTGGTAGAAGCGATGCTTTCGTTACAAGCTAAGGAAGCTACATTTTTTGTACCTAAAATGGCTCTGGTTGAGAGCAATATGGGCATGTATGTCATTCAGGTTATAGAAGGAAAAACTAAAAACATACCTGTAGCCAAAGGACGTGTCTTACCGGATCAGGTTGAAGTATTTGGCGAACTAAACGAGGGTGATGCTATTTTAATGAAAGCGACTGAAGAAATAATAGAAGGAACAAAAATTAAAAAATAACAACGATGAAAACAATTGGTAACTTTTTCCTTATTGCCGCAATGGCAATCGTAATGATTTCGTGTAAGGATCAGGAAAACAAAAAACAAAATGAGGTTTCTGACCAGCAGGAAGTAATCGCAAAAGACGTAGCTGCTGTTGCAAAAGGAAATCCCGTGCCCAGTGATGAAGTCTGTATGGTCAACGATATTCATATGGGTAAAAAACAAATGGAAGTTCCATTTGACGGCAAAATATACTACGGTTGCTGCAATATGTGTGTCGAACGCATTCCGAGTGACGAAAGTGTCCGCAAAGCAGTTGATCCGCATACCGGAGCAGAAGTCGATAAGGCAACAGCTTATATTGTTTCGTTGAACAAACAGGGAAATGTGGCTTACTTTGAATCAGAAGAGAACTACCAGAGTTTTCTCCAGGCCGGTAAGGAAATGAAAAAGTAGCCTCCGAAAAACAGCTTTATTTTCCAATGAGCATGCAAAAAGGGCAGTCCAAAAATGATTCGGACTGCCCTTTTTTATAGTTAAATAAAAGCTTTAGATATTAGATCGTTAAAGGTTCTGCTTTAAATCCTTTTGACTTTATAATAGCAATTATTTCTTCTTCGGTAGCCCCCTCCGATTGAACAGTAAGTATTTTATCGTTAGTCGTAGTATCTACATTCCATTCGCATATACCTGCTGCATGATCCAGATCTGATTGCACTTTCGCTACACATCCACCGCAATTAAGGTTTGTTTTAAATTGAAAATCTTTCTTTTCCATTGTATTGATATTTTAATCGTTATTTAATACTGTAAATTTCGGTTAATTAAACCTCAACTGTTATACACTATTTCTGGTTTGATTTATGAGATTTACTGATTCCCAACTCTAAAATCCAAATTCCAAGTTTCAAATTCCAAACTCCAAATTCCAAGTTTCAGGTTTCAAGTTTCAGGTTACAGGTTTCAAGTTTCAAAACTGTCGCTTTAAGTCTACAGCATACATTTTACATCTCACATTTTAAAATTATTTATCTTCTTGTTAAACATTATTTCAACCACATTCTTTTTAAGCATCACTTTAGCAATATATTTTAAAACTTGAAACTTGAAACCTGAAACTATTGACTCTGTTTCGGACGTTATCATGAACAAAAAATGACCTCAATTTAACCCGCTCCAAAATGCTTTGGAAGGAGAAAAATGAGGTCATTACTACAAATCAATTATAAAAAAAATACAAAACGGCGGCCTATAAATTTGGAAACCGCCGTTGGGCAAACGCATCAAGAGTTTACTTTTTCCATTTTAAGCGAAGGCTGTTACTCACCACACTTACGCTGCTTAAAGCCATTGCAGCACCAGCTATCATTGGGTTCAGCAAGAACCCGTTTATCGGATACAGTATCCCCGCAGCAAGCGGAATACCGATAAGATTATAAATAAATGCCCAAAATAAGTTTTGTTTAATCGTAGCTACCGTTTGTTTAGACAAACGAATGGCTTGCGGTATCTTAGTCAGATCGGAAGAGATAATGGTCATTTTGGCCACATCCATTGCAATATCACTCCCCTTACCCATTGCTATACTGACGTCGGCGGTTGCCAGGGCCGTACTGTCATTGATACCATCACCTACCATTGCTACTGTTCTACCTTGTTGTTGTAATTCTTTTACAAAGTCGGCTTTGTGTTGTGGCAGTACTTCTGCTTTATAATGTTTGATTCCGGTTTGGGCAGCGATCGCTTTTGCAGTAGCTTCGTTATCTCCTGTCAGCATATACAGTTCAATATTCATGTCCTGCAATTCTTTAATGGCCTGAACTGAGGTCTCTTTAATCTTATCTGAAATTGCAATAACCGAAAGTGCCTGTTTACTATTGGCAAACCAAATCACGGTTTTCGATTCTTTGCCCCATTCTTCTGCCTGATTCAACAATGAATCCGGAATCACAATAGTGTTCTCTGCCAACAATTTCTTGTTCCCTACATAATAGGTTTCCTCTTTGTAAGTGGCTTTTGCACCTTTACCGGTAATACTGTCAAAATCTGATAAAACTACAGTTGCTACGCCTTCGAGATTTTTTACTACAGCTTCTGCCAACGGATGTTCGGATTGCTTTTCGATGCTTAACAGAACCTCTTTGGTTGCAACGTCATCGTTGAACCATTTTATACCAGTTACCTGTGGTCTTCCTTCGGTAATAGTTCCGGTTTTATCCAGTACTATAGCGGTTACCTTTCTTGCCAACTCTAAACTTTCGGCATCTTTGATTAATATACCGCTTTCAGCACCTTTACCTACTCCCACCATGATCGCTGTTGGGGTAGCCAGTCCCAAAGCACAAGGACAGGCAATAACCAATACCGTAACGGCAGCCAATAGCGCTTGTGCAACAGCATTATCTCCCCCCAGAACAATCCAGGCAATAAAAGTTAGAATTGCTATACCAATTACTATCGGAACAAAGATACCAGCAATTTTATCGACTAATTTCTGCACAGGGGCTTTACTTCCCTGAGCGTCCTGCACCATTCGGATAATTTGGGCAAGCATAGTCTCTTTACCTACTTTAACCGCCTGAAACTGAAAACTTCCTTTTTGATTGATCGTTCCGGCAAATACTTTTTCATTTTCTTTTTTCAATACCGGAACCGGCTCACCGCTTAACATACTTTCGTCTACATAGGATTGACCAGAAAGAACCATACCGTCAACAGCAATTTTTTCACCTGGTTTTACCAGAATAATAGCTCCGGCATTTACCTCCTCAATAGCCACTTGTTTTTCTGTTCCGTCGGGTTGCATAACGATCACCGTTTTGGGCTGTAAACCCATTAACTTTTTAATAGCTGATGAAGTATTTCCTTTGGCTTTTTCTTCCAACAATTTACCCAACAGAATAAAGGCAATAACGACTGCCGCTGCTTCAAAATATACGTGGGCGTGCAATCCGCGTTGGTGCCAGAAATCCATGAATAACATATTAAAAACACTAAACAAATAGGCAATTCCGGTACTCAAAGCCACTAATGTATCCATATTGGCTGAACCATGCTTCGTTTGTTTCCATGCATTTATAAAGAAATCTTTACCGAGCCACAGAATTACAGGTGTAGAAAACAGCCACATGATCTCATTGGCATAAGGCATATCCATAAAGAACATCCCTATCACTACTACGGGTAGCGACAGCAGAACGGCCCAGATGGTTTTGTTTTTTAATTTTTTAAATTTCTCTGCATGAATAGCCTCTAAAGATTCCTGTTGTTTCGATTCGTCTAAAATTAGCAAGTCGTAACCAACAGCCTGAACGGCTTTTTGCAGTGTAGAAGCGTTGGTGAGATTCGGAAGATACTCTACGGTAAGGTTTCCTGTTGCAAAGTTTACCGATGCATCCACTACCCCTAGTTCGTAAGATACGATGCTTTCTGCACTGCCGGCACAAGAGGCGCAAGTCATTCCTAAAACAGGAAATGTATTTTTGACGGTTGGCACACCATATCCCAGGTCTTTTATCGCCTTTACGGCATTACCAACCGTTTCATTGTTTTTAACGGTAATAGCAGCTCTGCGGTTATTGACTTCTACTTTGTGGGTTTCAACGCCTTTAACTTCTGCTAATCCTTTCTCTACGATTAATGCACAGTGCTCGCTCTCTACATCTTCCAGCGGAATGTAAATTGTTTCCTTAGTGTTATAATTTGTTGCCATAATTCGCTTGTTCTTTTATACTTGCAAAGTTGGCAACAATACCGCTGTTTTTTATTGTGGAATTATGGATTTGATTTGTAAAATTTACTTAAACCTCGTCCAAAGGTTTTCTTTTTTCTTCCCGGATTTGCTTGAAATGGCTTGGTGTTAATCCGGTTACTTTTTTAAACTGATTGCTTAGATAGGCAACGCTGGAATAGTTTAAGCGCAAAGCGATCTCACTAAGAGACAACTCATCATAAACCAAAAGCTCTTTAATTTTCTCAATTTTTTGTGCTATAAAATACTTTTCTATGGTAGTACCTTCTACCTCCGAAAACAAATTTGAAAGGTAGTTGTAGTCGTGATTGATTTTCTCGCTCAGGATATCCGACAGGTTGTTTTTGGTATCATTATCCTGATGGTGCACCAGTTCGATAATGATGTTTTTTATCTTTTCTATAATTCTGCTCTTTTTATCATCTATGACTTCAAATCCAAGCGGAACCAATACTTCCTCCAGTACGTTTCTTTCTTCAGGGTTGAGTTCTCTTGTTAGCGTAACTTCTCCTAATTTAATATTGGTAAAATCCAACCCAAGTTTTTCTAGTTCGTTTTGAACGACCATAATGCAACGGTTGCAAACCATGTTTTTAACAAATAATGTACTCATATCCTTATTTGATCAGATTTTTTGATTCAATATGCCTTTACAAACTTAGCACTAAAATTCAATTAATCCTCCATCAACAAATTATTCAGAGGAAGCAAAAAGTAATCAATTCCTTTTTTTTAGTAAAGAAAAAACAGCCGAAATACATGGGCTTCTTTTTCTGTTTTACTAAAATAAACAGGTGTTTTTACCTGTTAGTACTCGTGTTTTTATTTTTAAATTTACGTTATCATTTTATTATTGCTCACTTAATCAGTAGCGTTAACCATTGACCTGACCATTATCAATAAAAACTATCTTTTAATACCAGCTGAAGCCTGCTGCCCTTACCGTAAGTATGGGTAAAGCAAAGTATCCTTTATACGCTGAAGAAATTGATTTAAAGATAAAGATCACACTCCAAAATAAGTATTGATAACCGAAAAGAACTTTAGAATTTGCTCTCTTTTTCTGCAAATCCAGATCACCTGCACAAGCCTTTTGTTGTTACAAAAAGGCTGGCTCACTGAGAATACTACCAACCAGAAACAAACCAAAAAATAAACCAAAATCCATGACAAATCTTGAAAAAATCTATTATGTAAACGCTGGACCGGGCGGAACATTTCAAAAATCCGGAGACTATTATACTACGCCTGCCGATGTCGACAACCTGTTCAAACATTTGGAAGATCACAACATCGAAAGATTGCTTGTTTATTTCCATGGCGGACTCGTAAATGAAGCCAGCGGAATGGAAGCGGCTGAAGTTATGCGTACCAATTTCGTTGATGCTCCTACTAAAACACATGCGGTTACCTTTGTGTGGGAAACAGGACTTTGGGAAATCATAGTCGAAAATCTTAGTGCCAAAAGCTCAGACAATCAATTCCAAAAAGTACTCAATTATGTCATTAAAATTGTAGGCAAAAAGCTGGGTGTTGGTTCACGTGGTGGTGGCGAAACAATGGACAATCTGACTATTGAAGCAGAAAAACAAAAAGAATATCCCTTTGCTGAACTAAGTGATGAACTCGGAAATAGCCGAAGTGGAAGCGTCATGTTTGATGAAGATGATGAAGAAGGCTTTTTGGCCAGACTTGAACAGGAAAGTAATACCATGATCCGTGCAGAAGATGAAATGGCGACAGAAGAAATTGAAGTGGCAGAACCTGATCCCGATGCAGGAGATTCAAGAGGATTATTACTGACGCTAGGGAAACTGGTAGCCAAAATTGCGTTTGCTGTTTTAAAACGTTACGCGCAAGAGACCCATCACGATTTTTACCCAACGATTGTAGAAGAAACTTTTAGAAAAATTTATATCGACCGCGTAGGCAAATGGGGCTGGTCTGAAATGAAAGAAAAAGCTCAAAAAATGTTTGATGATAATCAAGGACGCTCGGGTGATGATTTACATGCCGGAACCTATTTTCTTTCCTTATTAGAAAAACATTATCAAAAAAGACAAAATGCAGGCAAAAAGTTCGCTATTGAACTCGTAGGACATAGTGCGGGCTCTATCGCAATTTGTAACATGCTGGCCGCAACATCCGAAAATTTCAAACAGTTAAAATACAACAATGTTGTTTTTCTGGCACCTGCCTGCAGAACCGACCTCTTTATCGCAAAAGGAATTCCTGCTAAACAGAAAGGAGTTTATAAAAAATTCAAGATGTTTACCATGAAGGAAGAGAATGAGAAAAAAGATTACTGCGTTAAATACCTGTACACCTACTCCCTGCTCTACCTGGTATCAGGTTTGTTCGAAGACGAAACGGATGCAAAGATAATGGGGCTTCATGAGCAGTTTAAGGCTAAAAAACGTTATGAAAATTTCGCCGAATTAAAAACGATCAATAGCTTTATTATGAGCAATAAGCTGGCACTGTCAGATGATATCACCAATACGGATAACAGCATGTGGACCGATTCTTTCCGCCATGGTGATTTTGACAACAACCCTGCCACTCTGAAATCAATCCTTTCAACTATCAATATCGTTTAATTATGGATTATGCTATTGTAATAGGAATCGACCATTACGAGAAAAAACCATTGTCGGGTGCTGTAGCAGATGCGAAAGCTTTCGCCAATTGGCTGGAAACAAAAGGAGGTGTTAAAAAAGAAAACCTCAAACTCTTTGTCTCCAACAGCGCAGACCTGCTCGTTAGTGGTCCCGAAATTGACATTGCCATCAACGAAATGAATCGTGTTGCCAGACCGAAAAATGAAATAAACAGATTGTATTTTTATTTCTCCGGGCATGGTATAGGCGTCACTTTTGAGAATACGGCACTATGCCTTCGTCTCTGGCCGGCACTAATCAACCATTGTATCTCGGGTATGGATTATCGCACCTGGTTTACCAATGCGGGAGCGTTTGATGAGATCCTAATTTTCTTTGATTGCTGCCGTGAACATGATACGCTAATTAAAGGGAATTCCCCTATGGGTCCCTGGAATCTTCCGGTGGGTAACCGGAATCCAAAAGTGCTCATTTGTAATTCTACCGCCTACGGCAAACTGAGTTATGAGGTGACTATTGATCCGGTAATAAACAATCCTTCAGACGGTGGAGCAGCGACCGACGAACTGCCTAAAGAATCAGAGTCTGATAAAAAACGAGGGGCTTTTACCACTTTCCTTATCGACAGTCTCAATGGTGATGCCGACAGTGATGCAACCGGGCAAATTACGGCAATGAATCTTACGAATCATATTCGGAACAATTTTAAAAGTCATGCCGAAAAATTCAAGAAAATACAGGATGCTTCAGCCGATTTCCTAAATGGCGGAGATCAGATTCTGATTTGCAAAGTTCCTGTGAGACTGCCAAAATACAATTGTGAAATTACCTTCGAACGAAACTCCAATGTGACCCTCTACGGTCCGAACCTCGAAGAAGTCTGGCACGGTGATGTTACCATAGGGCAGGTTTTGCAACTAAAAAGGCTGGCCAAAGGCTTCCATCAGTTAAAAGACAATACTGATACTGCAGCACCACCCAAAACTTTTATCAATTACTCTCCAAAAACAATCAGTTATGAACGATTCTGATCCTAAATATTCCATTCATATTTCTTTCAGACAACCTCTGGAAGGGCTGCAACTTGTACTTGTTGATGGCACACTGAACAAAATTGTAGAGGAAGAGACCCAAAAACTTGAACTTTCACTGGTAAAAGGAATCTATCAATTAAAAGCTTCTTTTATAGACTACTTTGAAGAATACTTTCTCACCGTGAGTCAGGATGAGCATTTCGTTTTGGATTACCATTACCCGATGACTTCTCCCAGTATGGAATTTGCGACAACGCATGAGTATTTTTCGAACCCTGCTGAAAGATGGAGCCGAGAATGTACTTATGACGGCAAAAGTAAAATTCCTAATTTCTTTTTCTTTGCTGCGGCCTATGACAGGGATTTTCCAAACAAAGAGCAAACTGTTACAGAGCTGCTGACGAGCTTTTCTCTATTTGATCCTAACGGTAAACTATATATTCGTTTCAGGGATAAAAACTCGTTTATCGATCCGGATGCTGCCGTACTGGTTTTTTCTGCCCGACTCAAAAAAGGGATGTATTTCCTCCAATATGAAAAAGAAAAGGAACGCAGAATTTTTCCCTTTTATATCTATGACCGGTTTCAAACCCAGTTTTTGCTGCGCTACAAACAAACTCCCGATTTTTCGAACAGTTTTTTCTACTATGACAATAAATTTGGATTTAACAGAAAGGACGACCAATATCTCTTACTGGACAAAATTCAATATGTTTATAAAGACTACAGCAATTATAAACTGCTGACTCCTTCGGATCGCTCTGCTATAAAAGCCCATCCTTATCTGGTTGCCCTGTTGCATGTTCTTCATCTGGTTACGGAAAACGAACAGGACAGTTTAGAATTTGCCAATGTACCAATACTATACCTTCCCGACATTGCATTACTCACAGCCTTAAAAGACAGCAAACAGCAAATTAATTCAGACCAATTACCAATCGTCTCGGCGATAATGGCCAAATGTATGGTAACTGCAGGAAAAAAAATGGAATTCAGACCCGGGTCTATAATGGATCGTGTGCTGGACAGTTTGAGTTTTGATATCTTCTGGAACAATTTTTCAGCGGTAGAAGACCTCTTAATTATGGAAAAACTGTACAATGAGCTGTTAGATAAATCAAAAATTTTCAGTAAAAATATCAAAAGAAAAGCGACACAAATCCTTGCGAATTCAATCGCACCCGAATTGCTAAAAGAGGAACGTCTCAACACACTATTGGGAAATAACCCCATTGACACACCGGAAAGTGATATCAAATTTATAGAAGCCATTAAGAGTGTAGGCAACGTATCGAAGATCTCCAATAAACTCAATCTCCCTCCTACAACTGTTCTTCGCAACTATGAAAAATATGATGATATCTACAAAAAAATGAATCTCAAATAATATAAAAAAGAATACTTTAGGTGTAATAAACTAAAAACTAATTAACCCATAGAAACATAGTGTGTTTTTACAAATGCGAAGTCTATGTTTCTATGGATTACAACGAATTATACGCAACAAATTAATAAACTAAAACCACATTTCATAATGACAGAAGACGAAATTACAGAAAAGAGAGAGGAACTACTATCAGAGCACTGGACCGAAGATTTACACCATTCCCTGCGAGATCTTCATCCCGATGTTGCCCGAAGAATAATCGATACTATGGATGATTCCGAGATTTATGTTAAAGTAAATCACAGAAGATTTCAGGAAGATTATATCGCTGAGTATTTAAATTATCTATGGGATATTAGTAAAGAGGCTTTCTGGAGACATACCATCGTTTCATTAGACCCCGAAGTAGGTATCTTATGGGGCGGTGATATGCCTCACTTTGAAAAAATGTGCAAAAACCCAATTCCCAAAGAGGTACTGGAAGCTGTTATCCACTTTTTAATTCATGACAAAAACAAAATCGAGCAGGATACTGAAGCAATAGGATGTGTTTTAAGGGCTCAGGCAAAGCGATTTAACCAATTAGATGAAATAAAAAATTATGTTCGCTCTCTAAACCTACAAGAAGAAACTGAAATCCTAAATCAAATTGAACAATTAATAGAAACCGAACCTGGTTATTCTTTTTACTAAACCAAAACTTCATTTCATAATGACAAATGACGAAATTATAAAAACTAAAGACGAACTAATGTCGGAATCCTGGACTGAAGATTTACACCTTTCTTTACAAGATTTTCATCCCGATGTAGCCCGAAAAATAGTGGATTCAATGGACCTTCATGATGTATATCTGAAAGTCAATCAAAGAGCATTCCAGGAAGATTATATAGCAGATTATTTAGAGTATTTATGGGACATTAGCGAAAATGCCTACTGGACACATATCAGTATCTCATTAGATCCCGAAGTAGGGTTGTTGTGGAGCGATAATATGTCACACCTAAAAAGATTGTGCATGACCAGAATTCCGGCTGATATATTGATGGCTGTTGTTCTTTTTTTGATTAATGATGAAAGAAACATCTATCAGGATACAGAAGCAATTGGTTTTATTTTAAAAGCTCAGGTAGAAAAGTTTGACCGATTAGAAGAAATAATCTCTTACATTAAATGCCTAAAGCTAAAAAACGAAAACAACATCATACAGCAGGTCGAAGAATTAATTAAAAAAGAAGCCAATTACAATTTTTACAGATGAACTATAACTATTTTACCATAAACTATATTACGGCACTGCAAAAAAATCTAAAAATTGAAATCGTCAATGGAGATGCTTTATTCTTTCCGGATTACATTCAACCTGAAGATTTAGAAAATTTAAAAACGGACTTACAGGAAGTTTGGAAACACTCAGAATCTGCCATTACCCTTTTAAAAAACAAAGAAGATGCAAAAATTCAACTGGGACTTTTTGGATCGGTTACTGATTTTGATTTAGCCCTAAAAACTGGCTATTTACTAGGCGATCGTGTCGTGATTATAGACTACCTCTTTGAAAGAATTATCAATAAGAAACCCTTAGATCAAATTGATATCCCGTACCTGGGCAGTATAAGTTCTAATCTGGTTTTGGCTCTTGAACTGGCTAAGAAAGGACGCTTTGTTATCATTCCAAACCCTTTTAGCTGGAATGCCGATTCAAAAAAAATTATCGCCGAGACTGCTGAAAAAACAACGATGTCCGTTGAACTAATGAGTTTATTAAACATGTTATCCATCACGACTCTTTGTAAACTTCAACCTTATACCATAGCAGAGTCAGCTGAAAATTATGAAAGGATTAAATCAGAGCAGATAAGCCACACCGATGCGATGGGAAAAACAACCGAAGAGTATGCTTATCTTGGAATTTTAGGAGGTTTGTTAACCGAAAAATTAATTAATGAAGCTGAATTCCAAATCCTGTTAGACATCCCATTAACGGAATATGCAGAGGTGATCTCGCTACAACAGAATTTTTATACCGAATACCTGAAAAGAATAACATTTGGAGGAGCATTAAAAGCAGAAAATAATATTGAAGAATTAAAAAAGGAGGTTTTAAATTTAATTGAAGAACGAAACAAAAACGTTTATAAAAAAATAATAGAAAAAGCCGGAATAATGACCGGAATTGGAGGTGTCGCGCTATCGCTAGCACCAATAATGATTGCAGTCTCTGCTCCGCTAGTGTCAGCAGGTACTATTCTGGCGGCATCAGGTTCAATCGCCGGTTTATTTAAAAGCAAAGAACTCGAAGGACCCCCTGTAATCAATGTTTTTACTAAACTAATTACATAAACCTGCCAAAGAAACTTTTACTATAATCTTTATCACATAGGAACATAGGATGTTTTTTGAAAATACTCTATGTTTCTATGTTTTAAGATAACTCACAATCATACAGCTTTAATACCATTATAAATTGCGATAAAGAAAAAAATTACCCCCAATCCAAAAGAAATTTCGCTGAGAATTAAGAAGATTCTCGAAAACAGTAATGTTCGATGCAAACCCTTTTCTTCTATAGCTGCTTTAGCCGCATTTCCATTATTCTGAGCGCGCAATAAACTAATAAACCAACTCATCACGTCTGTAGCAAAATACCTGTGACAAAGACAAGCGCCTGAACAAATAACAAAAAATACTAAGGCTACAATAAATTTAGAACAATCTAATTCAGCAGCTAATCCTTCATTTTTTATTTTCGCAACGAAAAGTGCCCCAAACCCTGCAATGGCCAATAAAGAAAGCCGAAGCAACTCAGCGGTAAATTTGATATAATTTTCAGAAATTATAAAGTCAGCCTGATAATCTGCTTCGTCAACTGTGTAAGGTGTTGCCATGATATATAACGGTTAATTGGTTAATGCCTTGCCATCAAGACTGAAATTACTAACTAAAAAAGCTTCTCAAATATACCAATCCCAAAAACATAAAAATCAAGTGTTTCTACTTGATTTTTATAGTCCAAGCAACTCAAAGGAATTATTTACTAATTACGGTTTTCCTTTTTATTCTTCCTTGTCTATTCAATATTTTATTTACATCAATTTTTATACGAAACATTTGGGGAAGCGGACGAACATACAAATTGTTCTAAAATTATCATTATTCTATCAATTACAATTCTCCAAAAATATTTTTTTTGCATCTACCTGACCTAATATAGAAAGTTCTAACCACACTTGACAGGCATTTTTCTTATCTCCAGATTCAAAATATGCAACTGCTTTATTATACAAAGCGTCTATGTTTTTAGGATTAGATTTATATGATTCCGTAAAATAAACAATAGACTCTGGATACCTCTTTTCCTGATAAGCAATTAATCCTTTATTAAAACAATCCGAAGATCTCTTAAGATCATCCATGCTTGTCCCATATAACCGATCAAATTCAGTTAAATCATCTGTAAAAAATATTACTGAAATTCCCCGATAATTTTTTGTGATTTTACTTTTTAACACAAATGGAATTTCAATAGATTCATAATCCTGAAAATCTTTAAGATCCCATTTTTCGAAGGAACGATCAATAACTCGTTTTACTATTCTTATCCTTGATGAATCATTTTGTGTTGAAAATGTTATCTCAGTCTTTATTTTTTTTTGTGCAGGATAAATTTTAAAATTCCCTACTAATTCAAAATTCGAATAATTGTTTTTAAATGCTTTATTTAAATCAATTTCAATACTTTCATTGCTTTTTGGTGTGAATAATTTTGAAGCAACTATACTTTTTTCACCCAAATTTTCTTCTTTAAATCTGGAAACTAACACTTCTTGTTTGATAAAATATAATCTCTTTAGTTTCGCATCTTCCAATCCATCAATTTTTTCAGACAAGATTAAAGTATCATTGGTTACTTTTTCAATGATAAATCCTGAATATTGAGATGTCTTCATTAAATTATCTATCAAATTAAAAGACAAGCAAGTCTCTCTAGTGCGATAAACTGGGCTTGAATTCATACATAATCTATTTTGATCAATCCTATACTCTATATGACTAAAATCATTTACAAATCGGTCTAAAAGATCACTCCCATCTTTCATTTCTGCTTTGCTCTTTATCCAATATCCCGGTATTTCTGAAAGCTTAATTTGTCCATAATTATTATTAAAGAAAAATATAATTATGATAAGAAAAAGTTTTTTCATTTTGTAATCGCATTCATAGTTTTTGCCGTTATTCTTTTAAGTAACCCTATATTAATAACCGCTTTTTAATAAGTCCATTTTTAAATGATAAACTTACTGCTTAATTTGTCAAGTCCCAAACCAAAACTTCAAAACTGATTCTACACTTAAACTCTGAATTAGAGCTTTTTTTTTCATAGTAAGCTTTAACATACAATTGTTTTTCTTTCCATAAAATACCCCAAAACAGTATTTAACTTTTTTGGGGCAGTTTAAAAGATTGTTGTTTCTTGTTTACTCTTTTTTATAAGGGCATTCCGAAGCAGGCCCCGACGATCCTGATGATGATGATGATGATCCGGCTTTATAAGTACCCGGGAATTGTTCCTCGATTAAACGTTTTTGTTCAGGCGAAACATCTTCCATTTTACGAAGTGTGTTGACTTGGATGTGCGGCCAGCTTGTGGTACCTCCGTCGTCTCCGAAATCAAATTCGAAAAATATAACCTGCTCGTATTGCAACTGAAGAATTTCTTTATCATTTTCAAAAATTGTTTCTAACCACATTCTCATGTTCATTTCGACCGTAGGAACAAAACGATTTACAAACGGAACATTTAATATCCCTCCTTGTGCTCCTGTTTTATTTTTGGACGACAATTCGAGCAATACATGGTTTCTTACGTCTTCACCTTTCAACGTATCACGAAGGCGTAAATCCGGCCGTACCGAATAAGGATATAAATGATTAGCTAATATTCGTTGAGTATAAATTTTATTTTCACCTTCATCGTTTTTATCATCCAATGTCTCAAATACCCAAGGTGGTGGCGGTGCATCAAGATTTATCGGGTCTGTGCTTGCACCGGCTCCGCCCATTGTTCTCGAAATGGAAAGATGGTTATAGTCCCAGGCTGCAAATCCTTCGGGAAACTCTGGCGCTCCTTTGGTTAAATAGCCTTTTTTACCGCGCGTTAAATCTCCTAATAAAGTGATTGTACTTCCATGCGGAATTACGCCACTTCGGGAAATCGAGTAATCGGGTATAAAGTAAGGTCCGGTTTGGCCCGCTCCTGCTTTTAGTTCTTTAGAAGCAATAATCTCATAGTACTTACGCCCGTTTAAGTTTTCGAGTGTTACATATTCTTTATTGCCCTGATCGTCCTTGATTAGAAAAAGAGTTTCGTCCTGATATCCGCTTTTGTATAAATCTTTGTGCGGGTTATTTGGTGATACCGCATGTACACCGCGATCTTCTTTAATCGTTTTATCCGTTGCCGCATAATTAAAGATATCACTCAACCATAAATACATACCGTTCTCTTCGTGAATTGGGGTATATAATAAAGAATCCTGCCCAGGTATGCTGTTTACGCTTTTAATACTTTGCTCGTATTTTACTGCTCCACAAAACTGCTCATTTGCACCTCCACGGTTGCGAACGCCTCCGGGTACCAGATTAAAAGTCAGTTTTTCGATGTATTCTTCACATTCAAAGCTGTATTTTCCCGGAATGGTTCCTGCACCTGTACCAGGCGAAGGCATGATGGTGGTATGAATACCGCTGCCTATTAATTTTTTCTGAGTCTGGTTGTCATTGTTATTGTTGTAGCTTACCCAGGTGCCTTCTAATACTCTTAAAATACCGTAATCAACGTTCTTTACAATGGTTTGCAGGTTTTCTTCATAAAAAGGTCGGATCGGATCTTCAATCAGAACTTTTTGATACTTGGACAGCAGCTTGTGTAATATTCCTTCTTCTTCCTGAAGAGCTTCAAATACCGCTTCATTTGCCTTTTGAGCAAAATCAGCCGTGAGCTGATTTAAATTCCCTCCTTCTTCGAGGTCTTTGCGTTTTAACATAATATTCTTTTTTTAGCGTTAATAAGTTGTGTATTCAAAAATCTGCCTCTCATTCTCCTACCCGCTCAAAGCTTTTTTTCTCTGTAAAAACCCTTTCAAGCCCATCTTTATTGAATGTAAAATACGGGGCAATTTACTGTTCGATTAAAACCAAATCATCCTGTTGAAAAGGTGTTCAGAGCGATTTCCAAGGCTCTAAATCTTTATCAGTTAATTTCTTACAAGATTGTAAAGTAACCTAATTTATAGCGATTGAAGACAAGTAGTAATACCTGTTTTGTGGGTAAAAAACATAGAAATAATAGAATATCAATCTTATCGTAGTACTAGAAGAATTACTCTAGTAAAGGCAACGGAATTTCCCAATCCTTCCAAATGTAGTAGCTCTATAAATCAGATACTACAAATAAAGATTCTTTTATTACACTAGCATACAAGCAAATAAAAAGAACAGTAACTTTATTCGATTTCAGTTAACTCTTATTAATTTGTTCGTTTATCGTTCATCTTTTTAAAGTATTTGACATTGGACTTTTATCAAAATAGAATCACCTTAAAAATCGAAAAAACATAAAAATGAAGTTGAATTTTAGTAAACGGTTAGAAAAATTCAGGAAAAAATGTAGTTGGAATTATAAATACGCCATAGGCAAATGGGACTACATGAAAGATGAAAAAGAGCGATACGAAAAAATTATTGAGTTTATCAAAGCCTCTACTATAAAACAACCCAAAATATTAGATCTGGGTTGCGGGTTCGGAGCACTTAACTCTTATCTCAAGGAGTCCGATTATTCAACAATATTGGGTGTTGATTTATCTTTCACTGCTATTAACAGAGCCAAAGCGCAAAATTTTATAAACTCCTCTTTTCAAACTGCCGATCTTACTCAATTCAATACCAATGAACCCTATGATATCATAATCTTTAATGAAGTGCTCTATTATTTGGAAAACCCAAAACATCTGGTGTCCAGATTTGTTACGAATACGGATAGCGACTATCTTATTGTTTCTCTTTATAGTAATTCAATTAGTAATGATATTATAAGCCTGTTATGCAATCAATATGAATTAGTGCAAAATGAACTCGTACTACAGTCTGACAAAATTTCCTGGCACCTTTATCTCTTCAAAGTAAAATCTGACCTGTGACTCAACTCTATCAAATAAAAAAACCTCCAAAATCAAATGACTTTGGAGGTTTCTATTTTTTTGTGGAATGAATCCTTATTTACACTAGTTAATGTCGTTAAACTCGTGTAATGATTTTAATGTGCTTTCGTAAAATAAAATTGCAGCAATTAAATTTCCTTTATCTGAGTAAGGCATCATTTTTCTTTGGAAATCTACAGTTGTATCCAAAAATGTTGTTGTTCCTTCGGCTTGACCGTCTAATACTTTTTTGTGTTCACTATCGTCCGGAATACCTAAGTCAGCCATTGTTACACCTGGTTTTGTAACCAAAGCGATGTATGGAAGTGTTTTAACTAAAACTTTAATACGCTCAATGTATAATTCCAAAAGTTCTCCTTTTTGCATACCACTCAATTCTTTTTGATCATGGTACTTGCGGATAATAGCTGTTGTACTGATTATACTTCTTGGAGCATTCTTCGCCTGTGCTGAAATAGCGCCAGTTGCAAGAAAGAAAAAGAAACTTACTAAAATAATACTATTTTTCATTTTGTTAATGTAATTGGTTGTTGAGGAAAACAAAAGTATACAATTTAACTTAAGCCGCAAGTTTAATGATTCCTTTTTTTTTTAAAATTTTAACAATTTGCATTATATCAATCTATAAGACAATTCTGAGGTGCTGTAAGCCCTGTTTTATTGAGGTGGCGATCTGTTGTAATTTTGAAAAATGCTGAAATTTTACAGCAATTTGTCTCTCGTTTTATGATTTAATTACCCTAAAACGTCCCGGATACTTGATCCAGATACTTTTTTTATTGCCGTAATAGTCCATAAAATCTTCACAAACAAAAACGGCATGAGCCGTAGACCAGGCAACAACTCCGCAAAATTCACTTCCCGACTGTCGCTTTAACTTTTGAACTTGTTTGCCTTCTTTAAATCCTAAATATTTATAAATTGTAGGCGTGTGTACCGAACCGTCTTCTAAATCCTCCAATGCTTCATCAAAAGTGGTGATCTTATCAATAATTTGCTTGTATTTTGCCATTACCGCATAAGTCAGTACGGCATAATCTGTAATTTGTTCGCTCTCGCAATTGTCTTTGATATAAATAAAACCAGCAGATACTGTGGCTTTCGTTAATTCATCCTCTTTCAGATAAAAGGATGCATTATTTTTTAAAGTAATCTTATGTGAGTTGTCCGCCATCTTTTCATTTACAAACAAATTGTCCAGTCCGTAAACATTTAGAGAAGCTTTAATAAAAGCAATCGACGAACAATTGGTACGCTCTCCCTGCTTAAAACTTTCGAATATTTTATCTGAACTTAATTGTGAATAAGAATTTGGACTGGCAAATATTAAAAGTAAAAATAGTGAAGTAACAGCTTTCATTGTCTTAAAGTTTTATAATTGCTCCCCAATCCATTTTTGGGAATAAATTGATTCTACAAATCTATAAAAATCAACCCATAATTGTTTTTTACTTCTCACTTTTTATCAAAAAATGTTACGAATACACTAACTAAATCCTTTTGAAAGGGTTACGATTCTATTAGCCGAAAGCTTTGCCCCTTTTGAAAAATACAAGCGACTAATTCTCTTTTGTTTTGCACAATTTTATATCATTTTTTACGCAGGCTAATTCTCCTAACTGCCCAATCGCATTTTGTGTTGAAAGATTCTATCCCGCGGCTACTATTTCTTCTCCAAATTAGCCTTCCAAAGAAACCGTATAAATACCTGTTTTTTAATGCGTTAAAACCAGCAATACTTTTTTTAACTAATTTTACAGTATCCAAATTTAACTCCCTGATTGTCACCAAAAACAATACTAGGCTTACACGCGGAAAATAAATTTTACGCCTCATAACAAAACGCATTTATTTAACCTTCACCTTACCCTTTTAAATGCCTTAGTCGAAAAACCTGCCTCCCTATTTGTTACCACTAATTGAATCCAACAGGTTAAATAAAAGCTTATCCATTTTTGAAAAGTACACCAAATTAATTCCTAATTATAACAAACTATCATGGCAACAACAGTATCCGAAGACAAAAAGACCAATTACGAGAAACTATTTGCCAGCTGTATCATAAAAGCAGCTAAGTATCCTGAAATTGATGCACTTGTAGCAAAAATAGTCGAGAATAAAACCAGGTATCAATCCGTAGGCAATCCCCTGAATATTCCCTGGTATATCATCGCAATTATACATTGTATGGAAGGAAGTTTAAGGTTCGACAGGCACTTGCACAACGGTGATCCGCTTACCAATCGTACCGTTCAGGTTCCCGCAGGACGCCCGAAAGTGGGAAAACCGCCCTTTACCTGGGAAGTTAGTGCAAACGATGCTTTGATTTACGACAAACTAAACACATGGAACGATTGGAGCATTTCCGGAATTCTATACCGACTCGAATTATTTAACGGATTGGGATATTACAAACAAGGAATTAATTCGCCTTACTTATGGAGTTACTCCAACCATTATACCAAAGGCAAATACGTTCAAGATGGCAAGTATGATCCAAACGCCGTTTCTAAACAATGTGGCGCTGCCGTTTTGTTACGCCGTATGATGGAGCAGCATTTGATTACCCTGCCCAATCCTCACATCGTAGAACGCATACTACTTCAGGGAAACAAAACAAGCTATTTCTCCGGAACGGCTACCGCCGAAGCTACCGAGCTGCAAAAACTTCTTAATAGCGCGGGAAGTGTCTTAAGAGTTGACGGCAAAGCAGGAGAAAGAACTTCGACCGAATATTTTAAATATAGTAAAACGTATCTAAAAGGAGATCCCAGAAGGGTTTAATGCCTACAGTTATCGGTTGTAAAATACTCACACTCTCAAGCAAAGCAAACGGCAAACTTTGGGTTTGCCTTACCAATACTTAAGCTTCGTCTTTAATTAATACCTAATTTTTTTCCCATTCTACATTCAATCGTATAACTTTGTAGAGATGAAAATTTTAGTAGTAGAAGACGACCAAAGAGTGGCTGAGTTGATTCAGCGGGGACTTACTGAACATGGATTTTTCCCTACAGTGGCTTATGATGGTCTCTCTGCGAAAAAACTGGTGTTACAGAATCCTTTCGATCTGGTTATTACCGATATCATCCTGCCTAAAATGGACGGACTTGATTTGTGTAAAGAGATTCGTTTGATCAAACCCGATCTTCCTATCATAATGTTAACCGCTTTGGGCTCAACAGATGACAAAGTGGAAGGTTTTGATGCGGGAGCCGATGACTACCTCACAAAGCCTTTTGAAATGAGGGAATTATTAGTTCGTATCAGAGCTTTGTTAAAAAGAAGTGGTAGTAATTCAATCCATACCACTGGCTTTATTTTGAAGTATGACGAACTTGAAATGAACCTGCAAACCAAAAGCATCCGAAGAAATGAAACGGAAATTAGCCTTACTCCAAAAGAATTTAAGCTTTTAGAGTATATGCTCCAAAATCCCGAGCGGGTGCTTTCCCGCGTAGAAATAGCCGAAAAAGTATGGGACACTCATTTTGATACCGGTACCAATTTTATTGATGTCTATATCAACTATCTGAGAAAAAAAATTGACAGGGATTATGATAAAAAACTCATTCATACAAAATCGGGGATGGGATTTATTTTGAAAACAGAATGAAAACAAGAACCCGGCTAACCCTATTATTTACCCTTGTCACGGCCACTATTCTATTAGTGTTTGCTGCTATTATTCTAATTTCGGCAAAAGAAAACAGAGAAAAAGAATTCTATGCTTTGTTAAAGAAAGAGGCGATCACCAAAGCCAATTTATTTTTGAATGCTGAAGTCGACAGTAAAACACTACAGGACATTTACAAAAACAACAGAGCCACCTTAAACGAGGTTGAAGTTGCCATTTATACCCCTGCTTTCCACCTACTCTATCACGATGCTGTTGACATTGATGTGGTGAAAGAAACCAAGTCGATGATCAATGAAATTGCCCGTAAAGGTGAAATAAAATTTTATCAAAAAGAATGGCAGGTTATAGGCATGACTTATCGATTTCAGGGAAAAGAGTACATTATTACGGCCGCAGCATATGACGGATTTGGCTACATCAAATTCTACAACCTCCTTGAAACCTGCATCCTAGTTTTTATCTTATCGATTCTGCTGCTGTACGTTGCCGGTCGTTTTTTTTCGAAAAAAGCATTTGAACCTATTGTTAAAATGACGAACAAGGCTAAAACCATTTCGGCTACAAATCTTGATTTGCGTCTGGACACTTCCAAAAATAAAGATGAAATTACCGAACTGGCTACCACGTTCAATAAAATGCTGAACCGTCTCGAAAGTTCCTTCGACTCTCAGAAACAATTTGTTTCAAACATCTCGCACGAGCTACGAACACCGCTTGCCGCAATTATTGCCGAATTAGAGCTCTCAAGCCATAAAGAACGCAATACGGAAGAATATAAAATGGTCATTCAAAACACTTTACAGGATGCCAAAAAACTGGCCAAACTTTCGAACAGTTTGCTCGATCTTGCGAAAGCCAATTACGATCCTTCGGAAATTGCTTTTAAACAGCTTCGTATTGATGAAGTGCTGTTAGATGCCCGCCAACAAGTTCAAAAGTCAAATCCGGACTGTAACATTAGCATCCACTTTGAGAACGATTTTGAAGAGGACAGTCAGATTTCCATCCATGGAAACGAGTATCTTCTAAAAGTTGCTTTTGCCAATTTATTTGAAAATGGCTGTAAATTTTCTGTCGATCAACAAAGCATGGTTTCCATTTCGTTTCTCAGCAATACAATAGAACTTCGTTTTTCGGACAATGGGATTGGTATTTTACCCGAAGAGCTGGAACCTATTTTTACTCCATTTTACAGAGGTTCTAATAAAACTCACGCTGATGGAAATGGTATTGGTCTTTCCTTAACAAGGAAAATCATTCTGCTCCACAAAGGGGTTATCAGCGTTACTTCCACAAAAAATCAGGGAACAACTTTTACGGTAACCTTCAACCTACAATAGCATTCTTTCAATGCTATACCTTCGGCTATTCAGAGTCAAACAACTGTCATAAAAAAACATGACAAGCCAGATTACACTATTACGCAAAACTACTCTATTTCAACATTTTAAACACCTATGATTCATTCTTAACTTAAAGAAGTGTCAGCTTGTATTTTCTTCCTTCACACACTCCAAAAAGCGGTACATTTTCTTTACTTTACCCGGTTATTTTCTAAAACCCAAAAGCGGTTTTGCCCTATTTTCTAATAGAATTCTAATTTTTTTCTAAAAGGTCTCTAATGGCTCTTTCGGGAATGCCAGTCTACTTTTGCGCCAGATTTAAGGATCATGATTTGTTGGTGTAGCACACGATGTGTTACCCTACCAATACTACTGTTCCCAAATTTTCTGCGGTCATGCTATACCTATAGCCAACCACAAAATTTAATTAATGCGTATAAAATCAAAATGACATGAGATTAAACACTACCAAACGTTTCCCGTTTCAACTATCAAAAACCTGCCCTCGAAATCCCGAATGTAAAAACCTCCTACTTGTTATAATGACAGCTTCAATGTTGCTAGCCTGCCAGAACAAAACCGAAAAAAAAGAGGTTGAAAACTTTTCTTTAAAAGGAGATACCATCCTGGTTCCGCAAAAATCAAATATTGCGCTCCAACTAAAATTGGAAACTGTTAAAGCCGAGCCCTATCAGTTCGAATTACAAACTGCCGGAACGGTCAAAGCAATTCCGAATTCGTATGCCGAAATTGCTCCCCCTTTCTCCGGAAGAGTTACCAAAGTACATGCAAGACTCGGAATGAAAACATTGCCCGGAACCCCTTTATTTGAAATGGTTTCTCCCGATTTTACAGAAGCTCAAAAAAACTTCTTTCAGGCTAAATCGGGTTATCAGGTTGCCGGTCTTTCGTTAAAACGTCAAAAAGATCTGAAAACGCATGGTGTTGGTTCACAGAAAGATCTCGAAGAAGCCGAAACCAATTTCGAAATCAGTGAAAAAGAATATCAAAATGCAATGGCCAGCCTTAAAGTTTTTGGAATAAACACCAACAAGCTGATTTTCGGTCAGCCCTTAGTGATCACCTCGCCCATTGCCGGAGAAGTAATAACCAATGAACTGGTATTAGGACAGTATTTAAAAGAAGATGCCGGACCAAAAGCAAAAGTTGCCGATCTCAAAAAAGTATGGGTTGCCGGGCAGATTAAGGAAAAAGACATTCATTTTTTGCAAGAACTGCAAGGGGCCGAAATCAGTTCCGGCGCTTATCCGAACACGAAAATTTCAGGTACAATCTATCATGTCGACGAAATAATAGATGAGGATACCCGAAGCGTACAGGTGTTAATAGCCTGTAACAATACCGATCATATCCTTAAACCGGGAATGTTTGTCTCTGTAAAATTTACCGACAAGCCCATAAATACCCTGTTCATACCCGCCAAGGCAGTATTGCAAGTCAATGACAGAAGCTTTGTCTTTGTCCAGTCAGAACCGGGCAAATACGTCCGTCGTTACATCGAGACCGGAATATCACAAAATGGAAAAATAGCCGTGCTCTCAGGATTAAAAACAAATGAAACAATTATCAGTGCAGGAGCTTTTTATCTCCTTGAAGCGAAATAAATGACTTTATGAAACAAAATATATTTGAAACAACAATAGCAAAACGCTGGTTGATACTGGCATTATTCTTACTCCTTTCTTTGTTTGGATACTATTCCTGGACACAACTTTCTGTTGAGGCTTATCCCGATATCGGCGATGTCACCTCACAAGTCGTAACACAGGTTCCGGGTCTGGCGGCGGAAGAAGTCGAGCAACAGATCACCATTCCGATAGAACGGGCTATAAACGGTTTGCCGGGCTTACATGTAATGCGAAGCAAAAGTACGTTTGGTTTATCGATGGTAACGATCGTTTTTGATGACGGTATTGAAGATTACTTTGCCCGCACCAGAATTCAGGAGCGCTTAAATGATGTCGAATTACCTTATGGCGCTGTCCCGGGTTTAGATCCGCTGACCTCTCCTACAGGCGAAATTTACCGTTATATCATCGAAAGCAACAACCACGAACTAAGAGAGCTGAGCGAACTACAGGAGTATACGATTATTCCGCGTATCAAACAGGTATCGGGAGTGGCTGATGTTACTAATTTTGGAGGAATTACAACACAATACCAGGTGGAACTCGATCCCGCTAAATTGGAGCAGTACGGTTTATCCTTAAGTGAAGTAACGGAAACCATCGAAAAAAATAATGCAAATACCGGAGGAAGTGTTATCAATCGCGGAGATCAGTCGTATGTGGTACGAGGAATCGGTTTGGTAAAAAATCTGGAGGATATTGGACGCATTGTTGTAAAATCGGTAAATGGAGTCTCTATTTACCTGAGTGATATCGGAAAGTTAAAATATGGCAATCTGGAACGCAAAGGAGCCTTAGGATACACCGACAAACGCGGGGTTGATTATTCGGACAATATCGAAGGAATTGTATTGCTGCTTAAAAACCAAAACCCCTCTGTGGTCTTAAAAGGAGTCAATGAAGCAGTGGACGACCTCAATAAAAATTACCTTCCTGAAGGCGTTAAAATACACTCTTTTCTGGACCGCACCAGTCTGGTAGACACCACACTTACTACGGTCTCTCATACATTATTGGAAGGAATGGCGCTTGTAATAATTGTTTTAATTGTTTTTCTGGGCAGTTGGAGAGGTGCTTTATTGGTGGCGATTACCATTCCGATCTCGCTTTTGATTGCTTTTATACTGATGAAATTCACGCACATTCCTGCCAATTTACTTTCGCTTGGAGCAATTGATTTTGGAATTATTGTCGATGGCGCCATCGTGATGATGGAAACCATTTTAAAAAAACGGGAAGACAACGAAAGAGAAGAACTGACCGAAAATACAGTTGCCGCCAGTGTAAAAAGTGTAGTCCGTCCCATCATTTTTGCCACTCTGATTATCATAACAGCCTATTTGCCATTGTTTGCTTTTGAGCGTGTAGAGAAAAAACTATTCACCCCAATGGCTTTTACCGTAGGCTATGCCCTTTTTGGCGCTTTATTGGTTGCTTTACTGCTGATACCCGGATTAGCTTATTTCATCTACCGCAAGCCACAGAAAATGCATCACAACAAATGGCTGGAAAAATTAACCAATGCTTACCATCATCGCATACAGCAAATCATGCAGGTTCCCAAAAAGGTATTTGCACCTCTGATTGCAGTATTGGTTCTCGCTTTTGTACTTACCACCGTGGTCGGAAAAGATTTTTTACCGCCATTGGATGAAGGGTCGATCTGGCTGCAGGTAACCTTACCTCCGGGCATTACTTTAGAAAAATCGAAAGAAATGAGCGATACACTGCGTCATCGTACTTTAAAACACGAAGAAGTGACTTACATGATGGTACAGGCAGGTCGTAACGATGACGGGACTGATGCCTGGACACCCTCGCATTACGAATGCAGTGTGGGTTTAAAACCCTATAAGCAATGGAAATCAGGAAAAACAAAAGAAGATTTAATAAAAGAATTAGCTGCCGAATATGCTACTATGCCAGGCTATAATATTGGGTTTTCGCAACCTATGATCGACGGGGTGATGGATAAAATCTCAGGTGCTCACAGCGAACTGGTGGTGAAAATATATGGCGAGGATTATAAAGAAACGCGACGAATTGCGGAAGATGTCATCAAAACCCTTCAGGAGGTAAAAGGTGCTGTCGATCTTGCCATCGATCAGGAACCGCCATTGCCTCAGGTACAAATCATTGCAGACCGTCAGAAAATAGCACAATACGGATTAAATGTCGATGCTGTTTCAGAATTAATCGAAGTGGCTATGGGTGGAAAAGCCATTTCGCAAATTTTTGTCGGCAATAAGGTATATGACATTACCGCGCGCTACAATGAAGAAAGCCGAAATGATCCTGAAAAAATAAGCAACCTGATGCTTACCAATTCTGAAGGTGTCAAAATTCCGTTGTCACAAGTATGCGATGTCAAACTTAACACCGGCGAAAGTACCATTGCCCGTGAAATGAACAAACGCCATCTAACAGTTCGCCTGAATCTAAGAGGCGCCGATTTAAGTTCTTTCTTAAAGGAAGCACAATCAAAAATTGAAGAAAAAGTAAAATACGACCATGCAAAATTTAAATTAAAATGGGGCGGACAATTCGAAAACCAGGAGCGGGCTTACAGTCATTTGGCCATTATTGTCCCTCTCGCATTGGCCTTAATGTTTGTGCTGCTCTACGGTGCATTTGGAAAATTTCGTCAGGCAGGACTGTTAATGAGTATTGTACCATTGGCTTTATTTGGTGGCATGTTAGCTCTTACGGTCCGTGGGATGACGCTGAATGTATCCTCAGCGGTAGGTTTTATTGCTTTGTTTGGTGTGGCCATACAAAATGGAGTTATTATGATTTCGCACATTAATCAGCTTCGCAAAAACGGAATGGCACTGCTCGAAGCCGTATGCAATGGTGCCAAACAACGCTTTCGTCCTGTTTTAATGACAGCGACCGTCGCGGTACTCGGTTTGCTGCCCGCTTCTTTAGCCACTGGAATAGGCAGTGATGTGCAAAGACCTTTAGCAACAGTTATCGTTTACGGACTATTGTTCTCTACCATACTAACGCTTTTTGCTTTGCCTTCTCTTTATTATCTGATCGAGAAAAAGTTTGATTTGCCCAAAAAGGAAATACAACACAAAATCGACAATCCATAAAATGAAACCTTATGATGAAAAAGAACATACAAAACTGGATAATCCTCCTGCTATTGCTACTTATTTCGACAGTATCCAATGCACAGGTTGATACTACTTTCACAAAAATAAAAATGAATTACACTGATTTTTTGACCTTAGTCAGCAAAAATAATCTCGAGTACAGCGCCCAAAAATTTAATGTAAATATGGCAGAAGCCAATGTCGCAGCCTCAAAAGTTTTTCCTGATCCCGAACTGGCTGTAGGAGCCAGTGATAATGGCCAGCGCCGAATGCAAATGGGCTACGGTTTTTCATCAGAACTTAGCTGGACGCTCGAACTTGGCGGAAAACGAAAAGCACGAATCAATATGGCCAAAAGCACCGCGGAACTTACCAAAGCTTTATTGGAAGATTATTTTCGAAACCTGCGTGCAGCCGCTACTTTGAGTTTTCTAGAGAGCTTAAAACAGAAAGAGATTTTTTTAGTACAGTTAAACTCTTACCAAATTTTAAAGAATATCGCTGCAACCGACAGTATCCGGTTTAAGCTTGGCAGTATTGCCGAAATTGATGCCCGTCAAAGTAAACTTGAAGCGAATTCGATGTTAAATGAGGTGTACCAAAGTGAAGCCGATTGGAAAACTTCTTTACTGGAATTAGGAAGTTTTATTGGAGAACAAAAAAAGGATAGTTTAAATTCTCCTTCCGGGGATCTAACAAAATTTGACCGATCGTTTGATTTAAATGAACTGATTATTACTGCTCAAAACAACAGAGCGGATGTGCTGGCTGCCTTAAAGAATAAAAATGTATCTCAGGATATTTTAAAGCTGACAAAAGCCAATAGAGTTTTGGATTTGGGAGTACATTTTGGCGTAGAAACTGCATCGGTGGTGAGTAATGTTGTTGCTCCTACTCCATCAACAACTGCTGTATCGGCGGGTATAAGCATTCCTTTAAAGTTCTCCAACCAAAATAAAGGCGAATTAAAAGCCGCTGAATACGGTTTGTTTCAGGCCGATGTATTGTACCAACAGACAGAGTTAGTGGTTCAGACCGAAGTAAGAAAAGCATGGTTTAATTATCTCACCGCACAAAAACAGGTACAGCAATTTAATACAGGTTTGTTAACCGATGCCGAGAAACTGCTCAACGGCAAAATATACAGTTACAAACGCGGAGAAACCCTATTGTTGGATGTCCTGAACGCACAGCAAACGTACAATGCAACACAACTCAATTACTTTGAAGCGGTATATCGCTATGCTGCTTCATTAGTCGAACTCGAAAAAGCGGCCGGAATTTGGGATATTAATTTTTAAAACAAGGAGAAATGATGAAAAAAACATATACAATTTGCCTGATATTGCTTTTTATGATGCGAATGAGCGCGCAACAGGAAGGTATTACTTTTGGCATTAGCGCCGGTACAAACTGGTCATCGCTAAAAGGGAGAGATTTAGACAGCCTTTCTACTAACGGGGCTTCAAAAAGTTTGAACGGCCTGACTATCGGAATCACTTTAGACAACAAAATTTCACAATATTTTGGTTTAAAACACGAATTGTTTTACAGCAGAAAACAAACAGCGCTTCAAATCGCAGATAGCATAAACGGAGGATTCACCAGCAGGCTAAAACGCCAGTATGTTGATTTGTTCCCCGTTAGTCCTGCTTTTTACTACAAAGGCTTACAAGTCTATGCTGGTCCTTACCTCGGTTTTTTACTGAACGCTTCCGTGCAGCGTAAAGATACCGATGGAAATTTATATACCGATACAGCATTCTACGGAACTGGCAAAGCTTCCCATGGCTACAGCCAGAAAATGGATGCCGGTTTTGTGACCGGTTTAACGTATGAGTTTCCAAATGGTTTTACTCTTGGAGCAAGATATCTTCGCGGTTTTGTTCCTCTAATCGAAAATGCAAATACAATCCGGCAATGGAAAATTTACAACGAGAACTTTTTCGTAACAATTGGTTATCGCTTTAATAAGGGATGATTTCGGTTCTCAAGGATAAAATCCCTAAACAGCGGATTTACAAATTTAGAATGATTCAATATTTTAAAAATTTACCTTAAGTTCTCTTTGAAAAACGATCATGATAACCTAAAACTTGTTAATTTTATATCCTAAAACTTTTCCTATGAAAAAATACTTCACCCTAATGTTGGCAGCTGTTGCCTTAGTTTTCACTTCTTGCAACTGCACGAAAAATACCACGCAAAATACCGCTCTTTATGACACCACCTGGGAACTGGAATACATTTCCGGTCCTCGTATTGCTTTTGACGGTTTATTTCCCACTAAAAAACCTTTTATAAAGTTTGATCAAAGTACGGGTCAGGTATCCGGAAATGCCGGCTGCAATGGCTATAGCGCTCCTTATACTTTAAAAGGACAAACCATCAGCTTTGGCGAGCAAGGTCCGACAACCATGATGTTCTGCGAAGGCGGCGGAGAGCAAACTTTTACCGAAATGATTAGAAAAATCAATGCCTATTCTATTGATAAAGAAGGTAAACTGAACTTGTTACTGAATGATGTTCCAATGATGCGCTTTAAAAAAGTGGCGAAATAATTTTACTACTCTCCAAATAATACAAAAAATGGACTTTCTTATAAGTCCATTTTTTGTGTTCTATAATTAATGTAATTCATAAATTAAATTGTGTACGGCTTTAGCCGAAGGAGTGCCAAAATATTCATAGCTTAAAAACCTGATAATTTATTTGGCTAAAGCCTCTTACTTTATTCCATTTTTACCTCCAGCTAAAGCTGGAGCCAATTAAAAACAATCTATATCGATCGTTCCTATGGAACTTCTTATAAGACCAAATCTATTCTGATCGGGTTAAAATCTGTTGCCACGATAAGAACATTCCAAAGGAATTCCAAAAAAGAGCCATCGGCACGCCCCGTACTATAAGGTCGGAATTTAATCTTGAAAAAAAA
>JAHEZJ010000026.1 GCA_023251135.1 Flavobacterium sp. | reverse complement strand
CTCAAGTGCCGCTCTGTCCAATTCTCCTTCAAACTGAAAGCTTTTAGACATGTTGTAGGCATAGTTGTCGCCCCAGTTATGGCTTACAATCCATGATCTTGTCTGAGAAGGCGTCAGCGGATAATACTTAAGATCCGCTGGTGCCAAAGGTATGTTTGCTTCCGTTTTGTTTTTCTGCTGCTGTTGTTGTTTTAAATAGTCAACAATTTCAGCTTTACGCACTTTTATTTGCTGTAAAACGGCCTCTGAAATTTCTTCAGCTGTATACGAAATGGCCAGATTATCATCAGCTAATTGAACGCTAATATTTTCTTCCGCTAAATAATTCAGGAACTGTAGTGTATTCATAATCAATTCGATTTAAATAAATAGAGTAAGGTGTCCTAAGATTTTTTTTACTCAGAACGACGGGGCTAAAGGGTTAAAAGGGTGCTTTTATATGATGCCTGGCTAAATGGTAATCGTTTTTACTTCCTGATATTGTTTGCCGGCAATGGCTTCGATGGTTTCGGTTAGTTCTCTTACGGAGCTGTGTTCCATAAAGTCCATCAGTGATAATTCGACCTGCAGTTCGTTTTTAATTTTGTTCAGGATTAACATTCCTTTGAGGGAGTCACAACCAATTTCGAAAAGGTCTTTGTCCGGATCTACTTTATCTTCTCCCAGAAATTCCACAAACACGGAATGCACAATTTCTGATGTGGTTTGCTTTTTCTTCTGTGGGACATTCACTTTCAGAGCAACTTCGATTTTTTCCTCTTTCTGATTAAAAAAAGTAAAGTTTTCAGCTGTTAAGTTTACCACATGCGGATAGTCGTTTTTCTCAAATTCATAAACCGGCAGGGATGTTTTTGCCGGATGATTGTCATGATAGGTTTTTTCCCAATCTATATTTTCTCCCGACAGCCAAAGGTTTTTTAATGTATTTTTTAAGATGTCGTCTGCAGTAACGGTTTGATCCGTTGGTGCTAAAGAAATTGAGATACGGCTTTTTTCTTCAAAATTTTCAGTTGGAAGGGTATCTAAAAACTGCGCCAGCTTTGTACTAGCACTCATTTCCAAAAGAACGGATGAGTTGTACTGCACAATATCCGTAAAAGATAACGGTGCGTTAATTTCTATGTTTCTGTCCTTTACCCAATATTTTACAGGAGTCAAAGTTCCTTCTTTTATAACGATATCTTTGGCTGCCTGTATAAAAGCAATCTGAGCGGGCTGTAGGCTTAATTCGTTTTCATCGTACAACATCATCTCGATTACTTCTTTGAGCTGCAATATTCCGGAAATACAGGCGGCAGTATATTCGCCTGTTCCAACACCTGCGGTATACTGGATGCGTATCCCGTATTCTTTCCATAAGTTGGCTAAAGTATAACCGGACAACAGCACAAATACTTTGGCAAGGGTTTTATCTCCTGATTTTCCCGTAGCCGCTGTTTCCTTCATCCACTTTTTAAGATCATAGGCACCCAATTCCAGTGGTGCGATATTTTGATCCATTTTACTCCTGAAACCGCTATTTTCCTGATAAAGGTTGCTATAAAACCGAATATCGCTGTCGTTGATATGAGGAAAGAATACCACTATCGTTTTCTTCTTTTCGTCAGCTTTGTTTATCTTTTCTTCATTGACTAAAAGAGCAAGCTGTCTTGCTAATTCCTCTTTATTTTTAGCGTTTATTGCCGCTCTGTAAGCGAATTGTTTTTTTCCTGTCTGCAGTGTATAAGCTACTTCCTCCAGCGCAATGTCCTTTTCATTTTTTAGAAATTGCTTAAATTTCAAAAGGTAGCTTTGAAGTGAATTCTTTGATTTGGCCGAAAAAAGGAAGAGCTGGGAGGTTTCTTCTGCGGTATTTTTATTTTTTTGAGGAGCTACTTCCAAAACCAGATGTACGTTTGTTCCTCCTATTCCAAAGGAACTTACTCCTGCGCGAAGAGGCGCATTATTTACCGACTCCCATTTGTGAAGTTCTTTTTTGACATAAAAAGGACCTTCGTTAAAATTGATTTTCGGATTTGGATCGTTGTAATTTATGGTTCCCGGTATCTGACGGTATTTTAAGCTAAGGGCTGTTTTTATCAAACCCACCACTCCTGCTGCTGTATCGGTATGGCCAATATTATTTTTCACCGAACCCAGTAAACAGTTTTGTTCTGTATTGTTTTCAAAAGCCATATTAAGTGCTTCCACTTCAATCGGATCTCCTAAGGTGGTGCCTGTTCCGTGTGCTTCTACATAACTCACGCTATCAGGAGATATCCCTGCCATTTTATGCGCCAGTCTGATACATTCCATTTCTCCTTCCACACTTGGCGCTGTATAGCCAACTTTTCGGTTTCCGTCGTTATTGGCTGCGCCCCCTTTGATTACAGCATAAATATGATCCTTATCTTCTATGGCTTTTTCCAGCTGTTTCAGCACGACAATCCCAACGCCTTCGCTGCCTATGGTTCCGCTGGCCTCTTTATCAAATGCTCTGCAATGTCCGTCTTTTGAATAAATAAATCCTTCTTTGTATTCGTAACCTGAGCGGGGTTCCAGCATTAAAGAAACTCCTCCGGCCAACGCTATTTTCGCTTCTCCGAACAGGAGCCCGCGGCAAGCCAAATGAACGGCAGAAAGTGAAGTCGAACAAGCCGTATTAATAGAAAATGAAGGGCCTTGTAAATTTAACTTGTGGGAAGTTAGAGTCGGTAAATGGTCTTTGTTTGTAATAAAATCAAGGGTAAGATTATCTAATTTACTGCTATCGCCATTCAGGGCAACATGTGCTTTCCACGGAGTGTCATCACCGCCGCCCACATAAATACTTATAGCCGATTCAGCTAAACATCCCGCATCTTCGAGAGCTTCCCAGGCCGATTGCAAAAACAAACGGTGTACCGGACTCATTAGTGCTGCCTCATAAGGTGTAAATCCGAAAAAGGCGGCATCAAAACTTCCTTTGTTCCCTATTTCTGCCAGAACCGGAATGTGTAAATTCGTGTCGGTTTCCTTTTTAATATAGCCTCTCTCGAGAAGTTCTTCTTCTGATAAGGTGTAAACAGACTCTTGTCCTTTCGAAATATTGTTCCAAAACGTTCTCCAGTCATTTGCTCCAGGCACGTGACATGACATTCCTATTATTGCAATTTCTAAACCTGTATTATCGTTTGTTGCCATTTGAATTTACTTTATTGAGATACTCCTTAATTTATTTGCTGTTTCTTTTTTAAAATTGACATCGTCTGTTGTACGATATCAACAGATTTCAAATTTTTCTCGTCTGCTTCTTCAAGAACCGGTTCTATATCCTGTGTGATATGATTGACAAGTGCTTCGATGGTGCTAAACTTAAAGGCATTGAGTACTTTTAAGTTGATATCCAGTTCTTTGTTGACCATTCGGACCATTTTCATGAGAGAAATAGAATTACCTCCTACTTCAAAAAAAGGATCTTGTATGCCGATATTTTCATTACAGAGGATGGTCTTCCAGACGTTCAGTATTTTTGCTTCCAACTCGGTTTTAGGCAAAGTATATTGTTCGCTTTTAACGGTTTGCCTGCCTAAAGTCAATAAGGCTTTGGTATTTGTTTTTCCGTTGATCAGAGTTGGAAATTCCTCTACCCACACTATTTTTGAAGGAATCATGTACGCAGGCAATTTTTGCTGCAGCTGATTTCTCAATTCCCTTTCATCCAGTTTTTCGGGCCCCGTGTAAAAAGCGACTATTCTTTTTTGATCTTCCTTCTGGTTATCCGCTAAAACGATAGCCTTTTTAATTTTTTCCTGTTCCTGAAATACGGCTTCGATTTCACCAAGTTCTATGCGGTATCCGTTCAATTTAATCTGACTGTCTTTTCGGCCTATAAACTCCAAAACTCCATTAAAATGCCAGCGGGCTAAATCGCCTGTTTTATAAAGCTTTTTTCGTGAAAAAAAATCAGTCCTAAAAACTTCTCTTTCGCTACCTTCATGGTTTAAATATCCCTCTGCTACCTGTTCGCCGGCAATGCAAATTTCTCCGGGAACTCCTATGGGCACGAGATTATTTGCCGAATCCAACAGGTATATTTTAGAGCCTTTGTTAGGGGTTCCTATCAGCTGTGGATTGTAACGTTTCTGTTGGTGCAAATAAGTTTGTCCCGTTACAAAAATGGTTCCCTCAGTAGGACCGTACAACACATGAATAGAAGCGTTACGAAATACCTTTGACAAATCTTCCAGTGTTTGGTTGGAAGAAGCTTCTCCTCCCATAAATACTTTTGTGATATGTGAAAAACGATCTGCAATGTCAAAATCAATAATATAATCGAGCAGCTGTCTCATTAAAACCGGTACCGCATGAAAAGCATTGATCTTTTCAATTTCCTGGTTCAAAAACGCAAGATCCTGTATGGTCTCCGTACTTAATACTGTGATGGTACCACCTATGGTTAAAGGATAAAAAACTTCAAAGAAAAAAATATCAAAGGAGTTTGAGGCTAAAACAGGAAAATGTGCTGTGGCAGCTGTTCCAAATTTTTTTCGGCAATTGGCCAAAAGCACACTGAAATTCTGATGTGTCACCATAACCCCTTTAGGCTTTCCGGTTGACCCCGAGGTATAGATGGTGTAAGCAATTTGAGAAGGCTTAATTTCTCTGTTTAGGGCAGCGTCATTCTGAGTAGAGTTTTCAAATTCTTTGATGTTATTTTCGTTCACTACCAGTACACACTGACTGCTTTCGGTTATGATTTTTTTTCTTTCTTCGGGAAAATGAGTATCAATCGGAACATAAACAGCGCCTAGTTTAAAAATGGCTAAAATGGTTACGATTAACATTTCTGACCGCTCTAACTCGACCGCAACAAAATCATGCTCTTTTATTCCATAACTATCAATAAGATAATGGCCAAGCTTGTTGCTTTTTTCGTCTAATTCCTGATAACTAAGCGATTCTGTGTTGTACTTTACCGCCGTTTTATTTGGATTTTTTAAGACCTGCTTCGAAAAATAACTGATGATCGTATGGCTGGCCGAAATATCAAAAGTCTCTCTGTTGAAATCAAAAAATAAACGGTTTCTTTCTTCTCCTGCTACTAAATCAATTTCAGAAAATAAACTATCCGGATTTTCGAGAACCTGAGTATAGAGGTGCTCAAAACATTTTTTTAAGTTTTCTATAAATTCAGGACTGTATTTTTGTGCATTGTATGTAAACCTCAGCAAGGTATCGATGCCTGGAACTATGGCCAGTGAAAAATTATAATTGGTCTTTTCAAATGCTTCTACGGCTACTACTTTTAAGGCATCCTGAGCTGAATTGATTAACTCTTCCTCTAAGTATTCCTGTGCCGGATAATTTTCGTAAACCACCAAAGTATCAAATAACTGCTGTCCCAAATTACTCTTTGACTGTATTTCTGCCAGTTGAATATAATGATTTGGAATACTCTCTATGGCCTCTTTTTGCGTAGCGATCAGGATATTCCTTAGGGTTGCCGCCGCATCAAATTTTATCCGTACCGGAATTGTATTGATAAAAAGCCCCAACATTTCCTCTATTCGGTCTACTTCTGAAGGCCGGCCTGAAACGACACTCCCAAAAACAACATCCTCGGTATCATTGTATTTCGCCAGCAGCATTCCCCAAATGGTCTGAAAAAAGATGTTTTCGGTAATCCCTAATTTTTGGCAGAGTGCTGTAACCGCCTCTTTATTTTTTCGGGACAGGGTATGAATTGTTTTAACTTCTGTTTCTTCCTCCTTTTGATTTTCGGGATTAAAAAACGGTATTCCGGTGTTGGTTTCAAATCCCGAAAGATAATCCTCCCAATAGGCTGCTATGCTTTTTTTATCGAGCTGCATCAGCCACTTGCTATAGGCCGAATTACTTGGCGCTGGCGATAATTGAACGGCATGACCAGCCAATAAACATTTGTAAACGTAAAAAAAATCTTTTATCAATATCCCGGCACTCCAGCCGTCTAAAATAATGTGATGGTAACTCCAGATAAACTCGAAGACATCCTCCTGCAGTTTAATAACGGTAAGCCTTATTTGTGAACCTTTGTTTAGGTTAAATCCTTTTTCGCGATCTGATTTTTTAAAATTTTCAAGCGAAAAATTTTTATTGGCACTCTCATCCTGGTAATTAAAACCGGAAGGGACACTTTCGAGCACCACTTGTAAAATATCATTTACTGTTGTATTGTTAAAACAGGTTCTTAGTGCATCATGTCTCGACACCAAAAAATCAAATGTTTGATGTAATAATTCAACCTCAACTTTCCCGTAGATGTGGTAGCAGGACTGTTCAAAATACTCCTTGTCTGAGATTTGCCAGCGAAAAAAAATTCCCTCCTGTAAAGGGTTTAGTGCATATATTTCTTTTATTTTCATAGATTAATTACGGTTCGATTTTAAGGGGCTTTCGATTTAAGGGTTAGGTTTTCTATTTCATCATATGGTGATATTCTCGCTTTCAACATCTTCCAGCTCTTCGTTATTGACCCAAACCATATTATCAATTTCGTTGGATAAACTGGCTACGGTTGGATGGTTGAACAGCTCGGACAGGCTAAGTCTGATCTCAAATTCGTTGTGGATCAGGTTGAACATTTTGACGGCTTTTAAACTGTGTCCGCCGAGGTCAAAAAAGTTATCCGCCAATCCTATTTTTTCGATTTCTAAAACGTCTTCCCATATTTTAGCCAGTGCTTTTTCAGTGGCTGTGGCGGGTTCGATATAGGCGGCACGCTCGGTTTCTAAAAGGGTAACTTCTGGAAGTCTGGCTCTGTCTACTTTTCCATTGATGTTTAACGGAAATTCGTCTAAAAAGGCAAAATGACTTGGAATCATGTATTTCGGCAACTGAGCTCTGAGCCAGTTTTTCAGGGAGCTGCTTTCGATTTCTCTATCGGCCACCAGATAGGCCACTAAATTTTTCTCGCCAGCCGCACTGTCGGTTATGACAACCAAAGCGGAATCTATGGCCTCATGCGAACATAAGATGTTTTCGATTTCTCCGAGTTCTATTCGATAACCACGCAATTTTACCTGATTGTCTTTTCTTCCAATAAATTCGATCGTATTGTTGGCCGTCCATCTTCCTAAATCACCGGTTTTATAAAGTCTTTCCTGTGTATTATAAGGGTTTGTTATGAATTTGGAATGCGTTAGTTCAGCATTGTTCAAATACCCTCTCGCAAGACCATCACCTCCTACACATATTTCACCAATCGCTCCTTTCGGTACTAACTGATGATTTTTATCCATCAGGTAAACGGTACTGTTGCTTATCGGGACACCTATCGGAACAGTAGTTTTTATTGGCAAGTCAATGGTATGGGTTAGTGAAAATGTTGTGTTTTCAGTTGGCCCATATCCATTGACAACTACTAATTCAGGGTAAGTGGTCTTCAGTTTCGTGATATGGTGGGGAGATAAAACATCACCTCCGCATACTATAGTTTTCAGGTTTTTAAATAAGATGAGGTTTTCGTCTACCAGCTGATGCAGCCAGCCAGCGGTGAGCCACATTATGGTTACGTTTTGGTTTGCCACAACTTCGTTCATCCCTCTTACCGACAGCAGGGTATTCTCGTCGCAAATGACCAGGGTTCCCCCGTTTAAAAGCATTCCCCAATACTCAAAAGTAGTGGCGTCGAAGGAAAATGCGCCGGTAGCCAATAGTACTTCTTCTCCTGTAAGGTTTATAAAATTGGTGTTTTTAACCAATCGTACAACGCTTTGCTGTTCGATTAAAACGCCTTTGGGTTCGCCGGTAGAACCTGAGGTGTACATGACATAAGCCAGATCATTTGCTTTTGCATACTTGCTTTCAAACTGAGCCGAATATTCGTGTTGCGTTTTTACAAATTCTTCGATTAAATCAACCCGAATCAAACATTCGGCATTGGCATCTTTAATGATGTAACTGATTCGTTCCTGAGGATAATCGGCCGCGATTGGAACATAAGCACAACCCGATTTCAGAAGGGCTAAAATGCTTATGATCTGCCACTCGCTTTTTGGCAAATAAACTGCTGCCAAATCTCCCGTCAGGTTGCAGTTTTCTTCTAAATAATTGGCCAGCTGATTGGCAACACTATTCAGTTCCTGATAACTGTACTTTTTCTCTTTATAGACCAAAGCTGTTTTATCAGGTGTCGATTTGACTTGTTTTTCAAACAGTTCTATAATAGACGACTCTTTTGGATAATGGGTTTGATGACCGCTCAATTCTTTTAGCAAATGTTCTTTTTCAGCGGCTGTCAAACAATCAATCGCGCTTATTTTCTGGTCGGCCTGAGTGCTGATCTGTAATAATATCTGCTCTAAATGATGCAATAATGAGGTGATTTTTTGCGCAGAAAACACGTCGCTATTGTACTGTAAGGATACGGTAAGTGTGTTGGCTGTTATTAAAAAATCAAACGTCAGATCAAACTTGGCATTGATACTGCTTCCTATTGCCTCAATAATGGTATCAATGCGTGCTGCATCCTCTTTTGGGTTGTTTTCTTCTCTGGCGGTAACGACAATGTCAAACAGTGGGTTTCTGCTGGCATCGTATTTAATGTTTAAAAGACTGATTAACTCATCAAGCGGAAATTTTTGATGTTCTTTTGCCTGAATGACATTCTCCTTTACTTGTTTTAAAATGTCTAAAAAGGAGACATTATCTTCTAGATGTGTACGTAACGGAATTGTGTTGGCGTAAAAACCTATTTGATCAAACAATTCAGGATAATCGCGATTTACGATCGGACTTCCGGTAATGATGTCCTGATCGCCGGTATTTTTATAGATTAAAACATTGGCTGCTGCCAAAAAGACCATGAAGAGCGAAACTTCCTGACGATCGCACAAGCTGTTTAGTTCTTTTAGGACACTGCCTTCTAAAACTTTAGAAATTACCCCTCCGTTATGTGTTTTAATATTGGGTCTTTTTTGGTCTCCCAATTCACTCAGAATCGGTAAGTTGCCTTCAAATTGTTTGAGCCAGTATTCTTTATCTGCGGCAATGGCATCGCTTTTAATGGTGCTCTGCTCCCAACTTGCATAGTCTTTAAATTGTACAGCCAAAGGCGGTAAAACAACTTCTTTTCCTTCATTGTAATTTTCATACAAGGCATACAGCTCTTTTACAAAAACATCTGTAGACCAGCCATCAAAAATGATGTGGTGGAAAAGAATGCTCACGATCCATTGGTCGTCTTTGGCACTTATCAATCCCACCTTCATCAATGGAGGTGTTTCTAAGTCAAAAGAAACATCGCCAGTTGCTGCAAGTGCCTGTTGTAAATTTTTTTCTAAGGTTTCGCTGTTGCGTAAATCCAGATACTCAATTTCCAACGGATCTAGTTTTTCTACCGGAACAACTACTTGTCTCGGTTCTCCGTTTTCATTGGTAACAAAAGCGGTTCTTAAAATTTCATGTCGCTCTATTAAATGCTGCAACGCTTTAGTAAAAGGAGCAATGTTTACGGCCGCATTTTTAACATCTATGATTCTGATATTGTAGGCTTTATTGGCCTGTGAATCTATCGAACAGATATTCCACATTCTGTATTGAGAAGAAGACAAAGGATAACTCGCTGCTATTGCTGCAGGAGGAATCGATACTGTATAACCATTCAAAGAGCTGTCAATAAAGAGCGCCTGTTCTTTTATCGTAGGATGGATATAAATTTCCTTGATGTTGAGGTGTATTCCAAAATTCACAAAAATTTGATTGGACAGTTTAATCATTTTTAAACTGTGTCCGCCCAGATGGAAAAAGTTATCCTCAATTCCAATCGTTTTTCGATCGAGAATGCGCCGCCATATTTCGGTCAGTTTTATTTCGGTTTGGGTTACGGCCCCAACGTATTCGGTTTCTTTTACCGTGTTGATCTGCAACGGATGCGGCAGTTTTTTGGCATCTATTTTTCCGTTTACGGTTAGCGGAATTTCTTCCAGTTGTATGTAATAATCCGGGATCATAAAAGAAGGCAGTATTCCTTTCAGAAAAAGAGCCAGCTCCTGTGGTGCCATTTGTTTTTTGGCCTTTAAATAGGCTACAATTTCTTTTTCTTCTCCTGATACTGTGATTGTTTTGGCAATAGCAAAATCGACATGCTCACTTGATAAGAGTGCATTTTCTATTTCTTCTAATTCTATTCGATATCCTCTTACTTTAACCTGATTGTCTTTTCGGCCTACAAATTCTATTTTACCATTTGGAAGTCTTTTCACCATATCTCCCGTTCTGTACAGTTTTTCATCTGTCTTGAAAGGGTTTACGATAAATTTTTCGGCGGTTATTTCGGCTTTATTCAAATAACCTCTCGTGACCTGATTTCCTGAAATACACAATTCACCAATGCTGTAATAAGGGCATAATTTTAAATGATCGTCTAATACATAGGTTGCATTATGAGCATTGCTTTTTCCGATTACTGCATTTGGAAATTGTTTTACACCTGGCAGATAACTTTCAGATGTGATAAAAATAGATCCTTCGGTTGGCCCGTAGAGTACATTGATGACCGCATTTGTAAATACTTCTCTAATTTCTTCGAGTATACCCACCGGAATTTTATCCCCTCCAATAAATATAGACTCTATATGCTGGTACAAGGGTTGGCTTTTATTGGTTTTGATGTGATCGATAACGGCTCTCATCAGGGTTGGCACGGCATGAAAACTATTGGTGTGGCTAAGAATTCTCGTGAGCTCACCCATGTCTTTTATTTCCTCATTGGGTACCATAACCACTTTTCCTCCTGCCAATAAAGGGTGGAATAATTCGAAAAGAAAAATATCAAAAGAGTTGGAAGCCAGTAAAGGCATTGAAGGCTTTTGAGAAATGACAAAATTGTCTTTTGTATTGATCAATAAAGCACTAATGTTGCTATGCTCCACCAATACTCCTTTTGGTTTTCCAGTTGATCCCGAAGTATAAATAAGATAAGCCAGATCTGAGGGTGCAATTGTTACCGCTGATGTCGCTGCCGCTGTTTTTGGGGCTGCTTTAAAACGGTTGATAAAATCGTCGTCGATTATAATCCCGCAATTGGTATCTTCCAGTATATAATCTACCCGGTCCTGTGGCAAATTGATGTGCAGCGGAACGTATACAGCGCCGGCTTTTAAAATTCCCAACAAAGCCACCACAAGCCAGTCGCTTCGGTCCAACTGCAATGCTATAAAATCTCCTAAAGCAACGTTATGTTCCAACTTAAGGAAATTTGCAAACTCATCTGCAATTGCATTTAATGCTGCAAAGCTGTACTCTTCCTCACCATAAACCAGGGCAATATTATTTTGATTTTCGGCTACCGCATTTTCAAACAACTCCACCAAAGTGTATTCGGGAGAAGTTTCTTTCAGTCCATCATGTCCAGATAACAACAATACGGCTTCTTTTTCGGATTCTTTTAAAAGTTCTATTTCTGAAACCGGGAGGTCAAAATTGGCTACGACGGAGTTTAAAACCTGCTCAAAATGATCCTTAAGATAGGTTATGCTGCTATTTTCATATTTTTCAGCATTAAAAGTAAAACGGATGCTGATGTCTTTTCCCGGAATGATGGCCAGTGAAAAATCATAGTTTTCACCTTCGTAAAATTCAGTTTCTAAAAGCGTAATGTTTGTTTTTTCGTTTTCGGCCAATTCGCTGGCTATGGCTTCGGCAGCAGCATAATTTTCAAAAACGATGATATGATCAAATAACGGCTGATTGCCATTGACACCAAGCTGTATTTCGCTAATCGAATTGTAATGATACGGCAGACTTTTGATGGCCTGCTCCTGTGTTTGCAACAGGATTTGTTTTACCGTAGTCTGATTGTCGAATGAAATTCGCACCGGAATTGTATTGATAAAAAGTCCGATAATATTGGCCACATCATAAATTTCTGCGGGTCTGCCCGATACTACTCCACCAAAAACGACGTCGTTTGTATTGTTGTATTTTGCTAATAAAATTCCCCAGACGGTCTGAAAAAAGACATTCTCGGTAATACCGTTTTGCTGGCAAAAAACACCCAGCTGCTCTCTTAAGTCTCCGCTAACGGTATAAAAAACTTCTCCCGGACTATAAGCATCTGTGTTCTTTTTTGGAAATGGCAAAGTGTTTATACCCTGAAAATCCTCTAAATAATGGTTCCAATAGTGCAATGATTTTGCTTTGTCGTTTTTCATTAACCATTTCACATAATCTGAATAGGAAGTGGCTTTAGGCAAAATGTTTGTTTTCCCCTGAACCAATCCTTCGTATAAAGCAAAAAATTCGCCAATCAAAATGCCAATGCACCAGCCGTCCATAATAATGTGATGATGGCTCCATATTAATTCATAGTGATTCTCACTTGTTTTTACTACGGTAAGACGCATTTGTGAACCTGTACTAAGATCAAAACTCTTTGCAATATCCTGCTCTTTTACGGATGCTACAGTCTCGTTCGAATTTTGAGTGATGTCCAGATAAGTAAAATTAGACGGAACCTCATTTTGAACAATTTGTAAAAGATCTTCCCCTACATTATCGCGGAAACAAGTTCTCAGCACATCGTGTCTTGCAATCAGCTGATCGTAACTTTCTTTGAGATAATGAAGGTCAAGTTCGGCCTGTATTTTATAAGACGATTGTTCGAAATACATGGATTTAGAAAGTTTCCAATGGAAATAAATTCCTTCCTGCAATGGTGTTAACGGGTATATATCTTTAATTTTCATGGTTTTTTGACTAGTACGGTTATAGCATTTTGTTCAATTCCTCCAGACTGCTTAAATCCAGCCCTTTGTAGGTAAAATCAACAGGGGTTAAATGAGTTTCTTTTTCTTCGGAAAGACCCGAAATCAAATGTTCCAGTTCTGTTTTATACGCTTCTTTTAAGTTTTCTATGGTTTCGTTTTTGAAATAATGGGGATTAAATGAAAGCATAAGCTGCAGCTGACCGTTGATTAAAATTCCTGATATATCGAGTGTTCCGGTTCTTTCGGTGTCCGCCGCGATTTCCTTTCCTTTGGCGATATCGGTAAATTGAAATAGCTGGTCTTCTTTCTCCGATTTCCCTAAATCAAAATCGCCCAGATAGTTAAAAGAAACATCGGCTTTTATATTTAAATCACAGCCTTTTAGATATTTTAAGATCCCGAAGCCAATGCCTTTATTCGGAATTCGATGCAGCGTTTCTTTTACTTCTATCAGTTGGTTGATGTTATCGTGTTTCTTTTTAAGCGCAATCAATACCGGATAAATGGTAGTAAACCAACCCACCGTTCGGGTTACATCTGTGTCTGAACTGATGTCTTCTCTTCCGTGCCCTTCCAGTTGAATGGCTACATTTTCTATCTCGAAATTTTTACCTATTGCCAGCGATAAGGCTGTAATCAAAACATCGTTTATGGTGGTTTTATAGGCTTTGTGTGATTCTGTCAGCAATTTTTCAGTAGTGTTTTGATCCAACTGAAATACTTTTGTTTCAAAATCTTTATACAAATTGACACCCTGATACTCAAAATCTTTAGGAAGTTCTGAGGTATTAAATTGTGCTGTTTCGTTTATCGACGACCAATACACTTCCTCTTCCATCATCGTCATTGAATTGGCATATTCCAGTTGTTTTTCCTGCCAGTATTTTAAGGAGTGTGTTTTTAAAGGCAATTCTAATGTTGTTCCGGCTTCGTATTGCGCGTACAACTCCATTAAATCTTCCAGAATAATTCTCCAGGAAACGCCGTCAACCACTAAGTGATGCGAAAGCAGCAGCAAATAATCGGCATCCTCTTTTTTTAAGAGAACCGCTTTAAACAAAGGGCCTTTTTCTAAGTTGAAAGAAGATTGATGCTGTTCGCAAATTGCATTGAATTCAGCATCGGCAACATTGAAATGCACGTTCAGACTAAATTCAAAACCTTCATTTTTAACTTCCTGAATCCAGTGACTATTTTCCTCTTTGAATACTGTTCGTAAGGCATCATGATGCGCGGTTAATTTTTGAAAAATTTTTGTCAGTCCTTCTTCAGACAATGGTTTTACTGATTTTAATACAATCGACTGGTTAAAATGATTTTTATTTCCGGAGGTCTCTTCAAAGAAATATTTCTGAATGGGTGTAAGCGGAATGGTTCCTTCTACCGCAGTCTGGTCTATTTCTTCCTTGACCAGTTTTACGTGCAGCGCCAGTTCCTGTATAACGGTATACTGCATAATATCCTGTACCGTCAGTACAAAACCAATCTGTTTTAGTTTGGAAATAATTTGTATCGCTTTGATAGAGTCTCCTCCTAAGGCAAAAAAATCAGCTGTAACACTTACATTTTCTTTTTGCAATATTTGCTGAAATACATGTACCAGAGCAGCTTCAATTTCGTTTCCGGCTGGTATGTAAGCGGTTGCATTTACAGACTCTTTGTTGGCCAAAAGCAACAGGGCCTTTTTATCTACTTTACCGTTTGGCAATAACGGAAATTCGTCCGATTGTGTGTAAGTCCCCGGGATTGCGTATACCGGTAATTGTTCTTTCAGGTGTTTTTTCAGATCGTCGAGATTGAGTGCGGTACGGGTCAAAATATGCCCTACCAAAGCCTCTTCGCTATAGGTTACTACTGCTCCGTCGATGCCTTTAAAATTTAATAACGCATTTTCAATTTCTCCCAGTTCCAGACGATTTCCTCTGATTTTGATCTGATTGTCTTTTCGGCCCAAAAACTCAATATTGCCATCCGAAAACCGCTTCCCTAAATCCCCCGTTTTGTACATTTTAGTTCCGGGTTCAAACGGATTGTCTATAAATTTTTCTTTGGTAAGTTCGGGGTTGTTCAAATATCCGCTCGACAATCCTTTACCGGCAATATGAAGTTCGCCGATAAGACCGTCAACTGCCAGTTCATTGTTCTCGTTTAAAATATAAACCGAACTGTTTGCAATGGGTTTTCCGATCGAAGGAATAAACTCCTGACCTTGCTCATATACATAATAACTGGCCCAAACCGTACATTCGGTAGGTCCGTATTCATTAAAAAGTTTACAGTTTTTTAGTGTCGTAACACTCTGATGTAGATCAACCAATCCTTTTGTGCATTCTTCTCCTGCTACAATAACCGTTTTTAAGGCATTGGTACGCTCTTCCAATTCGCTAAGCAACAATTGATAGTAGGAAGGAACGGTAAGCAGATGAGAAATCTCTTCGGCTACAATAAGATCGACTATGGTATGGATATCCGAAACTCTGATTTTAGGTGCAAAAACCAATTTTGCTCCTCCGGCAATGGTCCCGAAAATTCCGGCTATCGAACTATCAAATGAGATGGAAGACAGTAATAAAAAGGCTGTTGCATCCGGATACGTATCGAGTCTGGCAATGGTCGAAAACATTAAGTTTTCATGGTCGATCACCACTCCTTTTGCACTACCTGTAGATCCCGAAGTATAAATTACATAAGCGGCATCAGCAGGATTTACCTGTACTTCCAGGGTGGTACTTTCTGTTCCAAGAGCATCCATCTGAATGTCTGTGGCAAAAAATTCGCCCGTATAAAAGTCCAGATCAAAAAGATACTCCGATTGTGTGAGCAGGACGTTTAACTTACTGTCCTGAATGATATGCTGAATTCTTTGTTTTGGATATTCCGGATCTATGGGCACATAAGCACTCCCCGTTTTTAAAATTCCTAAAATGCACACTAATACATTTTCAGAATTGTTGATCATTAGTCCGATAAAATCGTTCTTTTTAAGGCTGTGATTGGCTAACAAATAATTAGCCAGTCGGTTCGATTGCTCGTCTAATTCTTTATACGTCAGCTTTTTGTTTTTAAAGGCCAGTGCGATCGCTTCGGGCTTTTTTTGTAGCTGTTCTTTAAATAAATCCAGTATTGTTTTTCCGTGATCGTAAGAAAGGAAATCACCTTTAGAAATTTGCAAAAGCTGTTCTTTTTGCTGCGCTGCGATATGTTCTAATTTATAGATTTGCTCGCCAGGATTGTTTACAATTGAGTTCATGATGACCGTAACATAACCGGCGATCTGCTCTACGATTTTTGCTGAAAAAACATCAGTATTGTACTGGATGTTCAACATCAAGTTGTCCTTTTCTTTGTAGAAACTAAAGACCATATCAAATCGGCTGGTCGCTAATTTTTCTTCAAATTCATAAGCCCACACTTTCAGGCCTTCCAGACTTTCGCTTTTTTTAGAGTTGTCATTTTCTCCGTAAATGACCTGAACGTCAAAAAGAGGGTTTCTGCTCGGATCTCTTTTTAAGTTTAACTCTTTTACGAGTGTGGCAAAAGGAAACATTTGATGTTCGTAAGCCCCAAGTACCTGCTTTTTGGTATAGTCCAGCAATTCTAAAAAAGTATTTTCTTTTTTAAACTGCATTCGCATGGCCAGCGTATTTCCGTAATACCCTATCTGGTTTTGCAAATCGGCATCTTCCCTGCCGGAAACCGGAGTTCCGATGATGATATCCTCCTGAGTCGAAAATTTATACAACAACGTATTGATTACAGCCGTCAACCCCATAAACATGGTCGCGCCATTTTCTCTGATCAGTTTTTCAACAGCTTCTGATAATTTTGCATCGATTTTCTTTTCTACAGTACCGCCATTGAAGGTTTGCAGTATCGGTCTTTTTTTATCGACCGGCATGGTCAGAACCGGTAGTTCTCCGCTGAACTCCTTAAGCCAGTAGGTCTTAAGCTCTTCGTATTTTTTGCCAGTAAGCTGTTCGTTTTCCCAGTGGGCATAATCCTTATATTGGATTCTTAAAGCATTTAGATTGTTGGCTCTGTTTTGCTTTTTCGAATTGTACAATTCCAATATTTCCCCAATAAAAATATTCATCGAGACAGCATCCACAATGATGTGATGAATGGTGTAAATAAAGGCCCATTTGTTTGGTTCTAACTGGTAAAGCTTTGTTTTAAAAAGTGGTCCTTTGGATAAGTGAAAAGGAATTACGGCATCCTTAGCAATTTGTTCTTTTAAAATTTCATCGGCATTTGCATTATTTTGCAAATCAGCATATTCAATCGAAAAATCAATCGCTTCGATCGCTTTCACCACCTGATTGGCACCTCCGTTTCCATCTTCTTCAAAAACAGTTCTGAGACTTTCATGACGCACTACTACTTCCTTCAGGGATTCATTTAAAGTATTTTGATCCAGTGTTCCTTCAAAAATATATCCTCCTACAGAGTTGTAGGCCACATTTCCTTTTTCGGACTGGCTTAAAATCCAAAGTCTTAATTGTGAAGAAGACAGCCCGTATTTTGCACCCGGATTGCTGTCAATTTTAGGAATGACTCCTGCTTTGTCGTACTTGTATTGGTTAATAAAACTAATTAAATCGGCTTTGTTTCTTTTAATTTCGTCAATAATATCGGGAGTTAACGCACCTGCAGGCGCTTTAATGTCAAGATTATTGTCTTTTACGTCAATATGAATGTTCTGTTCTTTTAGTTTTAAATATAAATCTGATACCATAAGATGAATTATTAAAGGAAATAAATTGATATTAGTTTTTGTATGGGAAGGGTTGAATTGGAGTTAGTACGATAACACGCTTTGTTTAAACAGTTCTTTTTCGGCAAATAATCTTTCGGCGACGATGCCTCTATTTTGGCAATCTTTGATTAACATATTGGATTGTACGATTGGGTTGGATTCGTCTGTATATTCAACATCGAGAATGTGTCGCACCCACGGTTCTTCTCCCATGGCATATACATAAACTTCTTTGACATTAAAGCAGTTGACCATCTTGATTCCTTCCTCATAATTACTGCCTCTTCCTCTTCGGCTGAAATCTTTTTCGCGTTCCTGTTTAGTGGTAAAAATAGGTCCGTAAACCCAGGAAGCAGGTGCGCCGTCGCATTCCATTCCCATAAACAAAACATCGACATCACCGATAATTTCATGAACATGTTCGTATAATTCCGGCGACTGATTGCAGGAGTCTGCCACTGCCAATAACGAGTAACCGTCTAGTTCGACGTGGTACGAAAGTTTGCTGTTGATGTGAATGTCGTGATGCTCTCCGATAAATGGAATTCCTGTAATTTTAATTCCATCGATAGCCGAAATGGTTTGCAGTTCTTCTAATTCGATAATATTTTCGAATCCCAGATTTCGCAGCAATAAATTCAATGATGGATCCTGTATGGCTCCGCCTATGCTTTTTCCAACTACTATGTGTTTTACTTTGTGTCTGATTTGCAGCATCGTTTCCATCAAGATGTGGTCGTGATGCCCGTGTGTGATGAGCACATAATCTATTTCGTCCGGCAAATCGTCATAGGTAAATCGGGATACATCTGATTCGTAAGTGTAACTCAAAACCGGATCGAGCACTATAGAGTGTTCTTTGGTTTCGATCAGGATACAAGCATGCCCGAAGTATCGGATACGCATACTGTCTCCGGTATATTTTTCATATTTTTTAGGTTCCTGTGTGGTAAACAAATCTTTAAACAGTGCTTCATCGTTTTTATCAATGTTCAGCAGGTTTGCGATGTATTCGAAGGTTTGAGGCTCGCGTTTCATCTTAAACAATTCGTCGATTTGTTTTGATTTAAAAGGCAATTTTAATTCCAGTGCCGCCTCCAGATTAGATAATCTTGGCGTAGAGAAAATAAAAGGCCGGTCGGCATCCTTATTAATTAAAGACAATTTCACCGTTTGAAAAGATTCTACATAATAAGGGCTTGCATAAATCAGGGGTTCGTAAAACCTAAAGTCGGGTCTGTGATGTCTGTCATAATACAATTCGACATACCCTCTGATTGCTGAAGGAACTTCTTTATAAAGTGGCTGCATTAAATGTCCGGTTGCTTTTTTCTTCAGCAGTTTGTCCAGTTCTTTTACGGCATCTGTAAATTCAAAAAGCGGCGCTGCCATTTGTTTTGTTCTTTCAAGCAGGGCGGCTACTTCGTCAACGTGTTTTTTATCTAAATCTATAAAAGGGCCTCCTCTAAACGCAGGGTCTTTTACGGCATTCTCATGTATAACAGGATCGTTTATATACGATTCCATAATCGGAATGTATCGGTTCACCACGTTAAATCCCGTAAGGATTGGCGGTATAATATGATGCCATGCGTACCAATTTGAAATTAACGGTTCGACCTGTACGTTATTTTTCAGATATATTTTTTGAATAGCCATTTCAATAGATTTTATAGTTTTAAAAAATGTAGTTTGGTTATATAGAGATATTTTCAAAGTCATCACTAATCGTGACTTCAGCATTTACGAGTTGTGCTTTCTTGATTTCACCGGCCATTGCTTCCAAAGTGGCATTGTTGAAAATCGAAATAAGGTCGAGCTTTGCGTTAAATTCCGTTTTTATTCTGGTGATCAGATAAGTGGCTTTTAAACTGTGACCGCCTATTTTAAAAAAGTCATCCAGTACCCCCACCTGATCCACTTCGAGCACTTCTTCCCACAAAGCAGCAAGTTTGCTTTCTACCTCATCACGGGGTGCCAGATAGTTTCTCGAAAAATTTTCGGTTAGTGATTTGTTCTGTAAAAGTTTCTTTTTGTCTGTTTTTCCATTTAGGGTAAGCGGAAATTCTTTTAAACTTATAAAGTGAGACGGAATCATATATTCCGGCAGTTTGTCTTCTAAAAATTCTTTAATGTCATCTGTATCTGAAACCGAATCGGGATGCAGCACAAAAAAGGCAACGGTTTCCTTAATCCCTAAACTGTCTTCTTTGACTACTACCACAGCATCTTCGATCGCTTCGTGCTGTTTGATCACGGTTTCTATTTCGCCCAGTTCAATTCTAAAGCCTCTCACTTTTACCTGATCGTCATTTCGTCCGGCATATTCAATCGCACCGTTGGCGAGCCATTTACCTAAATCACCGGTTTTGTATAATTTTTCACCTTCAGCAAAAGGGTTGTTTATAAACTTTTGATGTGTCATTTCAGGATTGTTCAGATAGCCCTGGGCTAAACCGGCTCCGCTTACATAAATTTCGCCGATGGCACCAAGCGGAAGCAATTTTTCATCGGTTCCCAGTATGTAAATTTTGGTGTTGGCGATCGGGAATCCGATCGGAACATTTGCCTGTTCCTGCAGTGAATCGTTTCCGTCAATTTTATAAATGGTGGCGCAAATACTGGTTTCTGTAGGCCCGTAAGCATTAAAACAAGTTCCGCCATAGGTCAGGTATTTTTTTACTTCTTCTACAGGAGCCGCTTCTCCGGCAGTTACGAGTTTTTTTAAATTTTTAATTTTATCGAGCTGTACTAATTTTAAATACGATGGAGAAATGGTGGCAAAATTAATGGCGTGCTCCTCGATGTAATTTTCTAATTCTTCGGTGTCTTTTTTTAACTCATCGGTTATGAGGTGTAATTCTCCACCCGAAGCCAAAACGGTGAATATTTCAGAAATGGAAGCATCAAACGAAAAGGAAGCTAACTGAAGCGCTCTTTCTTTATTTTCATTTCCAAAAAATTCGATCTGCGACAAAATGGTATTCGAAATCGCAGCGTGTTGTATCGCCACTCCTTTCGGGTTACCTGTTGAACCAGAGGTGTAAATAAGGTAGGCCAGATCATCCGGATTGTTGCCAGCTGTATCTAAAGCACTGCTGTAAAGCTTTTCCATTGATCTGAAATCGTAAATTTCATCGGAATCGATGACCAGTTTACAATCGCTGTTTTCAATAATATAATCAATTCGTTCCTCCGGATAAGCGATGTCGATAGGTACATAAACTCCTCCGCTTTTTAAAATGGCCAATAACGAAATGACATTCCACTCGCTTCGGTTTAATTTAACACCAACAAATTCATTTGGTTTTACGCCGTATTTTTTCTTTAAATAATTCCCCAACTTATTGGATACTTCATCGAGTTCCTGATAGGTTATTTTTTTATCTTCAAAAACAATCGCTGTTTGTTCCGGCGTTTTTGCTGCCTGTTTGGTAAACAGCTCTGTCAAGGTTTTCGGCTGTGCGCTATAATCTCTTTCGGTGTTATTAAAAATATGAAGCAGTAAGTTTTCTTCTTCGACATTCAGGAAAGACAACGCAACCAGGCTTTGATCGGTATTTAAAATTACCTGATTCAGCAGTACTTTTAAGTTGGCGATCAGTCGTACAATGGTTTCGCGAACATACAAGCCCGATTTGTATTCTATTTTACCTTCTAACTGTCCTTCGCTTTCGATGAAGTTGAATACTAAGTCAAACAAACATTTTTTCAGGGTTACCTCATTGTATTCTGCAATTTGCAGGTTTTCTATTTCTAGTGTCTGTTTGTCGGCCTCAATAGCATTGTCTCTTAACACAAACCATACATCAAATAACGGATGTCTGTTACGACTCATTTGCAAATCTAAATTGAGAACCAATTCGTCAAAAGCAACCATTTGATTTTCCTGTGCATCGATAACACTTTGCTCTACTTTGTGCAATAAATTTTTAAAATCGCTATTTTCATCAAATACTGTTCGCAACGGAACCGTGTTGATATAAAGTCCAATCTGGTCCTCTAAATCGGTATGGATTCTGCCTCCAATTGGGGTTCCTACGGTAATGTCCTGTTGCTGGGTATATTTGTACAATAGGGTTTTAACGAGAGCCAAAAGTCCGGTAAAAACCGTAACCCCGTGACTCGCACAAAAGTTTTTGAATTTTGAAAGGGTTTCTTTTTCAATGGTAAAATCAACCGAATCTCCCTGATAGGCATTAATTGCAGCTCTTGATTTATCAGTAGGAAAGTCCAGTACAGGTACTTCGCCTTCAAACTTTTTTAACCAATGCTGTAACTGATTTTTATAATCCTCTGTTTGAAACTGATCGGTTTGCCATTGCGCATAATCTTTGTACTGAATTTTTAAATCGGGAGCCGTTACCGCTTTTCCTTTGGCCAGGGTTTGGTAATGGGATACAAACTCTTTGGTCAGGATGTTCATCGACAATCCGTCACTGATAATATGATGCATGACAAAAGAAAATATCCATTGATCGTCTTGTAACTGATACAATTTCAATCGCAGTAACGAATCTTCTTCAAGATTAAAAGACTGGTCGATTTCCTGATTGATCTTCGCATCTATGGTTTCCTGAGTATGTTGATTTTGTCTAAAATCCTCAATCGTCAGATTCAGTACATTTTGATCAAATGGTTTAATGTATTGCTTAACGATACCATTTTCGTCCAGTCTGAAAACGGTTCGTAAACTTTCGTGTCTTTTTATTACGATCAGAAAAGCTTCTTTGAATATCGAAAGATCCAATACTCCGGTAAACGTAAATATTTTGTACATGTTTAAAGCCACACTGGCCTCTTCCAGATGAGACAGCAACCAGAGTCTTTTTTGCCCTGATGAAAGCAGGTAATTGGCACCCTTCGGAGCTTCTTTGATTTCCTGGTAAACAGCAGTCGAAGTCTCCGTTATTTTTTTGGCCAGGCTTTGAATGTTTCGGTTTTCGAAAACATCTCTGAGGTTGATTTTTACATTAAATTCCCTGTTTACGACATTCGATAAATGGGTAGCACTAAGACTGTGTCCGCCAAGTGTAAAAAAATCTTCAAGTATCCCGATCTTATTGTTGTGGAGTATCCTTTCCCATATTTCTACTAGTTTTTGCTCGGTATCATTTTGAACAGGGACGTAAGCAACGGTTGTTTTTAGACTTACGCCATTGCTTTTACGCAATTTATTTCGGTCAACTTTACCGCTATTGGTTAACGGAATCTCCTCCACTACCACAAAATTAGACGGAATCATATAGGGAGGCAATTTGTTTCCCAGCCATAAGTTGAGTTCTTCCTTGACTAATTCGGTCGTTGCCACCAAATATCCGGTCAGGTATTTATCGCCGCTGTTTTCATTGGTATGGTCTAATACGACCGCCGTTGCAATTTGAGGATGTTGGTTTAAAGCGGCCTCTATTTCTTCGAGTTCGATTCTAAATCCTCTAATTTTTACCTGAAAATCTTTTCGGCCTAAGTATTCGATATTTCCGTCAGGCGACCACAGACCTAGATCTCCGGTTCTGTACATTTTTTCTCCGGGATGAAACGGATTCGCCACAAACTTTTGACTGGTTAAGTCCGCATTGTTTAAATATCCCAAGGCAAGTCCTTTTCCTGCAATGCAAATTTCTCCTGCTAAACCAATAGGCTGCACAGCTCCCGAATCGCTCAAAATATAGATCTGAGTGTTCCAGATCGGTTTCCCGATTGGGATGCTTTCATTGCCCGGAGCAGTATTAAAGTAGGTAACGTCTATCGAAGCTTCGGTCGGGCCATAAAGATTGTAGATAGGTGCAGCAGAAATTTTGCTGTACCATTCGTTAACGGTTTTTGGCGTTAGAGCTTCACCACTGGTGATCACGGCACGCAAACTGGCCAGCTTATCCGCTAATTGTGCTGTATTTGTCACAGAAGCGATAAAGGTATTGAGCATACTTGGCACAAAGTGCAGACTGGTTACTCTGTTCGTTTCGATCAAATTTAAGATGCGATGCGGAGCCGAAATATCGTCCTGTTCGCACAGTACCATTTTAGTTCCCCAGCATAAGGGCATAAAAATTTCCCATACCGAAACATCAAAAGTAAAAGTGGTTTTTTGCAAAATAACGTCATCGGAAGTATAGTGGTATTCGTTCCACATCCAGTCGATTCTGTTGGTAACTCCCTCATGCGTAATCATGCATCCTTTTGGGTTACCGGTAGATCCCGAGGTGTACAATACATAGGCCAAATCGGTAACTTTATTGTGGTTTTGCGGATTGTTTTTAGGGAAAGAAGCTAGCTGTTCTGAAATGTTTTCTAAAACGGCTTCATCAATCAAAAATTTACATTGACTGTCGGCTATAATAAAGTTTATTCTTTCTTCCGGATATTGCGGTTCTACCGGAATATAGGCTGCTCCCGCTTTTATGATTGCCATAAGAGTAACAATCATTTGTTCGCTTCGTGGCAGTTTTACCACTACGAAATCGCCTTGTTTAATGTTTTTTTCTTCGCGTAAATAATAAGTCAGCTGATTGACTTTTTCATTTAGTTCTTTAAACGTAAATTCTTTTTCTTTGAAGCGAAGTGCTGTGTGATCAGCCAATTTTTCGGCCTGCTCTTCAAATAAAACGTTTAACGGAACACATACCTGATTTGTGTACTCGGTAGCATTAAAATCCAGAATCAGCTTCTTCTTTTCGGCATCACTAACCAGAGTTATATTCTCAATTGTTTCTGATGGGATTGTACTGACTACGTTTAACAAATGTTCAAAATGAACAGTGATTTGTTCGATAAAAAAGGCATCGTACAAATCGGTATTGTAAACGATACTGAATTCTAAATTTTCGTCAACCTCAACAAAATTGAAGAGTAAATCAAACTTACTGGTTTTGTTTTCGGTCTCTAAAGCCTGAACCTTTAAGTTCTCTCCAATGTTTTTTACGCTTGCACTTTCGTTGTTTTGTAAAATCAGGAAGATATCAAACAACGGATTTCTGCTTAAATCAGTTTCCGGTTTTGCATCTTCTATTAGCTTATCAAAAGGATATGCCTGATAGTTGTAGGCTTTAAGCGTGGTTTCTTTTATCCTTTTTAAGAAAGATTCAAAACTATCTTTGGCGTCAATAGCTGTCCTTAACGCGATGGTATTTAAATACAAACCCAACTGATGGTGAAGCAGCTGTGTTTCACGACCCGCTATCGGGGATCCCACAATCACATCGGTTTGATTGGTGTATTTGAAAAGCAATATCTTTAAGGTCGCCAGTAACCCCATAAACAAGGTACTCTCGTTATCCAGACATACTTTTTGGAACTTCGTACTTGTTTCTTTGTTTATCGTTCTGTAAACGGTATCTCCGTTATAGGTTTTTAATACCGGTCTTGTTTTACTGAAAGGAAGCTGAATTTTAGGAATTTCGCCCGAAATCTGTGAGATCCAATAAGCTTTATGCGCTGCAAAATAATCCTCGTTCAGCAGGTTTTGCTGCCATACCGCATAGTCTTTGTATTGTATGGCCAACGGCTCTTTTGCAACGGTATTCCCGTTCTCTAATGTTATATAGTTTTCTAATATTTCATTTATGAGTACGCCCATAGACCAGCCGTCGCTAATGATATGATGAATCATAAAAAAGAAAATCCATTGGTTCGCTTCGGTTTGATACACCGTGCTTTTTAGGAGTAAATCGTTTTCAAGATCAAAAGAATACGACATTTCTTTGCTGATTAATGCCTCAACACTCGTGGTGGTATTCCTTAAATCTATTTCGGCTACACGGAATTGTATTGCTCCGGCAGGTATTATTTTTTGTGCCACACTGTTCTCCTGACTTACAAATTGAGTTCTCAGGATTTCATGACGTTCTATCACGAGTTGAAAGGCTTGTTCTAATGTTTTTACCTTAAGGTTGCCTTCAAAAGTGTATAATGCCGGAACATTGTAGGCCCGGTTAGATTCTTCCATCTGACTTAAAACCCACATTCTGTATTGAGAAGAAGATAACGGATAGTACGCTGAATCAGTCACTTTTAGTATTTCAGGCAGTGCTGGTTTTGACGATTGCAGTTTGGCATTGTCGAGCAAAAAAAGTGTCAATTCATCTTTATGCTTTTTTATTTCTTCAATTAAGCTATGGTCAATATTCGATTTTTCGGCAAAAACCTTTAATTTATTATCTACTATTTCAAGTAAAATTCCTTCTCCCTGTAGTTTCTCAATTAATTTTTTCATTGGTTTATTTTAATTTTCGGAGGATCTTTTTTCAATTATTAAAGTAAAATGGCAGCTTGTTTTATGCTCAAAAGACGCTGTTACAAGTCGATATCTATTTCCTGAAGGTCTTTTTTGTTTGCAGTTAACTCTTCTTGTTTCTGAATGAAACTGAGCTGTTCTCCCATGGCTTCAATAGTTCGGAATTGGAATATGTGGCCAATACTTATTTCAACACCAAAACGCTCCTGAATGCTATTGGCCAATTTCACCGCTCTTAAGCTATGTCCTCCTATTTCAAAGAAATCATCGGTTACACTGATCTTTTCGATACCCAGTATTTCGCTCCAGATTTCAGACAGGCTTTTCTCAGTTTCGTTTCTGTAGGCGATGTATTCTCTTTCTAATTGGGATAAATCAATTTCGGGAAGCAGGTCTTTGTCCACCTTTCCGTTTTTGTTCAAAATGAAATCGTCTACTTCAATAAAATAGCTCGGAATCATATAAAAAGGAAGTCTGTCACCCAGATAGGCCTTTAGCTCCTTTGTATTCATTGTCGCAGTTGTTTTGACGTAAGCCACAATAAATTTATCGGCAGCTGCTTCCTTTAGTACCACTACTGCCCCATTGATTTCAGGATGCGCGTCTAAGGTTTTTTCGATGTCATTGAGTTCAATTCTGTACCCGCGAAGTTTGACCTGATTGTCTTTTCTTCCAAAGAATTTAATGTTCCCATCCGGCAGCCACAATCCTAAATCGCCCGTTTTATAAACTCTTTCGTGGTTTAAACTTGCCGGCGTCAGAAATTTTTCGGCATTTAATGCTGCTGCATTCAGATAACCCAAAGAGAGACCATCACCTGCCAGATATATTTCGCCAATCACTCCCAGCGGGCATAATTGTAAACTTTGATCTAAAATGTATGCCTTCGAATTGTTGATGGGTTTTCCAATAGGAATATCTTCTTCTACAGGTGCTGTAATTTTATAGGTTGCCGAAAACGTAGTGTTTTCAGTAGGTCCGTAACCGTTAATAAGGTTTAGTTTGGGATAGGTTTCCAGCAATTTACGAATGTGCTTGGCCGATAATTTTTCACCTCCCGCAAGTACATTGGTCAATCCTTCAAAAACCGATACATCCTGATCTGTAAACTGATTCAGCAATCCCGATGTAAACCACATCGTATCTACTTTTTCCGCTTTTATTAATGTCGAAAGTTTTTTGGTATTCAACAGATCATCTTTGTCGCATAAAACCAATTTTCCGCCATTAAGCAGTGCTCCCCAGAATTCAAAAGTAGAAGCATCAAAAGACACTGAACCTGTAGACAATATGGAGTTTACCGTATCAAAATCAAGATAATTGGTATTTTTAACCAGTCTCGTAACTCCTTTATGCGGTACTAAAACCCCTTTTGGATTTCCTGTAGAACCGGAAGTGTACATGATATAAGCCGGAGCTTCGGGATCGTTTATAACCTGTTTGGACAGCGACACCTTTTCTAAAGCATCCAACTGAACATCAATGGCTACAAGGCTTCCCTCAAAAAAATCAAGGTCAAACATATAGTCCATCTGCGTAATGATGGTTTTGGTGTCAATGTCGTTGGCGATAAACTGTTTTCTGATCTTCGGACTCTCGGTATCAATTGGAACATAGATCCCGCCTGCTTTCAAAATTCCAAGTATACTGCTAATGAGAAGTTCTGATTTATCGAGAATAATTCCAACTTTGTCGCCTTTACCTACGCCGTATTCTGTGGTTAGTAAATGGGCTATTTTGTTCGAATTATGATCTAATTCTTCATAGGTTAACTGGGTGTTTTTATAGACCACCGCTATTTGCCATGGAGCTTTATAGACTTGTTGACGAAAAGCATCCACTATATCCATACAAACCTCGGTACTAAAAACACCACTGCTAAAATCTGCTGAAAGAAGCTGTATTTCGCCAACAGATAAATATGGCAGAGCAGCAAGGTCACGATCCGGATTAGCGGTTACAGCAACCAACAGGTTTTGAAAATGTTTTTGAATTTGACCTATAAAAGCCGCATCAAAAATGTCGGTATTGTACACTAAACTAAACTCCAGTCCTTTTAGGGTTTCTACAAAATTGAATGAAATGTCAAATCTGCTCACGGCAGCTTTCGTTTTTTCATACAAGGCTATAGCAAGGCCTTCGCTGTTTAAAGAATCTATTTTTTGATCTAAATCGGTATTTTGTAAAACGACAGTAGCATCAAACAACGGATTTCTGCTGATATCGTGAGTCAGATTCAGGTCGGCAATTAATTGATCAAAAGGGTAAATTTGATGTTCGTAGGCTTCCTGAGTCAGTTTTTTTACCTTACGGAATAACGCTGTTACAGAATCCTCGTCCGAAAACTGGCAACGCAAAGGCAATACGTTAATAAAACAACCTATTTGTCCTTCTAAGTCGCTATGATTTCTTCCGGTAATGGTGCTTCCCAGTATAATATCCTGCTGATTGGTGTATTTGTAAATCAACAGATTTACGACAGTCACCAAGCCCATAAATAAAGTCAGGTTTTCTTTGTCCAATACATTTTTAAAATCCTGTACCGTCTTAGTATCAATGTTTACGGTAACTGTTTCACCATTGTAGGATTTAATTTTAGGACGGATTTTACTTTTTTGCAGATGGAATACAGGCAATTCTCCTGCGAATTTTTCAATCCAATAGGCTTTATGAACTTCTAAACTTTCATTTTTTAACTGTTCGTTCTGCCAGGACGCAAAATCTTTATATTGTATTCGTAGCGGTTGTAAGTTTACCGCAAGTTTGTTTTTATGCGCTTTGTACAAATGCAGCAATTCTTCAATAAAAACTTCCATCGACAGTCCGTCGCTAATGATATGATGCATCACCGAAACCAAAACCCATCTGGATTCTTCGACCTGCAATAAACTTACTTTTAAAAGCGGTCCTTCAGACAGATTAAATACAACCTGAATTAAATCGTTTATTGTTTTTTCTAATTCCTCTACCGAACGGTTTCTAAAATCAATGGTATCAATCGTAAAATTATTGTTCTTTTCTGGCGCTATAATTTGTCTTAAACCCAGATTTTCTTCCTCTTTAAAAGTGGTTCTGAAGCTTTCATGTCGTGCTGTTATGGTTTGAAAGGCAAAAGATAATGCCGATTGGTCCAGCTCTCCTTCAAAAGTGTAAATACTCGGAATTGTGTACGCTTTATTGGCTTCCTGAAACTGGCTTAAGGCCCAAAAACGTTGTTGTGCCGATGAAACCGGATAACTGGATTGTTGCGCTAAAGCCTCTATTTCCTGAAAATAATTCTCCTTAGCCTGCAATACGGTTTCTGAAAGCGCTTTAATAGTTCTGTCTTCAAAAACGTTTCCGATCTCTATTTTTATATTTAAGTTTTTATGAATTGTCGACACCAGGTTCATGGCCTTGATACTATGCCCTCCGATATCAAAAAAGTCGTCTGTTATACTGATGTCCTCTTTACCAAACAATTCCTTCCAGATGTCGTGCAGGGCAATCTGAATTTCTGTTGTCGGCAAAATCAGTTCTCTTGTTAGTTCTTTCTTTGATTGGGCCAGTTGGTTCAGTTCTTTCTGATCTACTTTTCCGTTTCTGTTTAAGGGTATTTGCTGTACCTGAGTAATATGGTCAGGAACCATATAATTCGGCAGTTTTTTGGTTAAAAACAAACGAAGTTCGGCAGCACTGATTGGGGTTTCAGCCACAAAAAAAGCAGCTAAAAATTTGACGTCATGGCTGTCTTTGTTCACCAAAATTACAGCCTCGGTAATACCGCTGTAACTTGTTATTTTTCGTTCGATTTCTCCCAATTCTATTCTGAAACCACGAATTTTAACCTGACTGTCGCTTCGACCTATGATTTCAATATTTCCGTCCGGCAACCATTTGCAGATGTCTCCGGTTTTGTATAATAATGAGTTTTGCAGATAAGGGTTTTCGACAAAACTTTTTGACGTCAGTTCTTCTTTGTTTAAGTAACCGGCTGCCAAACCTTCGCCCGAAACATACAGTTCGCCCGAAACTCCGATGGGCTGCAATTTCATATTCTCATTCAAAATGAAACCTTGTGTATACGAAATGGGTTTCCCGATTGGAATGCTCTGTGCTTCGTCCGGAACCTCATCGACAGGATAAAAAGTCGAAAAAGTGGTATTCTCGGTAGGCCCGTAAACGTGTAATAATCTTCCGCTTCCGATATGATTTACGAACTTTCGCACATGCGATACGGATACCATTTCTCCGCCAAACAGAATTTTTCTTAAATTTCTGAGACTTTCAATATCAGTATCCACCATAGCGTTAAATAAGGCGGTGGTCATAAAAACAACTGAGATTTCATTTGCGGTAATGGCCTGAAACAGCAACTCAAAATTGAGTACTAAATCTTTCTCCGGAATGTGTAAGGTCGCCCCATTTAATAAGGTTCCCCAGATGTCAAATGTAGAGCCGTCAAATGAAGGATTTGAGATCGCCAAAATACGATCCTGAGGGTCAATTGTTATGTAATTGGTTTCTTTAACCAGTCGTACTATACTTTTATCTTTTACCACAACTCCCTTAGGCACTCCGGTTGATCCGGAGGTGTACATGATGTACGCAATGTCGCCTTTGCGGTTGCGGCTTTCCCAATTTGAATCGGAAAGACTTTCTTCGCCAAGCATGACGTCGATACTAAACAAAGGAACCGAATAAGGAATCAGATCGTTCAGGTATTCGATTTGTGTGATGATTACCTTAGGCTGTGTATCAGAAAGTATGTAAGCAAGTCTTTCTTCGGTAAGATTATGGTCTAAAGGCAAATAAACTGCTCCCAGTTTTAATGCAGCAACAAAGGCAAAAATGGTATTATCGGAGTAATCGGTCATGACCCCAATGCGATCTCCGGGTTGAATGTCGTACTCTTTCTGCAACTGAAAAGCCAGCTGATTTGCTTTCTGGTTTACGGCAGCATAGGTATATTTTTTTTCTTTATGAACTAAAGCAATGTTATGCGGACTTGCAGCAACCTGCTCTTCAAAAACGGCAATGACAGTTGTTTCAATCCTTTGTTCCGCTTCTCCCGAAAAATCCAGTAATTGCTGTTTCTCAGCTTCGGTGATACATTCCGTTTCATTCACCTTTGTATCAATTAAATCGCTTATATTTTCCAGTATATGCGTATAGTACTGAACCAGATTTTCGATGAAAGAAGCAGCATATTTTGCCGCATCATAATGTATCTTTATCGCTTCGTGACCGGCATGAGTATCGTCTATTTCCAGACAAAGTTTGGCCTGAGCAATGCGGTTGTTTTTAGGATTTAATTTAGTATAGGCAAACGCATAATGCAAGTATTCTTCCTGAGTCAGTTCAAGATTGAGAAATTCATTTTCAATTAATTCAAAGTCAATTGCTTCATAAAGCAATGTATCTTCAATCTCTTTTTTGGTGGCATTTATAACGTCTCTAAAAGTAGCTGCGTTGTCTATCGCGGTACGATAAAACAGTACACTGTCTTTTTCCTGAGGCTCGTCCTGCAAAGAAAAAGGAGATGAAGCCACCCAAATACTATCATTGTTCGTGTATCTTTTTAGCAGTGCATTAAAAACCGACAAGTATATGGTACCCGCAGCAAGAACATTCCCTCCTGATAATTTATTGACTTTATCTAAACAGCTACTTTTTAATAAAATACTATAGCTACCAGAAGGAATTTGTTCATATTTACTAAGCAGGTGATTGGTATCATTACTGTATTGTTTTATTTTATTAAACCAATAATCTTGTATGATTTTTTTATCTTTCATGATATAAACGGATTAATTGCAGGGGTTACAAAAGGTTTATTTGCTCTTTTTAGGATTGGTATGTTGTCGCTAAAAATTGATTTCGATATTTATTCTGGAAGCTTCCAGTTCTTTTTCGCGTTGGGTTTTGAAACTGTATGCGGCGAGCTCCTGTTCGATGTTTTTTGATACTTCTTCTAAAAAAACCAAGTAGCGTTCTACAAACAGTTCTATGGTAGCGTTACTAAAAGCCTCTTTTCTGTATTCAAGAGTGAAATGTGAACCGTTTGAAATGACCCACAAATCATACTTCACCTGTGCTGTGGCTACACTTTGCGCTTTTACTTTTAGATTTTCGTTGATACTGAATTCGTCCTGAGCGAGCTCATTCCAGGTAAAACCGCTATTGATAAAATGAGTTCCGCGGTCACCCCTTTCAAATTCTAAATCTCTTAAGATTAAATCGATAGGATACATTTGATGCTCAAAAGCTTTTGACAGTTTGTCCTGAACCAGTCTGATGATGGCATCGAAATTTTCATCCTGCTGAAGTTTGATCCTGATCGGCAGCAGATTCACATAATAGCCTAATTGATCTTCGAGATTGGCATGAGCCCTTCCGGCAAACGGAACGCCCAGTATAATATCAGATTGCTCTGTTTGTAAGTGTAAAAAGCTAAAGAAGGCCGCTAAGTGAAATGTAAATTCAGTAACATTCAATTTCTTAGCTATTTTTTTAATGGCCGAATTAACTGCGGGACTGAGGAAAAACTCTATTTTGCTGTCCTGATCCTCTGAAATAGTTTCCTGCAAATAATCGTATTTAAGCTGAAGTGGTTTTAAATGCCCCTGTAATTCCTTCATCCAATAGGCATTGGTAATTACATTGGTTTCTATTTGATGCTTCAACCAATGGCTGTATTCTTTGTATTGAATGTCTAATTTAGATGAGGGAAGAATGGCTTCTTTTTTCAATATCGAGTTGTAAGTACTGCTTATCTCTTCGACCAAAAGCTGTAGCGACCAGGCATCGGATATGATATGATGAATGACGAACAATAAGGTATGGTGCTCGCGATCGATACGTATTATTTTTGCTTTGAATAAAGGTCCTTTGAAGAGATTAAATACAAAACCGGCTGTTTGCTGAATTTCCTCTTCCAGTAAAAGCTCTTTATCGCTATGACTGCTAAAGTCAACACATCCTATCGAAAATTTAAATTCTTCTGAGGGGGTAATGAACTGTCTGATGTTTTTTTCGTCGTCTTCTTTAAAAACAGTTCTTAATATTTCGTGCTTTTTGATCACGCGAAACAAGGCTTCTTTAAAAGCAATAATATCCAGTGTTCCGTAAAAATGATATACCGCAGGAATGTTGTAAGCCACCTCATTACCTTTAAACTGACTTACCATCCATAGGCTTTTTTGGGCATATGACATTTCGTAGGAAACGGCCTGAGGCACAACGGCGATAGGTGCAAAATTGTTGGAAAACGATGTTTTTATTAATTCGGCCTGATCTCTTAAAACGGAATACTCAAACAGTTTTTCAAAAGAAACGGTAACCTGGAGCTGTTCATTTATTTTATTAATCAGCTGTCCTAACTTTAAACTATGCCCTCCTAAAGTAAAGAAATCATCGGTCGCATTAATCGTGTCTACGGCTAAAATATCTTTCCAGATAAGGGCTAAGGTTTTTTCAATTCTTCCTTTTGGAGCGATACGTTCGTTATTCGTCTCAATACCTGCATCGATAGCCGGAAGCGCCTCTTTGTCTGTTTTTCCATTAGGCGATAAGGGAATAAAAGGAACGGCAACGTAATATTGCGGAACCATATAAGCAGGCAGTTTGTTTTGCAGATATTCTTTAAATTCATTTTTAGCAATACCCTCGCCTCCTGTGTAATAGGCTGCCAAAACGTCAACACCTTTCAACTGTTTTACGGCAACAACAACTTGTTTTAGAGCAGCTGAAAACTGCAACAAACAATTTTCTATTTCGTCCAGTTCTATTCTGTATCCTCTCAATTTTACTTGGTGATCTTTTCTCCCCAGAAATTCGATATTTCCGTCGGGAAACCATTTCACCATGTCTCCTGTATCGTATAGAATACTTCCCTCGATAAATGGATTTTTTATAAACTTCGAAGCGCTGAGTTCTTCTTTATTCAGGTAACCTAGTGCTATACCGGCACCCGCTAAATAGAGTCTCCCTGTGATACCAACCGGTGTGAGTTGTAGATTTTCGTCGAGTATATATGCTTGTGTATTAGAAATTGGTTTCCCTACAGGAATTGTCTTGTATTCTTTACCTCTTTCTAATTTATAATAGGTGCTGTATGTGGTATCTTCAGAAGGTCCGTATAAGTTTCTTACCTCAGCATTTGTGCGTAACAGCTCTCTCGCAATATCCACCGGAAATGGCTCTCCCGCTAAATTGATAATACTGGCATTTTGCAAAGCAGAAAAATCTTCCTCAATCAGACTTCGAATGCTTGAAGGAACTGTATTCAGTACTACTCTTTTGTCCTTTTTTAATTCTTTGCCTATTTCCAAAGCATTGCTTAACAGCTTTATTGTTTTTCCAACAGATAAGGTAAAAAACATCTCATAGGCTGAAAGATCAAAACAATGTGAAGTTGCTGCATAAACTAAATCAAAATGGGCTGTATTAAACTCTTTTTTAGCCCAGTACAATAAGGCCACCACGTTTTTATTGGTAATGAGAACTCCTTTTGGTTTACCGGTGGTTCCCGAAGTATAAATAACATAGGCCAGATCCTCAGCTTTGCTTATTTTCTGAAGGTTCTCTGTAGCGTATTGCTCTTTTTTTACCAGAAACTGATCCAGTTCTTTTTCGTCAATAACCACCTTGCAATTACTATCGGCTACGATGTAGGCAATACGTTCTTCCGGGTAATTGACATCTATAGGTACATAAGCCGCTCCCGATTTAAGCACTCCTAAAATGGTCGTTATTAAACGTTCGTCTCTTTTTAAACGTACTCCTACTAAATCGTTTGGCTGGATGTTGTACTTTTCTCTCAGGTAACAGGCCAGCTGATTGGATTGTGCATGGAGCTCGATATAAGTCAACTGTACCTCATTAAAGATCAAAGCACAATCGTTTGGGGTTTTATCAGCCTGCAATTCCAGTAATTCAACAATAGTAGCCTTTTTTGGAAAATAAATTTCCGTTTCATTGAACGTATTCAGCAACAATTCTTTTTCTGTTTCGGCTAAATAGTCAATTGCATCAATAGTAACCGCTGCATCTTTAAACACGACTGTCAACAGATTTTCAAGATGGCTAAATATAGCCTTAATCCAGAATTCGTCATAAATATCGGTGTTGTATTCCAAACGTAACAACAGCGCTTCCTCCTGCTCTGTAAAAATAAAACTAAGATCAAATTGCGACGTCGTACGCTTCATTTCAAAAGGCGCTACATCAACTCCCTCCATTGGAGTTTTTGTTTGTAAAGTGTTTAATTGGGCCTGATTTTGTAACACCACCAGTACATCGAATAAGGCCGATCTTGAAGCGTCTCTTTTTAAATTAAGCTTATTGACCAAAGTGCTAAACGCATAATTCTGATGCTCGTAGGCATCGATTAAGGTCTTTTTTTGCTGGTCTAATAAATCCGAAAAGCGATCTGTTCCGATTATCTGTGTTTTAATCGCCAAGGTGTTTAAAAATAAACCCAGCTGATTTTCAAGCTCCGGATGTTCTCTTCCGGCTATCGGAGTTCCCAGAATAATGGTATTCTGATTGGTGTAACGGTATAATAAAGCATTGATTCCGGCCATTAAAGTCATAAACGGTGTAACCGAATTTGTCTTAGAAAAATGTTTTAGCTCAGCTAAAAAAACCTCCGAAAACTGGTACGAAAGCGTGTTACCATTATAGGTTTGTCTGGCCGGACGGCTTCTGTAACTTGGCAATTCTAAAACAGGAAGATCTCCTTTAAAAACCGACAACCAATAGGCTTCTGAATCTAAAACCGATTTTTCATTTTCCTGTGACTGCTGCCATACCGCATAATCTTTGTATTGAAGGGTATCAGCCGGCAAATCGATTGATTTTCCGTGAATCAGATTATTGTAAGCCGCGACAATTTCAGCAAACATTACTTCTAATGACCAGCCGTCGCCTATGGCATGCTGGATTACCAAAGAAAGTACATATTCCTTTTCGTCCGTTTTTAAAAGAACTGCTTTTAATAAAGGCGCAGTCATCAAATCAAAAACAGTGGCTTGCTGCTCCTGCAAATATTCAGAAAGCGCTGAATCACTCTTATCGGAAAAATTTTCCTGAACAAGCGAAAATTTCCATTCGCCCTCTCCTAAAATGTACTGGCTTATTTCGCCATCATAACCCGCTTTAAAATAGGTTCTTAAAATTTCGTATTTCGAAATTAAAAGCCGGAAAGCTTCCTCTAGTTTTGCAGCCTCCAGATTCCCCGTAAGCTTTAAGGCACCGTGCATGTTGTAGGCACTGTTACCTCCTTCAAACTGACTGAGTACCCAAATTTTATGTTGTGAAGAGGTTAACGGGAAATATCCCTGGGCTTGTGCTTTGGGAATTGCCTTATAACCTCCTTTTTTTATTTTTTGACTTATTTGTGCAATAGTAGGTGTTTGAAAAAATTCTTTGTAGGATATCGTCCCCTCAAGTTTTTTGTAGATCTGGTTGATCACCTGACCTATCATCAAACTATGTCCTCCGAGGTCGAAAAAATGATCTTCGATCCCTACTTTTTCAATCCCTAAAATTTCCTGCCAAATAAGGGCCAATGTATTTTCTGTTTGGTTTCTAGGGGCTATATAATTAGCATTTGAAACCTGATGCAATGGTAAATTCTCAAGAACCTTTCGGTCTATTTTGCCATTTGGTGTTAACGGAATTTTATCCAAACCGATAAAATACTGTGGCACCATAAAAGCCGGAAGTTTTTCTTTCAGATAACTTTTTAACGTTTCGTGATCTATCGCTTCGTTCTTAATAAAATACGCTACTAAATTCTGCAATCCGTTATTTTGCAAAACCAAAACAACAGCCTGTGTTATAGTATTGGAAAAAGAAAGCACTGCATTTTCAATTTCTCCAAGTTCTACGCGATAGCCCCTTAGTTTTACCTGATGGTCTTTTCTTCCCAGGAAATCAATAGTTCCATCCGGAAGCCATTTGGCCATGTCTCCGGTGTCGTACATTAAAGATCCCGTCTTAAACGGATTTGGTATGAACTTTTCTGCCGTTAATTCAGGACGGTTCAGATAGCCTTTGGACAAACCTTCTCCCGAGATGTACAATTTTCCGGCTACACCCACAGGCACTACTTCTAAATTTTTATCGAGTATGTAAACCTGAGTATTGGCAATGGGTTTGCCTATTGAGACCGAAGCGGTATATTCTTTTTCTGATGATAATCGGTACACCGTACTGTAAGTGGTATCTTCAGACGGGCCGTATAAATTTCTTATCTCAGCATTCGTTTCTAATAATTTCTTAGCAATATCCACCGGAAAAGGTTCGCCCGCCAAATTGATTATCGTGGCATTTTCTAAACTATACCCGCTTTCTACAATATTTCTAATACTCGAAGGGACTGTATTGATTAATACCTTTTTGTCGTGCACAAGAGCCTCTCCTATTTCTAAGGCATTGTCCAGAATTCTTATCTTTTTTCCGACAGACAAAGGATAAAAAAACTCATAAACCGAAAGATCAAAACAATACAAAGTTGCTGCATACACGATATCAAAAACAGTCGCATCAAACTCTTCCTGAGACCAATAAAGCAAAACTGCCGCATTTTGATGCGTGATCATAACGCCTTTCGGGTTTCCGGTGGTTCCCGACGTATAAATGATATAGGCTAAATCGGTAAAATCATTCGTTATTTTAAGATTCTCCGTTTTATAATTGTCTTTATGGGCAAGATAATTTCTAAATTGATTTTCATCAATTACGATTTTGCACTGGCTGTCCTTTTCTATGTATTGAATACGCTCTTCAGGGTAATTAACATCTATTGGCACATATGCGGCACCCGACTTAAGAATCCCCAATAGCACTACCGGTATCAATTCGTTGCGTTCCAGTTTTATTCCAACTAAATCATTTGGCTGAATATCATATTCCTTTCTGAGGTAATGTGCCAACTGATTGGCTTTCTCATTCAGTTCCCTGTAGCTCAATTCGGTAGCTCTAAAAATAACAGCGGTATGATCGGGTGTTTTTGCTGCCTGTTCTTCAAACAATTCTACCAGAGTCTTGTTTGGATATTCTTTTAAAGAAGGATTAAAATGGTTCAGTAATTCTTCTTTTTCCAACGAGGTCACCACGGGTATTTTGGCCACATATTCATTAATATAAACCTCCAGATCCAGCAGCCAGTTGGTGTAAGTACTTAAAAAATGCGCTGCTAAACGGTCTTCTATAAATGGAACATCATAAGAAAGGTTTACTGTTAATCCGTTATCGTTTTTATGTACTGTCAATGAAAACGGAAATTTATTTTTTGCTTCCGCAGCTGTGGTATTATAAAAAAAGCCAAAGAGCGCATAGGCCGAAAAAGGATATTTTTCCTGTAACGTAGCGTCATAGTCCGAGCAGCTGTAAACTTCCTGTACTTCTTTTTTAACTTCCTGTAAATACTCTTTAAAAGATTTACCTGATGTGGTGCTGTTTTTATACAGTAAAGCTGCTTGGACAGCATCCGATTTCGATGAAAAAATAAAGCTTTCCTCTTCGAAATAGCGTTGCAGCAAAGCCGTATAAACCGCTAATAAAACCGTTAATTCTGCTATAGCATTTTCATTGGTAAGCTTTTTAAAGAAGGAAAGACTGCTATTCTCCACTTCTACAGTCCTGCTTTGCGGGTTTTCTACCGGAACACTATTGACCAAAGGATTATTTTTAACTTTTGTGATCCAGTAGTTCGAAATGCTTTTTTGTTCGATGGTTGTCATTTAAAATCTTATAATTTGATGAACCTTCAACTTCTCCGTTACGGAATGAAAAAAATAGAAAGGTTCTTATTGAATTGTAAATAATTGGTCTTTTTTAATCAAATAAATCAGGCGTATGAAATCACTTTATAATCCTAGTAATTATATAGATACTATAGATATTTAAATCATTAGTATTTCGGCTAGAAAAAATTGTTTTATCCAAGATTTAAAAGTTTCTTATAAAAACGAGCTCTTCTACCTCATAGCCTTAATTTTGTAAATAATAGGATGGAATTGTAGCGGTGATGTTTTTCTGCAAGGAATCAATTCTAACCACAATTTTATTGGTATTATTGGTGTTCAGCACCTCACATTCTAATCCGCTTAATGAACCGTAAGAGATTGTTTTAAAGTCTCCTACTTTAAATTCTTCAACATGCGTTTCGATCTCAGTAATATCATTGTTGAGCAGCAAAAGCTCAATTTTTCTCATTTCGTCGTCACTCACCTTAGCGTACTCCATTCCAAAGCGGATGTACATACAGGCTCCGTTAACCGAAAGCGTTTTGTAAAATTCTAATGACGAATTTATCTTTACAAAAACATAAGAAGGGAAAAGTAATTTCTGAATACTTTTCTTTCGATCTGTACGTTTACTTGGTACCTCAATTGTTGGTAAAAAAGCTCTAATTGACAAATGTCCAAGCCCATCAAATACTTTTCTTTCATGATGGCATTTAACATATAAAACATACCAACCATTGTGAATTGACTTCATAAATACTCTTCAGTTTTTTTAATAGCTTCGCTGTTCTCGGTTACGAGAATCCTTATCCAAATGCGGTTTTTAAAAATTAAAACACCTTTTATTTACCGCTAAAATAGTAGTAGTCTTTATATAAAAATTACGGACTTTTTAAATAAAAACTACGGGCTTTCACACTAAAAAGCACAAAACACTGACAATAAATCAAATACTTATGATTTACAGCCCGAAAGAACTTCAATCCCACTAAACCTTTAGTAAACAAACACTAAGCACTAAACGATTTTAAGAATTTCTTTTTTTTTGTGAGATGTGAAATGTGAGATGTGGAATGTAAGTTGTAAGTTGTAAGATGTGATGTTTGGAATTTGGAGTTTGGAATTTGGAGTTTGGAGTTTGGAGTTTGGAATCCGTATCAATCCGCGTTTTCGCATAGCGAATCCGTATCATCAGCGTATTATTTTTTATCCGGAAAGGAAAATGTGAGATGTAAGATGTGAAATGTAGAATCCGTGTCAATCCGCGTTTTCGCATAGCGAATCCGTATCATCCGCGTCTATTTTTTATCCACAAAGGGAAATATAAGATGTGGAATTTGGAATTTGGTGCTTGGGATTTGGAATTTGAAGCTTGGAATTTAGCTAAGTCAGCTCCCGAACTTTAAAAACAACTTCGATTTTGGTTCCCTCACCCATTTCTGATTCAATAGTAAACTGGCCTTTTAACGAGCTGGTTCTTTCCTTCATATTGCTCAGTCCGATACCTTCTTTTTTGGTTTTGGTATCAAATCCCTGGCCATCATCCGTAATTGACATTTTTAAGAAGCCACTGCCTTGGTATTGAATTCTGATTTCGCACTTTGTAGCGTCAGCATATTTGTTGACATTTAAAATAGCTTCCTGAATGATTCGATACAAATTGATCTTGTAGATGTTTTGAATCGTCGACCATTCAAAATTTTCATCGGTTGTATAGGTAAACTGAGTATTGCTTATGTCTTTTTGACTTTCCACTAAGCTTAACAGTAAGATATTAAAATCATTACCGTCTAAAAAGGAACTATTGCTTAAATCATGTGAAATGGTTCTAATCTCATTTTCTATGTTTTGCAGCTCAAAAATATACGCTTTTCGTTTATCGATTATTTCCTGTTCTACTTTAGCATTAAAAAAGCCTAAATTCATTCGAACGCCATAAATCCGATTCATTACTCCATCATGAAGTTCTTTTGCAATTTTGGATTTTTCATTATCTCTTGCATTGTTTATTTTCTCATGCTGTTCCATCAGAAGCAAATAGATCTCCTCGTTGGCAGATTTCTGGTTCTTTAAAAACTGTAATTCTTTATTTTTATACTTGGAGTACCTTAAAATAACAATAATCAGCAGTAGCAAAACTAGTGCAAATGAAATGATTAAGATATAGAAATTTTTTTTCGTCAAAATTTTATTTTCGTCTTCGATTCTGGAAGTTTCATATTCGATTCTTGCATACTTATTGTGTGCATTTTTCTGAACAATGTTGATGCTGTCACTCAAATTAATATACTCGTTTGCATAGTAAAGGCTATTCTCCTTGTCTAAAGTAGACAATAGTTTTAGTGAAGTTAAAACTTCATTACTGTTCTTAATTCGCGTTGCTAATACATTCGCTTCTTTCAGAACTTCAATAGCTTTGGTAGTATCTTTCTGCGTTAGGAAATATTCGCCAATATGTATTTTTTTATATAAAATATCCGATTCATCGCCTTTGTTTTTTAGGATTTCGAGCGATTTGGTGAACATTTCATGCACATTCTCATACTCTCCGATTTTCATCTTCGAATAGGCCAGATTGCTCAGAACATTGGCATACAATCGGGGCCATTTTTTTTCTAAATCTTTGGTAAGCAAACCTTCAAGCTTTGCAATAGATTTTAAATATTCTCCTTTTAAATCATACAGATTACAGATATTGATGGTAGCGGTTACATTGTAATTGTTAACCTCATCTTTATCAATATGATTCAGTTTCATCTTCTCTAAATTATTCAAAGCCATCTGGTGGTACCACAAGGCTTTATCATAATTCACGAGCTTTTCCAGACAGTTGCCCATTAATGCATTACAGCAATAAAGCAGCCGCTGGTCTTTGGATTCTTTCAGGTGTTGTAAGGCCTTCGAGATTTCAACTTCGCATTCTATATAATTTCCGTCATAAAACAGCACACAGGCTTTGTTAAACAACATCCTTGCTGTATTATCATAATCCGATAATTTGTAATATACTTTTTCTGCCTGCAGGTAATAAAAATAGGCACTGTCTTTTTTTACATTTCCATAACTGTCTCCAATGTAATAAAAGGCTTTTGCAATCCCCTCTTTGTCATCCACCTCTATTGACAGCCTCAGCGCCTCTAAACTGGCCGCTAAAGATTTCTTCTCATTTTTATTGTAATAGTACTCTGTTGACAGCTTAAAATGCAGACTTCTGGTAAGAGAATCATTTTTCTGAATCTTTAACAACTCAAATATAGAATCCAGGTACTTTTCCTTTTCTTCCCCTTTTAAATACGTATCATCAAATGAGATCGTGGTTTTGCCATTCGAATCAGCAAACTCATTTTTCCGGCAGGAAAAAAACGTCAGTAAAAGAAATAAGCAAATAATTTTAAAAGGTGCTGTCAAAAGTTTAAGTATTATTTTACAATTTCAAATATAACGTTTTGAAATAAAAAGACTATAAAATTTAAAAATAAATGAAATAGTCTTTTTTATAAATACAAAAAACTTAGTCCTTTCTGGTTGGTCTAGTGATTTCAGGATCACCATCAGTATTCAACAAATCAATTTCTGTATTAGACGTTTGATTTACCGCTTTTTTTGTTTTCGCGTCTAATTTTTCATTTATTCTTTTCAATTGGCCGCTTTCCATGTTAGGAGTTTCATACTCATCCGCTGTACATGAAAAAGTCAACAATGCAATAGAAATTAGTAATCCCGGAATTAATACCTTGGTTTTCATAAAAAATAACTTTAATTGATTATTAAAACAAAAAAACAGCAAACTGCCGATTAAAATGTACGGTAAATCCGTAATATTTTATTTATTCTATACTAAAAATGAGACTTTAACTATTTATCCTTCAAGCCGTAAAACGAATTGTAAAACAATCAAAACTGCATTACGGAAAGACCGTAAATTTTCTTACATTTGTTGCGAATAGAATTAAACAAGTTATGAATCTTAATATTTTAATCGTCGACGACCATCCGATGACGGTCGATAGTTATGTCAATCTTTTATCTGATGGTGAGTTTCAGAAAAAACTGCCAAATTTTATTAAAAGCCATAATTGTGAAGATGCTTACAATAAAATTATTCTTCATCATAAGCAAAATATCAATATCGATTTTGCCTTACTCGATATTAATTTGCCTCCCTACAAACAATTAAACATTAATGATGGTATAGGCCTGGCCTACCTCATCAAAGAAAAGTTTCCTAATTGCAAGATAGTTCTTCTTACCATGCGCAGCGAACCTCTGACTGTTGACAAAATAATCAAAGGAATTCAGCCCGAAGGTTTTATCTCCAAAAGTGATATCAATTTTGAACAATTTCCTGTGATTTGCAAAAACATCATTAACGGAGAAATATTCAGAAGCAATACTATAGTAGAATCTCAAAGAGAATTGTTTAAGCGAAATATCAACTGGGACAATCACGACAACCAAATTTTAATCCTGATTTCTGAAGGTGTAAAAACAGTAAACCTTCCTGATTACATTCCGCTTTCGATGAGTGCGATCGAAAAAAGAAAAGCAAACATAAAAGATCAGTTGCTAAAAGGAAAAGGAAGTGACAAAGATTTAATTGAAAAAGCCAAAACTTTGGGATTGTTGTAACCGAACTAAAAGGCACAGTATTGGAAGTAAAAGACATTTTACTACGGCTGAATTTTTATCTATTGTGTTCTTCTCTGCGTCTAACGATTCAAAGCTGTTAAAAAAGGACTGAAAGTCCAAAAGCACTAACATGGTGCAGCGCATCATGAACTAAAGTCATAAGTCATACAGTCCTGAAAGGGCGATGGCAGACGAACGCAATGTAAGACTCTCTTAAAAAACCACTTACCTCAAACAATACTCTAAAACAAGGCTTTTAGAGTTCAGGCTTTCGCCCTTTCAGGGCTTAAAGCATCGCCATCATTAGTCATGGTGCTTTGCACACTATTATTGCTTGCGCTCTTTCAGAGCACTGGACTCCGGATATTTCCACCCTATAAATCTGGCTGTACCTTCGATTTTTTGCAACAGGATACAAAACAGAAAGGCTGCCATTACTGACAGCCTCTCACCAAAACAATTTTCTAATCTAAAGTTTACTATTTCATTATCTTTTTAACCGCCTGAACTTTACCGTCTACTGTCACTTTTAAGAAGTAGAAACCATTCGTAAAACTACTGCCATCAATAGTTATCATATCAGATGACGCATCATATGATTTAGTGAACATATTTTGCCCTAAAGCATTATAAATCAACACCTGTACTTTCTTTCCAGAAAATGAAGCAGAGCTAATGTTTATTGCCTCATTGAACGGGTTTGGATATTGGGTATAGCTAACTTTGGTTTCAAAATCAACAGTGCCCAAAGTAGGAAACGTAAAAGGATTAACTGTAGCAGGCGTTGTAATTAAAGCCTGCGGTCCTGCACTGTATGCATATCGTATTACTGCAAAACTTTTTCCATCTGCACTTACAGCCGCTTCAAAATAACCATAATAAGAAACTCCGCTATTAACAAATGTAAATCCTATGAATCCCGTTTTTCCATTCCAGTTATTGTAAGCAGCACTGCTAATTGTTGCATCTCCCAACGAATTCCAGTTGTTGCTTCCACCAATTGTCTGATTGGTTCCGATGAAACTAATTGAATTTGTTCCTGTTTCACTTACTAAACCGTTATTGGTCAAAAATTTCAAACCATTTTCGCCATACTGTAGTTTAAATTCGGTCTCATTTCCATCTGCCTCCGCAGTAATCCTAAAAGATCCTGAAGGATTTGAAGCCGATACTATAATTGGAGCTGGCAAATCTACTTTCACTACGGTATACCCATTTATAAAAGTAAATCCGGTAGTAAACGATTTATTTTCTAAAACAGCTGCTCCGCCAGTAATGGCCGCATCCAAGAAGGTTATTGTGGCTACAGTGGCATTAGCAGCCTCATTTGCTGTGGCTTTACCAATATAAGTTAGCTTAGCCGTAGTATTGTTTACGATCGCAATGTCGGTGGTTAAACCTGCCGGCAGTCCTGTTACGGTAAAGTCGGTTCCTTCTGTTAAATTACCTGAGTTTTTTGTAAAAGTTCCGCCATTTGTCGTCAAGCTTACACTAATAGCGGTCAAAAATCGACCATCATTTGTTGGCGCATCTTCAGTAATTACAGCCGGAGTATTGGTCATCTTCACCATACCTAATTGGATAGGCGTTGTAATCGCAGCATTAGGAGCAGTATTGTAAGCATATTTACTTATCGAATAACTCTGACCGTCTGCACTCACAACGGCTTCAAAATAGCCATAATAAGGAACTCCGTTTTTAGCATATTTAAAACCAATGAAACCTGTTTTACCATCCCAAACGGTATAAGTACTGCTTCTTAAAGCAGGAACTCTGGTCCCATTCCAATTGTTAGTTCCATCAATTGTAGTGTTATATCCCACATAGGAAATATTGTTGCCTCCGGCTTCACAAACTAACTCTTTATTATAGGTTTCCAGTTTTAAACTACTTCCTTCAACAAACAATCCATAATCGGCATTATCGGCATCTGCTGTAGTTCTGAAAAAATTCCATGTCGTTCCTCCAACAGCTACTGTTAATGGAGCTGGCAAATCGACATAAATAATTTTATACGCATCGATATAAGTAAAATCAGTCGTAAAATGAGCTACGTCCAGTTTCGCAACTCCGCCTGTAATGGCAGGATCTAAAAATGTAACGGTTGCTGTGGCTGCATCCAATAAATCATTTGATACCGCTTTACCAGAATACGTTACCTGCGCTGTTGTACTGCTTGTTATAGTGATGCTGGCTGTTAAACCTGAAGGTAACCCTGCGATCGTATAATCAGTACCTTCAACCAGATTGCCCTGACTTTTTGCAAAAGTTCCACCATCGATTGTCAATGCTACAGTAGTACCAAAAGTACCATTGTTACTGGACACATCTTCAGAAATACTGGCCGGAACATTAGAAATATGGGCAAATAAAGCAGGAGTGGTAATCGAACCTTCCGGTGCCGTATTATAAGCATATTTATCGATTGTATAACTCTGACCGTCTGCGCTTACAGTGGTTTCAAAATAACCGTAATAAGAATGTCCATCTTTTGTATATTTAAATCCGATGTACCCTTTTTTACCGTCCCACACTTTATAAGAACTGCTTCTTAAAGTAGGAACTCTTGTTCCGTTCCAATTGCTCGCTCCACTAATGGTAACGTTATAGCCCAGGTACGAAATGTTATTAATTCCGGATTCACAAACTAAATCTTTATTATAATTTTCTAATTTTAAATCGCTGCCTTCAACAAATAAACCATAACTGGCATTGTCTGCTTCAGCTGAGATATTAAAAGGAATCCATTTCGAACCCGTAACCGATACGGTTAAAGGAGTTGGCATATCGACATAAATAATTCTATACGCATTCTTGAAATTAAACTTCGTCGTAAAATTATCACTATCCAAAATAGCAGCCCCTCCGGTAATTGCAGGATTCAGGAAAGTAATGGTTGCAGTGGTTGTATTTGACGCTTCATTAGCTGTTGCTTTCCCCGTATAACTTAACTCTGCTGTTGTACTGTTTAGTACTGTAATTTCTGCGGTTAAACCTGCCGGTAGTCCTGTTACCGTAAAATCTGTTCCCTGAACCAGGCTTCCTGAACTTTTTGTAAAAGTTCCGCCGTTTGTGGTAAGCTGAATGGTTACTTTTGTGTCAAAGCTTCCATCGTTACTCATCGCATTTTCATTGATCTCATCCGGGGTATTGGCCAAATGAACCGAAAGATCTACCGGAATATCTTCGGTATTGATACCGGCTCCAGGTTCTGTGTTATAGGCATATTCCAATAAAGTATAAGCTGTACCCTTGGCATTTACTTTTACTTTAAACCAGCCGTAACAAGCTTCTCCTGCAATTGTAAAGGTAAAACCAATATAACCGGTTTTTCCATCCCAGGATTTATAAGAAGCATTTCTTAAAGTGTGCAGGTTAGGATAACTGCCTCCTTCAACAAAGTTACTGCTGCCATTGATCAGCTGATTGGCTCCAATCAAAGTCATATTTAAAGAGTTCCCCTCACAAACAATAGATTTTGTATAGGTCTCCAATTTAAGATCCCCTTTATCCACAAAAACTCCGTAATCCTGTTGGTCAGCGTCGGCTGTAATTCTAAAGAATTTCCAGGTATTTGCTGCATCTACGGTATAATTCAGGTCTTTTACATGTACAATGGCGTAAGGATCTCTGAAGTTAATTTTAACAGAGGTCCCCGAACTGGACAGTGTTGCTACCCCTCCCGTAATCGCCGGATTTAAAAAGGTTATGGCAATTGTAGCACTGTTTTCTTTCAGATGAGCAACAGCATTTCCGGTAAAAGCCAATTGTACTTCGGTATTGCTAATGACATTTAATTTAGCGCTTAAACCTGCCGGAACACCACTAATGGTATAATCGACTCCGGGAGTTAATTCTCCTGAATTCTTAACAAAAGTTCCGTTATTGGTCGTTAATTTAAAAGAAGAAGTCTGCGAAACACTTCCATTGTTGACAGCTGCTTCAGAAAGAACAGCCGGAGAAACACTTAACGCGACTTTATCTGTCATTCCGGTGTAGATTGTTCCACCTGGTTGCGTGTTATAAGCATATTCTACAATAGTGTATCCCGAACCATCTGCGGCAACCACGGCTTTTAACCAACCATAACATTTTTCGCCATCGATGGTATATTCAAAACCAAAATAATCCGTTTTACCATCCCAAGCCTTATAAGAAGAAGTTCTAAGATCTAATTGGTTTGGATAAGCTCCCGGTGCCGTAAAATTACTGCTTGCATTAATAGCAGTGTTAAAACCAAGAGCAGTAATATTATTTGTTCCTGTGTTGGTTATCAGTCTTTTTCCATACGTTTCTACTTTTAAATGGTTGGCTGCAAATCGCCATACGCCATACTTTGGATCATCTCCTTTTTCAATCGTAAAATATTTCCAGGTAGATGTTGGTGTAACCGTCATGTCAGGAATATCCACAAAGAAAATACCATACGGATCTCTAAATTTAAAATTCCAGCTCAATCCGTCGCAAAGCATACCGCTTACTCCTCCGGTCAAAGCAGGAGCCAACAAAGTGATTCCGCCAGTAGTCGTATTACTTGCATTATGAGCTGTTGCTGTTCCGGTTATTGTAACTGTAGCCTGACTGTTGCTATTGATTGTAATCGTCGCACTTAAACCAACCGGTAAATTAGCACTAAAATCAACACCCGAAGTTAACGTTCCCGTCGACTTTGTAAAGGTCGTTCCACTTAATGTAATGTTGGCACTGCCGGAGATCGTTCCGTTATTAGCAACATCTTCTTTAAAACTTGTAATGTCAGAAACCAAACTACTTCCCGTGGTATTGACACCAGTAGCCGTTAAATTTTGTGCCGTCCATAATGTTCTTCTTGCCGGATGCTGTAATGCAGCCAACATTCTTGTTACCTGTCCTTGTGTAAACATTTTACTGCATCCTTGTGCAGCATTGTATCCCATATAGTTTTCAATATTTACTTTATCACCGTCACAATTTGTTCCCGGTACACAGCCTAAAGAGTGTTTTCCATCTTCTTTTGGAGTATCATCTACCTCATCGGTCCCTGAACAACCACCATCAAAAGTGTGAATCAGATTCAGGAAATGCCCGAACTCGTGCGTAAGTACCGCTGCAAATTCTTTATTGGTATTCTCTCCCAAATAAGCTCCGTTATAAACGCAGCGTGCCAGATTATTATCAGACATCCAGGAATCCGGATACCAGCAAACTCCCGAATTGTTGGTTGCTCCATCGGCATACAAATCGTTTTGAATGTAAACGTTCATGTATTTGTAGTTGTCCCATGCATCTGCCTGAATCTGGTTGTCGTAACCACCTCCGTTACCGTAACCGTCTTTTTTTCTTTCAAAAATTACTCCGGTAGTACATTTTCCGCTAGGATCGATTTGTGCCAGTCTGAACTCGATATTTAAAGTTCCTCTTCTGGCCTGAAAAAAGGGTTCAACGGTATTGAAATCATCATTCAACCCCTTAAAATCATCATTAAGATTTTTTAATGCTGCTTGTATTTTTTGAAGTGTAACCGTTTTACCATTGAATGAAGTTCCGTACACGTGAAAAACAACCGGTATGATGTAGGTCGTATTTTCAGAACTCTTTCCGGTACTCCTCTTTTTAGCATACTCTTTACTAAAAAGATTAAAAGCTTTATTCTCTTTTAAAGAACCGGGGTGGTTCTTCAATTGCAATTCATTGACCTCCTTTGTGCGACAGCTGTGCGAAGGCCCGATTAAGTCTTGTGCTCTAATTCCCTGGGCGATCCAGAGACAGCACAACACTAATAAAAGTAGTTGCTTTTTCATAATACTTGTTTTTGGTTAGCTTTTTTTTGTTTTGTTAATTATTTGCAAGACAGATAATTTAAATCTTAATTTATTACGATTTAAATCAAAGTATTTGACCTGTGTTGCAAATTTATCTTCCAAATCTAATCCTAACCCAAGTGTTATTTTTATGTTATATTATTATCAAATGATATTATATTATTGTTTTTTGCCCTAATCTTACTTTTTAACACAATTAATCTTCATTCTTACAATTAAAAACAAAATATGTAAGTGCTTTTTCCGTTTAAAAAGACACTAAAAATCAGCGGTTTACTTGGTTCTTAAAGTTTATACTTTTGATGTATTTTTACGTGAAAACTATCTAAAAGAAACGAGAATTACATCGTAATAAACTGTAAGAAAATACGTTTAATGAATTCTAACTTTAATTATATATGGAATATTTAAAAAATTACACTGTTGCAGAAGAACACATAGACGTGCAAGGCATTATGGACGGCTTGTACTACCCCTTTTATATGGAAGAATGCCGTCATGCTTTTATAAAAGATGTTTTAGGTTTTGACTTTGTCCAACAGGCAGAAAACGGCGTGTTTATGGTTTTATCTGAATATAGCATCAAATTTATCCGGTCGCTAAAAAAAGACGATAATTTTGATGTTAACTGTGCTGTTTATACCGATGCCCAGGGATTACCCCGTTTGCATTTTAAACAATCGATCATTAAAAACGGAAAGATAATGGCTTCAGCAGTATTTACAGGAACCTGTATTCCCGCTGCGGGAGGCAGACCTTATTTGCCTGAAGAACTGAAAGCAAATTTTACGGATGCGCCTTCGCTGCAACTATAATTCGGAAGATCCCGAACATTTTATATTTTGGGGTTAAACTGCCCCCTACAAAAAACAAAAAATCCCAAACTCCTTTTAAATTGGAATTTGGGATTTTTGTATTGTTATTTTAGATCTAGTCTAACACAAAGCTTACATTTACGTTTGCTGTAATTTCAATTTCTCCAACTGCAAGCGTTTCGTTTTCAGCACCACCGTTAGTATCCATAGCCATTGATTTCATCGCTGCATACATTGGTCTTGGGTTGTACACCTGAGAGTTATCTGAGATTGTAATCGCTTTACCTACTTTTTGTCCTAAAACTGAAACGTAGTCTTCTGCCTTTGCTTTAGCATCTTTAATAGCTAATTTACGGGCTTCTGATTGGTGTTGTGCCAATTTAGAAGATTCAAAAGAAACATTATCGATACGATTGATTCCCTGTTGTACTAAACCTTCCATTACTTCATCGTATTTAGATAAATCTTTCAATACAATTTCTACAGTTTGCGTAGCATTATAACTTGTTTTCTTTTTTTCGTAATCGTATTGCGGATTAAGCGAAACCTGTTTTGTTTTATAATCAGCAACAGGAACATTCATTTTTTTGATGAACTTCAAAACAGCGTCGATTTTTTCGTCGTTTTGTTTTTTGACATCTTTAGCATTATTCCCTTTTGTTTCAACCGTAGCTGAAATACAAACCTGATCTGGTGCTATTTTTACTTTTCCTTCACCACTTACATTGATTTGTGGAATTTGTTTGACTTCTTGTGCGTAAGACATAGACATAAACATGATTGTTAAAAATAATACTACTTTCTTCATTTTAGTTATATTTAAATTATTTGATTAGTGACCTTTCAAAAGTTGTGCCATTGTTACAATTTCCCCAATTTAGCCATCACGAAAAGGATAAAAATTGGGATCGCCAACAGTATCACCATTAAGCTATGATCTACAAATAAGGAAGGCTCTTTGATCAAAGTTATCAAATATCCTCCAATTGCACCTCCAAAATGTGCTGTATGGCCAATATTATCATTTTTGGCCTTCATTCCGTATATCGAATACAATAAATATAAAATTCCAAATAAATAGGCCGGTATTGGCAGGACAAAAAAGATGCCCAGCATCATATCCGGCTGTAACAATATGGCAGAGTACAAAACGCCCGTCACCGCACCCGATGCCCCTACTGCTCTGTAGCTGTAATCGTTTTTATGAAACAGCATCGTTAATAAACTTCCGAAAATTAAACTTCCAAAATAAATCAACAGAAAAGAAAAATTACCCAACCATTGCAATACCACCGGAGCGAAAAACCAAAGCGTAAGCATATTAAAAAGCAAATGCATCATATCGGCGTGTAAAAAACCTGATGAAAGCATTCTAATCTGTTCTCCTGAGCGAATACTTCCTACATGAAACTCATATTTTCTAAAAAAAGCAAGATTGTTGAAACCCTGATAACTAATCAAAACATTGGCAACTATAATTCCAATCAAAATGGTATTCATAAAAAACTTTTATTGTGAATTGTAAATATAGTCATTCTTAAACATATGTTAGCATCAATCCAAAATATCAATCGTAATTCATTTTTGCTTTATATTTGTAAAAAAAACAATACATGCAATTTCTCGTTTATATCATAGCCTTCCCTTTTCTCTGGCTGATCTCTATCCTTCCTTTCCGAATATTTTACTGGTTTTCTGATTGTGTATATTTCATCATTTACAGAATTGTGGGGTACCGCAAAAAGGTGGTTCGCGAAAACTTAAAGCTTACTTTACCACATTTAAACGATTCTGAACGAAAAGAAATCGAGAAGAAATTCTACAAACATATGTGTGATATGTTTTTGGAAATGATCAAGACCATGAGTATTTCTCCCCAAGAAATGGAGAAAAGATTTAAAACAACAAATCTTGATCTTGTAAACGAGTATGCACAAAAAGGCAAAAGCACTATACTGGTAGCGGCACATTACGCCAGTTATGAATGGCTTTTGACTATTAACCCTAAAATTGCTTTTCAAGGTATTGCTGTTTATAAAAAAGTAGCGAACCCTTACTTTGATAAACTGGTTCGAAAAATACGTTCTAAATACGATACCGAATTGGTTGAAACCCGAAAAGCAATTCCAACAATGGCTCAAAACCAACGTGATGGAATTTTAAGCATGTACGGTTTAGCAAGTGACCAATCGCCAAAACTGGACCGAATTTTTCATTCGATGAAATTTATGGGAATCGAAGTTCCGGTACATACAGGTGCCGAAATGCTGGCTAAAAAATACGATCTGAGTGTGATTTTTGTAAAAGTAAAAAAAGTAGCCCGTGGTTATTATGAAGCTACCTTTGTACCTATCGCAGACAATCCGAATGATTATGAGAATTTCGACATTACTGAAAAGTACTTAAGAGAAGTAGAAAAACAAATTTATGAAGCGCCAGAATACTATTTATGGACGCACAAAAGATGGAAACACCGCATTGAATAATTCATTTTTGAACCAAATAAAAAACACCTTTTTCATTAACGAAAAAGGTGTTTTTATTTATAGTAACGACAGCGAATTAGATTCCTGCAACCGCTTTTATTTCATCAATGATTCGAAGTGCCAAAACATCGGCTTTTTCCTGAGAAGGAGCTTCTGTATAAATTCTGATGATCGGCTCTGTGTTTGATTTTCTTAAATGAACCCATTCTGTAGCAAAATCAATTTTCACACCATCAATGGTGCTAATATCTTCGTTTTTGTACTTTTCAGTCATGGCCACCAAAATTGCATCAACATCGATTTGTGGTGTTAATTCAATTTTATTTTTACTCATATAATATTCCGGGTAAGAAGCGCGTAATGCCGAAACAGACATTTTTTTGTTGGCTAAATGCGTCAGGAATAAAGCAACACCTACCAAACTATCTCTTCCGTAATGAGATTCCGGATAAATAATTCCACCGTTACCTTCACCTCCAATAATAGCATTGTTTTTCTTCATTAAGGCTACTACGTTTACTTCACCAACAGCGCTGGCTTCGTATTTCCCGCCATGAGCAACGGTTACATCGCGCAAAGCACGTGACGATGACATGTTAGAAACTGTATTTCCGGGAGTTTTACTCAACACATAATCTGCACAAGCTACCAAAGTGTATTCTTCTCCAAACATCTCTCCATCTTCAGATATAAATGCCAAACGGTCTACATCCGGATCAACAACAACTCCTAAATGTGCTTTCTCTTTTACTACCAACTCCGAAATATCAGTTAAATGCTCTTTTAACGGTTCTGGGTTATGTGGAAAATGTCCGTTTGGTTCGCAATACAATTTTACTACTTCAACGCCCATTAATTCCAGTAATTTTGGAATAATGATTCCTCCGGAAGAATTTACTCCGTCAACTACTACTTTAAATTTTGCAGCTTTTACGGCTTCAACATCTACCAAAGGCAAATTTAAAACCTCGTCGATGTGAATATCCATATACGCATCATTGATGGTAATTTCACCTAAACTGTCAACATCCGAGAAATCGAAAGCTTCTGCTTCAGCGATTTCAAGAATTTTAGCCCCTTCTTCACCGCTTAAAAATTCGCCTTTTGCATTCAACAGTTTCAAAGCATTCCATTGTTTTGGATTGTGGGAAGCCGTTAAAATGATTCCTCCGTCTGCCTTTTCTAACGGAACCGCTACCTCTACAGTTGGTGTTGTAGAAAGTCCAAGGTCAATTACATTAATTCCTAAACCTATTAAAGTATTCACGACAAGATTGTGAATCATTGGCCCCGAAATTCTAGCGTCACGACCAATCACTACGGTTAATTTTTCTTTTGATGTATTGTTTTTCAGAAAAGTTCCATATGCCGATGCAAATTTCACCGCATCAACAGGAGTCAGGTTATCTCCTACTTTTCCACCGATTGTCCCTCGTATCCCTGAAATTGATTTTATTAAAGTCATTTTTGTGAGTTATGGTTATTTTTTATGACAAATATAGAAAAGTTACGAAGATTCTAAGTTGCTAAGGTTCTAAGTTTTCAGATTTTAAATACAAAGGGATCTGTCATTCATTAAAACGATGTCAAAAAGTTTTCATACTTTTACTAAAATAACTTCGTTTCTTAACCACTTAGAATCTTAGTAATGATAAAATATACTTTGTACGATAACTTAGTGCCTTAGCAACTTAGACCCTCAGAAACTCTAACAACAAATGAATTTCCTAGCCCATATATATCTTTCCGGCGAAAACGATCTGATCAAAATTGGCAACTTCATGGCCGATGGAATTCGCGGAAAACAGTTTGAACACTTCCCCGAAGATGTTCAGAAAGGCATTCTCTTACATCGTTCTATCGACACCTATACAGATTCGCATGATGTTTTCAGGCAAAGCACCAAACGCTTACATGAAAAATACCATCACTATGCCGGTGTTATTGTCGATATTATTTACGATCATTTTCTGGCCAAAAACTGGGAAAAGTACTCTGATGAAAAATTGGATCATTTTGTTAACCGATTTTACAGATCTTTGCATGAAAATTATCCCATTCTAACAGAAAAAACACAAGACTTAATGCCTTATATGATCAAACAAAACTGGCTTTTGAGTTATCAGACTGTTGAAGGAATACACCAAATTTTAACGCAAATGGACCGAAGAAGGTCGAGAAACCAATCCAATATGCAGTTTGCCAGTGCAGAACTAGTAGAATTCTATCCGGAATTTGAGCGTGAATTCACACTCTTTTTTGAGGATATCAAAAGTCACTCCAGCCAAAAATTACTTTCTCTATAATACCGCTTTTTACAGAAAAAGCACCAATACTACATTTTAATTTTACATCAGCATGAAAAAAATAACTTTCTTAGTTACCCTAATCTACATTAGCTGTACCGCGCAGCAAAACCCAATAAAACCAACCGGACTTGTAGTTTCAAAAGCTATGGTGGTTTCGGCACGTGCAGAAGCTTCTAAAGTTGGAGCAGACATTATGAAAAAAGGCGGTAATGCCTTTGACGCAATGGTTGGTACTGAACTGGCTTTGGCCGTTGCATTCCCGTATGCAGGAAATATTGGCGGCGGTGGTTTTATGGTTTACCGAAAAGCCAACGGCGAAGTGGGCTCACTGGATTATCGTGAAAAAGCACCTCTTGCTGCAACAAAAGATATGTTCCTGGACAAAGAGGGAAATGTTATAAAAGGAAAAAGCACCGAAACAGCTTTGGCAATTGGAGTTCCCGGAACTGTTGCGGGAGTTTTTGCTGTTCATAAAAAACTGGGCTCTCTTCCGATGTCCGAAATTTTAAAACCTGTTATTGCCCTTGCCGAAAAAGGTGTAATTGTAACCCTAAAACAACAAAAGCAACTAGAGGCTTACCATGATGCCATTGTAAAAGTAAACGGTCCGAGTACACTTATGGCCGGAAAATTCAAAGAAAGCGACACCATCAAATATGCTGCTCTGGCCAATACTCTAAAACGAATTCAAAAGAATGGAAGAGATGAGTTTTACAAAGGTCAAACGGCTAAAACCTTAGTCAATTATATTCAGAAAAAGGGCGGTATCCTAACGCTTAAAGATTTGGAGAAATACGAAGCAAAATGGAGAAAACCTCTACAGTTTGATTATAAAGAATTAAAAATCACTTCGATGGCACCACCGAGCAGCGGTGGAATCTGTCTGGCTCAAATCATGAAAATGATTACTCCTTATGATTTATCCAAAATGGGACATAATTCGGTAGAATCTATTCAGGTTATCGTTGAAGCTGAGCGAAGAGCTTACGCTGACAGAAGTCAGTTTTTAGGTGACCCTGATTTTGTAAAAATTCCAATGAAGGCTTTATTGTCTGACACCTATCTAAAAGACAGAATGTCGAGCTTCAATACCGAAAAAGCCAGCTTATCTTCTGAAATAAAAGAAGGAAAAGTAACGTACAATGAAAGTACCGAAACGACTCATTATTCCATCGTTGATGCGCAAGGAAATGCTGTGGCAGCAACGACTACCATAAACGACGCCTTTGGATCGAAATATTACTGTGACGAACTGGGCTTCTTTTTAAACAATGAAATGGACGATTTTAGTGCAAAACCGGGATCTCCTAATATGTTTGGTTTAGTAGGAAATGAGGCCAACAGTATTGCACCTGAAAAAAGAATGTTAAGTTCAATGACACCAACGATTGTCGAAAAAAACGGCAAACTGTTTATGGTCGTAGGTACTCCGGGCGGATCGACCATTATTACTTCGGTATTACAGGCGATTTTGAATGTGTATGAATACAATTTAAGCATGCAGGAGGCTGTAAATGCTCCACGTTTTCACCATCAGTGGCTTCCGGATCTGATTACATTTGAACCAAACGCCTTTAGCAACGTTACGATTGACAAACTAAAAGCAAAAAACTATCTGATCAATGAAAAAAACGCTCCTGTAATTGGTAAACTAGATTGTATTCTGGTGCTTCCAAACCAGTCTCTTGAAGGCGGCGCTGATTTTCGCGGAGACGATACAGCCGTTGGTTTTTAATATTAGTTCCCCATTTTTCATTTATTATTAAACATTATAAACTAAATTTGTATTTCCCTAACCTTTTACAAACGGCATGCTAAGAAAATATTTTAGAAAACTAGAAAACATTATCGCTTTAGGACAATCGTTAATGACTCCGAAGCAATTTATTTTCCTGTCAAGCGTTTTAATAGGTATCTCCTGCTCTCTGGCGGTAATTGTTTTAAAAACTTTTGCGCATAGCGTTTTTTCATTTGCCACCTATATCAACGGAATTTTAAAACTGAGTTTTATTAACAGTATACTGCCCATTATTGGTATTGTACTTACCGTCTTTGTGGTTAAAAGAGTGCTGAACGGAAGCATCGAGAAGGGAACGTCACAAATATTGTATGCCGTTGCAAAAAAAGCAAGTATTATCCCCAAAAAACAAATGTATGCCCAAATCGTGACCAGTTCGTTAACGGTTGGTTTGGGAGGTTCTGCGGGTCTTGAAAGTCCTATTGTGATTACAGGAGCTGCTTTTGGGTCAAATTTTGCTCAAAATTACAGATTGCCTTATAAAGACCGGACTTTACTAATTGGCTGTGGTGTTGCAGCCGGAATTTCCGCCGCTTTTAACGCACCTATTGCCGGAGTTCTGTTTGCCATTGAGGTTTTATTGGTAGATGTGAGCATTTCAGCCTTTACTCCTATTATGATTTCGGCAGCAACGGGGGCTTTGGTTTCGGCTATTGTTTTGGACGAAACGATTTTGCTGTCTTTCAAAAAACAGGAAGCTTTTAATTATCACAATATTCCTTTTTATGTACTTCTGGGAATCTTAACCGGATTTATAGCCGTTTATTACGCTCGAAATTTTCAAAGAATTGAGCATTATTTTGCCAATCTAAAAATGGGAGCCTACAAAAAAGCATTAATAGGATCGTCGTTATTAGCCTTATTGATTTTTGTTTTTCCAACGCTCTTTGGCGAGGGTTACGAAAGTATAAAAACACTATCTGAAACTGATCCCGGAAAAATATTAAACAATACCCTGTTTGAAGATTTCAGAAACAATCAGTGGGTTTTACTATTATTTGTCGGATGTACCATGATGGTCAAAGTTTTCGCCTCGGCACTTACTATTGGAAGTGGTGGAAACGGTGGTAATTTTGCTCCCTCCTTATTTTTAGGCTCTTATTTAGGTTATTTTTTCTCTAAATTTATTAGCCTTATTGGCTTGTCAAAACTTCCAATCAGTAATTTCACAATGGTTGGAATGGCCGGAATTTTAAGTGGACTGTTTCATGCACCATTAACCGCTATCTTCTTAATTGCCGAAATTACGGGAGGTTACAGCTTAATGATTCCGTTGATGATTGTCTCGTCAATTAGTTTTGCTATTTCAAAACGTTTTGAAAAATATTCATTAGATGTTAAAGGTCTCGCTAAAAAAGGACATGCTTTTACAAGCAATAAAGATTCGAATATCTTATCCACTTTAGATATCGATACCATTATTCAATGTGACTACCTTACCGTACATCCTGAGGAGAATTTAAGCAAACTGGTCGATCTTATTTCGCACTCCAACCAGGTGGTGTTTGCGGTTGTAAACAATGAAAAAGAGCTTGTTGGTATAGTTCATTTTAATGATATACGCGAAATTATTTTCAACGCTTATCGTGTCAAATACACTTTAATTAAAGACGTCATGAAAACACCGGCAGCTACCATTTCTTCTACCGACAGTATGGAAATTGTAATGAGCAAATTTGAGATATCAAAAACGGCATTCCTTCCTGTGATCCGAAACGAAAAATACTATGGCTTCATCTCCAAATCTATAGCACTTGAAGCCTATAGAACCAAACTGCGTTCTATGACAATTGAGTAGCCTTAATATCGGATAGGTTAAAATTTTGATTTATCCGATATTAAAAACTACCTTTGTGGGGTAATGTGGGATATAGACTTAACATATAGAACTGAATTTCAATCTACCTTTGATAGATTGTATCAAAAAAGGCTCGATCTGCAAAACAGCAGACCACTGCCCAACATTGCTTTGCATAAAATCAGAGAGAGTTTATCTTTAGAATGGACCTACAATTCGAACAGTATCGAAGGAAACACGATGAGCCTTCGGGAAACCCAAATGGTCATTCAGGAAGGTATTACCATCAAAGGAAAATCGCTTCGGGAACATTTTGAAACCCATAATCACGATAAGGCGATTGATTATCTGTATGAAATTGTAGATGACAATTACAACCTTAGAAGCATCGACATCTTATCTATTCACGGATTGGTTTTGCGTTCTATCGAAGATGATTTTGCCGGGCGTTTGCGCAACGGAGGTGTCCGAATCTCTGGGGCTAATTTTATGCCGCCCAATGCAAACAAGGTTTCAGACTATCTCGATGAATTAATCGATTTTATCAATACAAACCCACTAGAACTGAACGATATTGAACTGGCGACGATTTACCATCACAAGCTGGTCTGGATTCATCCTTTTTTTGATGGAAACGGGCGTACCGTTCGCTTGAGTATGAATTTATTACTGATGCGTTGTGGATTTCCACCGGCCATTATTCTTAAAAATGATCGAAAAAAATATTACGAAGCACTCAATCAGGCCAATAACGGTAACTATCAAAAACTAACCCTTTTGATGTGTCAGGCTTTAGAGCGTACTTTAAATATCTACCTGAGTGCAATGCCAGGGAACGATTACGATTATCAAAAAATAGCTGATATTGTGAGCGAACCAGAAACTCCATACGGTCAGGAATATGTAAGTTTACTAGCCAGAACAGGCAAAATAGATGCTTATAAAGAGGGCCGAAACTGGTACACTACCAAAGAAGCCATCGACGAATATATGCTTACCCGAAAAAGAAAACGCTAACTTTGGTTAGCGTTTTTTGTTACTATTTGTAACATAAACTTTTGCACTCCAGTATCAAAAGAACAAATCAAAATGGTAACTTTGCTTTTTGCTCAAATTTATGTTAGAAAAAGACAATACTATTGAAGTTCTTGGTGCAAGAGTTCATAATCTAAAAAATATAGATATTTCAATTCCGCGTGAAAAACTGGTTGTTATTACCGGTTTATCAGGCTCTGGAAAATCATCTTTGGCATTTGATACCATTTATGCCGAAGGACAGCGTCGTTACGTAGAAACTTTTTCGGCCTATGCCAGACAGTTTCTTGGCGGTTTAGAACGTCCTGATGTAGATAAAATCGACGGACTTTCGCCAGTAATTGCAATTGAACAAAAAACCACCAGTAAAAGTCCACGCTCGACCGTAGGAACTATTACCGAAATTTACGATTTCCTGAGACTACTTTATGCGCGTGGTGCCGACGCCTATAGTTACAACACCGGCGAAAAAATGGTTTCCTATTCTGATGAGCAAATTAAAGATTTAATCATTCAGGATTTTAACGGGAAACGCATCAATATTCTGGCTCCGGTAATTAAAGCCAGAAAAGGACATTATGCCGAATTGTTTCAACAAATTACCAAACAAGGCTTTCTTAAAGTACGTGTAAATGGTGAAGTACAGGATTTAGTTTCGGGAATGAAACTGGATCGTTACAAAACGCACGACATCGAAATTGTGGTTGACAGAATGCTGATCGAAGACAATGAAGACAACCAAAAACGTCTGGCCGAAAGTATCAATACAGCGATGCATCACGGCGAAAATGTTCTGATGATTTTAGATCAGGATACTAATGAAGTGCGTTATTTCAGTAGGAACTTAATGTGCCCTTCGACTGGTATTTCGTATCAAAATCCGGAACCTAATTTATTTTCTTTCAACTCCCCAAAAGGAGCTTGTCCGCATTGTAATGGTTTGGGAACGGTACATGAAATCAATATCAAAAAAATTATTCCGAATCCTAAATTATCTATAAAAGCAGGTGGTTTTGCTCCACTTGGTGAATACAAATCCTCCTGGATCTTTAAACAATTAGAAGTCATTGGTGAAAAATATGGTTTTAAAATAACAGACCCTATTGAGAAAATTCCGGAAGAGGCCATGACCATTATTTTACATGGAGGAAAAGATAAATTTACGGTAAACTCAAAAGACCTTGGCGTTACCCGAGATTATAAAATTGATTTTGAAGGAATCTCTCATTTTATCAAAAACCAATACGACGAAAGCGCTTCAACGACTATTAAACGTTGGGCAAAAGATTTCATGGACGAGGTTAATTGCCCGGTTTGTGAAGGATCCCGTCTGAAAAAAGAAGCTTTGTTCTTCAAAATCAATGATAAAAATATCACCGAATTGTGTGATATGGATATTTCTGATTTAACAATCTGGTTTCAGGATCTAAATACACACTTAACCGACAAACAACTTTTGATTGCTTCAGAAGTAGTTAAAGAAATCAAAGACCGCTTAAACTTCCTGATGAATGTTGGTTTGAATTATCTGGCATTAAGCCGAAGTTCAAAATCACTTTCGGGTGGTGAGGCGCAGCGTATCCGTCTGGCAACCCAGATTGGCTCACAACTCGTTGGTGTTTTGTATATTCTGGATGAACCAAGTATCGGTTTACATCAAAGGGACAACGAAAAACTAATTAAATCACTAGAGCAATTACGCGATATCGGGAACTCGGTTATTGTGGTGGAACACGATAAAGACATGATCGAAACCGCTGATTATGTGATTGACATTGGTCCGAAAGCCGGTAAATATGGAGGCGAAATCATCAGCATTGGAACTCCGGCCGAAACCTTAAAATCCAACACCATTACTGCTCAATACCTGAACGGTAAAATGAAACTCGAGATTCCAAAAGAACGTCGCAAAGGAAATGGCAAGTCCTTAAAACTAACAGGAGCAACAGGAAACAACTTAAAAAATGTTTCTATCGAACTGCCTTTAGGTCAACTGATTTGCGTGACGGGAGTTTCAGGAAGTGGAAAGTCAACTTTGATCAATGAAACGCTCTACCCTATTTTAAATGCTTACTATTTTAATGGCGTTAAAAAACCGCAGCCTTACAAAAAAATTGAAGGCCTCGAGCATATCGATAAAGTAATTGATATCGACCAAAGTCCGATTGGGCGTACACCACGTTCGAATCCGGCAACCTATACCGAAGTTTTTACAGAAATCAGAAACCTGTTTACCATGACATCTGAAAGTATGATTCGGGGTTATAAAGCAGGACGATTTAGCTTTAATGTAAAAGGCGGACGCTGTGAAACCTGCGAAGGGTCTGGCGTGCGAACCATCGAAATGAACTTCTTACCTGATGTTTATGTAGAATGCGAAACCTGTCAGGGTAAACGCTTTAACAGAGAAACACTGGAGATTCGATACAAAGGAAAATCCATTTCCGATGTTTTAAACATGACCGTTGATGAAGCGGTTCCGTTTTTCGAAAACATTCCGAAAATTTACAGAAAAGTAAAAACCATTCAGGATGTTGGTTTGGGTTATATTACCTTAGGTCAGCAAAGTACAACATTGTCAGGTGGTGAAGCACAGCGTATTAAACTGGCTGGCGAATTGTCAAAAAAAGATACCGGAAACACCTTTTATATACTAGACGAACCAACTACTGGATTGCATTTTGAGGATATACGTGTTTTAATGGATGTCATCAATAAATTAGTCGATAAAGGAAATACAATTCTGGTTATCGAACACAATATGGACGTCATTAAACTTGCCGATTATATTATTGATATTGGCCCAGAAGGCGGAAAAGGCGGCGGACAATTGATTGCCAAAGGAACTCCGGAAGAAGTGGCGAAAAGTAAAAAAAGCTACACCGCTAAGTTTTTGAGAAAGGAATTGGAATAAAAATATCATTGCCAAGGTTTAAAACCTTGGCAATGAATTTTGTCACTTTTTGAAATTTAATCAATAAAAGAATATTGGCCGAGCCAATGGCTCTTTTTATTGTTACGCCGATTTTATATGACGGATTAAAATCCATCGTTACAATATTGGCCGAGCCTATGGCTCTTTTATGGTTACGTCCGTTTTACACGACGGATTAAAATCTATCGCTACAAGATTATTCGAGCCAAGGGCTCTTTTTATTGTTACACCCATTTTATATGACGGATTGAAATCCATCGCTACAAGATTGGCCGAGCCTACGGCTCTTTTATCGTTACATCCGTTTTACACGACGAATTAAAACCCGTCGTTACAAAATTATTCGAGCCGAAGGCTCTTTTTGTTGTTACGCCCTTTTAATATGACGGATTGAAATCCGTCGCTACAAGATTGGTCGAGCCTATGGCTCTTTTTATTGTTACACCCATTTTATATGACGGATTAAAATCCGTCGCTACAAGATTGGCCGAGCTTACGGCTCTTTTATGGTTACGTCCGTTTTACACTACGGATTAAAATCCATCGCTACAAAATTATTCGAACCGAGGGCTCTTTTTATTGTTGCGCCGATTTTATACGACGGATTGAAATCCGTCGCTACAAGATTGGTCGAGCCTATGGCTCTTTTTATTATTACATCCATTTTATATGACAGATTAAAATCCGTCGCTACAAGATTGGCCGAGCTTACGGCTCTTTAATGATTACATCTGTTTTATACGATGGAATAAAATCCGTTATAAACAAAACAACCACATGATTAAGTTCCGAAGGAACGATAGATTGTGTAGCAACGGATTTTAATCCGTTGAAAACAAAAGTGACCAAAGAATAAGTTCCGTAGGAACGACATATTTTGTAACAACGGATTTTAATCCGTTGAAAATAAAACGATCCCAAAATAAGTTCCGGAGGAACGGCACATATTGCCAGTACAGATTCGAATCGATTGGCACAAAACAAAACATTTTTGCAAAACACCTTTAATGCATTGATAATGAACAGCAACCCGCTACCCTCCTTTATTCGCATGCAATATTTAAATTAATAAATCCCCTTTTTTGCTCCAATTCGCAAAAAAAGCCTTAATTTAGCTGGCCTTTTTGTCAAAATTTTAAACTTTGGCAACGCTTTTTTTAGGCAAAAAAACATTGATTAAATCGAAAACTAATGCCCTAGCCCCGATGGGAACGGCATCCTTTTGTGACGGGGTTCGGCACAAAAGATATAGTGGACAACGGGAAGGAGCTCCTTCCTTCGACTATGCTCAGAATAAGCATTTAAAACGACACAGCTAGAAATAAAAATATAAATAATTAAAATACCTAAAATGAGATTAGAAGATTTTGATAATGATGAGGATAAAGTAATTCAGGACCGTTTAAAACAAAAAACGTGGAATGAAATCAGAACCAACGACAGCTGGGCGATTTTTAAAATCATGGCTGAATTTGTAAACGGTTATGAAAGTATGGGACGTATTGGCCCATGTGTATCTATTTTTGGATCGGCAAGAACAAAACCAGACGACAAATATTATTTATTGGCAGAGAAAATTGCTTATAAAATCAGTAAAGCAGGTTACGGAGTAATCACAGGAGGTGGTCCCGGAATCATGGAGGCTGGAAACAAAGGAGCACATTTAGGTGGCGGAACTTCTGTTGGACTAAACATCGAATTGCCTTTTGAGCAGCATTTCAATCCTTATATCGATCACGACAAAAACCTGAATTTCGATTATTTCTTTGTGAGAAAAGTAATGTTCGTTAAATATTCACAAGGTTTTGTGGTAATGCCGGGAGGTTTTGGAACGCTTGACGAAATGTTTGAAGCCATCACTTTGATTCAAACTAAAAAAATTGGAAAATTCCCAATTATATTAGTTGGAGTTGAATTTTGGTCAGGATTAATCGAATGGGTAAAAACGGTACTTGTAGAAAAAATGCATACGGTAAGCCCTGAAGACTTAAACTTGTTTAAGATTGTAGATACTGAAGATGAAGTAGTTGATGTCTTGGATAAATTCTACAAAAAATACGATTTGAGTCCAAATTTCTAATAGAATTATCCCTTTTAGAAGTGATATAACAAATTTAAGTTTATAGCTGAACAGGCGGAAAACAAGAGAAATTGATATCACCTCAAAAAATATGTTAGAAAAAATACTACAAAAGTAAAAAGCTGTTTTTTAAACAGCTTTTTTTATGCTATTTTTACAAAAAACCAAAATCATTATTTGCTCGTGAGTTTATTTACCATTTAAATTATTTACGCTATCCTTGAAATCATTTTATAAAATTATATTCTATACTTTCGTTTTATTCAGCTCGATAAAACAATACGGGCAACATCGCTCCAAGATGGAAGTCGCCGTTAATCTTGAGCTCAAAACCCTGAATGTAAAACAGGATATTACCTATTACAACACTTCAAATGATTCTTTGATTTCGATTGTCCTTAACGATTGGAACAATGCTTTTTCGGATAAAAACACGCCCTTAGCCCGACGATTTTCTGATGAATTTTACAGAGGTTTTCATTTGGCAAAAACTTCAGAACGCGGCAATACAACTGTTTTAAGTCTGACTGATTCAGACAATGCAGCACTTGAATGGGAAAGAACAGCAAAAAATCCGGATTACATTGTAGTAAAACTGAACCGTAAATTGCGTCCCGGAGAAAAAATCGATTTGCATTTAGTTTATATTTCCAAAATTCCGAGTGATAAATTCACCCGTTACGGTTTCGACCAAAATGGCGGTATGAATTTAAAAGACTGGTTTTTAAGCCCGGCCCGCTTTGAAAATCATCGTTTTATGAAATACAACAATTTCAATTTAGACGATATCGCCAATGCAGGAACCGATTACGAAATTGAAATAAAAGTACCTCAGCAGTATTTTGTAACCACTGATTTGGATCAGGTTTCAGAAGATAATATCAATTCTTTTAAAACGTATGTGCTTTCGGGAGACAACCGTACTGATTTCAACTTGTTTATCGAAAAACAAAACAGTTTCAAAAACTACGAAAATGGCTCGCTTCAGGTACTGACAAACCTTAAAAACAAAAGGCTGACCGAAATTCAGAGTGCTATTATCATTAATAAAGTAGTCACTTTTGCCAACTCTTTTATTGGAAAGTATCCCCATCAAAAAATCACAGTTTCTCAGGTTGATTATGATCGAAATCCGTTCTACGGACTGAATCAGTTGCCTTCGTTTATTAGTCCGTTTTCAGATGAATTTGTGTTTGAAATTACGTTCCTGAAAACCTATCTGAACAACTATCTAAAAAACAGTTTACGTCTGGATCCACGAAAAGACAATTGGATTTATGACGGAATTCAGATCTATACGATGATGAAATACATCGAAGAAAATCATCTGGATCAAAAAATGCTTGGAAGGCTTTCTGATATGAAACTTTTTTCAAGTTTTAACATCACCAATCTGACTTTCAACGAGCAATACAGTTATTACTACATGCTGATGGCCCGTAAAAACCTGGATCAGCCGCTGGGAGATCCAAAAAACACCTTAATCAAATTCAACGAACAAATTGCAAGTAAGTATCGCGCAGGTTTAAGTCTTAGCTATTTAGACGATTATTTAAATCACAATATTGTTCCCGAAAGTGTTCAGGAATTTTACGATTTAAACAAATCGGAACAAACCAATCGATACGATTTCGAAAAAATATTGACCCAAAAAAGTCCAAAAAAAATCGACTGGTTTTTCAACACCATTATTGGCTCGCGTGACATTATTGACTATAAGTTCACCCATGTTTCCAGAACTAAAGATACAGTGGCTTTTCGAATTAAAAACAGAACCGGAATCTATGCTCCGATTCCAATCTATGGAATTAAGAGAGATGAAGTTGTTTTTAAAGAATGGGTCGAACCCAAAACAGCCGATTCGACCTATACTTTTGTCCGAAAAAATGCCGACAAGATTGTTATAAATTACGACAATGAGGTCCCGGAATACAACCAAAGAAACAATTGGAGATCACTAAAAAGCTTGGTAATCACCAATCGTCCTATAAAATTTAATTTTGCCAAAGATCTGGAAGATCCGTATTACAATCAGATTTTATACATTCCAACGCTGGCGTATAATTATTATGATGGTTTTACTCCCGGAATGCGTTTTCACAACAAGACTATTCTGGATAAACCTTTTACATTTGATATCAATCCGGCTTATTCACTTAATGCAGGAACACTATCCGGTTCTTCCTCTTTTTCATGGAATCAATACTACCGAAACAGCACTTTGTATAATGTGCGCTATTCGATCAGTCAAAACTACTACCACTATGCCCCTGATGCAACTTATTTAAGGTTGAATCCGATGGTACAGTTCAGAATTCGTGAGGAAAATTTCAGAGACAACCGAAAGCAACTGATTATGTTCAGACAGGTTATCGTAAATCGGGAAGTCAGCACCTATATAACAGACAATTCTACTCCAAACTATTCGATTTTTAATGCACGTTATGCCAATACGAAAACAGAATTAGTGAATCATTTTAATTTTATGACCGATGTTCAGTTCTCCGGAAAATTTGGAAAACTGGCTGCAGAAATTGAATACAGAAGGCTTTTTGAAAACAATCGCAAGTTAAATTTAAGATTATACGCCGGAAGCTTTATGTACAACAGAACAAATTCCGATTATTTTAGTTTTGGCTTAGACCGTCCGTCAGATTATATGTTTGATTATAATTTCTTCGGGAGATCAGAAAGCACCGGGATTTTTAGTCAGCAATATGTAATCGCCGAGGGTGGTTTTAAGTCCAAAATTAAACCAAGATTTGCCAATCAATGGATGGCAACCCTAAACGCAAGCTACGCGATCTGGAACTGGATTGAAGTTTATGGGGATGTTGGTTTAATGAAAAGCAAGCATGAAATTGAAAAATTCAGATATGATAGTGGTGTCCGGTTAAATCTGGTTCCGGATTATTTTGAGCTGTATTTTCCGGTTTATTCGAATAACGGATGGGAGATTTCTCAAAATAAATACAGTGAAAAAATACGATTTGTGGTCACATTTTCACCAAAAACATTACTTAATCTTTTTACTAGAAAATGGCTTTAATCGAATGAATTAGTTGTAAAAACATAAATTATTCCCATTAAAAAAGCAAAAACACCAAACATTACACAAAAAAGACACCCGCTTTTAGCAATTTAATTACAGATAATTAAATTATATTTACTTTAATGAATTATGATTATTGATACTTTTTAATTATTTTTGCTGCGTAACATGACCCATTTGAGATTATGATTAAAGAAAAAAATAATACTACACTTACTTTCGAAGATTTCAAGACTGAAGTAATGAACGATTACAAAATTGCGGTTACCAGCCGCGAATGTAGTCTTTTAGGACGTAAAGAGGTATTGACAGGGAAAGCTAAATTTGGAATATTTGGAGACGGTAAAGAAGTCCCACAACTTGCAATGGCGAAAGCCTTCAAAAACGGAGATTTTCGTTCCGGATATTACCGCGATCAGACTTTTATGATGGCCATTGGCGAATTGACTCCAAAGCAGTTTTTCGCAGGTTTATACGGTCATACTGATTTAGATTTTGATCCAATGTCTGCCGGAAGACAAATGGGCGGCCACTTTGTAACACATAGTTTAAACGAAGACGGTTCCTGGAAAGATTTAACAAAACAAAAAAATTCAAGCGCAGATATATCTCCTACAGCCGGGCAAATGCCTAGATTATTAGGATTGGCACAGGCTTCAAAAATCTACAGAAATGTTGATGGAATTACTGTTAAAGACAAATTTACAGTAGACGGAAATGAAGTTGCCTGGGGAACTATAGGAAACGCAAGTACTTCTGAAGGCTTGTTTTTTGAAACGATAAACGCTGCAGGTGTACTGCAGGTTCCGATGGTAATGAGTGTTTGGGATGATGAATACGGAATTTCGGTTCACGCCAGACATCAGACTACCAAAGAAAACATCTCTGAGATTTTAAAAGGATACCAGCGCGATGAAGACGCTAAAGGTTACGAAATTTTCAGAGTGAAAGGCTGGGATTATGCCGAACTGGTTTCGACTTACGAAAGAGCCGGTGCTATTGCACGTGAAGAACATGTTCCGGTTTTAATTCACGTAAACGAATTAACACAACCACAAGGACATTCAACTTCAGGTTCACACGAGCGTTACAAAAATGCAGAAAGACTGGCTTGGGAAAAAGATTTTGACTGTATTCGTCAGATGCGTTTATGGATGATTGCCATCAATATTGCATCTCCTGAAGAATTGGCTGAAATTGATTTTGATTTGAAAAAAGAAGTTCTGGAAGCTAAAAAAGAGGCCTGGAATTCTTTCATCAATCCAATTATCGAAGATCAGAAAAACCTTTTGGCTTTATTAGGCCAAATTGCTGAAGCAAGCATCAACCATAAGGAAAGAATACAAAAATACATTTCGGAATTAAGCGCTATCAAATCGCCTTTAAAAAAGGAAATGCTTACCATAGCAAGAAAGATATTGCGTTTTATTGAAGTTCCAAACAGCAAAGTTTTATTATCCAACTGGATTACCAATTATATTGAAATTACACAGCCACGATTCAGCAGCCACTTGTACTCTGATTCTGAGCTAAATGTATCTTCTGTTGAAAAAGTACTTCCGGAATATGACGAAAATGCGAAAGCAGATTTGGACGGAAGAATGATCCTGCGTGATAATTTTGATGCTTTGTTTACTAAATATCCTGAAACTTTAATTTTTGGTGAGGATGTTGGAAACATTGGCGACGTAAATCAGGGGCTTGAAGGGATGCAGGAAAAATACGGAGAACTTCGTGTTGCCGATATCGGAATCCGTGAAGCGACCATTATTGGTCAGGGAATCGGAATGGCGTTGAGAGGATTACGCCCGATTGCTGAAATTCAATATTTAGATTATTTACTATATGCCATCCAAATCATGAGTGATGATTTGGCGACATTACAATACAGAACGGTAGGAAAACAAAAAGCACCGTTAATCATCAGAACCCGCGGACACCGTTTAGAAGGTATCTGGCATTCAGGTTCACCAATGGGAATGATTATCAACGCTATTCGTGGTATTCACGTTTTAGTACCAAGAAACATGACTCAGGCTGCAGGATTCTACAACGCGCTTTTAGAGTGTGATGAACCGGCTTTAGTAATCGAATGTTTGAATGGTTACCGTTTAAAAGAAAAAACACCTTTAAACTTTGGAGAATTCAAAACACCAATTGGTGTCGTTGAAACTTTAAAAGAAGGTTCAGATATCACCCTTGTTTCTTACGGATCAACTTTAAGATTAGTAGAACAGGCTGCGGTTGAATTGTTAGATTTAGGAATTGATTGTGAGGTAATCGATATTCAGTCTCTTCTTCCGTTTGACATCAATAAAGACATCGTAAAAAGTATCGCTAAAACCAACCGTTTGTTAGTAATCGACGAAGATGTTCCGGGTGGAGCTTCCGCGTTTATTTTACAACAAATCCTGGAAGAACAGGATGCTTACCATCATCTGGACAGCAAACCGCAAACTCTTGCTGCAAAAGCACACAGACCTGCTTACGGAACTGATGGTGATTATTTCTCAAAACCTTCTGCCGAAGATATCTTTGAGAAAGTATACACAATGATGCACGAAGCTAACCCGTCTAAATATCCTAGTTTATACTAAGAATTTAGTTAAGTTTTCCATATAAAAAAAGCTCCAATCTTAACGATTTGGAGCTTTTTTAATTTTAAACCGTTTTGTCCATTCCGAGGAACGAGGAATCTCCGCTAGCAGCTCGACAAAGATGGAGGATTTAGATTGTAGAGTTACTTGAGAAGATTCCTCGTTCCTCGGAATGACAAGATTGTGTTAATTTAATAGGATTCGATTCATTTTTGAAATTTACAGGAGCTATTTCCTGCTATCCGCTTATATCTTTTCATCCGCAAAAAAGCGGATAAAAAGGATACCGCTTCTATCAGGGCTATGGCACTTGTTTTCACAAGAAATTTATTTTTTCAGCCTAACATCTGTATATCTAAAATCTCTATCTGTCAATGAAGTATTTTTAAGCAAATCTTTTCTCATAGCCAGAACAATATTGCCAATAGCTTTTCTACCTTTATCTACATTTCATATTCCACATCCCCCTAATCGTTAAACCTACTTAAACTAAATATCTCTTAAAATAGCTCTCGCCTTCTCCAGATCTTCTGCTGTATCGATCCCAATTCCAACATGTGTTGTTTCGACCATTTTAATACGTTTTCCGAACTCTAAATAACGTAATTGCTCTAATTTCTCAGAAGCTTCTAAAGATTTCATTGGCAAGCTGTAAAAATCCAGTAAGGCCTGTTTTCTAAAAGCGTAAATTCCGATATGCTGGAAATAACGCACTCCAACATCCTTGTCTCTTGGATACGGAATTACCGATCGTGAAAAATACAAGGCAAATTGTGATTGGTCGACCACCACTTTTACATTATTCGGATTATTAATTTCAGCTTCATCCGTAATCTCACGCATTAAAGAAGCCAAATCTATCTTGCGGTCCGCATCGTTTTTAAATACTGACAAAACCTGCTCTAACGGCCCTGCTTCGGTAAAAGGCTCATCACCCTGCACGTTTACAACAATATCCACATCAAGACCCGCAACAGCCTCTGCAATTCGATCACTGCCGGATTCATGTTCTTTGATGCTCATAATTGCTTTTCCGCCCTGATTTACAATTTCATTAAAAATTAAATCGGAATCCGTTACCACAAATACATCATCAAACAATTTTGTCGCAACGGTTGCTTCATAGGTTCTTAAAATCACCGACTTCCCTCCCAGATCCTGCAGGAGTTTAGCAGGAAAACGTGTTGATGCATATCGTGCCGGAATTACAGCTATTATCTTCATTTTATTTTTATTTATAAACTTCTAAACAAATGTAACTATTCAGAATTAATAAGTTAAAAAAAAATACTCTATGCCGCATTTTACAAATCTGAAGAGCAGCACTTTAAAATTTACATTATATTTATGAGAAAAAAACTACCATGAAAAAACACCTGATCTTCTGCATTATTCTATTGAATTTAATCTTTAATCCTTCGGCGTTCAGCCAGGAGAGAACCACAATAAACAATGCTTTTACAGATCGTGTTTTTGACGGGCAAGGCTATCAGCCGGCTTCTAATCTGAAATGGAAATACCAAACCAATGGTAAAATATTCTCCTCTCCCACTGCAAAAAACGGCACCGTTTATATCGGCAGCGAAGACGGTTATCTCTATGCTGTTGAAGAAAAATCAGGAAAGACAAAGTGGAAATTTAAAACCAACGGGGCCATTCATAGTACTCCCGGCATTTACGGAAACGCTGTTTTCTTTGGCAGCTTTGACGGGAACTATTATGCCGTAAACACTCAGAACGGTAAATTAATCTGGAAATTTAAAACGGGTGGTGAGCACTGGCTTGGAGAAAAAGGCAGGTTTGACATGAAACCTGCAACACAGTATATGGACGATTTGTGGAGTTTTTATCTGTCCTCTCCCGTAGTTTACGAAAAAGGAAAAAAGGCAGTTGTTTTATTTGGAAGCAGCGACGGAAACGTCTATTCGCTGGATGCCAAAACCGGAGATTTAAAATGGAAGTTTAAAACCAATGAGCCTGTGCACGGAACTCCCGTAATCGATCAGAATAGAATTTATATCGGTGGCTGGGATGCCGTATTGTATGCGCTGAACATCGAAACCGGCAAGGAAGTCTGGCGTTTTGCAACCGGAACAAAACCAGGATTTAAAGGAATCCAGTCCGCCGTAGCGGTTGCCGACGGGAAAGTTTATTTTGGAGCCAGAGAGCCTTACTTTTTTGCTTTAGAAGCCGAAACAGGAAAACTGATCTGGAAATACGATGCTGAAAGCTCCTGGTTTTTAAGCACTGCCGTTATTCAGGACAACACCGTTTATGTAGGAACTTCAGATACTTATGCCTTATTAGCGCTGGATGCCAAAACCGGTGCAGAAAAATACCGTTACAAAACCAATGGTTATGTTTACGCATCGCCGGCTATAGCAGGAAACACTGTGTATTTTGGCGATTTTACGGGTAATTTCTTCAGTCTGGATCTGCTTTCTAACGGAAAGAAATCTAAAATCATCCCCACCGAAAATCGTAAACAATTGGCCTCTTCCACATTAAAAAATGATCTTTTAGATTTTTCCTATGCTGGCCGTAACACAGATCTTTCGTTGTATGACAATTGCAAAAAGGTGATGGATGATTTTTATAAACTGGGAGCTATTGTTTCCTCTCCATACATCAGCAACAACACGGTTTATTTCGGAAGTGCCGACGGTTATTTGTATGCTTATAATTTAGAAGAAGAAAAATAATCAAATGTGAATCTCTGACAATAACGATACCACAGAGCTCCACAAAGGCTTCTCAGAGATTCACTACGTTTTTCTTTACGGGGAAGTAAATTTTTCCTCACGCAGATTCATGCCCGTTTTATTCACAAAATGCTGAATAGATAAATCCATCTTATCTGCATGAATCTTTTTGATGTAATCCCACAGCAACACAATTTACTGTTTCTTGCGAGCACATTATTAACGAATATTTGAAAAAAAATACTATTTACAACATAGAACAGTACCGTTATTACTTTGCGTTACATTTTTTGGGAGGGTATGTCTAAATTTGGTGCGAATTGTAATCCTGCAAAACTATTTTATGTTTTTAAAAAAATATCTCATCGTAACTTTTCTTTTGCTTACTCTTTTTTCTAATGCTCAGATTGGCATTGGAACTCCTAAACCATCCAGTGATGCCGCGCTGGAAATAAAAAGCTCCACCAAAGGTTTTCTCCCTCCTCGTTTAACAACTGCAGAAAGGGATGCCATTACTTCTCCAAGTCTTGGATTGGTAATCTATAATACTACTAAAAACTGTCTGGAGTGGTACAATGGTACGATTTGGTACAATGGTTGTAGTGCTGCTACTGCTACAAGTCCAAATTACCTCTGTTCTACTGCTTCGAACGGCACCCTGACTCAGGGACAGGCTGTTTCGGGAGTTACTCAGACGATTACAGCTACAGGTATGACTCCCGGACCGTTTAATATCTCGGCAACATATGACGGAGTCACTTTTTCGGCTTCAGGAACTTATACTGGTACCGGATCGCAGAATATTGTGCTTACGGCCAGCGGTACGCCTTTAAGTGGGGGCACAGGAACATATGTACTTAACACAACGCCCAGCTGTAGTTTTGACCGACCAATCACCGGTACTACCACAGCTACAACTTCGGGTGTAACCAATTGTAACTTTGCTTCCAATGGGACATTAACTCAGGGACAGCCCATCACAAATGCGACACAAACTCTTAAAGCTAATGTAACTAAAACAGGGACTTATTATTTAAAGGGAACTGCCGTAAATGGCATACTATCAGAATTAACTGGAACTTTTACAGCATTAGGAAGCCAGGAAATGATTATAAAATTTAGCGGTACTCCGATAAATTCCGGTCCTACCACATTTTCCATAGGAGGCTGCACTTTTACCAGAAATGTAGCACCTGCTCCGTAATCATAATCTGAATATAATTAAATGCAGCTAACAAAACACTCCAAAAAACAGCTCTGAAAGTGAGTCTATGATTAATGGAGTTATAAAATCTTTGTGAATCTCTGCGCAATCTTTGTGAATCTCTGTGTAATGACACTCTCTTTAAAATTCGTAAAGTAGTATTACATGATTTTAACCGAGGTCATACTCAAAGAACCGGCCAATAACTTATCATTAAACAAACTCAGTTCTTCTGATTTTTCTTTTAATCCTAAAGTATAAAGCAGCGGCAAATAATGGTCTGGCGTAGGAATCGCCAGTTGAACTGCTTTATTCATTTTTTCGAAGTCAATCAAAGGCTGAAAATTAGCATCGAGCAAATACGAATTGATGGTTTCCCGTGCTTCAATAGCCCAATCGTAACCATAATTGTCTTTATCAAAATTCCTGAAATCGACCATTCGTAAATTATGAACGATGTTTCCGCTTCCGATAATCAAAACTCCTTTATGGCGTAAGGATTGTAGTTTTTGCGCCAACTCAAAATGATACTGACCAGGCTTGGTATAATCGATACTCAACTGAATTACGGGAACATTGGCTTCCGGATATAAATGTTTGATTACACTCCAGGCTCCATGATCCAGTCCCCAGTGTTCGTCCAGATCTACAGGAACAGGTTCCAGTATTTTTTTAGTCTCCTGCGCCAATTCCGGGCTTCCTTTTGCGGGGTACTGCACATCAAAAAGCGCCTGTGGAAATCCTCCAAAATCATGAATGGTTCTGGGCATCTGCATCGACGTCACCTTGGTACCGTTGGTAAACCAGTGGGCCGAAATACACAAAATGGCATTGGGCTGTGGCAGTGTTTTGGCTAAATTTCGAAAACCGGTTACAAACTGATTTTCTTCAATCGCATTCATAGGACTTCCGTGTCCTAAAAACAGAACCGGCATTTTATCAGTATTCGAAAATGCTGACGAAATTGAATGTAAGTCGTTTAGTGTTGTCATTGTAAGTGGTTCTAACCCGAATTTCGCTAACGTTAAATTTAAGAAAAATTCGTGACAATTAGTAACAGTCGTCTTTTATTCCTCAAAACTCTCGTCTTTAAACCCTATCAAATATAACTTATTTTTAGCACGTGTCATAGCGGTATAAAGCCATCTAATATAATCGCGATCGATTCCGTTGGGCAAATACGGCTGTTCGATAAAAACCGTATTCCACTGACCTCCCTGTGATTTATGACAGGTTATAGCATAGGAGAACTTCACCTGTAAACCATTAAAATATTCGTTCTCTTTTACCTTTTGAAACTTTTTATACTTGGTACTTTCGTTTTCATAGTCTTTCATTACTTCCTCGTACAAACGGTTGGATTCTTCATAAGTTAAAGAAGGAGATTCACTTTTGATCGTATCTAAAATCAATACCGTTTCAAAAGGCTTCTGATCCGGATAATCGACCATTCTGATTTTTACCTTTGCAAAATTAAACCCGTACAGCTCCTTGATTCCAAAAAGTTCCAAAACTTCGATAATGTCACCATTGGCAATAAATCCGGCTTCATCGGTTTCTTTCAGCCAGAAATAATTATTCTTTACCACCATCAGGAAATCTCCTGCCGACAGTTCGCTCTCTTTAAATAAAATTCTGGTTCGAATCTGTTCGTTATACTGGTTGGCTCTTTTATTCGAGCGAACAATAAAAGCGGTATCTTCGATACTATAATTACTGTAAGCCGAATTAATAGCATCCTGAATATCATAGCCATCGGTCAGCCGAACAATGTCTTTGAATTTTTTAACATTGAATCTAAATTCGGTAATAAAACTCTCTTTCAGCAGCTCCCTTAATTCTGTTGCATTAAACAAAATTCCGGAACTTTCCTCCTGACGCATTACCTCATCCAATTCGATATGTTCAATTTCTTTACCGTAGTGAATTCCTAAAGTGTGGGTATCCAGAGCGGGACTTATGTCTAAGTTTACCGGCGGCAACTGAGCAGTATCTCCCAAAAGAATCATTTTACAATTTGTTCCCGAATATACATACGAAATCAAATCATCCAACAGCGATCCATTATCATACATTTTGGAATCGGAGTTACTGTCGGAAATCATCGAAGCCTCATCGACGATAAAAATGGTGTTTTTATGTTTGTTCTGTTGTTTGGTGAAAGCCACGCCCCCACCCGAAGATTTTTTAGGAAAGTATATTTTTTTATGAATGGTAAAGGCCGGTGTATTCGAATAATTGGCAATTACCTTCGCAGCACGTCCGGTTGGTGCCAGCAAAACAAACTTTTTATTGATGTCTCCCAAATTGTTTACAATCGTCGAAATCACCGTAGTTTTTCCCGTTCCTGCGTATCCTTTAAGTACAAAAATGGTATCGTTAGCCGGTTCGGTCAAAAAAATAGCGATTTTTTGAAAAAAAATATCCTGTTTATAGGTTGGAGCGAAAGGGAATTTTTTTTGCAAAACGCCGTAAAACAATGCTGAATTCATAGGGTAAGTTTGAAGTACAAAGTTCGTCTTTTTTAATGGCAATGCCAATTTAAAATTTCGCCTCCTGCAAATCATTCCAGAAATCAGAGCTTCGATTTTTCAAAAAAAATCTTTTCTTAACCTTCTTTTAAAATACAAGTGAAATTGTTTTTTGAAATTGCAATTATTATTGTTCCTTTTTAATTTGTAAGTTTGTGGTCGCCTAAAATTCTTTCTTGTAAAACAGGTAACGAATTGTAAATCAATATGTCATTACAAAACACTAACATCACTTCAAAAAAATACAAAAAGCTTTCTATTCAGGTTTCCTTGACCGGATTGTCGTTTTGTTGTTTTGATACTTTAAATAATACGGTCACTTCTTTAAAAGAAATTCATTTTGAAACGTTTCACAAAGCGACCAAAATTGAAGAACTGTTTGGAGATGCTTTTAGAAACCATCCCGAACTACAGGAAACGTATGACGAAGTTTTGGTGATTCACAACAACAACCTTTCGACCTTTGTTCCAACGGCTTTGTTTGACGAAAACTACCTTGGAAGTTATCTGCAATACAACACTAAGGTTTTTGAAACTGATTTTTTTGCCTTTGATCAAATTTCAAAGTACCAAATGAATGCGGTTTACATACCGTATGTCAATATCAACAATTTTTTTATTGATCAGTTTGGGACTTTTGATTACAAACATGCCAACAGTATTTTAGTCGAAAAAATTCTCGATGCTTCAAGAAACAATGACGATAAAAAAATGGTAGTTAATTTTAACTACGGTCATTTTGAAGTGATTGTGGTACAGAATCAAAAACTATTACTGTTCAATTCATTTGAATACCAGACACCCGAAGATTTTATTTATTATTTGCTTTTTACTGCCGAACAATCCAATTTGAATCCCGAGAGTTTTCAACTTGAGTTTTTGGGCACAATCGACCAAAACGATCCGTATTATGCCATTGCATACAAATACATTCGTCATATATCCTTTTTGGATGTAAGCACCTTACAGCAAAGAAATAGCTTCACAACAGCCGAAAATCAAAAACATTATATCCTATTCCAATCATGAGAATCATTTCAGGAAAATACAAAGGTCGCCGCATTTTTCCGCCAAAAAACCTTCCTGTAAGACCCACAACCGACATGAGTAAAGAAGCATTGTTTAATGTTTTGAACAATCATTTTAGTTTTGACGGCTTAAAGGTGCTGGACTTGTTTTCAGGAACAGGCAACATCAGTTTTGAATTCGCTTCACGCGGAAGTGCTCCAATTACCTCCGTAGATGGTGATTTTGGATGTGTAAAATTTATCAAGCAGGTTTCGTCAGAATATGATTTTGATATTGCTGCGACTAAAAGTGATGTTTACAAGTTTCTTGAAAACTGCAAAACTTCCTATGATATTGTTTTTGCCGATCCGCCTTACGGATTTGATCAGGCGGCATTTGAGAAGATTGTAGTAACCGTTTTCGAAAGAGAACTGCTTCATGAAGACGGTATGATGATTATCGAGCATTCCAAATATACCAAAATGGATCATTTGAGTAATTTTTCTTTTCAAAAAAGCTATGGAGGATCTTTCTTTAGTTTTTTCGAACTAAACTCAACCGATGACGACGAAGAATTACCAGACGATTTATCGACCAAAATAACTGAGGAGGACGAGGGATAATCTTCGTTCCACTCGTAATGTCATACCGGGCGAAGTCTGAACGTTTAACGGTTCAGACTTCGCTCCGAAAGACAATTATCAACAGCCGTTTTTTATCTTAGCCGGTCTGAATGCTCTTCCATACTTTTTCCTTTGAATTCGCTTTCCTTTACCTTTCCAAAAGAGTACTTCACCGAAACCGAAATTTCGCGCTCATCGAGCAGGTATCTTGCTTTTGAGCGGATCGTATTAATCGTAAAAACTTCTTCTTCCTTTATACTTTTAAATACATTATTAAAGTTTAAAGCACAGCTCCAATTTTTAAAGAACGTTTTAGAAACAGCCATATCTACTACCGTTCTTGCATTTCTTTCAAAAACTCCTTTGTATTGTTTTGTAATAGTCCTGAAACCAACCACTAACACATACCCTTTTGGAAGTTTAAATTCGTTATTGGAGTAATAATAAAAATATGGTTTTGAAGACCTGAATACTGCCGAAGGATCCTCAATTTGCTCTGAAACAAAAACCAACGAATTTGTAGCCGTCCAGAATCTATAGGTGAAAGGCAATTCAAAATCAACCATAAAGGCAGACTCTTTCTCAAAATTCACATCCTTAAAAGTCATTATATTCAGTTCCTTATCAAAGAAAAAACTATTATAAACCGGGTTTGTATTTCGATAATAAGTTAGTTTCACCGATTTATCACGGTATTGAAAAGTAGACGAAATTTCATTGACAATCGTAGGATCTAAATTAATATTTCGGGCATATAAAAAATAAGGATTTATATAAGTAGTTCCCTGACTTAGTGAAGAATAATTAGGTCTCGAAATACTTCTGGCATAATTAACACTAATGCTCTTCAGGCTGTCTATTGGAAATGAAAATTGCGCTTTAGGGAAGAAATTAGTATATTTTTTATCAATTAAAGGGGAGGAATCGGCTTTAAACTTTCCGTCTACATTCGTATTTTCCACTCGAAATCCAACCGAAAATTCCGCTTTCTTAATCTTTCCCGAGAACTGGCTGTAACCCGCCAAATTTTGTTCCCTAAAATCATAATGACTAAGTTCGTTTACCTTGTTTTCATAAAAAAACAGATCAAAATCTGATTTGGAATTTGCAGACGAATACAGCCCTCCTATTTCAAATTTCATTTCATTTTTAAACTTCTTTTCCACATCAATTCTACCTGAAAAGACATTCACCTTAAATTTTTGATCCCGAAGCTGTGCCCATTCAAATTGGGTATCATTATAATTATTTTTAACCTGACTCCACAATCCCTGATCGAAATTAGACCATTGCAGCCCCGTAAAAACCTGTACATCGACAGCTTTTATCTTTTTCATATAATTCAGAAACGAGTTTACAAAATTCTTTTTACTATCGTTATCGCTATAAGTCAAAACGTTGTTTTCGATGTTTTTGTTTGTATTTACAGTTGTGGTATGAATAGGAAAAAGATCCTTCTGGAGTTTACTGTTCACACTAATCGAAAAGTAATCGTCTTCGTTTATCTTGTAAAACAGACTGCCTCCAAAAACAAACTGCCTTTTTTTAGAATACGCCTCCACATCATATTTAGAAGCGATTTCGGCCTCGGGAATTTGGTAATCAATGCTGTGAGTTTCCCAGGGCTTTAATTGATTGTAATTAAAATTGGCTTTCCACTCGAGTTTGTTCTTCTTAAAACTTGTACTAAACCCAAGATAATTGTTGTACTTTTTCTTAAAAGAAGCCAGCTCCGAAATCTCGGTTCTAAAACTGTCTTTCTTGCTAAACTTTCGGGTAATCAAAATCACAGCACGCCCTTCGGCTTCATATTTAGAAGAGGGGTTCTGAATGATTTCGATCGTTTTAATATCGGCTACAGCCAAAGCATTCAGATCATTCATTCCCACTTTTTGATTGTCGATATAAATCAGAGGATTCCCCCTGCCCACAACCGAAATACTTTCTCTGTCTGAACTGACCTGAACGGTTGGTAATTTTGCCAGCAAATCGACGGTGTTCGGAATGGCATTGTAAACAGAATTGACCACATCAACTTTTACATTCCCGTTTGTATGGGTAAACGTCTTTTTTTGCCGGGCGATCACAACTTCATTTAACGTATTTGAAAGACTGTCTTTTGGGGTTTCATTTTGTGCATATCCCGCTAAAGAAAGCAAGTACAAAAAAAGAAATAGAAAAAGTTTTACCAGCAAATTAATATTCATTTCGGATTTGATTTTGGATTGTAGTCCTGCAAAAATGCTTCTAAAAAAGAGTTGCGAAAGTTAATTGAAGGTTAATGCTGGGTTAATGTGCCTATTGTCTCTTAAAAGCTTTATTTTTGAATAGAGAATGGCCCGGAGATTTATACCCGTTTAATAAATCACATTGCAGTCATTAAAAAATTATGAAACACATAGAACCATAGCTTTTAGGTGTCGTAAAGAAGGCAAAAAAGAAATATCTTTCTTTCACATAAACTATGCGTATTTTAAATAAGTGAAACGTCTTTTTTTCAGACAAACAAAACTATGTTTCTATGTGTTAAAGCCATTACAAAGGGTTAAACAAAACCCGCGTAAACCGGTCTAATCTGTGTAATCAGTGTGCCAACAAAACAACTCATGAAACAAAGAATCAATTTATTAATCGCTTTTTCTGTCCTCGCTCTGATTGTTTTATCAACAGTACAGTGTTATTTGGTAAAAACAACCTACGATTATAAAGTCGCACAGTTTCATACCGAAATCAAGAATAAAATAGCAGGAATCACCAATGATTACAGCGATATTGATTCGGTAATAGTGGCCAAAAAAGAAGCCCTTTACCAACTATTATCCGAAAATTACATTCAGGGAAAAAGCAGCAAGGTTGAGATTAAAAAGTACATTCTTGAAAATGAATACAGCGACGTTTTAACACAAAAGATTCAGCGTAAATTCAAAAGAGACTTACCCAACTTAAAAATCGATTTTGCCATTGTTCTGAACAAATTTGTGCTCTACCAAAACGCCAAGAAAGTAGACACCATTTTCTCTGAAAAACCCTTTATCCAAAACAAACTATACGGAAATCTGATTTCTTTAAATCATGCCTTTTTAGTCCGGAATTATGTGGGGACCAGCAACGGAACTTTTGAAAACAAGGGTTACAAATTATTGACCGAGGATTCGATGTACGTTTCGGTAATCGACTGGGAAATGATTATTTTAAGACGAATGACTTTCGTTTTAATCTTGTCTTTACTTTCAATAGCAACCCTTATCACTCTTTTTTTCATTGCCATAAAAGCTTTAATCAAACAAAAGAAGGCCAACGATATTAAAACCGATTTCATCAATAATATTACCCACGAACTCAAAACACCTTTGACAACTTTAGGCATTTCGACCAAGATATTAGAACGAAAAGACATTCGCGATAATGACGAAAGTTTTACCACTATAGTCAATACCATTTCACGTCAGAACAATCGTTTACAGAATCTGATCGATCAGGTAATGGCAAATTCACTGGCAGAAAACGGAATTGAACTTCAAAAAGAAAAAACAAAAGCCGAAGATTTTCTATTGACAATCGTTAATGATTTCAAGATTACTTATCCCAAAATCAACATTAAAACCGATTTTAAAACACAGAAAACCAATCTGATTCTAGACAAATTCTATTTGACTACCGCTCTTTTGAATGTTTTGGAAAATGCTGTAAAATATGGTTCTACTACTATTACGATAAAAACAGAGCTGAACCAAGATCAATTTTCGATTAGTGTTGAAGATGACGGAATTGGAATCGAAAAGAACAAACAATCCCTTCTTTTTGAAAAATTCTATCGCGTACAACAAGGAAATCTTCATAATACAAAAGGCTTAGGTTTAGGATTGTATTATGTCGATCAAATTATAAAAGCGCATCAGGGCACTGTGAGTGTTGTGAGCGATTTAGGAAAAGGAACCCAGTTTACTATTTTATTAAAAGTTTAATTCCCTTATTTTGAAAAAATTACTTTTAGCCGAAGACGATTTTGATTTTGCGGCCATTTTAAAACAATATTTAGAACTGCATCAATTTGAAGTAGTCTGGGCAGAAAATGGCGAAATAGCTTTAGACTATTTTTCCAAACAGACTTTTGACATTTGCGTTTTGGACGTCATGATGCCAAAATTAGACGGATTTTCATTGGCCGAAAAAATGATTACCATCAACCCCGAGACCCCATTTATTTTTCTGACGGCAAGAAAGTTAAAAGAAGACAAAATCATTGGATTAAAACTAGGCGCAGACGACTATATCATAAAACCTTTTGAAATCGACGAACTCATACTGCGTTTGCACAATATTCTAAAGAGAATCGAACAAAAGAGAAGCCTGGACGGAAATAATATTATTGAAATTGGTTCTTATATTTTTGATAATGAAAGACTAACCTTAAACAATAAAAATCATGTGCAACAGCTCACCGAAATGGAAGCTTCTCTAATCGAGTATTTGTATCTGAACCATAATCAATTATTAAAGAGAGACCAAATTTTAATGTCGGTCTGGAAAAAAGACGATTATTTCTCCGGACGAAGTATGGATGTTTTTATTAGCAGGCTTAGAAAATATTTCAATTCAGATCCGAAAATCAGCATTGAGAGCACTCGAAATATTGGACTGGAATTTAAAATAGAAAAACCTTGACAAAGCAAGGTTTTTCTATTTTTTTTATAGTGAAAGCTAAGGTAGCAATACGTTAGTAATTTTTTCATAAAGCGGTGTTTTTACACCATATTTCCTCCCTTCGTTCAACACAAATTTAGTCAGCGAGCTTGCTTCGGTACTTTTGCCGGCCAGTAAATCCCTATGCATAGAAGACGTTGCTTCGCGAGGTGATTTTTCCAGTTTAACGATAGTCTGATTTACGATATCTTCCGGCAGCTTTAACCCTTTTGCTTTAGCGACTGCATCAATTTCGTGCAACAGTCCAACATAAACCTCCATAGCGTCCGGATGGTCTAAAATTTCACCAATATGTTGATTCAGATACGAAGTCGTCGACGCTAGTGCCGAAATAAAAATAAACTTCTCCCATACCGTTTCTTCAATATTCTCAACCCAATAACTTTCAATTTTAGCATATTGAAAAATATCCTGCAACTCCGATAATTTTGAGGCAGCAACCGTTTTAGAACCAAAAAACAGCTTTTCGTAAAAACCCATTTTTCTAATCGTACCCGGTAATGTAATCATCGAAATAATATAAACACAGCCCTGTAAAATATTGTTGTTCGGGAATAGCTTCTGAATGCGTTCCGGTGCATCTACCCCATTGTACAAAGGAAGAATAACCGTTTTAGCAACGATACAGCTTTGAAGCGAAAGCAGACTTTCCTCAATATCATAGGTTTTGGTCGCACAAATTAAATAATCCAATTCACCAATTTCTTTCGGATCGTTTGAAACCAATTTTGGATGCACAATAAGCTCCGAATCGTCGGTCACGATTTTCAGTCCGTTTTCGGCTATTGCCTGCTGAGCAGCGCCACGTGCAATAAAAACAATCTCAATATCATCTGACTCGTGATAGGCTTTTGCTAAAAGTCCGCCAAAATAACCGCCTACTCCGCCAAGTCCTAAAATTCCAATTCTTTTCATAAAATTTTATTTAAATAAAAACAAACTTCAAATTCCAAATTCCAAGTTTCAGGTTTCAAGTTTCACATCTCACATTTCACATCTCACTACGTGGTAAAAAATAACACGCGGATGACACGGATTCGCTATGCAAAAACGCGGATTGATACGGATTTTACATTTCACAATCCACAACTCACAACTTACATCTCCTCTAAAACAGGATTCAGATTCAGTTCTGTAAAATCACGTTCGCTTTTCGAAATTACAATCGTTGCCACTGTATTTCCAATTAAATTAGTAATCGCTCGCGCTTCGCTCATAAACTTATCAACTCCCAGCAAAAAAGCCAATCCTTCAACCGGGATTTTATGCAATGCTGTTAAAGTCGAAGCCAGAACAATAAATCCGCTTCCGGTTACTCCCGCAGCACCTTTTGAGGTAATCATCAGAATCCCGATGACACTCAGAATTTCAAAGAAACTCAAATGCACGTCATACAACTGAGCCAGAAATATGACCGACATCGACAAATAAATCGAAGTTCCGTCCAAATTAAAAGAATAACCTGTGGGAATCACCAATCCAACAACCGATTTACTGCATCCCATTTGTTCTAATTTCACCATAATACTAGGCAAAGCCGCCTCCGAAGAGGAAGTCCCAAGCACCAATAAAAGTTCCTCCTTGATATATTTTAAAACCAAAAGTATCCTGATTTTATAATACCTTAAAATACTTCCTAAAATCAAAAAGACAAAAAGCGCCATGGTTAAATACACACACAACATCAATTTCCCCAACGGAATAAGCGTTTGCAAACCAAACTTTCCGATGGTGAATGCCATACCGCCAAAAGCACCAATCGGAGCCAGATACATTACATATTTCAATCCCAGGAAAACCACATTCGAAAAACGTTCCAATACCAAAATCGTTTGCTCCCTCTTTTTATAAAAATTCAAGGCAATTCCGCACACAATGGCTGCCAGTAGAACCTGCAAGGTAAAATTCGAAAGAAAAAATTCGAGCCACGAAAAATGCTCCGCCGCATTCGTTGTATATTGGCTCGCATCTCCTAAAGTCAAACTGGATCTGTCAATTTTACCGGGCTCAAAGAAATAAGCCACGGCCACCCCAATCGCCAAAGCTACAGTTGAAACCACTTCAAAATAACCCAATGCTTTCACTCCTATTCGTCCTACTTTTTTCAGATTCCCCATTCCGGAAATCCCCAAAACAATCGTCAGAAAGATAATCGGACCTATAAAAATCTTGATCAGGGCTATAAATTTAGCACCCAATATTTCCATTTTCACACCATTCTGTGGCGAAAAATGACCGAGTAAAATTCCGGCAATAATAGCAATAAGAACCCAAAAGGTTAGATTAGTGACAATAAGCCTAAAGGTACTTTTCTTGGGCTGTTGAGAAGATTTTGGAGCAGTTATATTCATGAAGGCAGATTTGAGAGTTTCACAAATATATAAAAAATGCAGACCTATAAGCCGGATTCTGTCCCTGATAAATCAGAGCCTTATCATTTATCTAGATCCCGCATTACTACGGGACTCAAGCTACCTACCCTTCAACAACGGACGAGAAGCCCTTAAATGCTGATATACTTGGTATTTCACCGCATAGAGTTTACCTGGTTTCACTACAGCATTACCTGTACATACTTTCTGTTGCACTTGTCCTTGCGCTATTGCTAACGCCGACGGGTGTTACCCGCTATGCTTCTCTGTGGTGTCCGGACTTTCCTCCCTTCCGATAAATCGGAACGACGATAAGGCGGTCTGCGGGGCAAAAGTAGCGATTTATATACTAAAAATAATGATTTTAAATTTTAGATTTTCGGCTCATTTTCGTAACAATTTAATTTTAAATTGGTTATCTTTAAAACCCATAATTTTAAAATTCAATTATCATGACTAGAATGTATCACTACGCAACTGTTTCAAAAGCTTTAGATCAATTGAATGAAAAAGGATTTACGTTTGATTTTAACCTAAACTCAGACCTGATAAAAAAGAATCCTGAAAAATTTGAAATTGTTCATGTGTATCGATACGAAGGGAATTCAGACCCGGGCGATGAGGCAGTTGTATACGGAATTAAATCAACATCAGGCAAAAAAGGAGTGTATGTCGCAGGTTTCTCCGCCGACTCTGATCAGGAAACAGTAAAGTTTTTATCAGATTTAAGTATCAAAGGAAGATAATTTTCAGGAGCCAATCCCGCTATCCGCTTTATCTTTTCCTTGCTAAAGGAGCAAGAAAAAGGATACCGCTCCTATCGGGGCTAGGGCTGATGGTTTCATGAGAAAGTTATGTTTTTTGTTTAGAGTAAAAACAAATTTCTTCTTTTTACTCTAAACAAAAATCTAATCTCCCAACGGGACTGAAATTTTAAAGATTGCTTAAAAAACAATCAAATTCCTACTCATGCTGCGTTACATCATTGTATTGCCAAAGCACATTTATAATCTTCCATTCCCCATTGGTTTTTACAACGTGCATATAATCGATCCAGGCATCAGCAATCAATTTAACAGACGCTGTTCGTGCCGAGACATCCAGTAATTTCACGTCCTTTCTTGGATTTTTCGGAAACTTATCTCCTTTTGCATTGTACGTCTCTGCCAGAAGCACCATGTTCTCTGTAAAGTATTCTGAGACATAATCTTTTTTGGCAGCTTTACTTCTAAAAACAGAGCGTTTGACCAATCTGGGATGCAAAGCACCTTCCATCAATTTCGGATTAGGATTATGCTGTGCCTCGATATAAGCCAAAGCAACACGTTTGATATCAAGCGAATCCTGAGCGGTTTGTGCCTGAAGAGCAGACGAAAAAAATGCAAATGCAATTACCAATAAATAGTTTTTCATAAAAATTAAGGAGTTAAAATGAGATTGCGGCTAAATGTATCAACGAGACGCACGTTTCGAATATCTTTAAGCAAAAGCAGCTTTAAAAAAGCACGACAATCATTTTGGAGAATAGTCCGTCTTTGTTAAAATCCGGTCTTCAATATTCCCCACTACATCGCCATATTTTGCTGTAAATTCTTTTTTAATTGCTATCCATTCCTGATCACTTTTAAAACCTTCCCAGGCTTTTTTCATAGTCGTTTCGTCCGGCCATTCCAGAAAATAAACAAACTCTGTTTTTTTGTCCGATTTGGATTCCCAGATAGAGGTGATCTTAAAATTATACTTCTTCATGATACGCATGGCGTGATCGCGAAAACGTTCATGGAACTGATTTTTATTAGACTCAAAAATCTCATAGATACGCAGTTGATAAACCGGACTGCCGGTAGCTGCAGTTTGAGATTTTACAATAAATGTGGTAACCAAAAGCAAAGTCGATAAAAATAATTTCATATCCGGCAATTTTAATTGGTTTTAGATTTCCTAAAGGATTGCATCAAAAATATAAATTTAAACCTGAATTCTTACAACTATGTCGAAATCAGTTTCATAAGAAAAAGTTAAAAATGAAGAACAAAAAATTACATCTTCCTGTTTTTTTTCAGCGTCAAAATTCAAATTCTAAAACGTTACTTTCTCATATTCAAAACACTCAAAAACAACTCCAACATTTATCAATTTCAGATTTGTGATTTGGCAATTTTCAGCCTATATTTGCTATCGAATAAAATAGAACATGGAACAATTTGTAGTATCGGCCCGTAAGTATCGCCCACAGACGTTTAAGGATGTAGTGGGACAAAAAGCCATTACCAACACTTTGCTGAATGCTATTGACAGCAATCACCTTGCTTCTGCCCTTTTGTTCACCGGACCACGTGGTGTTGGAAAAACAACCTGCGCGCGTATCCTGGCCCGAAAAATCAATCAGCCCGGATATGATGATCCTACTGAAGATTTTGCTTTTAACGTTTTTGAGTTAGATGCTGCTTCAAATAACTCTGTGGATGACATTCGTAGTCTGATCGATCAGGTTCGAATCCCGCCACAAACCGGACAATATAAAGTCTATATTATTGACGAGGTCCACATGTTGTCTTCGGCTGCTTTTAATGCTTTTCTGAAAACATTGGAAGAACCGCCAAAACACGCCATTTTTATTCTGGCTACCACAGAGAAACACAAAATTATTCCAACGATTTTATCCCGTTGTCAAATTTTTGATTTCAAAAGAATTACGGTAAAAGACGCTAAAGAACACTTAGCAGATGTTGCCGCTAGTCAGGGAATCAATTTTGAAGACGATGCTTTGCACATTATCGCTCAAAAAGCTGATGGTGCGATGCGTGATGCCTTGTCTATTTTTGACCGTGTGGTTTCGTATTGCGGAACTAACTTAACACGTCAGGCGGTAACCGAAAACCTAAACGTTTTAGATTACGAGACTTACATTAGCATTACCGATTTACTTTTAGAAAATAAAATTCCGGATCTTTTATTGGCGTACAACGATATACTCGCAAAAGGTTTTGACGGACATCATTTTATTGCCGGACTTGCTTCTCATTTCAGAGATTTATTGGTGAGCAAAACTCCTGCTACAATTGCTTTACTTGAAGTAGGCGAACAGGCCCAGCAAATGTATGGGGTTCAGGCACAAAAATGCTCACAGGATTTTCTGTTAAAAGGAATCGATATTGCCAACGACTGCGACTTAAAGTACAAATTAAGTCAAAACCAACGCCTTTTAGTCGAATTATGTCTGATGCAGTTGGCCTCTATCAATTTTGATGGAGAAAAAAAAAAGTTGAGCAATTCATAATCCCCCCTACTTACTATAAAAATGGTGGATATTCTATCGTTGAAGTTAAAACTCCAAAGACAGAAACTGCCGATACAACTGTAGCCGCAACCGAAACTTCAGGAAACGAACAAACCGCTTCGACTCCAAAAACTGAAGCTCCAGCAGTTCCAAAACCCGAAACAAGCACAGAGCCTAAAGTTTCTGCCTTTTCTTTATCAAGCATCCGTAAGAAAAAAGAACTGGAAGCAGTCAATAAAACGTATGTAAAACCGACAACTGAACTGCCTACGGAAGATTTTACAGAAACCGAAATGTTGCTGCAATGGAACAAATATGCCCAGCGTTTAGGCGATAAAGGTCACAAAATCATGCAGTCGTTATTGTTAATCAACGACCCGAAGTTAAACGGCACTGTTATTACTTTTGAACTACCGAACGAAGGTTCTAAGGTAGATTTTGAAAGTCAGATATATGGACTTTTAGGACATTTAAAAGGGCATTTGCACAATCATGATATTACGATTGAGGTAATTGTTAACGAAACGATCCAAATTAAACGCAACCTCAACGATCAGGACCGATACAACCGCTTACTCGAAATCAACCCAAACATAGAACTATTGCGTTCTACATTTGGATTGGATTTGCAAGTCTAGTTCTTTATTTATTTAGCAGTCCGAAATTATAGACTTTTTGCAGCCATTTTTTTCTTTGTGTTTCATCGGCTGTTTTTATAATTCCGATATAACTCACTTTTACAGGCTGGACACCACAGAATTCTAAAACAGTCTTTTTCAACTGATTGACACTGGGTCTTGCGTAAAAAAACCGGTAGTACCAGCCCGGCTGATCTAAGGTAGTGATAATGTGAGCAGTTTTTCCTTTTAACAATTTATCCCACCAAACGGAATTCTCACGGTATTGAAAAGCCATACCCGGCAAAAACAACCGATCTATAAAACCTTTTGTAATTGCTGGTAATCCACCCCACCAAACCGGATGAATCCAAACCAAATGATCCGCTTTTTTTATTTTCTCCCAGGCTTCTAACAAATCAGGTTCTAATTCGGTCCGCTTTTGATAACCAAATTGTAAATTCGGATTGAAGTTGAGCTTCGCAATGGTAATCGTATCCACTTCTGTTTTAGACGCCAGTACTCCTTTGAGATACGATTCGGCTATCGCAAAATTAAAACTGGATGAGTTTGGATGGCCGTTGATAATAAGAATGTTTTTCATTTTCAATTAGCTTATATTAACATTAATTGTATTGTAAGCGCTTAAAGCTTCGTAAATTTCGACAGACGAATGTATTTGATGGCTAAAGTAAATCCCTTCTGCTACACTTTCACTCAACAGCTTTTCGACATGCAAAACTGCCGAAAATGCCGTTAATTCTGCCTGACCTTTTAAACTCTGTAAACTGACGTGCTTTGTTTTGTTCTCCGTTTTAACCATGACTTCAAAAACCGTCTGATCTCCTTTTCCACTCGAGCCAAACAAGAGCTGTCTTTCTTTTAACGACATAATATTAAACACTTTCAGTGATTGAAGATACCCCATTATACGCGTCACTATTTTAGAATTATAAGTCATCTTGACCAAAACGGTTGGTATTTTTTCGATCTGATTTAAAATGAACAAATCCGGAACATCGAGGTTGTAAACCTGTCGTTTTCCTATTCCAAATGAAAAATTAAAATCTTCTGAATCCGAAAAATGTTTGACCTTTTTAGCTTTATCATTTTCATAAACCACAAAGGGTTTACACACGTTTTCCGCCAGAAAATGAGCAGAGCTTTTGCCAGCCAAATCTTTAATCGAATAATAAATATACAGCTTTGTTTCCTGAATTTTAGAAGTATCGGGCTCGACAAGATCCACCAGACTACTGACGATTCCGCCCATCCAGCCGGAACTAAAAACGATTCGGCTGTTTAGTTTTTGTTTGTTGACGCCGGCAAAATCATGCGCGGCTGTTAAATCCGGAGTGGGTTTGGTAATATCGAGATAATCTAAGCCGTTTTGTATGGCAAACTGCAAGATTTTATTATTGCTGTCTTTTGCACACATTACAATCAAATCAATCTTATGAGCTGTAATCGTAGTGAAGGTTTCAGGATGGTTCACATCTACGATTAAAGCATTTTTGGTTTGCCCCGGTTTACGGCTCCCGACAAAAACTTTATAGTCAGAATTCCTCCCTTCAAGAATGCGTAAAATGATTTTACCTACTAATCCTGTCCCTCCAATTATTAAAATATTTTTCCTCATTGGTACATTTGTTTGGAGCAAAAATAACGAGGAAACCCCTCTCGGGAACCGGACAAATGTCCTATAAAACAGCTTTGCGAATTCGGCTCAGATGCCTTGGCGTAACGCCCAAATAAGAGGCGAGGTATTGCAGCGGAATTTGCTGAATGTAGTTTTTATGATTTTGATAAAGTTCTTCGTAACGTTGCGTTCCTGATAGTTTTTGAAAAGATATCATTCTTTTTTGCAGCGTCACATATTCAATTTCGGCAATTTTACGGCCTACTTCCTGCCAGTAAATACTTGAGCTGTAAAGTTTCTCTATACCCTCTTTGTGTATGACCTCGATTTCAGTATCGGTAAGCGCCTGAATGTTTTCTTCTGCCACTTTTTGCGTTATGAAGCTCGAAAACGATCCCATAAATTCATTTTCAAAAGCAAAACAGTTTGTTATTTCATTGCCCTGATGATTAAAAAAAAACGATCTTAAAATTCCTTTTTTTATCAAAACAATTTCACTACAAACCTGATCTTCTTTCAATAGGAAATCGCCTTTTTTAAGTTTTCGGACTGTAATTAAATCATCCAACTGATCTAATACGTCCTGCGGTAAATTCTTAATGGACTGAAAAACTGATTTCATGATATTCCCGAAATGAATTAATTTTTAGCAGCAAAAATCCTTTCTATTCTCTTGTCCGGAATAAGCCATAATAAAGCAACGATAAAATAAGCTGCGCCCGAAATCCATTCGTTATAAAACGAAAATACGATTCCCAAAATGTACAAAACGGAAGAAGTATGTCCTTTTACATCGCGTCCTATCGCTTTTGCAAGGTTCGAATTTGTACCTTCATTCAGAATTATAATACGCTGTAAAATAAAGTATGCAATTGAACACAACAATAAAACAGTGCCATACAAAGCCATAGAGGCTTTGGCAAAGTTATGTTCGCCCATCCATCCGGTTGCCACAGGAATCAAGGAAAGCCAAAAGAGCAAATGTAAATTGGCCCAAAGAATTTTCCCATTAACCTTACTGAGGCTATGAATTAAATAATGGTGATTGTTCCAATAAATACCAACATAAACAAAACTCAAAACATAACTAAGAAACTTAGGAATCAGCGGTTTTAAATCGGCGAATTCATGACCTGCCGGCACTTTAATTTCTAAAATCATAATAGTTATGATAATAGCCAATACCCCATCACTAAAAGCCTCAAGTCTTGTTTTGTTCATTTATTATGCTTGTTGGTTAACATTTATTTTTGCCACGAATTTCACAAATCTCCACAAATTTATTTTTTGCTGTTTTGAATGAAAAAATCATGCAACTGCTTCGTCTGTTCGCTATAACGCGGATCGCGGCAAAAAAATTAAATTTTACCGTAGTACATTGCTTTTACGATTCCGTCAGAAAGTCCAATTTTTGGAACGTAAATCTGACGTGCTCCACTCCATTTCATGGCATTCAGATAAATTCTGGTAGCATGAATAATTACGTCGGCACGATCTGAATTCAGACCCAGTTCGGCAATTCTTTGCTCGTAACTTAACGAATTCAGGAAAGCATACTGCGAATTGATATAAATGTACGAAAGCGGTTTTTCTTGCTGTTTTCCGGACATTTTAAACAATTTATTGATGTTTCCACCCGAACCAATCAGGGTGACTTCTTCATAATCTGCGGTATTGGTTTTGATCCATTTTTCGATTTCATCCCAAACCACATCGTGCACCATATTATTTAACAAACGTACAGTTCCGGCTTTGAAAGATCTCGAATTGATCATTTTTCCATCAGAAAATAAGGTAAATTCGGTACTTCCACCACCCACATCTACAAAAAGATAGGTCTCATCTGTTTTTAGCAAATGATGTAAATCTGTCGATGCAATAATTGCGGCTTCTTTTTTACCATCAATAATCTCGATTTTTATATCGGCTTTTTTCTTGATCAGGGCCACAACTTCTTTTGCATTATAGGCCTCGCGCATTGCCGAAGTTGCAAACGCCATATAACGTTCTACTTTATGTACTTTCATCAAAAGGTTGAATGCTCTCATCGCATCCACCATTCGATCTATATTTTCTGCTGAAATTTCTCCTACGGTAAAGGCATCTTGTCCCAAACGAATTGGCACACGAACAAGTGAACTTTTGTTAAACTGAGGTTCTTTCCCATCTTGTTCTACAACATTCGATATCAGTAGCCTCATGGCATTGGATCCAATATCTATCGCTGCAAATTTCCTTATATTAATCATGCTCACTTATGATTTTATTTTTTATTGTTTTTATTAATTGATGTGTTATACCACTTCTTCCTGAACCGTTATTTTATTCTGATAATATTTATACGTTTCAAACTGCGCTCTAAATGGAGCATGGTGATTTCTGGGCTTGTATTTATTGTCTAGTTTATAGGAATGATATCTCACTTTAACATTCCCTTTCCACGCAATATTGAAATTGTCTATTAGTTCTTTCTTTATCTGAAGATCATAAATCGGACAGGTAACTTCGACTCTTCCATCAAGGTTTCGGGTCATGAAATCGGCCGATGAAATATAGACTTCTGTTAATCCAGCATTTCCAAAAATATAAACTCTTGAATGTTCCAGATAATTGTCAACAATACTTATGGCTTCAATGTTTTCGCTCATCCCCGGAATTCCCGGAATCAACGAACAAATTCCTCTTACCTGAAGCTGAATTTTAACCCCTGCATTACTGGCTTCGTACAATTTATCGATCATTTTAAAATCAGACAAACTGTTCATTTTTAATTTTATATGTGTTTTTCTACCTGCCAGTGCATGCAGAATTTCACGATCGATGAGTTTGATAAATTTTGATCGGGTATAATGCGGGGATACAATTAAATGTTTGTATCGGTGCACCCTATAGTTGATATCAAAAAACTCGAATATTTTAGAGATGTCTTTCAAAATTTGCTGATGACAGGTAAACAGGGTTACGTCGGTATAAATTTTAGCCGTCGATTCGTTAAAATTTCCGGTTGAAATAAAGCCGTAACGACGTGTTTTGCTGTCTTCTACTCTTTCGATGACACAAATTTTACTGTGTACTTTTAAGCCTTTTATTCCAAAAATAAGATCAATTCCTTCTGTCTGCATTTGCTCGGCATAGGAAATATTGGATGCCTCATCAAATCGTGCCTGAAGCTCGATCTGAACGGTTACTTTTTTACCATTTTTCGCTGCATTAATCAAAGAACTGATAATCTGTGAGTTCTTTGCCAAACGGTATAATGTAATTTTTATACTGGTTACTTTTGGATCTAAAGCGGCTTCACGCAAAAACTTTGTCAGATACGAAAAGGACTGGTACGGAGCATGCAGCAAATAATCTTTTTTACTGATTTTTTCCAAAATACTGCCTTCGAGACTCAAGCCCGGAATTGGCAAAGGTTCGTTTGGCTTGTACAGCAAATCGTATCTTCCCAAATTAGGGAAACTCATATAATCACGTCGGTTATGATAACGTCCACCCGGAATTATACTATCGGTTTCTACAATTTTCATTTTATCCAAAAAGAAACGCAAGGTATCTTCTTCGATTAAGTTGTCGTAAATAAAGCGAACAGGCTCTCCTATTCTTCTGTCTTTTACAGAGGATGCAATTTTTTCGAGCATACTCTTACTCAAATCACTATCGATATCCAGCTGGGCATCTCGTGTAATTTTGATCATGTGTGCCGAAACGCTTTTATAATCAAAAATATTGAAGATGTTTTTCAGATTGTAACGAATTACATCGTCAATCAATATCACATACTGCTTGTCATTTTCCGATGGCAGGACCACAAATCGGTTTATGGTTTTTGGAATTTCAATAACAGCGTAACGCACTTCATCGTTGGTATTCATTTCCAATCGAACAGCCAAATACCCCAGGGTATCTTTAAGAACCGGAAATTCAGCCAGATCGTTTAAGATAATAGTCACCAGTTCAGGGCTTAACTTCTCTAAAAAAAAGTCTTTCAGATAGCTTTCCTGCTCTTTTGTAATTTGATCTTCATTGATGATAAAAATATTTTCGGCTTCGAGTTCTGCTTCGATATTGCCTAAAATACGCAAACTTTCAGATTGCTGCTGAATAACAATTTCGGTAATATCTTTAATGAGCTGGTGTGCCGAAACTCCACCTAAATATTTTTCACCGGAAATTCCGGAAAGGCTTAATCTTCGAATTGCAGCATAACGGACTCTGAAAAATTCATCTAAATTGTTTGAAAAAATTCCAACAAAACGCAACCTGTCTAAAAGTGGAACCGAATTATCTCCAGCTTCCTGAAGTACTCTTGCATTAAACGCCAACCAACTTTTTTCTCTATCGATATATTTCTGTTCGTACACTTTATTTATTTTAAATCTTTGGGGAAAATTGTTTTATGAGTTTTACCTTTATTAATGGTGTTCCAACTGTCTGCATCAAACTGTAGTGATACAAAGCCTGAAGTAGGTACATTTTCGATAAAAACATCCCCAAATTTATTAACAAAATTTGTAATAGCCTCGTTATGTCCGAAAAGAATAACGCTTTCAAAACTATTATCACATGATTTGATAACTTTTTCGAGCTGTTTGTCATCAAAGGTATAAAGGTCGTCTTTATAAACGATACTTTCTATAGGATAAGAAATATTTTGCGCAAAAATAAGTGCCGTTTCTAAAGCTCTCGCTGCAGTACTACTCCACATGATATAGGTTTTAGGAAGAAACTTTGAAATCGTTGCCGATACTTCATGTGCATCTAAAATTCCTTTTTTCATCAATGGTCTGTCGAAATCTTTTAACGGGGCTTCCCAACTTGATTTTGCATGGCGTATTAAAATTAAGTTTTTCATAAGCTGAAGGTTTACAATCCTCATTAAAAGAGGTTGGTTTTTTATTGAACTTCTAATTTACAAAAGAAATCTTAAACCTTTTCTTTTTTTTATTTCTGTTAACATTTCAACAAAATTTTTAACGACGAACTGAAAACTAAAAATCTAAAATCCTTAACAAAGGAAAACTTCCCTTATTTAACAAAAAGTGTTCTTCATCTATTAAATCAAACACTTAGTCGATATTTTCCATATTCATAAAAAATTAACCAAATAATTGATTATTAATCACTTACAAGAATCAAAAAGCAGCCTTTTTAACAAATAAAACAAAAAATTAGCCTCGTTTTTTTTGTCAGAAATGGCAAAAAAAAGTGTTTTTTGCCCCTTATTTAACAAAAAAAATACACTTCAACGAGTTTTTAGGTTAGTTGCGGAGAAAAAAAATCAAAAGTAATTACACGTTATAACTTTGATTCTGTTAAAATATCACAAGTACTTTCAAAAACAAAATCCTAAAATATGAAAACTAAAACTACTCTTCAAGAAGTGGGAAATTTCATTAAATGTGGTAAGTATATTTTCCCTTTTCACCAAAACATTCAACATGATGTCTTTTCTAAAATTAACTTAAAATCTATATTGATTTTAATTTTAGGATTAACAATGTATTCTTCGGCAGTTTTTGCTCAGGAGATCCCTGTTAGGATTGGAAATACTATTTCATCAACTAAACTAACTTCCAAGACAGCAAAAACGGCAGCCACAACCGAAGCTGTTAGTGCTCTGGCAGCTGTTGCCGGTTCAATTGATGTTGCCAATCCTGCTGCAGGCTACAATGGTTATAATGCCGATCAGCTTGTTCGTAATGTATTAACGTCCGGATGTTTAACCATCGACAATGTTCGCTTTGGTTATTACAGAAGAAACAATAACAACACCTGGACCTGGGTAAATCATACCTGGTCTTCGACTGCCGGAGACCGACAATTGGGATACTACAGCAAAGGAACTTCTACATTTCCAATAGACGAAGGGCTTCTTTTGTCTACAGGGAAAATCAGTTCTGCCATGGGACCTAATACGTACACCAACAGGTCTGATGAAATGGTAAACGAAGCGAGTGATCCTGATTTGGCTGGAATTGCCGGCAGAACCATGCACGATGCCTCCATATTAGAATTCAATTTTATTCCTGACGGAAATCTTGTAGAGTTTAAATTTATTTTTGCATCTGAAGAGTATCTGGAATATGTAAATACGCAGTTTAATGATGCTTTTGGATTCTTTTTAAGCGGCACCGGAATTACCGGTACGTATACCAACAATGCGATCAATCTTGCTCAATTGCCAAACGGTGATGCGGTAACCATAAACAACATACACTCTGCCGGAACTAACGTAAATAATGTTGCGTTCCCGGCAGTAAACGACGCTTACTACTTAAACAATCCTCCTGGTTCTACCACTATGGAATATGATGGTTCAACTGTCGTTCTTACTGCTACTTATGCTGTTACACCTGGAAATACTTATAAAATAAAAATGGCTATTGCCGATGCATCAGATCAAAGATGGGATGCCGGTGTGTTTTTGAAAGCAAAAAGTTTTGCGACAAACACTCTGGTTATTACCAACCCTGCCCCTGTATGTGTTAATGGTACAGCAAACCTTACTTTGCCAGCAGTTACTGCAGGAAGTACTGCCGGACTTACTTATACGTACTGGCAGGATGCTGCAGCAACTATTCCTTATAACACTCCAACTGCAGCGCCAGTAGGGACTTATTACATTAAAGGTACAAATGTACAATCGGGCTGTTCTGATACGAAACCGGTTGTTGTGAGTCAGACCAATATTGTGATTACCGAAACTGCCGGTTCGCATGTTGATGTAAAATGTAAAGGAACTACAACCGGATCAGCGACCGTAACTGCCACAGGAGGAACTGCACCTTATACCTATTCCTGGGCACCATCAGGTGGATCGGCAGCAACCGCTTCAAATCTAGCCGCAGGAACTTATACTGTAACCGCTACTGATTCAAAAGGATGTACCGGTACCAAACAAATAATTATTACGGAGCCTGCAGCTATCTTGACTGCAACCACTTCGCAAACCAACGTACTTTGTAATGCCGGAACTACAGGTTCTGCAACCGCGACTCCTGCCGGAGGAACCGGACCTTACACCTATTCCTGGGCACCATCGGGCGGATCAGCAGCAACAGCTTCGAATTTAGCAGCTGGAACCTATACCGTAACGATCAAAGATGCTAATCTTTGTACAATCACCAAAACGGTTACCATTACAGAACCAACGGCGCTAACTGCTACGACTACACAAACCAACGTACTTTGTAAATCTGCAACAACAGGTTCTGTAACCGTAACTCCTGCGGGAGGAACAGGAGCTTACACGTACTCTTGGGCACCATCAGGTGGTTCAGCAGCAACGGCTTCTAATTTAGCAGCGGGAACTTATACCGTGACCATTAAAGACGCTAATCTTTGTACGATAACCAAAACGGTTACCATTACAGAGCCCGCAAATGCTTTGACTGCGACTACTTCACAAACTAATGTGGCTTGTAATGCCGGAACTACAGGTTCTGCAACTGTGACTCCTGCCGGAGGAACAGGAGCGTATACGTACTCTTGGGCACCATCAGGTGGTTCAGCAGCAACGGCTTCTAATTTAGCAGCGGGAACTTATACCGTGACTATTAAAGATGCTAATCTTTGTACGATAACCAAAACGGTTACCATTACAGAACCAACGGCGCTAACCGCTACCACCATACAAACCAACGTACTTTGTAAATCTGCAACAACAGGTTCTGCCACCGTGACTCCTGTGGGAGGAACAGGAGCCTATACCTATTCTTGGGCACCATCAGGCGGATCGGCAGCAACAGCTTCTAATTTAGCGGCGGGAACTTATACCGTAACGATTAAAGATGCTAATCTTTGTACGATAACCAAAACGGTTACTATTACAGAGCCTGCAAATGCCTTGACTGCAACCACTACGCAAACTAATGTACTTTGTAATGCCGGGACTACAGGTTCTGCAACAGTAACTCCAACAGGAGGAACCGGAGCGTATACGTACTCTTGGGCACCATCAGGTGGATCGGCAGCAACAGCTTCTAATTTAGCCGCAGGAACTTATACCGTGACTATTAAAGATGCTAATCTTTGTACCATTACTAAAACCGTTACCATAACAGAGCCAACGGCGCTAACCGCAACAACTACACAGACCAATGTGGCTTGTAATGCAGGAAATACAGGTTCTGCGACCGTGACTCCTGCAGGAGGAACCGGAGCGTATACTTACTCCTGGGCACCATCAGGTGGATCAGCAGCAACAGCTTCTAATTTAGCCGCAGGAACTTATACCGTGACTATTAAAGACGCTAATCTTTGTACCATTACTAAAACCGTTACCATCACAGAATCATCTACTTTGACTGCTACAACTTCACAAACTAATGTGGCTTGTAATGCCGGAACGACAGGTTCTGCAACCGTAACTGTTGCCGGAGGAACTCCAGGTTATACTTACTCCTGGGCACCTTCTGGAGGTTCAGCAGCAACAGCTTCTAATTTAGCAGCCGGAACCTATACGGTAACGATTAAAGATGCCAACCTTTGTACCCTTACTAAAACAGTAACGATTACAGAACCAACTGCTTTGACCGCTACAACTACGCAAACTAATGTAGCTTGTAATGCCGGAACTACAGGTTCTGCAACCGTAACTGCTGCCGGAGGAACCGGAGCGTATACTTACTCTTGGGCACCATCTGGAGGTTCAGCAGCAACGGCTTCTAATTTAGCGGCAGGAACATATACCGTGACTATTAAAGATGCTAACCTTTGTACTATTACTAAAACAGTAACGATTACAGAGCCAACTGCATTGACCGCAACAACTACACAAACTAATGTGGCTTGTAATGCCGGAACAACAGGTTCTGCAACAGTAACTGCTGCCGGAGGAACCGGAGCGTATACGTACTCCTGGGCACCATCAGGTGGATCAGCAGCAACAGCTTCGAATTTAGCCGCAGGAACTTATACCGTGACTATTAAAGATGCTAATCTTTGTACACTTACTAAAACCGTTACCATAACAGAGCCAACGGCGCTGACCGCTACAACTACACAAACCAATGTGGCTTGTAATGCCGGAGCTACAGGTTCTGCGACAGTGACTGCTGCCGGAGGAACCGGAGCGTATACCTACTCTTGGGCACCATCTGGAGGTTCAGCAGCAACAGCTTCTAATTTAGCGGCAGGAACATATACGGTGACTATTAAAGATGCTAACCTTTGTACCATTACTAAAA
>JAHEZJ010000025.1 GCA_023251135.1 Flavobacterium sp. | reverse complement strand
CTGATAGCCGGAGGCAAGAGAGGTTTCATCGTATTCTGGAGCAATAACATCACACCTGCTTTAACCGCCGTTGGAACCTGCAGCAGTATTGCAACCATTCCTGCAAATCTGGAAGGAGCCGAGAAGATGAACATCCCAAAGCACGTCAGAAACCTGGTTATTCCGCTCGGAGCACCACTGCACAAAGACGGTTCAAGCATGTCGTCTATTCTGAAAATTACCGTTCTTTTTGCCATGTTTGGTAAAGATTTCACCGCGCCTTCAACCATACTTTTGGCGTTGGGCATTACGGTAATCGTTTCTATTGTGGAAGGCGGAATCCCGAATGGAGGTTATATTGGCGAGGTTCTGGCAATTACAGTTTACGGACTGCCAATGGAACAGGCTTTGCCGGTTGCCATGATTTTAGGAACCTTAGTCGACCCAATTGCTACCTTATTAAATGCAAACGGCGACCTTATTTGTTCGATGATGGTCTCGCGGTTTTCCGAAAAAACAAAGTGGTAGCGGGCATCCTTCAAAACAAATAAATCTAACGTAATCCGTTGGCTGTAATTGGGGAAAAAAATGTTTTAACACATAGAAACATAGGTTTTTAAGTGTGAAAAGTGAGTGTAAAAAGAAATATATTTCTTTCGCATAGAGAAATATGTGTATTTAAAGGAAGTGAAGCGCCTTTTTTATGGATGCAGAGTCTATGTTTCTATGTGTTAAAATAAATCACCCCCAACAAATTAATTTAAATATTAAAATCAGCGTTAATCTGCTTAAGCTGTAAAATTCGTGTGTCAATTTTTGGCAGTAGAGAAACACAGCTAGGCGTTAAAAAGTAGTTTACAATGAATTCAATACTTCAAAATGATCTGAACGATCTTGAAAACATCCTCGAAAAAACAAAACAACACGGAATAGCGTTTCTGGACAATCTTGAAAACGTTCCCACTTCCAGTACAAAATCAATTGACCCCACCCGTAAATTAAACGATACAGGTTTAGGATCATTGGGCGCTTTGGAAGAATTTAAGGAAAGACTGGCCCCTCTGATGGTCGCTTCGCCTGGTCCGAGATATTTAGGTTTTGTAACGGGAGGATCGACACCGGCTTCTATTGTGGGCGACTGGCTGTCTACCGTATACGATCAGAATACGCAGACAGTAAAGGGGCAGGGAGGGACTTCGGCTTTAATCGAGTTCGAGACCATTCATTTGTTGCGACAGTTATTGGAGCTGCCGGAATCCTTTTTAGGAGGATTTGTGACGGGAGCGACCATGTCAAATTTTACCTGTCTGGGTGTGGCAAGACAATGGCTGGGAGCACAGTTGGGAAAAGACTTTGCTAAAAACGGAATTTCAGAACCTGTAAATATTTTAACTGCAACACCTCATTCTTCTTCGGTAAAAAGCTTATCGATGCTGGGGATAGGCAGCAGCAATTACACTGTACTTAAAACCGCAGAAGGCAACCGTGAGGCAATGGATATCGAGGATCTGCAAAAGAAGATTGAGCAATTAAATGGAAAGCCATTCCTCCTGATTTCGAGTGCAGGAACCGTTAATACTGCCGATTTTGATGATTTTACAGCTATCGCAAAACTTAGAGAGAAATATACTTTCTGGTGGCATATCGATGCCGCTTTTGGCGGATTTGCTGCGGTTTCTGAAAAATTCAGACATCTTGTAGAAGGATGGGAAGGAGCAGACAGTATTACAATTGATTGCCATAAATGGTTAAACGTGCCCTACGAAAGTGCTTTTTATTTGATTAAAAAAGAGCATATTGGACTGCAAATAGAAACGTTTCAGAATTCTAATGCCCCTTATTTAGGAAACCCGCTCGAGAATTTTAACTACCTGAACGTGTTGCCTGAAAATTCACGACGATTAAGAGCATTGCCGGTTTGGTTTTCGTTACTGGCGTACGGAAAAGAAGGGTTTCAGGACATTGTTGAAAAAAGTGCTTCCTTGGCGCTGCACTTTGCAAACGCATTGATTGAAGACGATAATTTTGAACTTTTAGCCCCAATCCGCTTGAATAATGTTTGTTTTACACTGAGAGGAGATGACAATCAGGAGCATGTAAGTAAATTTTTGACGCATTTAAATGATAGTGGGAAAGTATTTATGACACCAACAGTGTATCAAAACCGTAAAGGAATCAGAGCATCATTTGTCAATTGGCGTACCACTGAAAATGATATCAGAATCATTATGGAAGAAATAAAAAATACCATTTCTGAACTGGATCTTTAATCCTGTTAAACGAATTTTTGAGAGCCCGATCGCATTGTGATCGGGCTTTTTTGTGCTCTTTTTTGAGATTTTAAGGAGACGGACTCCGGAAATTTTAGCTTTTATGCCAGAAAATCTTAATGAAAGTTTAAGCTAAATTTAATTATTCTTTAAGAATTAGTCTGTTCGTTATTTATTCTTAGGTTTAAAAGTTAATTATTATTCTTATTTAGAATAATTAAAAATAGTTAGGAAAAACCCTTTTGAGAGCCTAATTTTGTTGCTAATTTAATTTTCAAACCAAAATTTAACGGATGCAAATAAGTAGATTAATGCTCTTGATCGCCATTTTTTTGACTTCACTTCAGGGGCACTCGCAAAAGAACAAAGTAAATTTAACCGGAGTTATTGTTACCCATTTGGGAAAAACAGCCGAAGGGGTTTCGGTAGCTTTAAAAGGAACAGCCTATACGACCCTAACCAACAATAAAGGAGAATATACAATTAGTGCCGAACCGGGAGATTATACTTTGCTTGTTACTCATATAGGGTATAAAACAACCGAAGCGGCAGTTTTTTTGAAGCAGGGTGGAAAACCAACTCAAAATATTACGATGGAAGAAGATATGGCGGCTTTAAACGAAGTTGCAGTAACCGGAAAGTCGAAAGTGCAAAGAGCACGCGAGCAGGCTTACAACATTACTGCCATAGATTTAAAGAAAACCTACAATACATCGGCTGATTTGAATCAGGTTTTGAATAAAACGACCGGAGTCCGTATTCGGGAATATGGAGGATTGGGATCCGCGTTTAACTTTTCGCTGAATGGTTTCTCCGGGAATCAGGTTAAATTCTTTCTGGACGGAATACCTATGGACAGCTACGGTTCAGCCCTTACGCTCAACAACATTCCGGTAAACATGGCTGAACGAATCGATGTTTACAAAGGAGTTGTTCCTATAGAACTGGGAGCCGATGCGCTGGGTGGTGCTGTGAATATTGTTACCAACAAAAATGTAAACCGCTACATTGATGCTTCTTACAGTTACGGTTCGTTTAACACCCACAGAGCTGCAATAAATACCAGATTCTCGGGCAGAGATGGTTTTATCGCCAACATTAACGCTTTTACAAATTATGCCGACAACGATTATAAAGTAGATGTAAGCGTGGTGGATAAAAACACCTCGAAGTTCTTGCCGGAACAAAAATACAAGCATTTTCATGATGCATATAAATCGGGAACCATAATGGCCGAAGCCGGGTTTAAAAACAAAAGTTTTGCCGATTATCTGCTTGTTGGTTTTGCGGTAGCCGGTAACAAAAAGGAAATTCAGCAGGGAAGAACAATGCAAAAAGTCGTAGGGCAGGCCTTTACAGATAGTGAAAGTTTTATTACTTCGCTGAAATTCAAAAAAAGTGACCTTTTTACCAAGGGATTGTCCTTGAGTGTTAACTCGACTTATGCTTTAGTAAATAACCGTTCAGTAGATACTTCGTCAAGAGTGTACGACTGGACAGGGAATTATGTGTACCGACAATTTGCCGGAACCAATGATAAGGGGGAGCTAGGAAATAAAACCCTGTATGTTTATGATGAGACCAATTCGCAGGTCATAACAAATCTAAAATATCAGCTAAATGAACAGCATTCATTGGCGGTTAACTACTCTTATTTAGGATACAAACGTAAAGAAACCAATGAATACTTAAGAGTCGTTGAACTGGGCGAACCCACTATTGATAAAAATATACTGGGACTGAGTTACAATTTTAGTGGTCTCGATAACCGATTGGCGATTTCGGGTTTTGGAAAAATGTTTGATTTGGCCACTCAAATGATTGTCAACAATGTAACACAATCTTTATCGTCGACAAATTATGGTTATGGCGCAACTTCAGCCTACCATTTGTCCGAACAATTTCAAATTAAAGGTTCTTATGAGCATGCTTATCGTTTGCCATCGGCTACAGAAATGCTGGGTGACGGGTTGACCATAAACAGTAACATCGGATTAAAACCGGAAAGTAGTGACAATGCCAATCTGGGACTGGCTTTTAATACACAGAACAGCAAAAACCACTTTAATGCCGAAACGAGTATCATTTACAGAGAAGCAAAAGATTTTATCAGAGAAAGACAAGAGGGTGACAAAACCGTTTATGAAAACCTTCAAAACGTACAAATAACAGGTGTTGACGGTGTTTTGAGATACGGGTATAAAGACTTCGTAAATTTTGAAGTAAACGGAACCTATCAAAAAAGCCTCAATAAAAACAAATTCAAAACGGGAACAACCAGCCCTGACGCCTTGTATAATGCGCAATTGCCCAACGTTCCAATCTTTTACGGAAATGCTGACCTGACGTTTAATTTTAAAAACATCAGATACCAGGACGATAAACTTTCTTTAAACCTAAGTGCCAATTATATCGATGCTTTTTACCTGACATGGCCGGTATTGGGAAGTCTGGAAACCAAAAAAGCAATCCCGGAGCAATTTACACAAAATGCCATGGTGGCTTATTCTTTCCTGCACGGCAAATACAATCTGGCTTTCGAGTGCCGAAATATTACGGATGTAAAGGTGTACGACTACTTTAAGGTTCAAAAACCAGGACGCGCTTTTTCAGTGAAATTCAGATACTTTCTGCAGTAATTCAATTTTAATAATAACCCCTTAAATAATTATAATCATGTTTGTAAACAAATTCGCAAAATGCTTTGCATTGGCTTTTCTGTCATTATCTACCTTTTCATGCAGCAGTGATGATTCGTCGAAAGAGGAAACGCCAGCTGTAAATGGAACTAAATATGTTGCATCGTACTGGTTGGCCGATTACACACAGTACATATTGGATTTTAATTCTACAGATCAGTTAATGACCGGAGAAATTAGTGCAAAAGGAGTTGGAATCGAGCAGGAAGGAAGCTGTTTTCCGGTGAATAATACCTTTTTTGCCCTAAGTACCGGAGACGAAGGATCGGTATCGTTTCGTTTGAACAATACCGGAAAGTTGGCAGCAGGAGATAAACTTTCTTTCGAGTCTTCTTATGCTGTAGGATATACCGACGATAAAAAAATGATCAATATTGGGGCAACCTGGGACGGTAGTTCATCTGATTATGAATTGATGATTTACAATCCTACTACAGTTTCTATCGATGGCCGTAAGTTTAACGATTTTAGCGTTAATCCGGCAAACAAAAAAATATTGTACTGGCCAACTGGAGCAGCAGTTTCCGGAGATAAACTTTTTGTTCCGGTTTACACCAAAGATGTTAGTGACGGAACCAATAAAGTATTATCATCGGATGCTACGGTAAGAGTTTACAAATACCCTTCTTTAGAATATGTAAGCACCATAAAAGATGCAAGAACAACCGCCATTGGACTTTATTATACCAATACCGGAATTGTTCAGACAGAATCAGGAGATGTTTATACATTCTCGTCTAATGCCCGTGCAGGAGGTTATCCGGTTACAGGAGTTTCTTCGGGAGTTTTACGCATTAGAAAAGGCGATGCCAAGTTTGATCCGGGTTACTTTTTCGACCTTCAGTCAAGTACGTTAAAAGGAAAAGTTCTTGCTGCGTATCCTTTAGGAGGAGAAAAAGTTTTTATCTCTTATGTTCCTAACGAGGTTGATGCTGTCAATTCCGTTTATAGTTTCCTTGGTACCAAACCTATTTTCAAGTCGGCTATACTTGACTTATCAGCCAAAACCATTTTAGCCGTTACAGGATTGCCGGATCACGGAGGAGATGAATTCTTCGGATTGGGAAGTATGTTTGTAGAAAACGGAAAAGCGTACAAAAGTTTTGTAACAGGAGAACAAGCCCGCGTGTACCAAATTGATATTGCAACCGGAACTGCAAAAGCCGGAGCGCTTATCAAAGAAGGTCTTTACTTGCCTTCAATTGGTAAACTTACCTACTAAAGTAATGCCCCTTTAAACGGTTTGAGGATTACGAAACAATCCTCAAACCGTTTTGTTTATAAATTCTGTTTTAGCTCCTAATTATTATTGCAATGAATATTTTTAAAAGCCGTACCGGCAAGCCGCCCAATAAAGGAAAATCACGTTTTAGTAAAATCAATGCCTGGCTGCACTTATGGCTGGGACTTGCTTCGGGAATAATTGTATTTATTATGGCAATTACCGGTTGCATATTGGTTTTTGAGCATGAAATCAAACAGCTTACCTCGCCCTGGCTCAATGTCGAGGCCCAAAGTCCGGAGCGATTGTTGCCTCCTTCTCAAATTTATGCCGCGGTACAAAAAGTACTGCCCAACAAAGAAATTCATGGGGTCTGGTATAATGGTTTAGACAAATCAGTTAAAGTCGATATCGAATCGGATTCGTTGATTTATGTAAATCCCTATACGGCTAAAATTACCGGAATGGTAGATCATGAAGATTTCTTTCATATTATCGATGAAGGACATCGAAATCTTTGGCTGGAACGGGATATTGGGGCGCAGATCACAGCCTGGGCAACCTTTATTTTTTTCTTTTTACTGATAAGTGGATTGATATTATGGTTTCCGAAAAAATGGAACAAAACGACCATTAACAGCAGTTTTAAAGTAAAGTGGGATGCTAAATTCAAACGTCTCAACTATGATTTGCACAATGTAATGGGGTTTTATGTACTTATACTGGCGCTATTAATTTCGTTTACCGGATTGTTAATGAGTTTTCATTGGTTAAGAGAAAGTACGTACTGGATTAGTGGCGGATGGGAAGAAGTAAAAGAACAAACGGTTTCGGTCGCAAAGCCTCTGTCTAAGCCCCAACTGGACAAGCTGGTCGCTGCCGATTTTATCTGGAAAAAGGTTCGGACAGAAATTGCTCAGGAAAATAAAGAAGCGGTCATCATTCATTTTCCCGATGATCCAAAAGATGATTTTTATGCCTGTACAGATATGCATAAAGGCATTTGGAGAGATTTGTATTTTGACTCTAAAACGCTTGAATTACTTCCGAAATCAGAAAAATATATTGGTAACGAGCGTTTTTCAGATTGGTTGATGCGATCGAATTACAGTCTCCATATTGGTGCAATAGGAGGATTGTCGACCAAGATCATTTATTTCACCGCCAGTTTAATCTGTGCCAGTTTACCCATTACCGGATTTTATATCTGGTGGGGAAGAAAGAAAAAACTAAAATCAAAAGGGTAAATTCATCTGATTTTAGTTGTTTAGTGTTAGTTAGTTTCCTTAAAGTCTTTTGTGTGAAGTAAGATTCCTCAAAAGACTTTTTTTGCTTGGTAAGGAATGAAAAGCAGCTAGGTCTGTTCAATTGTCAGACGAATAGAAGTAGAAATTATGTATGTCGAATTACTTTGGGGGGACTTCGACTTCGCTCAGTCTGACAAAGTTGTCAATATCATTTTTAAGGCTTTTTATTTGTGGCAGTGTGTTACAGGATAAATAATCCCAACAAGATGTTAAGCGTCAGAAAATTAAACTTTGCGTCTCTGCGTCTTAGCGAGCAAAAATACTATGCTTTACGGTTAACCCCACAAACAAAAAGAGCCTGCTAACTACAAACAGGCTCTTTCATTCAAAAAAAAAACAAAAACAAGGAAACTAAAGATCCAAAATATTAAATTCTGTATGTAAAGGCTATAGTGGCAATACGATTGTCAAGATCGTATCTTTTATTGATGCTCGTTTGCGCTATAACCGAATTGATGTGAAAATTATTAGTATTAAAAATGTCTGTAATATTAAGTTTGATATTTCCTTTTTTAGCCAGCACCTGTTTTGAAATACCAATACTAAAATCAAAAAAAGCATCTCTTTCATAAATCCCAAGATTAGATTTTGACTGGTATTGTGCATTGGCTTCGGCTTTCCAGCTTTCGGTGATCGTAAAGGAATTTTGAACACTTAGATTCAAAGTCACAATCGGGTCAATTTTATCCGTATTCACCACATTCCCCATAAACCTGTTTTCGAAAATATTGAAAAGGGTATTCACCGACCACCATTTGTAAATTTCGGCTGTATTGGTAATGTTTGCCCCATAATTGTATGATTTCGCCACATTAATTTGAGAGGTCACCGTGGTGTTATTGGCAGGATTGTAATCGTAAACCTCTGTAAAAACGTCTTTGGTTTTGCTGAAATACAACGAAGCCATAAAAGCACTTTTCCAGGCATATCCAATTTCTGTTGAATGTGTAATCTCAGGAACCAGATTCGGATTTCCCTGTGAATAGTTGAATGAATCGTCATAAAAACGAAACGGATTTAAATCAAACTGACTTGGTCTGTTGATTCTTTTACTATACGAGGCGTGCAAAGAATGATCGCTGCTTAACTCATATTTCAAAGAAACACTTGGAAACCACTTTAAATAATCGTCTTTGTGCTCTTCATTTAAGGTTTTCTGTAAAATATTTATGGCCGTATATTCGGTTCTTAAACCTCCCTGAATATTGAAATTCTCAAGTTGGTATTTATAATTGGCGTAAGCGGCATAAATTTGCTCTTTGTATTCAAAATGATTGGTTGAATTAACATCAACGATCCATTGATTGTTGTCGTAATATTCATAAACCGATGGATTGTCATTGTTTTTCACACTGGCTTTAACTCCCCATTCGATAGATTGTTTTTCTTTTAACGGATTGACGAAATCAATTTTTCCTGTAAAAACACGCAGCTGCGACGGAATAAAACCTCTGCGGTCGTTAACCGCTACAGCTGTAGGATTGGTGTTTTTGGCACTCTGAAACTGATTTGATCTGAACTTTGATGTTTCGTACTCAAAATCAAAAGACATGTTTTTTCCTTCGGTATTAAACTTGTGAACGCCGGAGAAACCATAGGTATAATCGTTCCATTTTTCTTTGCTGTCATTGTAGGTAAAGGCATCAAACTGTACCTGATCTAAGGCATTCAGCAAGGTGTTTTTACCATTGGCAATGTTTTCGTAACGGCCCAGTTTTGCATCCACATACACTTCTAAATTGGTTTTAGGAGAAACCTCATAAGTGGTTCCAATCTTAAAATTATTAGAAGTCAGCGGTTCATCGGTAACCGAAGTCTGATGGTTTTTTGTCGAAATAGTTTGACGGGTATTGTCCGTATATTGAATCTGATCGAATTCTTTGCGTTCTTCCTCGCCTCTGAAAGTGTAACTGTAATTTCCGTAAACGCCAAACTTATCTTTGTTGTAGCTCAGGTTTACGCCCGAATTTGTTCGGTTTTTACGGCCTCTTCCATAGTTGGTAAACACCGTTCCTTTAAGTCCGCCTGCATTAGTTTTTTTTAGAACAATATTAATAATTCCGGCTTTTCCGGTAGCGTCGTATTTTGAAGAAGGATTGGTAATCACTTCAATTTGTTTGATATTGGATGAGGTGGTTGACTTTAGATAATTGGCCAGTTCTTTTTGCGAAAGCTGCGTTAATTTACCATTAATCATCACCCCGACACCCTGTTGTCCGCGAATCGATAACTCTCCGTCCTGAGACACGACAACGCCCGGAGCGCGTGATAAAACGTCTAAAGCAGTACCTCCTTCAGAAACAATGCTGTTTTCGACATTAAAAACCAATCGATCTGATTTTTGAGTATATAAAACCTTCTTTTTTGTGATTACAATTTCATCTAATGCATTGATCGAGGTTTCGACGATGCTGTCTCTTCCCTTTTCTGTCTGCGAGTATCCGTAGACTGAAAATGCGAGTACAATAGATGTTATAATATGCTTCATGATGTTTGTAATATTTTATGCGATAGGGGATTTAAAGTAATTTGTTTATCTGGCGTATAAGCAGAAAGTTGATATTCTCTGGCAGTCGTTTTCTACTGTAAAACGAGCTGTTCGAGTTTGTCAGAAAGCATATCTTGAAGAAGTGACAAACGGTTTGATAACTTGAAAACGGTCGTTTTTATAGGGAGGAGTATGGAAAACATGGAATGTTATTTGAAGTTTCAGTTGTCAAATATAACACTATTTATAATAAGTCTAAATAAATATAGTTAAAATTTGCGACAAATATTTTAACTCCTTGATTTTTAAGGGTTTTTATTTTTGCAAAAAAGTGAGAAATTGAAAATAAGGAGGTAAAATCGATGCTGAAACCAGCAAAAACAAGGCTTCATGGATTTTGGAAAAAGGGAAGAAGGGAAGCGGAGTAAAAAAAGAAAACCAATTTATCCCGAAGCGGAATAAATTGGTTTTAGCTTTAAAAAGAAGCGGAGTCCCGATGGTTTATTTTGTGATTTCCCTAAAAACGGCTTCCAGGTTTTTATTTTTCTGATTCAGCTGTAGTGTTTTTAATCCATTTGCATTGGCAAAATCAAAAATAGCCGGACGCATATCTTTGTCAGCCACAAAAGTAAGCTCCCAGGTCATATCATGCGTATTTTTATAAGCCGTAATGTTTTCCAGTTTTGCCAAAAGCTGTTCTTCGATCTGATAGTCAAATTCAACCTCAATTACTTGTGCTTTATCTTCAGAAACCAGGTGGTCTAATTTTTTGTCGGCCACAATTTGCCCTCTGTCAATAATAATGACACGGTCGCAAATGGCTTCTACTTCCTGCATAATGTGTGTAGACAGAAAAACGGTTTTATTTTTCCCTACATTTTTGATTACGTTTCGAATTTCCATCAACTGATTGGGATCCAGTCCGGTAGTAGGTTCATCCAGAATCAGAACCTCCGGATCGTGCAGTAAAGCATTGGCAAGTCCCACACGCTGACGGTATCCTTTAGATAATTGTCCTATTTTTTTATGGCTTTCACCTGACAGTCCTGTCAGTTGAATGACTTCTTCGATTCTTGATTTTGGAACCTGATAAACATCGGCATTAAAAGCCAAATACTCACGAACATACAAATCCAAATACAACGGATTGTGTTCGGGTAAATAGCCAATAGACCGTTGAACTGCTTTCGCGTCCGTCATGACATCATGACCGTTTACAAGGGCTGAGCCGTTATCTGACAACAAATAGGTGGTCAAAATTTTCATTAATGTAGATTTTCCTGCTCCGTTTGGACCAAGAAATCCGACGATTTCTCCTTTTTCTATAGAGAATGAAATTTCGTTTAGCGCTTTTTGAGTTCCGTAACTTTTTGATATGTTGTTTACTGCTATCGACATGACTTTTTATTTGCTACAAAAGTAAACAGAAATACGCTCGATTGCTACATTTTTATCTTTTAAAGAAATCATAAAAAAAATATAAAAGCCAGTCGTTGCGGCATCGTTCTTGTTAAAAGGAAATCAAATTTAAAATAATTTATAATGAAAAAAATGTTGGTGGTTCTTGCATTAGCTATGGTTAGCTTTGCAAACGCACAAAAAGGAACAATCTTAGTTGGTGGTGGTATTGGTTACACTTCTCAAACCAGAACTTTAGGAAACAATGAGGTTAAAACGAATGAATTTGATTTTTCTCCAAAAGTAGGTTACCAATTTCACGACAACTGGACTGTAGGGGGTGAGGCTTCTTTTGGTTCAAGTAAAGAAGATCGTGGAGTAAACGAAATTAAAAACAACACTACTAAATTAGGTGCATTTTTACGTTACACTATTCCTTTGAATCCAACTTTCTCTTTCTTCGCTGAATTAGGAACTGGTTTTCAAAGCGCAAAAGATAAAACGTACACTGGACCAATTACTTCAACTGCAAAAGCAGATGGTATGTACATTGGTGTAACACCAGCTCTTTTTATCGACATGAAAAAAGGTTTTGGTTTAAACTTTAACATTGGTGGTTTAGGGTACAACACTTTAAACTATGATAACAATGGACCAGAAGTTAAAAACTTCAATTTTAATTTTGGTAGAACATTTAACATTGGAGTTTCTAAAAACTTCTAGTCTTAAATGATATTCAATTTCAGAAAAGCATCCGCCGCGGCGGGTGCTTTTTTTGTTTCAATGAAAAGCAGTTTCTAAAGGGTGTTTTTTTTAGTGGTTTAAAATACTGAAAGTTAGTTGTTTATGTTTTTAGTTTAGAATGGTTAAAAATAACGGCATTGTTGTTGTGAAATATGATTAAATTTTAAACAATAACAACTATGAAAAAAATGTTACTTATTCTTGCACTAACGATGTTTAGTTTTGCAAATGCTCAAAAAGGCTCTGTTTTGGTTATGGGAAGTGTTGAATACAATCATCAGACAAATTCTTATCCCGATGGAGATAATAAACAAAGTCAATTTTCTTTTTCTCCAAAAGTAGGTTATCAGTTTCATCAAAATTGGACAGCAGGTATTGAATCGGCTGTAGGAATTTATCAAAGTAAAAATGAAGATTTTTTAGTGGGAAAAACAAAAAATTTTTCTCTGGGAGGATTTGTTCGCTACACTAAACCATTAAATCAGACTTTTTCATTTTATACCGACTTGGGAGTAGGTTTTCAAAATCGTAAAGATAGTTTCCAGAGACAGGCAAACATTATTACCACCGAAAAAGGAGATGGCGTTTATGCGACTGTAACTCCGGCTCTGTTTATTAATGTTCATAATGGTTTTGGTCTGAACTTTAATATTGGGGGACTAGGATATAACAATCTGAATTATAGTAATGGAGAAAGAGATTTTAAAAACTTTAATTTCAGTTTAGGAAAAGCTTTTTCTATAGGGATCTCAAAGAATTTCTAATCTTACAATGATATTCTATTTAAGAAAAGCATCCGCCGCAGCGGATGCTTTTTTTTATTGCCTATCTTATGAAAAGTAAAATTTGTCGTTTAGCCCCGATAGAAGTGCTATCCTTTTGTGGCGGGGTTCGCCATAAAAGATATAACGGATAGCGGGACTGAAGGTCTTTTGAAAAAAAAAAATCTTCTGCTGCTAAAAAAAATGCCAATCCTAGCGAAGTCGAAAAAAATCATAACTACAAGAGTTTCGACTCCGCCGGTTGGCAGTAAAAAAACAAAATATATTCAAATAAAATTAAAAAGTAGCGGTGTTTTCAACTGCTGCTCTCATTTCCTGGGCTGCAGCAACCATTTCGATTAAAGCCTTTTTGGTTTCATCCCAATGACGGGTTTTTAAACCGCAATCCGGGTTTACCCACAATTGGTCTGTTGGAATAACCGCAGCTGCTTTTTCTAACAAACGAACCATCTCGGTACTTGAAGGCACACGTGGGGAGTGAATGTCATAAACTCCGGGGCCAATTTCGTTTGGATATTTAAAGTTGGCAAAAGCATCTAAAAGTTCCATTTGAGAGCGCGAGCATTCGATTGTGATCACGTCGGCATCCATATCGGCAATATTCTGGATAATGTCATTGAATTCGCTGTAGCACATGTGGGTGTGAATTTGTGTATCGTCGTTAACACCACTTGCAGAAATACGGAATGCTTTTACGGCCCAATCCAGGTAGTTGGCCCATTCTTCTTTTCGCAAAGGTAAACCTTCACGAATGGCAGGCTCGTCAATCTGAATGATTTTGATTCCGGCTTTTTCCAGATCCACTACTTCATCGCGGATCGCCAAAGCAATTTGTGTGCAGGTTACCGAACGCGGCTGATCGTTACGTACAAAAGACCATTGTAAAATAGTAACCGGCCCGGTAAGCATTCCTTTAACCCATTTTGGAGTCAGGGATTGTGCATATTTAGACCATTTTACCGTCATAGGATTTGGTCTTGAAACATCGCCGTAAATAACCGGAGGTTTCACACAACGGCTTCCGTAACTTTGTACCCAGCCATTTTTAGTAAAGGTAAAACCGGACAATTGTTCTCCAAAATATTCCACCATATCATTGCGTTCGAATTCTCCGTGAACCAGAACGTCAATTCCTGTTTCTTCCTGAAAACGAATCGTAGCTTCGGTCTCTTTTTCGATTAAATCATTGTATTGTTCGGTCGTTAATTCTCCTTTTTTAAATTTCGCTCTCCAGCTTCTCACTTCAGTGGTTTGAGGAAAAGATCCAATCGTTGTGGTTGGAAATAAAGGCAGGTTTAAAGCTTCGATCTGACTTTTTCTGCGGGTCGCAAAAGTGCTTTTACGTTTGTCATCTGAAGCTGTAATTCCGGCAACACGTGTTTTAACTTCGTTATTGTGAATTAATGTTGACGTTTTACGATTGTTGTTGGCGATCACATTTTGTTCATAATCTGCTGAGTTTTTAATGTCAGTTTCATTAGAAGCAAATTGTTTCAATACGACAATTTCGTTGATTTTTTGTTTGGCAAAAGCAAGCCATTGTTTGATTTCAGGAGTCAGCGTTGCATCATTTGTTTCTAAATCTAAATCGCAGGGACTGTGAATTAAAGAGCAGGATGGCGCAATCAGAATTCGGTTTGCACCCAATGCATCAGTGGCTTTTTTTATCAATTGCAAAGAGTTGCTGAAATCATTTTTCCAGATGTTTCTTCCGTCAACTACACCTAAAGAAAGATTGGTGTTGGAAGCCAGCTGACCTGATTCTAAGATATCATCTAACTGAGAAGGACAACGTACTAAATCTAAATGAAAGGTATCTACCGGCAAGGCCAAAGCGGTGCTTAGGTTTTCTCCAAAACAATCAAAATAGTTGGCCAAAACGATTTTAATTTGAGGGAAATTTTGATGAATTTCATTGTACACTTTCGTGAACGTGCTTCTTTCTTTATCGGTTAAGTTTAACGCCAGGAAAGGTTCATCAAGTTGTATGTATTCGACATTTTCTTCTTGCAGCTTTTTAAAAATTTCGAAATATACAGGAAGCAGTTTGTCAATCAGGTCAATACGGTGAAAACCCTCTTCTTTTTCTTTTCCCAAAAGCAAGTAAGAGATAGGTCCTATCAAAACAGGTTTAGTAGCAATTTTTAAAGCATTAGCTTCTTTGAATTCAGTAATGATCTTTTCAGAAAACAATTCGAATTTTTGATTCTTCGTAAATTCAGGAACAATATAATGGTAGTTGGTATCGAACCATTTTGTCATTTCCATAGCCACAACATCCTGACCGTCTTTTTGTGCGCCTCTTGCCATAGCAAAATACAGGTCGATAGAGCTGTTTGTTTTTGCCAGTTCGTGGTAACGTTCCGGAATTGCACCAACTGTTAAAGTCAGATCCAGAACCTGATCATAAAACGAAAAGTCATTAGACGGAATCAAATCTACTCCGGCTTCCGATTGTAAATACCAGTTTTTGCGACGAATGTCTCTTCCGGTTTCGATTAACTCGTCTGCCGAGATTTTTCCTGCCCAGTACAATTCACAGGCTTTTTTTAATTCTCTGTTGCTACCAATTCTTGGGTATCCTAAATTATTTGTTTTCATTTTTGATTCAGTATTTTTTACTGTACAAATTTATTGTATTGGATTTTATAACTTATATTTGAGCTGTATTTAAGTAAAATGTCTTTTAAAAGTTGTTTTTAAAAGATTATATTACTGATAAAATCTTGTAAGAAGAACTTTAGCCGTAAAAAATACTATGGAAAACTTAGACAAAACCGATTTATTGATTCTGAAATACCTTCAGGAAAACTCCAATATCAATACAAAAGATCTTGCCAGCAAATTATTTCTAACCGTAACGCCCGTTTATGAACGTATAAAAAGGCTGGAGCGTGACGGATATATTACCAAATATGTGGCCTTGCTGGATAAGAAGAAAATGAATCGCGGGATGATTGTTTTTTGCAATGTGCGTTTAAAAGAGCATGCCAAAAATGTAGGAAGTAATTTTGTGAAAGATATCGTAGCGCTTCCTGAAATTATAGAGTGTTATAATATTGCCGGTGATTACGATTTTATGCTCAAAATTCTGGTTCAGGATATGGCCAGTTATCAGGATTTTGTAATGAACAAATTATCGACAATCGAAAACATCGGAAATACCAACAGTATTTTTGTGATGGGAGAAATCAAACACAGTACAGCATTGGAGTTTTGATACTAGCGGAATCGTTTTGCCACAAATTTCACTAATTATCGCAAATCATTGCGGTTAGATTCATTCGTGAATTCGTGGCGAACAAAAGCATTTAATCTTTTCAATTAAATTATTCTGTGGCCTATTTTTCTTCAATATTATCCTAAAATAAAACGTATTTTTGGCGTTTAGATCCAAAAGTCTAAAATCAACAATCTGAAATCTAAAATTGAAAATGAACTGGGAACAACTTTTATCACTCAAGCGCCAAGGCGACACTAGCAAGAGATTACGTGTAGAACAAGACGATACGCGACTGGGGTTTGAGGTTGATTATGACCGAATTATTTTTTCGGCAGCTTTTCGCTCTTTACAGGATAAAACTCAGGTAATTCCGCTTTCAAAAACAGATTTCGTACACACCAGATTAACTCATAGTTTGGAAGTTTCGGTGGTAGGACGTTCTCTTGGACGTTTGGTTGGGAAAAAAATCATTGAAAAATACCCTCATTTAAAAGAAGTTCACGGCTACCATATGAACGATTTTGGGGCCATTGTGGCAGCGGCTTCTCTGGCGCATGATATTGGAAATCCCCCTTTTGGACATTCGGGAGAAAAAGCAATTGGCGAATATTTTTCGATAGGAAAAGGATTGAAATACAAAGAGCAATTGACGGCAAAACAATGGCAGGATTTAATTGATTTTGAAGGTAATGCCAACGGTTTTTCGGTTCTTACAGCAAGTCGTCCGGGAATCGAAGGTGGACTTCGTATTTCGTATGCTACGCTGGGCGCTTTTATGAAATATCCGAAAGAAAGTTTGCCTAAAAAACCAACGCAGAATATCGCCGATAAAAAATACGGTTTCTTTCAAACCGACAAATCATTTTTTGAAGAGGTGGCCAATGATATGGGCATGATTGTCAACAAATCCGGAGACGATATTGGTTTTGAGAGACATCCTTTGGCCTATTTGGTCGAAGCGGCTGACGACATTTGTTATACCATTATCGATTTTGAAGATGGAATAAATCTGGGATTAGTTTCAGAGGATTATGCACTGGAATATTTAATCAAACTGGTAAAAGACAATATCGGAGTAGCTAAATACAAGACTTTAACAACAAAAGAAGACCGAATTAGTTATTTACGTGCCTTGGCTATCGGAACCCTGATTAATGATGCTGTGAATGTTTTTGTTGAAAATGAAGAGGCTATTCTGCAGGGTAAATTTCCTTTTGCCTTAACGGATAAAAGCAAATACAAAGCACAAATGGATGATATTATCAAACTAAGTGTCGATAAAATATACCAAAGCCGTGAAGTGGTTGAAAAAGAAATTGTGGGCTATCAGATTATCCAGACTTTGCTGGACAAGTTTATAACCGCTTTTAACAATAAATACGAAGGAACAGCTTCAAACTATGACAAACTGCTTTTGAAAATGCTGCCTGAAAAACACCATTTAGAGAAAACCAATTTATACGAACGTTTGCTGCATATTTGCCACTACGTTTCTTTGTTAACTGACGGGAATGCCCTTGAATTGTTTGAAACAATCAACGGCAGAAAAAATAAGTAATACTCTATTGAAAAGCATAAACCAGACCCACGCCTAAGACTTGCCTTAGCTGGGCTCTTGGTCCGTTGTTAACTTGCGAAGTCGCTCCGGTAGCAGGATCCCAAACGTCTATTTTGGTTTTGATATCGTCGTCATAAACCAGGTGTACACCAATATTGGCTTTTACATAAGCATTTACCACAAGGTCCAGGCGGGTATCATAATCGATGTCGACATTTCCAAATTTGTTCAGATAATCGGTGTACAAACTCAGTCTGTTTTCGTAAAAGATATTTTTGTAAATCTCGGTTTTCATGTATCCGGTAAGCAGAATACCAAATTCGGCTTTGACCTTCTGTCCGTTTTCAAGTAAAATCTTAGAATTTGGATCCATAGGGTCTATCATATAAGTGGCTTTTCGAACCCCAAAAGCTCCCTGATTGGCTAAAGCCTGATCCAGAACCAAAGTAGTTTTTAAGGTTATTGGAGAGAAGTAAAGCGTTCTGTTTTTCTTTTTATTAGAGTTTTCTGCTCCGGCTCCAAGAAAGACATAAGCAGGTGCGAAAGGTCTGGAGATCGCAACATCTTTATTCGGGTAATTGTATCCGTCGGTAAATTGCGTATTGAAGTTGAATTTTGCCGAGTAATACCAATTGGAGATGGTATCTTTTCTAAAACCGTAAGTCGAGTTGAATAAAATCGCATCATCAGTTTTGCGGAGTTCGGTACCGTCTTGCTGGTTTAAACCATATTTTATAATAAGTTCATTCGCCCATTTGTGGTTTCCTCTAACATAAGTTCGGTTAAATTCGCCTTTAAAAAGTCCTGAAATCGAACTTGTTCCCCCTGCACTCCAGTTTACAAAAGCAATCTCAGAAATGTCAAAACCCAATTGATTTTTTTTCGTCCAGTTTGATGGCGGAGCAGGTAATTCACCCGGATCTAAAGTCGTTTGGATGATTTGGGCAAAGTTATTTGAAGTACACAAAAGCAACAGAAGCAAAAGGGTAGAACGCAATAATTTCATTGTGATTTTTATTTTTTGACAGCGCAAAATAATTATTTTGTGTCGTTTGAAAAAAGATTTACCAAACTTTTAACGTCAATTTTACACAATTGTTGTAACTGATTTACCGTTCCATGCTCGATAAACTTGTCGGGAACACCTAAAACTTCGATGGTATTTTTGAAATTGTTTGAGGCTGCAAACTCTAAAATGGCACTTCCGAAACCACCATTTATAGCACCATCTTCGATCGTAATGACCCTCTCAAAGCTTGATAAAATATCATTTAAAATATTGATATTTAATGGTTTAATAAAGGGAAAGTCGTAGTGAGCAATGGTGTCGGAATTGGAACATTCGCTTAGTGCTGCGGTTACATTATTTCCAATTGTTCCGGTGGATAAAACGGCTGTTTTTGTTCCTGTTTTTAAGCAGGTCGCTGCACCAATTTCAATTTTTTTGTAATGTCCGAAATTTTCTACTTCCCAATTTGGTAAAACGCCACGGCCTCTTGGATATCGAATGGCAATGGGGTGATTTAATCCTAACTGAGCGGTATATAAAATATTTTGTAAAGCAATTTCATTGAGCGGAGCATAAATAATAATGTTCGGAATAGCGCGTAAATAGGCAATGTCAAAAACACCGTGATGTGTCGCACCATCTTCGCCTACCAAGCCTGCGCGATCCAGACAAAAAATAACAGGGAGGTTTTGCAGTGCAACATCGTGAATGACCTGATCGTAAGCGCGCTGTAAAAAAGTCGAATAAATATTGCAATACACAATCATACCCTGTGTAACCATTCCGGCAGCAAGTGTTACGGCATGTTGTTCGGCTATTCCCACATCAAAAGCACGTTCCGGAATCTCGTCCATCATAAATTTAAGCGAACTTCCGGAGGGCATTGCAGGAGTGATTCCGATAATCTTTTCGTTCTTTTTGGCTAAATCTAAAATAGTCAGGCCAAAAACATCCTGATATTTGGGGGCTAAGTTTTCTTCTGATTTTGAATAAAGCTCTCCGGTCGAAGCATCAAACTTTCCGGGTGCATGATACTTTACCTGATTTTCTTCGGCTTGCTGTAAACCTTTTCCTTTTGTGGTAACAATGTGCAGGAACTTTGGGCCTTTTATCTTCTTTAAACGATGAAGTTCTTTGATTAATGCCGGAAGATCATGACCATCAATCGGACCCGAATAATCAAAGTTTAACGATTTGATGATGTTATTCTGCTTTGGGTTTTTCCCGTTTTTAACGGCTGTTAAATATTTTTTCAAAGCACCCACACTCGGATCAATCCCGATAGCGTTATCATTTAAAATTACCAGAAGATTGGCGTCTGTAACCCCGGCATGATTTAAACCTTCAAAAGCCATTCCCGAAGCAATCGACGCATCGCCAATTACGGCAACATGCTGTTTGTCGAAATCGCCCTTTAGTTTTGAGGCAATGGCCATTCCAAGTGCCGCCGAGATAGAAGTAGAGGAATGTCCTACACCAAAAGTATCGTAAATACTCTCGCTCCTTTTTGGAAAACCCGAAATACCTTCCAGCTGTCTGTTGGTATGAAAAATGGCTCTTCTCTCTGTCAAAATTTTATGACCGTAAGCCTGATGGCCAACATCCCAAACCAATAAATCGTCGGGCGTATTAAACACATAATGCAGCGCGATAGTCAATTCGATTACACCCAGACTGGATCCTAAATGCCCTTCTTTGACCGAAACAACATCAATAATAAAATCGCGTAATTCTTGTGCGACCTGAGTAAGTTGCGCTTCGGGTAACAAGCGTAAATCGGCGGGATTGTGTATGTTGGAGAGTAAGTTGCTTTTCATTGTAAGGTAAAAAGCAAATTTACGGTTTTAAATTTAATTATTGTTTTTTGAATGTTTAACGCGAACCTTAAATAGATGGTTTTTATAGAAATGAGGCAATTAAAAGCGTTAATTGCCTCAAAAAATCGCTATTTATGAGGCGATTAATTTTATGGAACTAATTTCTATGGAAAAAGCTAAGTTTTTATTAGCGCTTTCTTGACTTTAACTCAGGGGAAATTATTTCAAAAAAACTACTTTTGCACTTATGATAAATCCCTTCACCGACGAATATTTTATGAAAAAAGCTTTGCAGGAAGCTGAAATGGCTTTTGATAAAGGCGAAATTCCTGTTGGAGCAATCATTGTTGTTGCCGATAAAATCATTGCAAGAAGTCACAATTTAACCGAATTGCTTAACGATGTTACGGCTCATGCCGAAATGCAGGCCATAACCGCTGCGGCTAACTTTTTAGGCGGAAAATATCTCAAAGACTGCACTTTATATGTTACCCTCGAACCGTGCCAGATGTGTGCGGGAGCTTTGTATTGGAGTCAGATTTCAAAAATTGTTTTTGGCGCACGTGATGAGCAGCGTGGTTTTATGACCATGGGTACCAAATTGCACCCAAAAACGACTGTAGTTTCAGGAATCATGGCCAATGAAGCTGCCGATTTAATGAAACGTTTTTTTGTGGAGAGAAGGAAATAATTACTTTAAATCATGACTGATTTTTCAATAATAAAAAAACTATTTCACCTCACGGAATCTAGTGGTTTTACAGCTAGTGAAATGAATGTTGTTAAAAACATCTTTGGCGAACTTCCTCAGGGATTTGTGGATTATTATACCGAATTGGGTAAAATTCAGGACCTAAACCATACACAGGATTTATTAATCGTACCGGAGCGTTTTCAATATTATACACACAAGGATTATTTGATCTTTTATTCTGAAAATCAAAGGGCTTGCGTTTGGGGAATCCGTAAAGAGGATTTGTCAAAAGCTGATCCACCGGTATACATGAGCGAAGACGAAAAAAACTGGAATTTGGAAACAGAAACTTTAAGCGGTTTTTTTACTGCAATGGCTTTTCTTCAGGCGGGCTTTGCACTACAGTTCCCTGCTAATACATTTTACGAATTAGAACAGGAGGAACTGAATTTTATTCGTGCAAACTTCAAAAATAAAGGATGCTCTTTTAAGCAATGGCTTGGAGGAATAAGTTTCTATGGTAATTATGATGACGATGTAATTGTATTGCAGGATACGAATCAACTGTTTTATGCCGCAAACACAGAAGAACATTTTATAGCCTTGGATAAAGTATTGTCTAAGCTTGGGGTAGAATTATAAAAAACTGCTGTTTGATGAAAGATTTTCTTTTGGTAGAAAAAGATATAGAAAATAGCTACTGAAAGCGCTAAAAACCATTTTTGCTTTCAAGAGCATTTAAATAATTCACTCTGCTGAATTTTCCTCTTAAAAGATTTAGAAAAATACGTTATATTTATGCAATATAATTGACAAACCACTAGTTAATCATAGAATGGTTAAAGCTAAAACATACTGTCAATTTTCAAATTTGTAACCTTGTAATTCTAAATTAAAGTGAAAGTAAAAGGACTATTTCTCGCGTTTTTTGTGTTTTTTATTTTTCAATCCTGCGGCAGAAAATCAGCTGCCGATTTCAATTCCGATTTTTCATTATTCAAAGAGTACATTGTCAGTTTTACGGGAGGAATCGTCTCTTCGGAATCTGACATTAGAGTCGTTTTGGCTTTTGATAAAAAAGAATGGAAAGTCAATCAGGAATTAGACGACGATTTATTTGATATTTCGCCAAATGTCCGCGGAAAAGTAGTGGCGCTTTCGACCAATACGATTGCTTTTATTCCGGAGAAAAAATTAGAAGCAGGAACAGAATATCAGGTGACCTTAAACTTAGACAAGCTCATCACCATTCCGAAAGAGAAGGAGGAGACACTTTCGAAATTCAACTTCACAGTCAAAACAATCAAACAGGATTTCACCATCAATACGATGGATATTCAGTCGTACAGCAAAGATTACCAGTATCTGAACTGCGTTTTAAAAACGGCAGACAATATGGATGTCGAAACGGCTAAAAAATTAATTACGGCCCGTCAGAATGGGAGTGATCTTAAAATTAAATTCGAGAAAAAATCAGGCTCAGCCAAAGAATTCAATTTTAAAATCGACAGTATTCAACGCTATTTAGAAGCTTCGAATCTGGAAATCGCATACGATGGCGGTGATTTTGATATCGACCAGAAAGGACAATTGGATTATGCCGTTACGGGTTTAAAAGAATTTAAAATTGTAAAAGTTGATATTCCCGAGGGAAGCAATCAGTCCGTTGTAATTAATTTTTCGGAACCCTTAGAAAAAGGCCAGGATTTTAAAGGATTGGTTTCGATTCAGAATACCAACAACCTAAAGTTTTCGACTCAGGGAAACCTGCTGAAAGTATATTTTAGCAATACAGCACCGGAGAAAAAAGAAGTGCCAGTGCCGGTAGCGGTAGAAGAAAGCGCAGCTATAGCTGTTGATTCTGCAGCTGTTGTGGTGGATTCTGCAGCAGTAGCGACCGATAGTGCCGTGGTGGTAGTCCAGGAAGAGGAAGCTAGTCCGGAGCCGGAACCAGTTTTATCGGGGGAATTGCTGCTTGAAGTTTTTCAGGGAATTGAAAGCCAGTACGGTAAAAAGATGGACGCAAATTATACCGAAAAAATCAATTTTGACCAGATAAAACCGAACGTTAGATTTGTTAAAAACGGAACCATCCTGCCAAGTTCAAACAATTTGAAACTGAATTTTGAAGCGGTAAATTTAAGTGCTGTAGATGTAAAAGTGTATAAAATTTACAAAAATAACATTCTTCAGTTCTTGCAGTACAATGAGCTGAACGGAAGTCAGAACCTCAAGAAAGTGGCGCAGCCGGTGGCGAAAACCACACTGAATTTAATTGAGAGCAAACTGATAAATCCGGCGAAGTGGAACACCTTTGCTTTGGATTTGTCTAAAATAATTACGCCCGAACCGGGAGCTATTTATCGCGTAGAATTTGTTTACAAAAAGAAATATTCACTGTACAAATGTGAAACCTCTGAAGGAGATTCTGAAGGCGAAGAGGAAGAAGAGGTAGATGAAGATGATGTAAACTACAGTGGCAATTCGTACGATGATTACTATTATGACGATTATGACTGGCGAGAAAGTCAGGACCCTTGTTCAGGATCTTACTATTACAATGCCCGAATTGCGACAAATATTTTAGCAACAGATTTGGGAGTTATTGCCAAAAGAGGTGAAAATAAATCGTACTTATTTGCCGTAAATAATATTGTAACCACAGAACCTGTTTCGAACGCAAGAGTGGATCTGTACACCTTTCAACAGCAAAAAATTGCGACTGCCGCTACGAGCAGCGAAGGGATTGCTTCGTTTCAACTCAATAAATTTGCCTATTTCGCTATCGTTACTTTGGGGGATCAATCGACTTATGTGAAACTGGATGACGGATATTCGTTATCGGTAAGTAATTTTGATGTTGCGGGGGAGACTTTGCAAAAAGGTTTAAAAGGGTTTATTTATGGAGAGCGTGGCGTTTGGCGTCCGGGAGATAATGTGTATTTGTCTTTTATCTTAAACGATGCGTCGAATAAACTTCCGAAATCACATCCAATTAAATTGCGACTGAACGATCCGAATGGTAAAACGACCTATCAGACCATTCAGAAAACAAACGACCTGAATCATTATAGTTTTATAGTTCCAACAAGTGCCGATGCGCCAACCGGAAACTGGGAAGCAATGATAAGCGTGGGAGGTGCTAAGTTTTACAAAAGCATAAAAATAGAAACGATCAAACCGAACCGTTTAAAGATCAAGAATACGTTCTCCAGAAAAACACTATCGTCCTCTTATCCGAACAACAGCAATCTTGAAGTGACCTGGCTTCATGGTGCCATTGCAAAAAACCTGAATGTAGAAATGCAGGCGAAATTTTTGCAGCAAACCACTACTTTTAAAGGCTATGAGAAATTTAATTTTGACGATCTGGTACGCCAGTTCAGCACGGAAGAAATCAATGTTTTCTCCGGAAAATTAAATGAGAGTGGAAGAGCGTCGGTTCCTATTCAGCCAAAACTGCAAGGACAGGCTCCGGGAATGCTTCGCGCTTCATTTATTACAAAAGTATATGAAGAAGGAGGCGATTTCAGTACCGATGTTATTTCGACGACCTATTCGCCTTACAAAACCTACGTAGGGATAAAAGCACCGGAACCTAATAAATACGGAATGCTGGAAACCGGAAAGAACAACCGTTTTGATATTGTTACCGTGGATGAAAACGGAAGACCAAAATCAGTTCGAAATCTGGAAGTAAAAGTGTTTAAAGTAGACTGGCGTTGGTGGTGGGATGCTTCCAGCGATAATCTCTCGAATTATAATTCATCAAATGTGACCACCTCTTATAAAACCCTTGTGATCGATACCGATTCCAGAGGGAAAGGAAGTATCGATCTTTCTTTAAGCGATGAAGAATGGGGACGCTATTTAATACGTGTTGCGGATAATACCGATGGACATGCAACCGCTTTAACGGTAAATATTGACTGGCCAGTTTGGTCCGGAAAAACCCGCAACAGAGATGCGTCTACAGCCAACATGTTAGTGTTTTCTACCGATAAGAAAAATTATGCGGTAGGCGAGAAAGCGCAAATTTCGTTCCCGTCAAGTGAAGGTGGCCGTGCTTTGATTTCGATTGAAAACGGATCAAAAGTGGTACAGACCATCTGGGCCAAAACAAAACAGGGCGAAACCAAAGTGGAGGTTCCAATTACGGCAGCGATGGCGCCAAACGTATATTTTAACATCACACTTTTACAGCCGCATGCTTCGACTAAAAACGACTCGCCTATTCGTATGTACGGCATCGTTCCGATCGAAGTAGTAGATAAAAACACCATTTTAGCACCAACCCTTTCCATGCCGGATGTTTTAAAACCGGAGCAGACTTTTACAGTAAAAGTAGGAGAGAAAACAGGTAAAGAAATGACCTATACGATTGCGGTTGTAGATGAAGGACTTCTGGATTTAACCCGTTTTAAAACACCAAATGCTTGGGATAGTTTTTATGTTCGCGAAGCTTTAGGAGTTAAAACCTGGGATATTTACGATGATGTAATCGGAGCCTATGGCGGAAAAATAAATCAAATCTTCAGTATTGGTGGAGATCAGGATTTAGGTGGTGGGAAAGCCAAAAAAGCCAACCGATTTAAACCTGTAGTGTTGTATTACGGACCGTTTAAATTAGAAAAAGGCCAGACAAAAGCACATCAGTTAAAATTACCAAAATACATAGGATCCGTTCGAACCATGGTTGTGGCGGGTGATGCCAGTACAAGTGCTTACGGAAGTGTAGAAAAAGCAACTCCGGTTAAAAGTCCGTTGATGGTATTGGCTTCGTTGCCAAGAAAAATATCGCCTTCAGAAAAAGTGACCCTTCCGGTTACTGTTTTTGCGACCGAAAAAAATATTAAAAGAGTAACCCTTCAGCTTAAAACGAGCAACGGATTAAAAGTAATGGGAAGTGCCGCCCAAAGTCTGAATTTTACACAGCCTGATGAAAAGATGGCGTATTTTAATCTGGTAGTAGGTTCTACCACCGGAATTGCTAAAGTTCAGGTAATTGCGACCTCCGGAAAAGAAAGGTCGGTTTATGATGTAGAGATCGATATGACCAATCCTAATCCGGTTACCAATACCTATACCGATGTTGTTTTACCTCCAAACAGTACCAAAACAATTACATGGAAAACCTTTGGCGTTTCGGGAAGTAATAAAGCCAAATTGGAAGTTTCGTCAATGCCAACCATCAATTTGAATGGAAGGCTGCAATACCTTATTCAGTATCCGCATGGCTGTGTAGAGCAAACGACTTCGTCTGTTTTTCCACAGTTGTTTTTAAGTGATATTGTCGATTTGGACAATACCCGAAAAGGAATCATTCAGAAAAATATAACAGCCGGAATTACCAAATTAGGAAGTTTTCAATTGCCGTCCGGTGGCTTGTCGTATTGGCAGGGAAATACAACCGCCGATGATTGGGGATCTTCATATGCCGGACATTTCCTGATTGAAGCAGAGAAAAAAGGGTATGTTTTACCGATTAACTTCAAATCAAAATGGATTTCATACCAGCAAAAAGAAGCCAAACAATGGCGTTTTGAAGTGAAGTATGGCAATGATCTTGCTCAGGCCTATAGATTATATACACTGGCTCTGGCAGGCAATGCCGATTTGTCTTCAATGAACAGATTGCGTGAAACAAAAGGGATTTCAAACGAAAGTAAGCTTCGTCTGGCAGCTGCGTATGTTTTGGCCGGGCAGAAATCAGCCGGACAAAATTTATTATTACGTACCAGTATTGACAATGAATCTAATGAGTATAATTATTACTACTATGGTTCAAGCGAAAGAAACAGAGCAATGGCTTTAGAAACGATGCTTCTTTTAGGGCAAACGCAAAAAGCATTCACTATGGCCTCAAAACTGGCAAAAGAAATGTCGACAAACCAATGGATGAGCACACAAACAACAGCGTATTGCCTGTATGCGATGTCTAAATTTGCGGCGAGTAACGGTCCAAAAGGAATCAACCTTCAGTTCAGCAAAAACGGAAAAGGCGAAACCATAAATACACAAAAAACAATCGCTGACAGAAGTTTGGTTGTTCAGGCAGGTGCGAATAGTGTGGTTTTAAAGAATCTTAAAAACAACACCGTTTATGTTCGTGTTTTAAATACCGGAATATTACCAATAGGACAGGAAAATGCAATTCAGAGTGATGTTTCTGCCAATATTGTTTTCAAAAACAGAAAAGGAAGTGTCATTAATGTTTCGAAAATCAGTCAGGGAACCGAGTTTGTGGCGGAAGTTACGGTAAGAAATCAAAGAAATGAAAGCGTTCAGAATGTGGCATTGTCACAAATTTTGCCTTCAGGATTCGAAATCGTTAATACTCGTTTCACCGACTACGGTGACGCAACAAATAATATCGCAGACTATATTGACATTCGCGACGACAGAACCAATTTCTATTTTGGAATGAAAGCCAGAGAAACCAAAGTATTCCGAATATTGTTAAACGCATCGTATTTAGGAAATTATTATTTACCGGGATTACAGTGCGAAGCCATGTACGACAATACCTTCCTGGCCAGAACAAAAGGATTCTGGGTTGAGGTTGTGAAATAGAAAATAAAATGGCCCACGGGTTTTACGGATTAAGCGGATGTTCACGGGTTAAATTTAATTCAGTCTAATCCAATAAAAAAGATCTGTACGAACCTGTTTAATCCGCAAAACCCGTGGGCTAAAATCATTACTAAACTTTGAAAAATAGATTAATAGCGTTTTCACAACGCATTATAAATTGGATTAAAAAGAATAAAATAAAATCAGCAATTGCATTTGTGCTCTTGCTGATTTATTATTTCTCTATACCCCGAACCTTGTTTAAAGAGCCGTACTCAACGGTTATTGAAAGTAAAGAAGGGGAATTGCTTGGCGCTAAAATCGCCCGTGACGGACAATGGCGTTTTCCGGCACAGGACAGCGTACCCGATAAATTCAAGAAATGTATCGTTTATTTTGAAGACGAGTACTTTTATAGACATCCTGGTTTTAACCCGGTTGCCATGGTAAATGCGATCAAGCAAAACCGAAAAGCGGGAAAAGTAGTTCGTGGAGGAAGTACACTGACACAGCAGGTGATCCGATTGTCCCGAAAAGGAAAGGGAAGAACTTATTTTGAAAAACTGATCGAAATCATTCTCGCAACCCGATTGGAATTGGGCTATTCTAAGAATGAAATTCTCGAATTGTATGCGGCTCATGCTCCGTTTGGAGGAAATGTTGTCGGACTTGAAATGGCTGCATGGCGTTATTTTGGTGTGCAATCCAATCAATTATCGTGGGCAGAAAATGCTACACTGGCGGTTTTACCCAATGCGCCGAGTTTGATTTATCCGGGTAAAAATCAGATAAAATTATTGAACAAACGAAACCGGCTTTTACTAAAACTGCATCAGGAAGGTGTAATTGACCAACAAACCTATGAACTTGCCATTGAGGAGCCTTTGCCGCAAAAACCGTATGATTTGCCTCAAATAGCGCCGCATCTGCTACAAAGAGTGGCTAAAAACGAGGAAGGAACCAGGGTGAAAACAACAATTGATTATGCTTTGCAAAACAGAGTCAATCAAATTGCGAGATACTATTACAATCAATACAAACAGAATGAGGTGCACAATCTGGCGATTCTGGTAATTGATGTTTCCAATAGAAATGTCATCAGCTATGTTGGTAATGCTCCAACGGATAAAGACCACCAAAAAGATGTTGATATTATCGATGCACCAAGAAGTACCGGAAGTATCCTGAAACCCCTTTTATATGCCGGAATGCTGGACGATGGTGAATTACTGCCCAACACTTTGATTGCCGACATACCAACGCAGATTGCAGGTTACACTCCGCAGAATTTCAACCTGACCTTTGATGGCGCAGTGCCTGCACATCGGGCTTTATCGCGCTCGCTGAACATTCCGTCGGTTTTAATGCTGCAGGAGTTTGGAGTTAATAAATTTTATGAAGAGCTGCAAAAGTTTAAATTGCGCGACATTAATAAAACACCGGATCATTACGGCTTATCACTTATTTTGGGAGGAGCCGAAAGTAATTTGTGGGATTTATGCCGAACCTATGCAAATCTTTCCTCTACCTTAAATTATTATGTTAAGAATCAGGCACAATACCGAACGAATGAATTTACAGAGTTAAATTACAAGAACGATTTTGAGCCCGATTTTGGCTCGGAAAGTGATCAGAAGAACATCTTGGGTGCCGGATCAATTTGGGCGGCTTACAATGCCATGGAAGAGGTCAACAGGCCGGAAGGAGATGAAGCCTGGAAGTTTTATGACAGCTCTCTTAAAATTGCCTGGAAAACCGGAACCAGTTTTGGTAATCGTGATGCCTGGGCAATTGGTACAAATTCAAAATACGTGGTAGGCATCTGGGTTGGAAATGCAACAGGCGAGGGTCGACCTACTTTAACGGGAGTCACAAGCGCAGCACCCATTTTATTTGATGTTTTTAATTTACTGCCAAGGCAAAAATGGTTTCAAACGCCTTATAAAGATTTAGAAGAGGTTGAGGTGTGTCGTTTAAGCGGTTACTTAGCCAAAGACGGTTGTCCTAAAATGAAACAATGGGTTCCCAAAAAAGGAAAATCGACAGCCGTTTGTCCGTACCATAAAACTGTTCATTTGGATCGTGCAGAACAATTTCAGGTGAATAGCAGCTGTGAAAGCATTGATAACATAGTAACTAAAAACTGGTTTGTTTTGCCTCCGGTTATGGCCTGGTATTACAAGAGCCAGCACATTGAATACCTGCCGCTGCCTCCGTTTAAAGAAGGCTGTCAGGGTACACAAACCACGACAATGGATTTTATTTATCCGAAGACCAACGGTAAAATTTATTTAACGAAGAATTTCAATAGCGAAGTTCAGCCAGTAATCTTGAAAGTTGCCTATTCGGAGAGGGATAAAGAGCTCTTTTGGTATGTGGATGACGTTTATAAAGCAACCACAAAAACGTTTCATGAACTGCCTGTTACCCCAACTTCAGGAACACATTACATTACAGTTGTAGATGCATTTGGTAATGAAATTAGAAGAAAAATCGAGATTGTGAGGGAGTAAGCGAGTATAAATTCCAATTTTTAAATTCCAAACTCCAAACTGTTTGTTATTTGTTTAATGAATTTTTAAACAAGTGCTATGTTTGGCTTCGACTTCGCTCAGCCTGACATAGCACTTGTCATTTCGACCGTAGGGAGAAATCACGCACGAGACTCGACAAAGATTGGCGAGTTTAGGGACGGAATCTCTTATGTGATTTCTCCCCTCGGTCGAAATAATAGAAAAAAACTTCTTATGAAAACGAGTTTCTAGCCCAGATAGGAGCGGTATCCTTTTTCTGGCTTCTTTAGACAGGAAAAGATACAAGCGGATAGCTGGAAATTGCTTTTAAATAAAATTATTCGCTACGAACTCACGAACTATTGTAAAAATTAATTCGTGAATTGCTTCGCCTGTTCGCTATCGCTCGAGTCGTGGCGAAAAAAAAAGGCACAAAAAAACCGCCAGTCTTTCGAAAGGCGGTTTTGATTTTTATTCTGAAATAACATTTCCTTTTTTATCATAGAAATGGTATTCTAAGTACGTGTAAGCGTCACGAGGTATGATTTTCACCCATTTCTTATGTTCAAAAAACCATTTTGAACGTAATGATGGAAAACCTTTACTGAGGTATGCAGCCACAAACGGATGTACGTTAAGCACAACACTTTTGTGGGTTTTTAGAATTCTATCTAAATCAGATGAGATTTTATCAATGATTAAAATTGGCGCTTCAATTTCGCCATGTTCATTGTTTGGATCTTCTTCTCTGGTTTTAATATTAACTTCTGGTCTTACGCGTTGTCTGGTAATCTGAACTAAACCAAATTTACTAGGCGGTAAGATTTTATGCTTTGCTTTATCGTCGCTCATTTCTTCTCGCAAGAAGTCGAACAAAACCTTCCTGTTTTCAGGATTAGACATATCGATAAAATCAACTACGATTATTCCACCCATATCACGCAAACGAAGTTGTCTGGCAATTTCGGCAGCGGCAATCATATTCACTTCCATGGCAGTGTCTTCCTGGTTAGTTGCTTTATTCGAACGATTTCCACTGTTTACGTCAATAACATGAAGAGCTTCAGTATGTTCGATGATAAGATAAGCACCTTTACTCATGGAGACGGTTCTTCCAAATGAAGTTTTGATTTGTCTCTCTATATTGTATTTCTCAAAAATTGGAGTGTCATTTGATTGATAAAACTTAACAATCGATTGTTTTGAAGGTGCAATTTCTTGCAGATATTCCTTCGTTTGATGGTACAACTCTTCGTCATCTATTTGAATACCACTAAAGGTATCGTTGAATACATCTCTTAATATTGAAGAAGCTCTGTTGAGCTCTCCTAATACTTTTGAGGGATGATGAGCAGTTGGTAATTTTTTACACATTGCAGTCCATCTGCCAAGCAGGTTCTGCAAATCTTTTTCTAATTCGGCTACGTTTTTGCCTTCGGCTACTGTGCGAACAATAACACCAAATCCTTTAGGTTTGATCGATAGAACAAGTTTTTTTAGACGATCCTTTTCCTTTTTGTCCTCTATTTTTTGAGAAATAGAAACACGGTCAGAAAACGGAACGAGAACAATAAATCTTCCAGCCAATGAAAGCTCAGCGCTTATTCTTGGACCTTTGGTCGATATAGGTTCTTTTACAACTTGAACTAAAACAGATTGATTGGCACTTAAAATATCAGTAATGATGCCATCTTTGTCAATCTCTTTTTCAAACTGAAAGGTTTTTAGGGAGAAATCTTTTATTTTACCTGCGCTTACAAGTTTTATGAATTTCAGTTGAGAAGCTAAGTTAGGTCCTAAATCATGATAATGTAAAAAAGCATCTTTTTCGAAGCCTACATTTACAAAAGCAGCATTAAGTCCGGCAACTGGTTTTCGTATTTTGGCAATAAAAATATCACCAACTTGAAAATTGCTTTTCTCTTCTTCTTTGTGTAATTCAATTAGTTTTCCATCTTTTAATAAGGCAAAATCTACGGCTTCAGAACTAGATCTAATGATTAATTCTTTATTCACACTGTAAATTTTTATCTGTTTTTTCAGAAAATAGAAGAAAGAGGAAAGGCTGGAGATTTTTAACAAAATCTAAAGTCTAAAATCTAAAGTCTAAAATCTTATTTACAGATGGATTAAACAATATTTTTAACAGGTATTGAACCCGGGAGGGAAAGTTTAAATTTCAATTTTTTAAACTCCAAATTCCAAGTGAAAGAAATATTGATTTCTTAAATTTTGGAGTTTGGATTTTATTTTTTGGAATTTTTGAAGTTTCCCAAATTTCAATGAACGTTTAAAAAGAAAAAAGTAGTTTAAAACTACTTTTTCTTCTTGTGACGGTTAGCTCTCGCTCTTTTTTTACGTTTGTGAGTAGCTACCTTATGTCTCTTTCTTTTTTTACCACTTGGCATATCGTGTCGATTTTATAATTAATTAATAGTATTATTTTGCTTCGTTATTTGTTTTTACTCCTTCTACAAAAACTTTTGCAGGTTTAAACGCAGGAATGTTGTGTGCTGGAATCTTGATAGTGGTATTCTTAGAAATGTTTCTACCAGTCTTTTCAGCTCTGGTTTTTACGATAAAACTTCCAAAACCTCTTAGGTAAACATTGTCTCCAGTTTCTAGTGAAGTTTTAACTTCTTCCATAAAAGTTTCTACTGTTGCTTGAACATCTCCTTTTTCAAGACCTAGTTTCTCTGAAATTTTCGCTACGATATCTGCTTTCGTCATTTTCTTTCCTATTTTATTTTATAAATGGTGTACTATTTTTTTGAGTTTGCAAATATAGGAATTAAAAAAATAATTAATCAAGCTAAATCGTTAAATTTTAATTACATAAACATTTACTTTTGTATTCTAAGTATTTTGCAATGAATTTTTCTAACATATTGATAAAATGGTATTTACAAAACAAACGTGATTTGCCATGGCGAAAAACGACCAATCCATACCATATTTGGCTCTCAGAAATTATGTTGCAACAGACGCGAGTTGCGCAGGGAACGCCTTATTTTTTTGCATTTACGAAGGAATTTCCTACTGTATTTGATTTAGCAAATGCTTCAGAAGAGCAGGTTTTGAAACTTTGGCAGGGATTAGGGTATTATTCCCGTGCCCGAAATTTGCATAAAACGGCTCAATATGTCGCAAATGAGCTGAATGGAATTTTCCCTCCTAATTATAAAGAACTTTTAAAATTAAAAGGTGTTGGCGAATATACAGCGGCTGCAATTGCTTCTTTTTCTTATAATGAAGCTGTTCCTGTTGTTGACGGAAATGTATTTAGAGTGCTTTCCCGTTATTTTGATATCGAATCGGATATTGCTTCACCTGCTACTAAAAAAGAATTTACAGAACTGGCCTACGAATTAATGCCAAAAGACAACCCTGCTATCTTTAATCAGGCGATAATGGAGTTTGGTGCTCTGCAGTGTGTGCCTAAAAGTCCAGATTGTACTGTCTGTGACTTTAATGATAGCTGTGCAGCATTACAAAAGAAAAAGGTCGCTGTTTTGCCGGTGAAGTCTAAGAAAGTTAAAGTAACCAATCGCTTCTTTAATTATCTGATTTTGGAAGATGTTTTAGGAAATACTTTAATTCAGAAAAGAACAGCAAAAGGAATCTGGCATAACTTATATGAGTTTCCCCTTTTGGAAACCACTGAAATTGTAGATTTCGATGTAGTTTCAAAAGCGGTTAAAGACAGTGTTTTTTCGTTGTATACAATTATAGGTATAGAAGATTACGCAGAGAGCACTGTTGTTCATAAACTTTCGCACCAACATTTGCACATACAGTTCTGGAAGGTTAGAATAGAGGGGGTGATTGAAAATGGATTGAATACCAGTGTTTTAAAGAGTTTTCCTTTTCCAATTGTGATTTACAATTTTATCGAAAAGCAGGAAATAATTTGCTAAAAAAAATGTATCTTTGGGTTAAATACCACTAATAAATTATGAACGGAACATTAAATAAAGTGATGTTAATTGGCCATCTGGGCGATGATGTAAAAATGCATTATTTTGATGGAGGAAATTGCATTGGACGTTTTCAGTTGGCTACAAATGAGGTTTATATCAATAAAACGACCAATGAAAAAATAACTTCAACAGAATGGCACAACTTGGTTGTACGAAACAAAGCGGCCGAAATTTGCGAGAAATACTTGTCGAAAGGAGATAAAATCTATATTGAAGGACGTATCAAATCACGTCAATGGCAAGCAGAAGACGGTACTACAAAATATACGACAGAAATTCAGGTTACGGAGTTTACTTTCTTGACTACCAAAAAAGAAACCGGAAATCATAAACCCAATCAGGATACAGAACCGGCAAAAAACACTAACTTTGACGCGACTAACGAAGGCTTGCCTATTAATGATTTGCCTTTTTGATTGTTTAACTAATCTTTTTTAATTTGGACCCGGAGCCCAGTTTGTTTTTTAATACGATACTAGACATCAATTTGATAATTGGTTTTGTCGGAATATTTATTTTGCTGTTTTTATCGGCAATAGTTTCAGGTGCCGAAGTGGCACTTTTCTCTTTGTCTCAAAAAGACATTGACGATGCATTACAGGAAAACCATTCCAAAGGAAAAATTATTTCCAGCCTTTTAGATAAACCCAAGAAACTTCTGGCGACCTTATTAGTAGCCAATAACTTTTTTAATATTGGAGTTGTTATTCTGTTCTCTTATACAGGACAGAGTATTTTTGCGAATATAGATTCGCCAATCCTTAAGTTTATTCTCGAAATAATACTGGTTACTTCCCTGATCTTACTATTTGGAGAAATACTTCCTAAAGTTTATGCGAGCCGCAACAATGTGAAATTTGCAAAACGCATGGCGTACCCCTTGCTTGTTTTGGATAAATTACTGTCGCCAATCAGTTTGCCTATGCGTAGTGTTACGTTATATTTGCACAATAAATTGGGAAAACAGAAAAATAATTTCTCTATAAATCAGCTTTCACAAGCCTTGGAGTTGACAGATTCTGAAGGTACATCAAGCGAAGAGCAAAAAATACTGGAAGGCATAGTGTCTTTTGGGAATACCGATACCAAGCAGGTAATGAGTCCGAGGATTGATATTTTTGCGTTGGAGATGTCTGAATCGTTTGCGGGGATTTGCCCAAAAATAATTGAAAAAGGATTTTCGAGAATTCCGGTATATCGTGACAATATTGATCAGATAGAAGGCGTTTTGTTTGTGAAAGATTTACTGCCTCATATTGATAAGGAAGAATTTGACTGGACGTCGTTGATCAGAGAAGCCTTTTTTGTTCCGGAGAATAAGAAACTGGATAATTTGCTTAAAGATTTTCAGAGCCTTAAAAGTCATTTGGCGATTGTAGTCGATGAATACGGAGGAACGTCAGGATTGGTTTCGCTGGAAGATGTTATCGAGGAGATTGTGGGGGATATTAGTGACGAGTTTGACGATGAGAACCTCAATTTTTCTCAAATTGATGAAAAGAATTTCCTATTTGAAGGAAAAATAAATCTTAAGGATTTTTACAGAATCGTAGACGTTAATGAAGAAATCTTTGAATCCCGTAAAGGAGAAGCTGAGACACTGGCAGGGTTTATTTTAGAAATTCTGGGTAATTTCCCTAAAAAAGATCAAAAAATAGCGTTTGAAAACTGCGTTTTTACAATAGAAACGGTGGATAAAAAACGTGTAAAACAAATAAAAGTAACAATAGATTAAGAATGCTAAAAAAGACAATTTCGATAGCAACAATTTTACTGGCATTGACGGTTGTAAGCTGTAAAGATGATGTGGTGCCAAAGCCGGCAAGTTTTCTTCGTTTGGATTATCCTGAAGCAAAATATGTAGGTTTTGAAAACAATTGCCCGTTTACTTTTGAAATGAATGAAGGAGCTGTAATTAAAGGAGAGAAAAACTGCGGATTTGCGATTACTTATCCAAAGATGAAAGCTACCATTTACCTGACTTACAAACCAGTTCATGGAGATATTGAAAAACTGCTGAAAGATGCCCAGAAGCTAACCTATGAGCACGTTATCAAGGCCGATGATATCTTAGAACAGCCGTATTTAAACCCCGAAAAAAAGGTTTATGGTATGTTTTATCGTGTAGATGGAAATGCTGCTACAAACTCACAATTTTACGTGACCGACAGTACAAAACATTTTATCACAGGATCGGTTTATTTTTATGCTAAACCTAACTTTGATTCGGTTATGCCGGCTGCGAGTTACATCAGAAACGATATGCAGCGATTGATGGAAACATTAAAATGGAAATAAAAGTCCACACTTAATTTTATACTGCCCCCAAAAAGTGAGATACTATTTGGGGGCATTTTATTTGAAAATCTTTTTAGGTTTTTAAAGATCAAATTTTGGATCAATCCAAGAATTTGTAGGGAACAAGTGTTAAGTTTAAATGTTGAAATCCATTACTCCGAAAGAGCTTTAGTAATAGCATAGTGCAACGCGTTATGAAATAAATTAAAAGGTAAGTTTTACCCTTAAGGGGCCGTTAATCGGGAGAAAACGTCAAGACCTCCATCCCCCATAATTAGAAAATAATTTTCTGACTTTGAAAATCCTAAATATTTATTTCCTTCATAACTGTTTTGTTGCAGTTCTAAAAAATATTTTTTTCCATTCTTATAATTTAAGAGTTTAGGCACCTTGATATTCCAAGCAATATCAATAACTTCTATCTTCCATATATTATCTTTTGTTAATAAATTCCCACCTCCACCTCTTAATCCAAAAATAAATACAGTTTCAGATTTAGTTTGAACATAAAAAGTCAGATTATCATCAGATATATTTTTTTTAAATGAATTTTCATAATCACTAAATATAATATTCTTTTTAAGAATGTCATAAATAAAAACTCCATCTGTATTAACGAGTAAAATATTATCATCTGAAAACCATCCAACTGCTATTATTCCATTTAGACGAATAGCCGAATAGTACTCCCATTCAGATGCTTTTCCGACTAAATTTTCGTCTAGTAACTCATTAAATACGCTAGCTTCATATTTGTTTTTTAGATCTTGTAATCTCATAATTATGGATTTATAATTTTACCACTACCAGAAACTTGCCACTTAAGAAAACCGTTTATTTTATTGGAATGAACCCCTATTCTAAAATACCCTCCAATAACGTGAGCATCTGAAGCAGAAATACTTTTTAATCCTAATGATTGCGGATGTTTTAGTCTCAATATAGTAGAGGCATATTTAGAATTAATTTCAAATGCCGTGATTGTACTACCTGGTTTACCAGCAGCATACCGAAGTACACCAGCCTCATCACCAATAAACATATAAACCGTCTTTCCAAAACCACCATTAGGATTGAAAACCACGTTACTGGCTTCATCCAATTCCAAAAATTTAGCACTTCGTTGAACCCTATATACCATTGTAGTGCTACTAACTGCAGGTAATACTGGATTTGCCAACTGAAAGGCACTTGCAATACTTTGTAATCTATTGCCTTCAAAATTTTCATCCCAAAGACTAATATCTCCAAATTCCTTTGGATGGAAAGTTCTATACTCAGCTAAAGCATCCATATATTTGTCAGCAGCTGCTTGTCTATATACTTCGTGTCTTTTGCCACCATAAGTTACATTATATGTAAATCCATCAGAAGTTGGTGTATTTTCATATCTAACCCCCCAATCTCCTTTTGAACTTCGAAAAACTTCTCCTCCATTCCATACAGAATACAACCAAGCACCAAAGCGACCTGCCCAACCGCCATCAGGGTCAATACTTGAAATAGGATTATTTCCCATACCAAGATAAGGTGAAGAATATTGACCCATTGGGTCGGGTGACAGCCACCTTCCTAGTCTTCCATCCCAAAGACGTAGCTGGAATGCTTCCATTCCAGTTTCCTTATCTAGTTCTTGTCCTTGAAAAGCATAACGATAATTTAATGAATTACGATTAGGTAATAACTCCCCAAAAGGATAATAATCGGCAAATGATTTAATGACTGGACTGCCACTTTCTTTTTCTATAACAGACCTAACATTTCCTAAGTGATCTTTAATTTCATAACTGGCAATTCCACTCGCCCTTTTGTAAATTCCAAGACGGTTCAGCCCGTAAATAGGTAATTCGGTTTGTGTTATACTTCCGCCATTTGGCAAACTATAGATTGCCATGGTATTACCTGATAGATCAAATTGATAGAAAGTAGTGTTCTGCAGAGCAAAAGAGGTTGTATTATAACTTTCTTTTTTAATACGTTGCCCTCTATCGTTGTAAAAGAACTTCACAACAGTATTAGAACCTTTTTTTATTTCGGTTACTAATCCTTGTGTGTTGTAAAAATAATATAAATTTTCGGAAACATTTTGTTTTAGTTGTCCAATAGCATCATAAACATAATTCCCTGTTCCTTGATTTTCAATGTCGTTAGGGTCGGAAGATGTTACGGCAGCACTCTCAGTAATACTATTTAATTGATTATTACCTGTATTAGTATAGTTATAGCTCAGATTATCTACAACAGTTCCTGTTTCGTTGGTTCGTTGCAAAGTTTTGATATTTCCATTTGCATCATAGGTTAATCCTCCCTCTCTTAAAACAGAAGAAGATGTTATGTCAGCAGTACTTGAATTGGTGTTTCCAAATGTAGCACCTGTTAACCAGTTGTTACGGTCATAATTGTATAGGTATCCCTTTTGATTAGCAGTACTTCCTGAATAATCTCCGGCTATTCCTTTATTGGCCCACCGTGCAGCTTTTATATTTCCATTATAATCTGCTCCGGCAGAAGGAGAAGAAGTTATATTACGACCAGTACGTAAATAATCTCCGTTATAATAATCAAGTGTTAATCCGAATACATCATTAGTATCTCCTCCCGGATCTTTAGAAGCCTCTAAACTTGGATGATTGATGCTTTTAAGTTTTCCGCCAAGTGTATATACATAGTCTAGTCCTTGTGCTCCTTGAGCAATGTTAATTCTTTTTAATTCTCCAGTTTTATAATAGTTGTAATCTGCATGTGTTGTAAAAGTGGCATTATTTGCCGATGTCTCTACTTTTGTTAATACATCATTTGTATTATAAGTATATTGATGTACAAAAAGTTCGGCGGTTTTATCTTTTTGAAACAGTACTTTTTTTACATTTCCTTTGTAATCATACTCATAATGGATTGTTTTGGCTCCAATACCTTCGTTATATTGTACAATCCATTCTGTCATGCCATAGATATCATAGCTGTACCATGTTATTGCCGAAATGGCTGAATCAGGCTTAGTAAAGGTAACAGCAACATTTCCGGATAAATTATTTTGAATATAGTTTGCACTATTTATTCCTGCGGTTGCTAATACACCAGACAAAGTTAAATTAGAAGGACTGGTTGGCAAGGCAACGGATGTTGTGTTATTTTCGGGATAATCATAAATGGTAAAAAGCTGTTCAGAGCGAGTTCCTGTTATTAATGCATTATCTGTGTTTGCAATAGCAGTTACCCAAATACCAGAGTTTCCTGTAATAACACCGCTTTCTTTTGCTCTTCCTAAATCATCATATTCAGTATACGAAACTTTTGTATCTGCCTGAAGAGCACTTTGTGAATATCGTATTTGCCCGTCTCTTCTATAGGCAAATCTGCTAATACCCTCGTCGGGACTTGAGGTTTCTACTAATTGTCCTAAAGAATTATACTTGTAAGTTGATGCAAAATTCGATGAAGTCATATGAGCGGGACTTGCCACAATAGTGGTATTGCTTGCATAGCCGTTTGGTTGTATTGATTTTATCAATTGTCCGGTCATATTATAAACATTTACCGCATAATCGTAATAATTTACATGATAAGTTATGCCTAGTGCTCCCGAATCATAAGTTGGAACACCAGATGCGATATAAGTTTTAGAATCTGTTTGTGGTATTGTTAATGCCTGAATTCGATAGGCATTTCCACCAGTAAGAGTTGCGGTAACTGCTCCCGTTTTTAAGTCATATATTTTGTATAAGGAAGCACCGCCAATAAGTGCAATTTGACCAGATGTAATTCCTGCAGGAATATGAACATCTATGTAGCCTTGCGTGCCAATAAGAGATACAACAGGATATGACGCTGCTCCGCCTGAACGTGCTGAGGCCAATAATTTTCCTTCACCATCACTAAATGAAACATTTTCTATGCCATTAGCATCGACACTTATAGATTTGTAAAATTTTGTTATAACTTCTTCCTTACCTGCGTTTATGGCACCATCGTAGTAATCGGAGCCATATACATAATACATTTCCTGTGCAGCGGGTACTGTGTAAGAATAGCCTGTCTTCCAGTCATTATTTATTTTATTGCCCCCTACGACATTTACTATATTTCCCGGATTTAAGGAATCATAATTATTTTGTGAAAAGGGATGCGTAGCAGTTGCCTGATAAGGTTCATCGGTGTTATTATCACTATAATAATTTGCCAGACTTGGATTTGCAGAAACGTCCTGAAGATAAGCGGCGGTTAGTACAAAACTACTTCCCGATGTTGCGGTAATGCTAAAGCCATTGCTTAATGTGATAACCGGAGCAGTAAGATTTACATTTAAGCCAGACGCAACAGTTCCGGTTACAGTTATAGATTGTGTGGCTTTATAGGTGTCGCTTGTAGCTATGTTATTTAGTGAAAGAATAGGAGGGTAGGAGCCAGTAATTACTTCGACATTACTTTTTAGAAAATTGGTTTTTTCAAAAGTATTTAGTGGAGATGGCGCGACAAAGGATGTTTTATCTAGTCTTCCAAAATCATCGTAAGTGGTTTCTGTACCCCATATTTTATTGGTTACGTAATCTTTTGATAAACTGACATCTGATTTTCCAAGATCATTATAATAAGTTCTGCTCACCCCAATAATATTGCCTTTGGTGTCATAGTTGATATTGTGTACCCAATGTGCACTGGAATCTGTACCAATCGCAATGTAATTGCCACTTGGTTTTGTACAGCTAATAACATAATTTGTATCAAGTTCGGAAACAATCCCATCTCCATTAGTATCAATATACCATTTTGTATTAAGGTGTATGTCTTTATTGTTATCGTTACAATCCAAATTATTGTCAACATAACCTTCGGGTTGTGTACAACTTGTTGCTGTTAGGCCACTTGTTCCGAAGCCGTCCTTATCTCCATCGTAATACCAGGTATAATATGTCGTAGCTGGATTATTGTCATTGCAATCATCGCTGTTGCTTACCCATTTATCATTCGGTTGCGAACAAGCCATTTGTGAATAATTGGGATCTCCAAATCCATCGCCGTCATTATCATAAAACCATGGGTATTTTTCATTTTCATCACAACCGGGCTCTATAGGCTCTATCATTCGTTGAGTTATAGCTGGCTTTGAGGTTTCTTGTGAATATGTGTTAAAACAGCTGAATAAAACTATCAGATACAATAGTTTGCATAGAATTTTCTTCATATTTATTGTATTAGTTTAAATATTTGTTATTATACACATTGGTTTTTACAGCTTTAAAGCCTCCGGTTACCCCATTTGCTAAATCATCTATTACTTCTGTTGATGTTTTGATCAATCTTCCTCCTGCATCATATTCAAATTTTGTTGAAAGACCATTATTTCCAATGATATAAGTAAGTTCATCCCATTCATTATACACATAACCAGTGATAGTGGATGATATTGGACGAATTGTTAAATCATCAAAATAAACAGGCGAAGTATCAAGCGAACAAAAATCAATATTTACTGCTGCTATCGGTAGCTGTATGTAAGCTGTCTTAAGTTGCCAGTTCCCCGCTATAATGTTGTCATTTACTAAAGGAACGACTGTATTGTTTACTTTTATAACTGCTTTTGTTCCGTTGTTTTTCTCAACCCAAACTGAGACTTTGTATTTTCCATCTCTGTGTTCATTATTTTTCATTGAAACCGTCATTTTTAATGTGGATGTTGTTTCTACTGATTTTTTTCCTGTATGAAAAATGGAACTATTTAACATAGAGGTGTTTGAGATAGAAATTTCGGGATCAATCCATGTTCCATCATTGGTTTCGGCACTTGAATAAAAAATTTCACCATATCGGGCATTTCCGCTAGAGGTAATCTTAGAATCTTTATCTCCCATTTTTGTGGCTGCATAATTACTGTTTATATCTTTCATTTCTAAAGGAGAAGAAAAATGGTCGTAAAGGGTTATTTCTGAAATCTGCATCCATTGTGAAGGCTGGGATCCAACTCCAACTGTCCAGTTAAAATTATCATCTCCACTTCCAGCGGTTGAATTGTAATTGGTAAAAATGCCGTTTGAATCTTTAATACCATTCCAAACATAAGATTTATGCTTTCTCCAAATTTTTTGATTGGCTGGTGCTGAAGAAGGTACTGATACAATAGCTCCAGTAATATCCTTGTATGTCCATACATTATTCCAGGTGGTGATACCAACACCGGTTTCTTTCCATTTATTATCTCCTTTATCCCATATGTAGGAGTAATTAGCGGCTGTTTGCGATAACATATTTTTATAATTGGCATCATCAGCCTTAGAGCCCATTTCCAAATATTTTATATATGCAGGAATTACTTTTGTTCTGATTGATTTTCCATCACTTGAAGTAGAATGTGATTCTAGTACTTGACCTGTCAAAAAATCAAGTTTATCAATATAGTTACTAACTCGATATCCACCTTGTATTGAAGTACTGCTTTCTAGAATGTTAGGGTATTTAATTTTGCTTGTGCTTCCTAAACGATAAGTTATAGTTGTGGCATCATTAACTCTTTTGTACACACTGAAAGTTTCTTCAGAAATTCCTTGCTTGATATTTGCAAAGTCTTTATATGTATTTTCTGTTTGAGATAATAATTGCCCGGTGCTATTGATTGTTTTTATTTGTTTCAGTCTTCCTAGTGAAGCAGTCATGTCTTTTATATTGAATCTACTAAAATTCAAATTGTAAGTTTCGCCATTAGATGAACCGCCCCATGGTGAATTTTGCACTTTTTCAATTTCTAAAATATTTGGAATAGTCAAACTTGTTGCAACTGTGGCAACATCTGGTTTTAAAACATTAAAATTATATTCCTGTGTTATACCTAGTTTATTGTCTGCAGAATATTTTTTTACTGTTACATATTCATACATGACACCTGGTGACGGTAATTCTGAAAGATATTTTACTTCTTTAAAAGATTTTGACGGCATATATGATGTTATACCTGATGATTTATAATTTGCATCTATTTTGTTTTCTGCAAAACCAGGATAATTATAAAAGTATTTTATCATACTTTTTATAATAGAATTCTCCATTACACTAACCTCCTTAACACGTATTCCACCACTATTTTTATCCGTAGTTGATAATACTGTTGAAGGAGCAGATACAGCTTCTTTGTCAAAATCATCCGATTCATAAGTTATGTTGATTTCTGATCCTAATGGAGTTGTTATTTTATTTAAGCTCCACATAGACGGATTGTTTTTATAATACCCCCAGTTGTCTTCCTTTGTGGCATCATAATTTCCTGAGTTTATATAGCTAAACCTGTAGGGAGGAATGATTTTGCTACTATTTTTACCCAGAAATTGAACTGAATTTAATGTTAATCGCCCTTTGTTGGAATCCTGTAAATTTGGAGCATTTTTAGCTAAAGAATTATAACCTGCGTCATAATCAAATACAATAGTTTTCAAAGCTTTTTGCTCTAAACCTTGGTTTAAGATATCTTGGGTGTCATAAACATTATTGTAGTATTCACCGTACCATGTTTGATTTCTACCTTCAACTGTTTTGTCTTTATATACTACAGGATTCTGCCAATACACCTCGTGGTAAAAATCTACAAACTTAATTTGACCTTTAAAACTTGAAGGAGCGTGGAAACCTTGGTTTTTTAGTAGATCTGCATTTTGATTTTTAAGTAACAAAATTTTACTTAATCTTAAAGATTTATGAGTATTACATTTTATAAATTGTCCCCACTTCGCATCCATATACCAATAAGCCGGTGGTGATGATGCGGGGAAAGTGTTTTCATATATACCATCGTAGTACAATTTTCCATCTTTTCCTTGTATTAAACTTCTTGATCTTGCTCCTTTCCAATTTAAATCATTTTCATTATTTCCTACTTGAAGACTATAGGATAAATCATCATTTCTTTCTTCTTTAATAAATAAAGCAGTGTGGGTTCTTGTTTTTATTTTATCTAAATAATAAATTTCTTTCACTCCCCAACTATATGATTTGTTAGTTCCGTCATTTTTAATGGGTGTACTCCAAGTAAAACCATCACTCCATTTTCCATAATCAAATGAGGTCCAGTATCCCATGTCTTCTTGGTCTACTTTATTATTTAAATTAGTGTCTATGTAATCTGGTCCTGTGATTGCAGTTAGAAGCCAATGGGTGGCATAAGGTGTAAATTGTTGTTTCTCAAAAAATTTAGAATTAATATCAGAATTTATTGTCGTTCCCCTCAAAAATTGATCCTTCTGATATACTGGTAAAGAATAATGATAAATTTTACCGTCAAGTGCAGTAATTTTAAATGCACCTATACCATCAGAGGGGGCGGAGTTTCGGTCATAATTTTCAGGATTAATAATGATTGAATTACCTGAAGCAATAATTTCTTTGTTGGTAAAGGTTTCTATATAGCTACCAGTTCTTTTACGCTTATTTTGACTATTGTAACCATTTTGAGGTACGCCATCAATATAAGATAAATTGTTAAATGTACTTGAGTCTGAATAATTTTCAGGTAAAGTGCTCGGTGGATAGGGGCCGTAAGCCCAATTATCTGAACTTACTTTTAAGAACGAAGAAGGTTCGTTGTCAAAATAAAAATGAATATCATTAAGGCTATTGTCAATTGTTTTTGTAAATTTTCTAGCAGTACCAACTCTATAGCTTATCGAAGAATTATCTGATGAAGTTGCTCTTTTGGTATTATTCTTGAGACTTCCATTTTCAAAGATGCCGGGCTTAAACGAACCAGATATCCCTTGACCTGAAACCGAATAATAATCGTACGCAATAAATGATAAATTATCGTCATTGGATTGATTGTCATCATTTTGTAGATATAAGGAGTTGTATGAGTCTGAAGCATTTAAATTGTTGAAATTTGTAGCTTGCTCTAAGCCTTCCATATCACCTGCATATAATGAACCTTCATAACCTGTATATCTATTTTCGTAAGTCCAGTACCGAGTCTTAGAATACCCAAAAGTAAGATTTACGGAATATATTTGTATTGGTATATTAAAAGCAGAGGTACTTGTATTCAGATTTCCTTTTCCGTAACTATTGCCAGATAATTGAAATCCTTGGCCAACAAATGATCCAGAAAGACCATTTTTGGAACTAAATGATATTTCGGTTCCGACTCCTAAATTAAATGATGCATTTGCCGACATTCCATGCCCTTTGAAACTTTGATTTATTCCTAAGCTAAGCGAGTTATCACCAGCACTCAGGCTTGCACCGCTAGTTCCTACCGTTGCACTTACACCACCATAACCAACACTTGTACTAACACCATCAGTTCCCGCTCGTGCAGAAATTCCATTAACAGCAACCTGTACACCTCCATTTGTACTGTAGGAAGTGGTACCGCCAAATGACTTGTTTTCTGTATATGATCCGTAGAGACCTATAGAGGCGCCATTTGAACCCCATCCTATAGAGAGACTTCCGGAATAGGATGTAACCACGCCTCCTTGATCGTATATAATTTGATTTACCTTAGCTCTTTTCCAATCATCAGGCACACCTGTAACTCCACGATTTATGGCTCCAGGATTTAGACTCCAGCCTAAACCAACCCATGAGGCTTCTTGGTCCATTGCGATTCCAGAGTGGTTGGATAAAGCCAAAGGATATCCTCCTTCTGGACTTGGAACATTTAATAATGGCAATACATAAGACATATCTCCAGAGATTAAATTAACCATGTCTGTTGCGTCTACTGGTTCGAAGCTTGTTGCTTCAGGGGCAACAGGTCCATTATTTGAAGCAAATAAATTATTAGGCAATAATGTTGGAAAAAATATCAACAAGAAAAAGGTAGCAATAATGCGATGGCGCTTGTAGTATTTGGTCATGGTTTTGGTTTTAAAAACTTAATTTTGGTTCGTTTTTTATAGCTTTGGTATTTAATTTGAATTTAACGTTTCCGGTTTCAAGACCTAAATCTTCAATAACAAAATTGAGGTAATCTTGTTTCAAGTATTTTTCATCTCGAGGATAAGCAATCATTATTGAGGTCGAATTGCTCATATCGTACATTCTGGGATAAATAAAGTCGGCTAGAGCAAGTGTGTCTTTTGTGGGAGTATAAAGGTGGAGTTTCTCTTCCATTCCAAAAGCTAACGCATTGACCATTTGCCCAAATTTAGTTTTATCCTGTGCGACATCATTTAATAATTCCTGATCATTTTTTGACATGGAAAGATTGAAATACATGTATTTATGGTATTGTTGTCTAAATTTTTCTATTTGAGCGGGATCGGTTCTGTCTCCTAATTCTTGTTTTACTAGTAAATCAGTTGGTCTGTATTGTAAAACATAGTCTACATCGGCTATAGTTTTTTTATAGATATAGCCGTTGTCTTCATCTTGTATATAATTGTTCATGTCCTCTTGCGTATCAAATTTTTTGCTGCAAGAGGAAACAAATATTAATAAAAGAAATAAAAGAAGTTTATTTTTTGTCATATTCAGCATTAAGACCTTTTAATACTTCTTCTGTCAGATCGGTAGACTCATCTGCATACATGATGTTTCCTCCACCACTGGCGCCAAATATGATTTTGTAGTTGTGTTCTTTTCCGTATTCTTTGATATAATCGTTTATATCATTAATTACGGTTTGGGTTACTTTTTTGTCTTCTTCTTGAATTTTTTTCTGAATAGCTTCCTGATATCCGTTAATTTGTTGTTGTTTGTTAGATAATAACTCTTGTTTTAATTTTAATTCTTTAGGAGACAACGAAGTTCTTTCTTTTTCGTAACTCTTTAATTCGTTTTGCCAGTTGCTTATAAGGGAGTCTACATTGGCTTTCATCAAATTTGCTTTTTTGTCAAATTCTGCTTTTGCAATTTTGGTCTTACTGTAACCTGTAATCAATTTATTAACATCGACATACACTAATTCTGAATTTGATTTTGCAAAATATATTGCGATAATACTTAAAAGAACTGCAAAACCTGCAGCATAAAAAGGCATTTTTTTCATTTTTGTTTATTATGATGTTTTTAACAAAACTAATTAATCAAATGTTAATTTATTAAGTTATATACTGTTATTTTTTTTCGTTTTTTTTAATCGCTTGAATTAGTGGTGTTTATGTTCTTGGTGTCTTTGTTTTTACCTGATTGATTTGGAACAAATATTGCTTATTTAATTCGTAATTCTTTACGGGAAAGCACATTGCGATGTTTTTTTATCTATCGTTTTTTTTTTTTTTGAAGAGTACTATAAATCACAACCAAAAAAGAATCCAATTTGGATTCTTTTTTGGTTTAAAACTGTAGGTTATATTTTTCATGTTGTAAAGATCACTAAAAGAAATATGATTCCTCCCAGAAAAATTACTCCTATCATATGATTTCTTTCGCTATTGGCATCTTTCTTATTGTTATTTCCTTTTGGAGACCATACTTCTGAAAAGGTAATAAAGTCATCTTCGTTGAAAAGAACTATGGTATTTAAATAAGTGAATCTTACACATGCTCCCAAAATCTCAATAAAATATCTCCCAAGAATGATTTCCAGTAAATCCATTATGCTTCATTTGTGTTTTGGTGACTTCCGTGTGTATTTAATAAACGTATCCTGCTAGTGTGAGCTTCTCGCGCGTAAGTGTATATTTCTCTTAGATGAGCCGTACAAGTGCCTCTGATTTTATTAGTCTTCCTCAAATATAAATTAAAAAGACATCCATCATGTACTGCCCCCAAAAAGTGAAATACTGTTTGGGGGTATTTTATTTAAAAAGTCTTTTTAGCTTTAATATAAAGCTATGTTTTTACTGTTTGCGTCTTAGGAAGCAGAAAAAGCTTCATTCATAAACTGTTGAAGTCCTGCTTCTTCAAGGATTTCAATCGAGAATTCGCCAAAACGTTTCGGAAGCCAGATGATTTTAACGCCGCTTGGAGAGTCAAGACTTTCTCGTGATAAGGGATTTCCGTTCTCGTCCTCTGGCTGCACGCCTGAATGGATCAATTCGTCAAAAGCAATTTCGATGTTGGGAGTAGAATAACAATGACGGTAAATTGTTCCTTCACCCTTTGTGTCTATTAGATTTTTTAGATTTCCGGAAAAAGGCTGCACCAACATAAATCGTTCCTCGCCAATTTTTACAACAGCATAGGTAACATGTAATTCGTCTCTTTCCCAGGTGAATTTTTTTGAGATTTGCGCTCCGAGGATCTTTGCATAATAGTCGCAGGCCGCTTGCAGATCGTTAACTAAGATGTCTATATGGCTAAATTTAAGTTCCATTGTTTTTAGGGCTGTATTGAAAAGGATTCATAAAAAAAACAGTAGCAAGCCTGAGGTTACTACTGTTTAAAGATTTATTTTTTGTCAATTCTTTTAGAATTGAATAATCGTCTGATTACGATTTGATATCTAAAACTTTATACGTTTTGCCGTCTCCGGTTGCTTGAACTGTTTTGGTTAAGTTTTCCTGGTTTTGAACCGTTTTGTCAAATACCACAGTGGCTGTTTTTTTCTCAAAATCAACGGTTGCTTTTTCTACACCGTCCAGATTCGATAATTCTTTTTCGATCGTTTTAGCACATCCCATAGCACAAGTCATCCCTTCAATTTTAAAACTTGAAGTCTGCACATTTTCAGCAGCAATAGCTTTGTGTTCTTTAGGAGCTGTGTTCTCCGATTTTATGTTGGCCAGATTTTTATCTTCTTCTTTTTTGCAGCTTACCATTACTAAACCTGCGATGGCGATAGCAGCGATGATTTTTGTGAATTTCATATTATAAGATTTTAATTTGCGAATAATGTTCTTTGCAAAATTAGTAAAAAGGAAGAGGTCAATTCGTAAAATTATTACAAATTTGCAGTAAAATACGATTTATGGAGGCAAAACAATTAAAGTGGGCTTATTTATTGGTACTCTCGCTGATCTGGGGAAGTTCGTTTATCCTCATCAAAAGAGGTTTGGTAGGATTGACAGCGGTTCAGGTGGGTTCGTTCCGAATTATATTTGCAGCTTTGTTTTTGCTGATTGTGGGTTTCAGAAGTTTAAAGAAAATTTCGCGTCGTCAATGGAAATTTGTCGCCATCACTTCTTTCTTCGGGACTTTTATACCGGCCTTCCTTTTTGCCATTGCCGAAACGGAAGTCGACAGTTCAATCGTGGCCATTATGAATTCGCTTACCCCTTTAAATACATTGGTTCTGGGGATACTTGTTTTTGGAATCCAATTTCAGAAAAGACAGGTTTTGGGCGTTTTTGTGGGTTTGATTGGGTGTTTGCTGCTGGTTTTAAGCGGGGCGTCTTCGCATCCTGGGCAAAATTACTATTATGTTATCCTGGTCGTTATTGCGACGCTTAGTTATGCGATAAATGTCAATTTGATTAAAAAATACTTGTCCGATTTAAATTCACTGAGCATCACCACAGGGAATTTCGCGGTATTGCTGGTTCCGGCTTTGCTAATTTTAAGCACTACCGATTTTTCTCAAAGAATAAACCTTGAAGCGACACAGCATTCTATTTTGTTTGTCATGATTTTAGGAGTTCTGGGCACCGGAATCGCCAATGTTTTGTTTTTTAAATTAATACAAATGTCGTCGCCGGTATTTGCAACGTCGGTTACGTATTTAATTCCAATCGTGGCATTTTTCTGGGGATTGCTGGACAATGAAATGCTTACACCAATTCAGTTTTTTGGCGCTTTTATTATCCTTATCGGAGTTTATTTATCGGCTAAAAAGTAGGTGTTGTTTGTGAGATGTCTTCTGTGAGATGTGAAATGTGGGTTGTGAAATGTTCTTTGTGGATCGACAGTCTTTCTTTGTTTGTAATGAAAACGATTGTCGCCCTGAGCGAAGTCGAAGGGAGAAGGGAGCAAGGGGCTTCGACTCCGCTCAGCCTGACAAAGGCTTTTCACAAAGGTTTTATGACTAAGACTTATCGCAAAAGTTTGTCATAAAGGCTTGCCGCAAACTTGTCATTTCGACCGTAGGGAGAAATCACAACAGAAATTCCGTATGGAGTATTGTCAACTATTGTCAATAAAAAAAAGCTTTGCCAAAGTGTTGAACTTTAACAAAGCTTTTAAAATCTTAGTATCTCAGTATCTTAGCACCTTAGCGCCTCAGCCCCTCAGCCTAAAGAAAATCTGCTTCTGAAACTCCTTCGTTAATTTTGATATCAGACATTTTGATGTCTAATTCAAAACCTACATTCTGAACGATGTTAAAAGGAACTTTTACTCCTTTTACGTCTTTATAGTCGTTGAAGTTTGTGATTTGTGTAGTTGCTTTTCCACCTTGCTCACGATCTTTTGATTCGGCAAGTTTAAGGCCTGAATTAACATCGTAGAAATAAGTTGTTTTGCCTTCTTTAATGGCATAAGCATCTTTACCGTTAATAGGCTCGATACGGTCTACTTTTAAGTCGGCTCTTTTTGAAAGCAGAAGTTCTTCAAAAGGTGCAGCGCTTGCTTTCATTTCAGCAAGATCAGCTCCTTCAAGGTTTTTGCGTTGTCCTTGTTGTTCGATATAAGCGCCTTTATCATTTACAACCTGTTTCATTAAATTCATCGGTCCCATGGCCAGAGAAACCATCATTTTTCCTTTTGAATCTAATTTAGAAGTAAATGTTAATGGAGTAGGAGCTTGCGGAACAGTTGTAGATCCTGTCATCGAAAGTGTTTTAACGGCAGCTACTGCTTTTTCTCCTCCAATTGCTTTAAGATAGTTTTCGAAAACTGTTTTAGCAGTAATTCCGGCTGGAACTTCTTTTTTGGTTACTGGTTTTTCAACAGGATTTCCGTATTTATCGAAATAGAAAATCGGAATTTGAAGTTTCTCTAAACCTGTAATCACGTCAGCTCCTTTTCCGGCAATCACAATTCGCATATTGTCCAGTAAAAAGTATTTGTTGGCAACACGGTAAATGTCGTCAGCGGTTACATTGTTTATAGTTTGGATGTATTTTTCGTAGAAATCAGCTGGAAGTTTTTCTGTTTCAATGTTTAAGGCATATTGTGCAACGGTTTGCGGTTTTTCAATCTGCATTACAAAACGTCCGATATATCCGGCTTTTACATTTTTCAGAATGTCCTCAGAAACTTTCTCTGTTCTGATTCTTTTGATTTCTTTAATAAATTGAACTACTGCACTATCCGTTACGGTGTTTCTTACGGCCGAAGAGGCTCTGAATTTGGTTACATACTTTCCGCTTCCAATACTGGAGCGTGCACCGTAGGTCCAGGCATGTTTCTCACGTAAATTCATGTTTAGGTAACTGTTGAAATCACCTCCTAAAATTTGATTTGCGATTACAGCAGGGAAGAAATCAGGGTCGCTCATTTTTAAATTCACGGTATTTACCAATGAAATTTCAGATTGAACTGCATTCGGAACATCAACAAAATCAATTTGAAGTTTAGAAGCGTTCGCCGGAGCTGGGTAAGTGTTTTTTGGAGCGGCTTGTTTTTTCCACCCGTTAAAAAGTTTTTCTACCGCAGCTTTTGTTTCTTTAAATTTAACATCACCTATGATAACTAAATAAGCATTTTCAGGAACAAAATGAGTAGCATAATTAGATTGAACATCAGCAAGAGTTACGTTTTTTACAGTTTCCTCTGAAAGATATTCTCCTGACGGGTGGTTTTTTCCAAAAGCTAAAACGTCAACAACTCTGTTGGCAATTGCCGGAACGCTTTTTTCGTCGGCTTTAAGTCCTTCGATTAATTTTGCTTTTTCCTTATCAAATTCTGCCTGAGTGAAATTCGGCTGTAATGTTCCTTCGGCTAAAAGTTCTAAAACACGTCCGGAATATTTAGAAAGCGAACTTGCGGAAGCTCCTGAAGAAGAGAAGTTAATGTTTGCTCCGTAAAAATCGATTTCTTCATTGAAAGCCTCTTTGGTTGTTTTCTTTGTTCCGTTGCCAATCAAACTGCTTGTCAGATCGTCAACACCCTTTTTGTTGCCTTCTGTAAAAGGAGCATTGTCCAGTGTCAGGTTAAAACTTACTCGGGGTAATTTATGATTTTCAACAACCAAAACCTTCATCCCGTTTGCCAAAACAAAAGTTTGTGGTTTCTTGATGTTGACTACAGGCGAGTTGCCTGGTTTCGGTTGTGGACGGTCTTGTGCTTGCATAATTCCAGTTAGGAATAAAAGGATTAAAAATGTATGTATTTTTTTCATGATTCGATGACTTAGTTTTGAGCTTTAGTTGAAGGAATATAGTCTAAAATTAAACGCTGGTTAGGGTTTAGGTACTTCTTGGCTACTTCTCTGATTTCTTCTCTGGTGATAGAATGATAAAGATCGATCTCGGTATTGATAAGGTTTACATCTCCGTAAAGCAGGTAGAAAGAAGCGAGGTTTTCTGCAATTCCTTCAACACTTGCATTGGCGTTCACAAAATTATTGTCGAATTTATTCTGTAATTTTTGATAATCTTTTTCAGAAATCAAATCCGTTTGAATTTTTACAATCTCTTCGTCCATTTCTTTTAAAATGTCGGCTGTAGTGTTAGGAGCCATTGGTAAGCCGTACAAAATGTACATTCCGTAATCTTCCTGACTAAATCCTACCGCTCCGATCTGAAGCGCCATTTTTTTGTCGTCGACTATTTTCTTGTACAATTTCGAGCTTTTTCCATCACTTAAATAAGAAGAAATCAAATCTAAAACTCTGGCATCTCTGGTTTTCATAGACGGAGTTCTGTACGAAGCAACTACCATCGGAATCTGAATATTCGGATCTTCGTAAGTGGCTTTGATAGTCTGATTGATTGGTTCTTCGGTATAAGTTTGTTTTTTTACCTCTTCGCCTCTCGGAATTGCTGCAAAATATTTCTGAATCCATTCTTTCGTTTTGGCTTTGTCAAAATCACCTGCCACAACTAAAACAGCATTGTTTGGGGTATAGAATTTTTTATTAAAAGCCTGAAATTCTTCAAGAGTTGCAGCATCCAGATCCTTCATAGAACCAATAGTGGTCCAGCGGTACGGGTGTTTTTTAAACATATTTTCTTTTACAACCGGCAGAATGTTTCCATAAGGCTGATTGTCGTAACGCATTCTTTTCTCTTCCTTAACGACTTCATTTTGAGTATCAACACCAATTTTGTTGATCACCGGATGCATTAATCTTTCTGATTCCATCCATAAACCAAGTTCTAAGCTGTTGGAAGGGAAAACTTCGTAGTAATAGGTTCTATCGTCAGTAGTGTTGGCGTTGTTTACACCTCCATTGGCGGTAACAATCTTCATCCATTCGCCACGTTTGATGTTTTTGGTTCCTTCAAATAACAAATGTTCGAAGAAATGGGCAAAACCCGTTCGGTCCGGACGTTCATCTTTTGATCCTACATGGTACATGACTGAGGTGATCACCACCGGAGCCGAGGGATCATTATGCAAAATGACGTGCATACCGTTATCTAAATTGTATTCTTCAAAAGCTACCTTTTGAGCATGAGCCACTCCGCCGAGCATTAGTGCCGCACTTAACATAAGTATTGAATTTTTCATAAATTAATAAATTTATATTTACCTAAATAAATAGGTAGTCAAGAGTTGATTATCGTTACACCAAAAATAACTTTTTTTACTTAGCATTTAGGAAAACAAGGGTAAAATGATTTAGTTTTAACAGTATTTTACTTCTAAATGGCTTTTTTAGAGCGCAGGAACAGCTTGAAAAACAGTGCTAAAAAGGAAATAAATATTTTTGGAATAAGGGATTGCACAGTAAATTATTAGTTGTATATTTGCAACCTTAAAAATCAATAAATCAATTTGGTATGTATGCAATCGTAGAGATAGCAGGGCAACAATTTAAAGTAAGCAAAGACTTAAAGGTTTATGTTCACCGTTTGGCTAACGAAGAAGGTTCAAAAGTTTCTTTTGACAAAGTTCTTTTATTAGACGATAACGGAAATGTAACTTTAGGCGCCCCAGCTATAGAAGGTGCTTCAGTAGAAGCTAAAGTGTTACAACACTTAAAAGGAGATAAAGTTATCGTTTTCAAAAAGAAAAGAAGAAAAGGATACAAAAAAAGAAATGGTCACAGACAATATCTTACTCAAATTGTAATTGAAGGTATTACTGCAGCAGGAGGAACTAAAAAAGCAGCAGCTAAAAAAGCAGTTGTAGCAGAAGATGCAGCTACTGAAGAAGTAGAAGCTCCAAAAGCGAAAAAAGCAGCTCCAAAAGCAAAAAAAGAAGCTACTAAAGAATAATAACAATATTTAAACTCATACGTCATGGCTCACAAGAAAGGTGTCGGTAGTTCGAAGAATGGTAGAGAATCAGAATCAAAACGTCTAGGCGTTAAGATTTTTGGTGGTCAAGCTGCTATTGCTGGGAACATCATCGTTAGACAAAGAGGTTCAAAACATAATCCAGGTGAAAACGTTTACATCAGTAAAGATCACACACTACACGCAAGAGTAGATGGAGTTGTTAAGTTCCAAAAGAAAAAAGATAACAAATCTTATGTATCTATCCTTCCATTCGAAGCATAAGCATTAGACTACTTATTACAAAACCCGTTCATCTTTGGTGAACGGGTTTTTTGCTTTATATCCAATACTTATTATTTGTATTTTTGAAAGGATTAATCTATCCAAATTTTGAATAAAATAGTTTTCCTCCTGTTTCTTTTCTGTACAAGCCTGTTTGCAAAAGAAATTCATTCTGCCGAGCAAGTTGCATCATTGACCGATGCTCAAAAAAAGATTTTATACGAGTTTGCCGTTTTGCAAAAAAGTGGTTCTGATGCTACTGTTTATTGGCAAAAGCAGAAAAAACAATTTTCTGGCCTAAACGATACGATAAGAAATCAATTAGCGAATGAAATTTACGCCAACTCTCATATAGTCTATACTCCTGTAAAAAATTCTGCAGTTCAATTATGGATGCAAACACAATCGCTGACCAATTGGATGTTGTATCTCTCGGCATTTATTGCAATATGTTCGATAATAGGTTTGTTGCGTAATTATTGGAATTCACTGATCGGTATCCTGATCAATCAGTTTGCGCCCTTATTCAGACTTTTATTCTCGGCAATTTTATTAACGTACGAATTGTTGTTAGTAGGGGCTGCCTGCGTTGTTTGGGGGTGTTTTATAGAAGAAATGACATTGCGGACTATAGTAATTCATACTGGTTTGTTTTTGCTATGGAGCCAGTCAACAGCAATTTTTACCCGTAAATATTTGGTACAGAAATATATTTTTGAAATAAAGAATAATTTCTGGGGAAATGATAAGTGGGAAACTGTAAAAACAATTTGCCTGCCTGCTATCATCGTTACTGTGGCGCTGTTTTATCTCTTGTATAAAGTTCCGGCGGACACGGTGTATAATTATGAAATTGTGATTGCTGCAATGGCGGCTATTTGTGCTTTGCCTTTTTGGCGAATTTTAGAGAAATATATGTACCCAATTCTGATACCTTATAAAGAGAAAGAGACTTATATTGAAAGAAGCGTTTACTCGCTCGCGGCTTGTGTGGTTTTGGCGCTAATCATAGATGCTTTTCTTATTTGGCAGTACAATGCAATTTTTTCATATGTAATAACCGCTTTGACAAGCTTGCTAATTGTATCGTTTTTACTGTTGTCGCTTAAGGATAATTACAAACGCAATTATAAGAATTACTATTATTTACAATTTGTGACGACGCTCTTTTTTGCCTCGGTTTTGTTTTATAGTTTTCACATTCATTCTGCCGAGATGATTTGGGTTTCATTAATTGGCGTAAGTACTTTTATCGTGATTAAATATTGGGAAATCCCGACATTTTTCTTTAGTTGGAAAAGAAGCAGCAACTGGACTTGGGGATTTTTAGGCATGGCGGCCTTATTGTGGTTGTTGGCAAAAGGCATTTTATATGTTTCCGGAACATTGTCTGTTTAGTAAGGGACTAATTTAATGCTATAAAATCCTGTACGTTAAATCTTTTGTTGAAAATGCAAAGCCATTAGAGATCGCAAAAGAATAGCCATCTCTAATGCGCTTTACAGTAAAGTGAATACCTTTTGGAACCTGATCCTGACTTTTATTTTAATAGTGATGGAAGTATATAGTCCTGTACAATTTTTTCAGCTTGTGCATGCCCATAAGGTTTGTTGTAGGCTTTTGAAGTAATGATTACGACAAGCGGAATATTTTTGAAAATCATAAACTCATTTCCACCATTTCCGGCACAGTAATAGGTTTCGTAAGGAGTGTTTTTAAAAGTAAAAGTTTTGTTCCAAAACAGATAACCGTAGTATTCGTTTTCTCTTTCGGGAATCTGAAACTGGTGGCTTAGGGTTTTTTGAACCCAATCAGTCGTTAAAATTTGTTTACCATTCCAAAGGCCATTATTTTGATACAATTGGGCATATTTGGCATAATCCAATGCCGTCATTTGCATACTTCCGGCTGTATTGGCTACTTTCTGCGGAGTGTACTGCCATTGGTAATGCGTTATGTTTAGGGGTTTAAAAAGCTTCTCATCGGCATATTTTTCCAATCCTCCGGGAACTGATTTATGAATGATGTCACCCATTAAAACGACACCGGCCGTAAAATAATCCCATTGACCGCCATTGGTTTTAGATTTGTCCATCGGTAAGTCTAAAGTAAATTTTACCCAATTGTCTGTAGGGTACATGTTCTCTTCGTTCCCGGGAGAATCGCTATTTTGATCAGAACCCTCAAAGGCGGAGCTCATGGAGAGTAAGTCCTTTATTTTTACGCTGTCTTTTTTAGACTCATAGTTGGCATAGTTCTTTAAATCGTAGAATTGGTTCAGCGTTTGATTTTCATTTTTAAGATAACCGTCGTTTATGGCAATTCCTGCTAGGGTTGAGGCAAAAGATTTCCCTGCCGATCGGGTATCGTGTAAAGTGTTTCTGTCGGCTTCATTAAAATATTCTTCAAGCAGCAGTTTTTTATCGTAAATGACAACCACACTGGTGATTTCCTTCAAATTGTAGCTGGCAATAGCTGTGTTGAGTTGTTCAATTTTCTTTTTGTCAAAAGCAAAGTTTGAGACTTCCCAGCCGCTGTTGGGCTGAATGGGTTGAATTTCGATTTGTTTGGCGGTTAGTTTGGGTGCTTTTAAGATCAGCTGAATTTCTCCTTTTGCAATTAAATCTCCCGTTTTGACTGAACCATTTTGATTCGTTTGATAAGGACGAATTTCAATTTTCAGTTTATGCTTGCCATTGGTTAGTGCATTCTCTCCGCCATTCACTTTAAATCGTTCCCACAGGTAAATAGACCACCAGTCTTCTTTTTTGGAACTCGTTAAAGGAACCCTGAAGGTTGTTGAAGTGTCTTTGCTGCCTGCCGATCCAAAACTGCATCCGTAATTAAGGTTTTCGGTATAAAGAAGTTTATTGTCGATGTAAAAGGCAAATTGAAGGTTTCCTGTCGTTAAAAGTTGATCTGCGGGTAATTCCGGATTCAATTGATGCAGGTAATTTGTAACAGAGTTGTTCATAAAAACCCTGATGTTCAGATCGGATTTATAAGTTAGTTCAAAGGATTTCAGAAAATCAGTTTCTTTATACTGATCCAGTGGAATGTTGCCTTTCATAAAAGTAACTTTACCCACATTATTTTTGTGCAGTTCAGTTGTAATTCCGTCCGTTTGGAGCAGGTCACTGTTTTGTGCCGAAATTATACTATTACAAAATAGCAGGGCAAGTAAAAAAAAGTGTTTTATCATTTGATTGATTATAAAGATTGAAAGGCAAATCTACGCTGCAGCAAATTGTAAAAATTGTACAGGATTAACATTTGACTTATTTTTTGAAAAGTAATTTTTTATGCGCTGACGGATTTAGGCCGTTTATTTCTCTGAAGGACCGGGTGAGATGACTTTGGTCGGAGAAACCGCATTCGTAGGCGATTTCGGTTAGCGATTTGTTTTGTAACGCGATGAGTGATAGTGCTTTTTCTACTTTTAATTTTCGGATGTATTCTCCTAAGTTACAATGAAAATACTTTGAAAAATCTCTTGAAAGGTGGATAGGGTGTATGCCTAATGTTTTCGACAAATAATCGAGTGTCATGGTTTCGGTAAGCTGATCGTGAAGAATTTCATCAATCATTGTAACCCATTTGGGATTTTTATGTAAGACAGACTGAAAATCGCCATTTAGTTTTGATAAAATCTCGATCAATAGCGTTTGGGTGGGCAGGTCAAAATGAAAGTCGTCAACCTTAGTAGCTCTGAAAATTTTATACATCAAAAGTTTGATGTCGGGGTTCAGGATGGTCGCGCTTCCTTGTAGGTTGTCGCTGTTCATGGTCAGGGTATCAAACCATTTCTTTTCGATTTCGAGGTGAAAACCTCTTGTGAAACCTTCCGGTTTAATGTTGTAGTGTGGTTCCTGCCAGTTGTGAAAAAGGAGACTTCCGGGGGCGCAATTGTAAACTTCTTTTTTATTTCCTTCAATTACATTTCCCTGCAGGATAAAGGTAAAGTAAGCATGCTCGTGATAATGCCAATCTACTTTAGGATGTGTATATACGGTATCTGTTAACGTTATTCCTTCGAGAGAAATCGTTTTGTTTGTCTGGCCGTAAAACTCCCCTCTTTTTGATTGTTTCATGAGTAAGTTGCATTGCTGTTCAAAACTATAAATATAATTTGATTTAAATAAAAAAACCTGTCCATAATGAACAGGTTTTCAGGATTTATTCCTCAGTATCTTTTGTTTCCTCTAAATTTTGAGATTTTCTTCCCACTTTTATTTTTGGATTGTCCTGAGTTCCGGTAATGGTCAGCGGAATTCCAAAGATTCCTAAAGGAGGAAGGCCTAAACGCATTTTTAAGTTCAGTTTTCCGTCTAAACTTGTTGTACCTTCGATTCTTGGTCGGAAGCCTGCAAACTTAAACTTAAAGCGTTCTACGGTCATGATATTGTTTTTGATCGTAGTTTTAATGTCTACTTTTGAAAGATCCGGGTTTTTTATCGATTCCGTATTGGTTTGTTTGCTTACCGCACTAAACATTTTCAATCCCCTAACTTTCACATCTTTTATCGAAAGAGTTCCTCCACCGGCAAGCGACGGATAAACCGGCTCCATATTGCTGTTTAAGCGGCCTTTTAACTGGTAGTCTAAAGAAACAATTCCTTGTGCTTTTTCGGCAGCGCTCGCCATTTTTCTAAAAACTTCAATTTCGTTGTAGGCCCTTTTAATGTCAAAATCAGAGGCTTTAATCGCGTAATCAAAATTGGCTTTTTTAGGGGTTATCGCCTGATAATTGGCATTCATGCTCACGTCGCATCCAATTAAATTAAAACCGGTATTCTGCATGTTCAGTTTGCCTTTGTTCATGCTTAAATTTCCAACCGCATTTAAAAGATTCAATTTGTCGAAACTCACTTTTTGGGCATTCGCCGTAAATTGCAGATTTAAATTGGCAGGAATAATAATAACTCCTGTTTGTGCCGTTTGCTTTTGAGGCTGAGTTTCTGTTTTGGCTTCGGTAACCGAAGTAGTTGTCGGAGTAGCCGACATAAATTCATCCACATTAATATAGCGTGATGTCGATTTGAAAGAACCTTTTAAGACGCCGGTATTGGTCGTTGCATAATTAAAAACGTTCTGTAAATAACCATTTAACCTAAAGTCAGATTGGCCGTAGGCTGCCAAAAAGTTATTGAAAGACATTTTATCCTGATTGATCTTAAAAATACCTTCTTTGATGATGAATTTCTTCGGAAGATACTCAGAGGTAATGCCAATATTTCTAAGTTCAAGAGTTCCTTTATTGTGCAGCTTGCGGTAATTTCCTTTTTCGGCATCGCTTTGTTTGCCTTTTAAAACCAGATCAGCTTTTACGAAACCGTCTAAGTCTAGTCCTTTTTGAGAGAAAACTTTATAGATTTTGTTGACATCCAGTTCTCCTTTTGCTTTGATATCATAAGCTAAATCATTAAAATTACTAAGATCAGCTTCTACAAAAACCGGCTTTCCTTCAAAGGTAAATTGAGCGGGTTTTAGTTTTATTTTTAAGTCGCCAAAAGTTCCTTTTTGATTCTCAACCTTAGATTTGATGGTGATGTCTGTGATTGGATTTGGATAGTAAGGCGTTTTTAAATAACCGTTTTCCAAATCAATGACACCATTGGTAACTGGAAGAAGTTTGTTTTTTAAATCAAATTTACCATTTGCTTTTACATCTCCTGCGAGGTTTCCTTTTAGTACGATGTTTGGAATCCCAAGTGCCTGCATTAATTTTCCAAGGTCAATTTTGGCTTTAAAATCGGCGTTGATATCCGGTGTTTTTACACCTTTAACATTGAATTTCGTTTTTAAATAATCCTGTTTGATGTTTAAAGACAGGTTTTTGGCATCAACAATAAGCAGGTCCGGATTTAATGACGGGACTTTTGTTTTAATCTCTAAATTCAGATTCGAAACCGGGAAAGCGCTTTTGTTGTAATTAACAAATCCGCTGTCTATTTTCACATCCATATTAAGATCCGGTGCAATATTTTGTGCGGCAATATAGTCTCCTTTTAAAGTTAAAAGCAGATTGGTATTTCCTTTCAATTCTGTTTTAGACAGCCAGGTAATGTATTTTGGAGGGAAGGCGGTAAAAACATCGTGTAAATCACTGTTGTCTGATTTTATCACAAAATCCATATTGTATCCGTCTTTCAGGAAGTTGAATTTCCCAATAAAGTCAACAATAAGGTCGTTTATTTTAAGGTTATTTTGTTGGAAATAAAAGGACAGGGAGTTGACGTTGACTTTTGTGATCAGATCAGCATTTACCTTTTTGTTCATCAAATAAGGTTCATTTTCATAAACGATATTTAACTTTTCAATTTTTGCTTTCGAATATAAATCGAAAACGGCTTTGTTTAAATCTCCTTTTCCTAAATAGTCAAATCCGAAAGCGTCAAAATGTATTTTCGTCGATTTGTCGTCGTAAACAATCTTACTGTTTAAAATCTCAATTCGTTCCAGTTTTAAGGCGGTTTCGGTACTGTCCTTAGGATTTGAATCCTGCGAAGATCCTTTATAAATGTTGTAATTGGCTTCTCCTTCTTCGTTTACCTTTACATTGATAAAAGAATCAGACAAATAAATCTGATCGATTTTTACCTCTTTGCTAAAAACCAGACTGGCTACATTTATACCAAATGAAACTTCCTTTGCGGTAATAAATTTTTCGTTCTTATAAGGAGCTGAGCCGTTAAGGTTTAAGTCGCTTAAGGTTAGAGTCAGAGAGGGGAAATGTTGAAAAAACGAAACCGAAACATCAGAATAGTTGAGTTCTGCGCTTAGTTTCTCGTTGGCGGTTTTTTTAATTTGTTCCTTAATTGTATCTTCAAAAATAATGGGCGTAAGGAACAGTAATCCTATAATGACAACAAAAGTAATTCCAAGGTATTTGGCCGTTTTTAGTAAAATGGTCTTTATTTTATTTGCAGACATAACAAATTGTGGTATTTATAGGTAAAAATGAAAATCGAATTTTGAGAATTATTATCCGTGTACGGTTTCACTTTTTCCGTAGTTGGTAATAATTGAACCTTCGAATTCAATCCATTCTTTCCAGCGTTTATCGATATCTATATTGTCGGTATATTTTCTTGCAAAACCTAAAAATGTAGTGTAATGTCCGGCTTCAGAAATCATTAAATCACGGTAGAATTTAGCCAGTTCTTCGTCTTTTATGTTTTCTGAAAGTACTTTAAAACGCTCGCAGCTTCTGGCTTCAATCATAGCCGAAAACAACAGACGATCGCAAAGAGCATCTCTGCGGCTGCCGTCTTTTTTCATGAATTTAAAAAGTTCATTTACATAATGATCTTTTCTTTCACGCCCCAAAGTCAAACCTCTTTTTTTGATGATATCGTGCACCATTTGCAAATGCTCCAGTTCTTCTCTTGCGATCACAAGCATTTCGGTTACCAGTTCTTCCAATTCAGAATTGTAAGTAACTAAGCTGATGGCATTTGAAGCGGCTTTTTGTTCGCACCAGGCATGATCCGTCAAAATTTCTTCGATATTTGATTCTACGATATTGACCCAGCGGGGGTCTGTGGCTAATTTTAATCCTAACATAATTGCTTCCGAAATTTGTATTTGGCAAAATTAGTCTTTTTTCGACCAAAAACAGGAAATATCGTGCGAATACGCTCGAAAAAGCATTATTTTGCAGGTTGAAATGAATATAAATGAATCCAGTGCGTAAACTTTTAATTATCGGTTCTGTCTGGCCCGAGCCAAATTCGTCTGCTGCCGGAGGTAGAATGATGCAGTTAATTTCCATTTTTAAGGATAATGGATTTGACATTACATTCGTCAGTGCGGCCCTGGACAGCGATTTTATGGTAGACTTGTCTGCGTTTGGAGTTGATAAAAAAAGTATCGAACTCAATTCGGCCAGTTTTGATGCGTTTGTGATGGAATTAAATCCAAATGTTGTATTGTTTGATCGTTTTATGATCGAGGAACAATTTGGGTGGCGTGTGACCGAAAATTGTCCGGAAGCCATCCGGATTCTCGATACCGAAGATTTACATTGTTTACGTGCAGCAAGGCAAAACGCTTTTAAGAAGGGCCGGAAATTTGAACTCGCTGATTTGTTTTCTGAAGAAGTAGCAAAGCGGGAAATCGCCAGTATTTTAAGATGCGATTTGTCTTTGATTATTTCAGAATTTGAGATGAATGTTTTGAAAGAAATGTTCAGAATCAATGAAGAGCTGCTTTTGTATCTCCCTTTTTTAGTAGAGGCAATGTCGGATGTTGCTCTTTTGAAATTGCCTTCCTTTGAAGAAAGGAAAAAGTTTGTTTTTATTGGGAATTTCTTTCACGAGCCCAATTGGAACACCGTTCAGTATTTAAAAGAAACCATCTGGCCTTTGATAAAAACGGATTTTCCGGAAGCTGTTTTAGAGGTTTACGGTGCTTATCCGTCACAAAAAGTAGTACAATTGCATCAGCCTAAAAACGGGTTTTATGTAATGGGCAGGGCAGAGGATGCTAATGAAGTTGTGAAAAATGCAAGAGTTGTTCTGGCGCCTATTCGGTTTGGAGCCGGTTTAAAAGGCAAATTGCTCGAGGCAATGCAATGCGGAACACCTAGTGTAACCACAACAATTGGTGCTGAAGCCATGCATGCCAGCTTACCCTGGAATGGATTCATAGCCGATGATGTATCCGAATTTGTTAAAAATGCCATTGCACTTTATCAGGATGAAAGTCTTTGGAAAGAGGCTCAGAAAAAAGGTGTCGCTATTATTAATGAATGTTATCTGAAGGATAAATTTTCAGCTGGATTAGTAGCTGTAGTCAACTCATTGTTGATGGATTCTAAGAGCCATCGTCTGCATAATTTTATGGGTAATTTATTGCAGCATCACGCGTATAGAAGCACGATGTACATGTCGAAATGGATCGAAGCTAAGAATAAGAACTAAAAAAAAACCAGATTACACTTTGCGTAATCTGGTTTTTTTTTTAGTCTCAGTCTCAGTTTTCAGTCGCAGTATACAGTGCTGTTTGAAAACTGCGACTGCCTACTGCGACTGAAAACCGCGACTAAAAAACTCTATTTCAAAACCCCTTCAACAGCTTGAATCGTTGTAGCATGATAACCTGATTTTGCTTTTTCGAAAATCTGTTTTGCCCAAACTTTTCCTTCCGGAGTTTTAACCATTTCTTTGTAAAGCATCATTACTGATCCTGTTCGGCTTATTCCGATTAGGAATTGCTCAATTGCAGGATTGGCTGCTTTGTATTGATGTTCAATGGCCTGAACGAACCATTGGCGTTTGATGATGAAATTACCACCTTTTGTAAAGTTGAATTCTTTGTCAATCGCTTCCATTTCTGCTGCTGTAATGTCAGATGGAAGATGATCTATAAAATGCTGTTTTTCAGCAGTTGTCGTAATTTTTTTGCTTAGACCTGTTACGCCAGTTTCTCTCCAGGTTTTTTGGATTTGATCAATTGCGTCAAAATCAGGAGAACTTACCGGAAGGATGTTTGACGGAATTCCCGGTTTGTAAATCCAGTCTTCTAATTTGATTTTATCGGCTAAAGCTTTGTCGCCTTTAATCAGGTTTTCATTGATGTATTTTACAAAATCTTCTGTTGTGATGGATTGGAACGCATGAGAATCGAAATAGTTTTTAATAAACGGATCGAATTTCTCACGGCCAACCGCATTCTCAATAACTCTTAAAAAAGCATATCCTTTTACGTAAGGAATCATACTGATACCATCGTCAGGATTTCTTCCTGTAAGGCTTACTTTTAATCGGGTATCTGGGCTATCTGCTCCATATTCTGCTACATTATCCACTAATTCTTTGTTGGTGATAACGTTTTGCATTTCAAATTCTTTCTTTCCGAAGATGGCTTCTCCAATTCTGTGTTCCACATAAGTGGTAAAACCTTCGTTTAACCAAATGTCATCCCAGGTTGCATTGGTCACTAAGTTTCCGCTCCAGCTGTGTCCTAATTCATGTGCTAAAAGACTTGTTAGCGAACGATCTCCTGCAATTACGCCCGGAGTTAAGAAAGTTAGGTTCGGGTTTTCCATTCCGCCATAAGGGAAGCTTGGTGGTAAAACCAATACATCATAACGTCCCCAACGGTATGGGCCGTAAAGTTTTTCGGCAGCAACGACCATTTTTCCAAGTTCAGCAAATTCCCAAGCCGATTTTTTCAGCATGGAAGGTTCTGCGTAAACCCCGGTTCTGTTATCGATTGCCTGGAATTCAATATCTCCAACGGCAATTGCCATTAAATAAGACGGAATTGCTTTGTCTTGCTTAAAAGTATAAACTCCGGTATCGTTTTTCTTCTGTGGATTCACAGCACTCATAACGGCTAATAAATCTTTAGGAACCGTAATTTTTGCATTGTAAGTAAAGCGAATTCCCGGTGAATCCTGACACGGAATCCAGGTACGCGACCAAACGCTTTCGCCCTGAGAGAATAAGAATGGTTTCTTTTTGTCTGCAGTTTGTTCCGGTTTCAACCATTGCAATGCTACAGCCTCTTTGGTGGTGTTGTAGTAAATATTTACTTTGGTGGTGTTGGGTTCAATGGTAATATGAAGCGGTTTCCCATGAAATTCGGTGTCCGCACCAAGCTCGAATTTGGTTTCTTTTTCTTCGTCTCCTAAGGTTACTTTGGTAATGTTAAGGGTGTTTTCGTCGAAGATAATTTCATTTCCTTTACTGATGTTGTCAATTTGCCAGGAAGCTTTTCCGGTGATGGTTTGGGTGTTGAAATCGACTTTAATGTCAAGATCGAGGTGTTTCACAACAGCCAATTCCGGTTTAGAATAGCTGTGTTCGTCAATGACGGCTGTATTTTTTTCGGTTTGTTCTTTTTTCTGGCAGGCGAAAGCCGTTAAGAATAAAGCTACAAGGATTATTTTCTTCATTTTTATGTGTTTTGGATTTGCGGATGAAAATTAAACAAAAAATCCCGTTTTGAATGAACAAAACGGGATTTTATTATAGGGGGTCTTTGGCTTCGCTCAGACGGACATTCGACTTCGCTTAGATATTCGACTTTGCTTAGATGAACATGGCATGAAAATTATGCTAACATGGTCACCGGGCTTTCGATGTATTGTTTTAGTGTTTGTAAAAACTGAGCTCCGGTTGCACCGTCAATCGTTCTGTGGTCACAAGCCAATGATAACATCATGGTGTTTCCAACTACAATCTGACCGTTTTTAACTACCGGTTTCTCTACAATTGCTCCTACAGAAAGGATGGCAGAGTTTGGCTGATTGATGATTGAATTGAATTCAGTGATACCAAACATTCCAAGGTTAGAAACTGTAAAAGTGCTTCCTTCCATTTCCTGTGGTCCTAGTTTTTTGTTTTTAGCTCTTCCGGCAAGATCTCTTACTGAAGCACCAATTTGAGATAAACTCATGGCGTCTGTAAATTTCAATACTGGAACTACTAATCCGTCTTCAACCGCTACAGCAACACCAATGTTTACGTGGTGGTTGATGATGATAGCATCTTCTTTCCACTGAGAGTTGATTTTTGGATGTTTTTTCAGGGCTAATGCACAAGCTTTGATTACCATATCGTTAAAAGATACTTTTGTATCCGGAACGGTATTGATTGTTGCTCTCGCACCCATAGCTTCGTCCATGCTTACTTCGATCACTAAGTTGTAGTGAGGAGCTGTAAATAAAGATTCTGCCAAACGTTTTGCAATAATTTTACGCATTTGAGAGTTTTTGATCTCTTCGGTGAAAACTTCTCCGGCAGGAACAAAAACTTTTGGTGCAGCAGCAGGAGCAGCTTCTGGCGATTTAGCAGCAGCTGTTGCAGTTGCAGCAGGTGCCTGAGCAGCAGCTGGAGTAAAGTTTTCGATATCGCTTTTTACGATACGTCCGTTTTCTCCTGAACCTTTAACCTGGGTCAATTGGATTCCTTTGTCAGAGGCGATTTTCTTTGCTAATGGTGAAGCTAAGATTCTTCCTCCGTTTGAAGTTTCGGCTACATTTTCTGTTGCTTTTTCAGCAGCTGGAGCAGTTTTTACTTCTTCAGTTGCAGGAGCGCTTGCAGCACCTCCGGCAGTATAGTTTGCAGAAATTCCCGAAACATCAGTTCCGGCAGGTCCGATGATAGCTAATAAGCTGTCAACAGGAGCTGTATTTCCTTCCTGAATTCCAATGTGTAATAAAGTTCCGGCATTGAAAGACTCAAACTCCATAGTGGCTTTGTCTGTTTCAATTTCGGCTAAGATGTCTCCTTCAGCTACAGTATCACCTACTTTTTTCAACCAGGAAGCTACAGTTCCTTCGGTCATGGTATCGCTCAAACGTGGCATGGTAACCACTACAACACCTTTTGGTAATTCAGTTACCCCTTTTGCAGGAGCAGCAGTTTCTGTTTTTGTTTCTGCAGCAGGGGCAGCTTCCGCTTTTGGAGCTTCTGAAGCAGGTGCAGCACCACCGGCTAAAAGAGCAGAGATGTCTTCTCCTTCGTTACCAATGATTGCTAATAAAGAGTCAACAGGAGCAGTTTCTCCCGCTGGTATTCCGATATGTAAAAGAGTTCCTTCGTTGAAAGACTCAAATTCCATTGTTGCTTTGTCTGTTTCAATCTCAGCTAAGATATCTCCTTCGCTAATTTTGTCGCCTACTTTTTTAAGCCAAGTCGCTACCGTTCCTTCCGTCATAGTATCGCTCAAACGAGGCATTGTAATAATTGTTGCCATTGATTTATAGTTTATGAGGTGTAAATGGATAGTCTTCTTGTGCGTATACTACATCGTACAATTGTTGTAATTCAGGATATGGAGATTCTTCAGCAAATTTCACACATTCTTCTACTAAATCTTTTACTCTTTGGTCGATTACTTCAATTTCTTCTTCCGTAGCATATTTTTGATCCATAATTACATCTAAAACCTGAGTAATAGGGTCAATTTTTTTGTATTCTTCTACTTCTTCTTTAGAACGGTACAATTGTGCATCAGACATTGAGTGTCCTCTGTAACGGTACGTTTTCATTTCAAGGAAAGTAGGTCCGTCACCACGACGTGCTCTGTCAATCGCTTCTGTCATTGCTTCTGCAACTTTTACCGGATTCATTCCGTCAACAGGTCCGCAAGGCATTTCGTATCCTAAACCAAGTTTCCAGATGTCGGTGTGATTTGCAGTTCTTTCAACAGAAGTTCCCATTGCATAACCGTTGTTTTCAACGATAAATACAACTGGTAATTTCCATAACATAGCCATGTTGAAAGCTTCGTGTAATGAACCTTGTCTGGCAGCACCATCACCAAAGTAAGTCATAGTAACTCCGCCAGTGTTGAAATATTTATCGGCAAAAGCCAAACCAGCTCCTACCGGAATTTGTCCACCAACAATTCCGTGTCCTCCGTAAAAACGGTGCTCTTTAGAGAAAATGTGCATAGAACCTCCCATACCTTTTGAGGTTCCGGTTGCTTTTCCTAAAAGTTCTGCCATTACGTTTCTAGGATCAACTCCCATGCCAATTGGCTGAACGTGGTTTCTGTATGCAGTAATCATTTTGTCTTTAGTCAGGTCCATAGCGTGCAATGCACCTGCTAATACAGCTTCCTGACCATTATATAGGTGTAAAAAACCTCTAACTTTTTGTTGAATGTATAATGCTGCAAGTTTGTCTTCAAACTTTCTCCAAAGCAGCATGTCTTCGTACCACTTTAAATATACTTCTTTTGTAACTTCTTTCATCTGAATTCTTTCTTTTGCTAAAGTTTGTTTGTGTTATCAATTGTTGCCTATAACGCAAAATAGTTTCCTCCCACAAATTTGCGCCCGAAAGGTCGGGATGCAAAAATAAGACATTCCTATTAAGAAGTAAAATTTAAAAGCCACTTTTTGGCTTTTTTTTACAAGAACTTTTTATCAAACATAAAAGGAAGTAAATTTTTTAGGGATGCCGATTTATAAACTTCACCTATTTCACCCATAAAATAGATTTCAATAGGGGTATCCTGTCTGATCTCGTATTCTGCAATAGATTGTCGGCAAGAACCACATGGTGGAATCGGTGCTGTCGTCTGGTTGGTGTCTGAAGCTGCTGTAATGGCCATTTTTAAAATTTTGGCTCCCGGATACACACTTCCGGCATGATAAATAGCAACACGCTCTGCACATAATCCTGAAGGATAAGCTGCATTTTCCTGATTAGACCCTACGACTATTTTTCCGTTGTCTAAAAGTAAAGCAGCTCCAACCCGAAATTGAGAATAGGGAGCGTAAGCGTTTTTGCGGACTTCGACTGCCTGACGCATTAAGTCCTGAATGTCGTTTGAAAGTTCCTCAAGGTTGTTGTAAACGTTAAAGGATGATGTAATGCTTATTTCTTTCATTTGTTTTTAAGGGAAAAAAAATCCAAATCTCTAACTTAATAGAAATTTGGATTGTTATTATTTTTTTTGTTTTCTGGTTTTAATAAACTTCGTATTTGTCGCCAAAGTTAAAGGTTAAAGAAAAACGAAGTGTATTTTCTAACGGATTTTTAACTTTTGAAGTCGAAAATAAATATGAAACGTCAACTTTTACAACATTATATTTGAATCCGGCTCCTAAAGAGAAGAATTGTCTTGCTCCTTTTACCGGACTTTCGTGAAAATATCCTGCTCGTAAGGCAAAAGCATCCTGATACATATATTCGGCACCTACACTATAAGTGATTTCTTTTAGTTCTTCGCTAAAACCACCCGGCGCATCGCCAAATGATTTAAAGATTCCGGATACCCAGCCAATGTCTTTGTAGTTTTTGTAGTTTGCTGCGTTAGCTTGTTCCTGAGAGATGTCTCCCGGATCTGTAAAATCGCCGTCGCCATTTGCATCTACAGGAGTTCCTGGTCCCGGAGGAGTTGGAACTAAAAGTTTGCTGACTTCGACACTAAGACCTACTTTATTATAATCGTCTAAGATGAAGTCGAAACCTCCTCCTAATCTAAGATTAGCCGGTAAAAAGTTAGAACTGATATCGTCGTTGTCATAGCTTATTTTTTTTCCAAGATTTTGCAGGTTGAAACCACCTCTCCATCTTCCGTTGAAGTCAGAATAAGCAATCTCTTCCGATTGGTAGAATCCGGCAACGTCTACAGCGAAAGAAGTTGCTGCTGATGCATCGATATCTTCCGAAGCAATTTTTAGGTTAGAGCGAATGTATCTTGCGGCTACAGCCATAGAGAATGTTTCGCTTAGTTTCAGCGAGTAAGATCCGTCGAAAGCAAATTCATTCGGTGAAACGATTCTTGCCGCTTCATTTGGATCTCCGGTGGTGCGTAACTCAATATCTCCAAAACCAAAATAACGGAAACTTCCCGCGAAGGCGCTTCGGTCGTTGATTTTGTTGTAGTAGGTTACCTGGCCTAATGAAATGTCATTGGCTAAGTCAGTCAGATAAGGAGTGTAACTGATAGAAAATCCCTGCTTGTCTACGGAGAAAGCATATTTTGCGGGATTCCATTGTTGCGAATAGGCGTCGGCTGATGTAGCAACACCCTGATCGGCTAAACCGGCGGCTCTTGCGTCGGCTGCGACTAGTAAAAAAGGTACTCCGGTAGTAATAGGGCGTTCAATGTTTTGAGCTTTTGCGTACGGAATAATTAAAAAACAAATTAATAATAGCGATATTTTTTTCATTTACGTAATTATGGAGTTGGTGATACAAATATATAGATTATTATAAGATGACAAGCTTTTCGTATTTTTCTGCCTTTTTATTTGTCAAATTTGATTTGACAGTGAGTTTGTAAATATAAACGCCTTTCCCGATTCGATCGCCAAAATCATCCTTTCCGTCCCAGGTTATTTCTCTCGACAGGAAGCCTTCTGTGGTGACGATCTGGTTTTTTGTCCAGACTACTTTACCGGTTATGGTCATGACCTGAACCTGAACATCAAGCGGTTCGTAAGGTCTGTTGTGCGAAAACCAAAATTGGGTATAGGTTGAAAAAGGGTTAGGATAATTAAGAACGTGAGTTAGGGTTAGCGATTCATCTCCAACAACTATAAATTGTATTTCACTGGTTACAGGATTGTTGTATACATCCCATGCCGTAAAAGTTATAGTGTGCATTCCGGCGGCAAGATTTCGCAATGGAAAACGTAAATTTCCATTGGTATAATCGTCTAGTTTTGTCTGATAATAATCATTGAGAACAAAAGGGTTGCTTACATCGCCATCCAGCACTGCTATAATATCATGCCCGATTCCGCTTGCTGTATTGATTCCGTTTTCATCTTCAAGAAACGCCAGTAAAAAGGGCGATTCGTTTGTAATTCCTCCCGATACAAAAGTTTCATCGTTCATATATAACTTCACTTTTGGACTTATATTGTCCTGTGGAGCATTTTCATTTATTCCTCCAATTTTTATAGTAGTGTTGTAACCGGTTTGATTTTCAAGTGTTTGTGTTTTCTTGGAGTAAAAGCTGATTCGGCCGTAATCAACAGGGACGCGAATGTCTCTGGGTACGACAAAGCTAAATTCAAACTGACCGTTGGTTACCGACGCATTTCCTCTGAAAATAGTTTCGCCTAATATTTTGAATGACATTGCAGGGCTATATCCATCGTTGTTCAGGGTGGTGGAGGTGATTAATTTGTCGAAAATAGCTGTTGCTAATTCGCCATTGTAATTGCTTAAAAGGTTGTTGTTCTCGTCGGTAATTTCTCCTGTGATTTTAATTTTCGATAAGGATTTGAAATCCGGAATTGCCTGAGAAACTGCAATATCATTGATTTTTGTCAGATTGATTTTTGGTTTCGGAATGGCCAGCATCAAAGCGGGATCTCCAATATAAAAAATAACATTACTGGCAGAGCTTGGGTTTTCATTTTTAGAAATTCGTAGTGCCTCTGCGATGGTGGTGTATTGACTGGATCCGTAAGAAAATAGGTTTTTGTTCAGGCTGTCGTTAAAGTTTTCGGCATTGTATTGTCCGATCGCACGAACGGTGGTTAACATGGAAATAGCACCGCCTTTTGGGTTCCAAAAAGTATATTCTCCTGCGGTTGGTCTCGTAGGGTCGTCAAATCTTGAAAATTCACAGGTGATGGTGATAAATAGCGGGTATTTGTATTGATTGCTCAGGTTTTGTCCGTCTGATTTTTCCCAGAGTCGTTCGCCTGCCAGTCCGTCTTCACCGCCATGTCCGAGATAGTTGAAAACTAAAGCGCCTTTTTCGAACGCATTAAACATATCGGTTCGGGCCTTAGGGTATCTGGCTCCTCCTGCCGAAGCTTCCTGTGTATAAGAGTCGAGAAGAATTTTGTCGATATTAAGGAATGGTTTTTGGGTAGAGATTGCATCGGCAAGGCTGTTCTGGCGGGCTTGCAGACTGGCATCTGAGGCTCTGTCGGAGTCGTCGCTTATCATAACGATGTTGTTGCGCCAGTTTCCAAAAGATTTCTGATCGTGATATTCTAAAACTTTATTCACCATTTCAGCTGCCTGTGCATTGTCGGAAGTTAACATTCGGCCTACTGCGATATCAATTCCGCCAAAAGGGAAAACAACAACTCCTTCATTGGCATCCATCAGACCGTAAAAATCATCCGATGCAAATGAGGCTTCTCCGGTAGAGTTGCTGGTTGCAGATTGATATATAGGTACAATATTGGTATTGTTTGAAATTCGGTCCTTATAATCAAATGAGGCGTCTCCGAATAAGTTTACATATTTAAGTCTTTTGTCGGGAGAAGAAGCGTTATTATAAAGGTATCGAATGCAATTTCGGATGGCCGCGACATCTTGCTTTCCGGAAGAGAACTCCTGGTAAATGTTTTCTAATGCAACTACTTTTACGTTTAAATTGGAATTCACCCGGTGAAAAGTGGCTAGTTTTTCGGCTTGGGAAGTCAGAGATTTTGGAGTTACAATAATGTAGTCGATATCCTGAAAGCTGTTTTGAGCATTCCTGAAAAGTGTTCCTTTTAAATTCTGATTGACAACTTTAGACTGGTTCTCTTTTAAAGGAGCGTAATAATCGGCGGGGTCAATCGCTATGTATTTTCTGATTTCTCCTAAAGCTGCCTTAAAACTAAAGTTGGCTTGGCCGGTGTTTTCTATTTTTAAGATATTGGCCGGATCTGTGACGTCCCAAATTTGAGCAATACCGGCGGCGTTGCCTATTGTGTAATTGACTATTCCGGGGGTTGCGCCTGCTAAATCGTATTGAAATTTAAATTGTTTTCCGGTGCCCAGAAGTTTTCTTTTGGCAATCAGATTAATGAAATCAAGGTATCCTTTTGATCCCGGAACTCCATTGTTATTATAGGTAAGTTTTATTTTTACATTTTCGGCTCCGGTAAAAGTTGCGTTGGAGGGTAGTTTCTGAGCGTAAAATTTTATATCGCCATTGAGAACTAATGGCTGAAAATTGAGGTTGCCAACATTTTGCCCGTTAGCAGAAATGGCAAACGAAGTAGGAGTGTAGGCTGCCGAAGCTGCTTTAACTTCTATTTTTACAGGAGTCGAAGGGTCGATATTCGGGAAGTTGAAGTTGAACTCCTGCTCCTGAGTAATGTCGAAAGATTCGCCGTACCATTCGCGGCCTAAGTGGGCGATATTTATTTTGTCGATTTCGTGAAACTGGTAGTCGTCAAAAGTATTGAGTTCTAAAGTGCTGCTTCCGGTTGGCTGGTTGAGCGGAGAGATTCGTTTTCCGTCACCGCCCGTAATGGTAATGTAATAGTATGACTTGGTGTCGTACAGGTTTAAGTTGGTCTGACTTTCGGTACTCCAGTTTTCAACTCCTTCACCATAAAAAAGAATATAGTCTTCGTTGTTAAAAACACCATCTGCTTCCCCAATAATCTGAATAGCATTTTCTGTCAGGTCTTCCGGATAATAAACGTTGTTGGCCAAAGGAAGCATTTTTCCTCCGTTTCCATAAATTTTTATTCTTCTCGGATCTGTTTTTCCCGGGTCAAAACCAAGACTTTGCAAAAAGGCTCTGGAGAGTTTATAAACACCCGATTTTTCGACGTAAAAACGGTACCAGTCTCCCGAAGATAATACAGAATTGTAAACGGCAGCTGTTTTTTGAAAAGAAGAAGAGTTATTGTTTTTTGCTGTTGTACTGGTAGTCGTATTGTAGGAAAAAGATCGTATTCTTTTAAAGCTGTTTCCTTCTTTTATGATAGGCGACAGAGATAAAAACACCTGCGTCAGGTCTCTTGAAAGGGTTGTTTTTAAGGTTTCATTTGGTTTTTCGGGGATGTTTTCAAGGGAAAGGTCGCCGAGATCAGCAATTGAAACCGACTCGTAAATAATGTTGGAAATTTGAATCGAATTGTAGTTCGCAGAACCTGCTTCCGTCAGATTCAATAATAAAATTATGCTTTTTTTAGTAGTATCATACCGGAAACCGTTTCCTGAAAAATAGGGTATTTTTAATTTAGAGTCACCAAAACTCATCTCTTTTTTGTTTTGCCAATCTAACGTAAAGCCTCCATTTATCTGGGAAAATGAGATAAAAGGAATCAGAAAAAGGTATAAAATCAGGGCTTGTTTCATTAGTGGATAAAACGGTTTTTAATTAAAAATATTTTAGTAGGTAAAAATATAGTATTTCATGTTATAGTAAATAATAAAAAGTATATTTTTGCGTTCGTAACAATAGGTTATTTTCTGGTAAAAAACAGCTAAATAAAATTATTAGACCGGATGTTGCTAATTAAATGTTAATTATTATATTGCAGCACCTAAATTTATCACCTACAGAATGAGTATGAAAGTAAACAAAATTGTAGTCTTGCAATTAATGATGTCAATGGTATTGATGTTAGGCACGGCTAGTTGTAGCAAAAAATCGAGTTCCAGTCATGCGTCCAGGGCAACTGGTTGGGACGTAGACAGTCAAAATGGAACTGCTGCCAGAAATGCAGGAAAAAAACAACAGGCTGGTCCTGGTTTAGTTTTTGTTGAAGGAGGTACATTTACTATGGGTAAAGTACAGGATGATGTTATGCACGATTGGAATAACACACCAACTCAACAACACGTTCAGTCATTCTATATGGATGAAACTGAAGTTACCAACGGTATGTACTTAGAATACCTGGAGTGGTTAAAGAAAGTTTTCCCACCAACAGAAGAAAATTACAAGAATATTTACGAAGGAGCATCTCCTGATACGCTTGTATGGAGAAATCGTTTAGGATATAACGAAACGATGACCAACAACTACTTAAGACACCCATCTTACGCAAACTACCCTGTAGTAGGTGTAAACTGGATTCAGGCTGTTGAATTCGCTAAATGGAGAACTGACCGTGTTAACGAAGCAGTTTTAGAGAAAAACGGTTACCTTAAAAAAGGAGCAAAAACTCAGGATGTTAGCGCTGAAAGTTTATTTAATACAGAAGGTTATGTTGCTTCTCCAAGTACTACTTACGGAGGTAACGAAGAACTTGTATTAAAGAAAAATCCTAACGGAAGAAAACCTAAAGCAGGTAAAGACGGAGTGGTTCCGGAAGAAAAAAATGTGTATGCACAACGTTCTTCAGGGATTATCCTTCCAGAATACAGACTTCCTACTGAAGCAGAATGGGAGTATGCTGCTGCTGCTGATGTTGGACAAAGAGAATACAATATCTATAAAGGACAAAAGAAATATCCTTGGTCTGGAGATTATACACGTTCTTCAAAACGTAAAAACAAAGGAGATCAATTGGCTAACTTTAAACAAGGAAACGGTGATTACGGTGGAATTGCAGGTTGGTCTGATGATGGTGCTGATATTACAAATTCTGTAAAAAGCTACGCTCCTAATGATTTCGGATTGTATGATATGGCTGGAAACGTAGCCGAATGGGTTGCCGATGTTTACAGACCTATTATTGATAACGAAGCAAATGATTTCAACTACTTTAGAGGAAACCAATACGCTAAAAACAAAATCGGGAAAGATGGTAAAATTGAAATTATCACTAAAGATAATATTCAGTACAAAACATTAAGTAACGGTAAAAAAGTAGCAACTAACTTACCAGGAGAAATTGCTCAGGTTCCGGTTGATGAAAATGAAACTTATCTAAGAACAAACTTTGATACAAGTAACAACATCAACTACAGAGACGGTGACAAACAATCTTCTAAGTATTTTGATTTTGGAGATTCTGAATCAGGAACTAAAGCTGATCAAACGATGTACAACTCACCTAAACACAACATCACTACTGATAGTTTAGGTCAGATGGTTAAAAAATATGACAACTCTAGTAAACGTACCACATTAATCGATGATAATGTAAGAGTTTACAAAGGTGGTTCTTGGAGAGACAGAGCTTATTGGTTGGATCCGGGTCAAAGAAGATATTTCCCTCAGGATATGGCAACTGATTATATCGGATTTAGATGTGCAATGTCTAGAGTAGGAGCTAAATCTGAAAAAAGAAAATCGCCAAGAAACTAAATTCTGGCAAATTCAATAAAAAAATTCCAAATTCCAACTGATTTACTCAGCTTTTGGAATTTGGAATTTTTTTATTGCTTAATTTTAATATGTAAATATTTTTATAAATGAATATCCAGGACATTCATAGCTTGTTTTTAAAATGTAAATCAGTTTCAATTGATACCCGAAAAATTGAGAAGGATTCTATGTTTTTTGCTATTAAAGGTGAAAATTTCGATGCCAACACATTTGCTGCGCAGGCAATAGAATTGGGCGCTTTATTTGTTGTTATTGACAATGCGGCTTATGCTATTGACGACAGAACGATTCTCGTTGAAAACAGCCTGGAAACGTTGCAGGAATTGGCAAAGTACCACAGAGCCTATTTAAAACTACCTATTATCGCCCTGACCGGCAGTAACGGAAAAACAACGACCAAAGAACTGATCAACGTAGTGTTGTCTCAAAAGTATAAAACCAAAGCGACTGTTGGGAATTTAAACAACCATATTGGTGTTCCGTTAACCTTGTTGTCTTTTACAAAAGATACCGAAATTGGAATTGTCGAAATGGGTGCAAATCACAAGAAAGAAATCGCTTTTTTATGTGATCTTGCACAGCCGGATTTTGGTTATATCACCAATTTCGGAAAAGCGCACCTCGAAGGTTTTGGCGGTGTTGAAGGCGTGATTATTGGGAAAAGCGAAATGTACCAGTATCTGGCAAAAGAGAATAAGATCGCTTTTGTAAATCTGGAAGACCCAATTCAGATCGAGAAATCGGAGGGAATTGAATCTTTTACGTTTGGAGTAAACAAGGCTCAGGCCAACTTAGAAATCAAGAGTATTAAGGCCAATCCTTTTGTGGTGATCGAATACGATAATTTTAATGTAGAATCGCATTTAATTGGGCTTTACAACGCCAATAATATTAATGCGGCTGTAGCGATGGGTGCTTATTTCAAAGTGGAAGATGCCGCCATAAAACACGCTATCGAAAACTATATACCGGAGAATAACAGATCACAGTTATTAAAGAAAGGATCAAACGAGATTATTCTGGACGCTTACAATGCCAATCCGAGCAGTATGGCGGTGGCTATTACTAATTTCCTGCAATTGGAAAACGGAAATAAGGTGATGATTTTAGGAGATATGTTTGAGTTGGGTGATGAAAGCAGGCAGGAGCATCAACTGATTGTAGATTCATTAGCAGATCAGGATAAATCGATTTGTTATCTGATCGGGAAATCCTTTTACGAAACAAAAGTAAGCAGCGATAAACTTCATTTTTTTGAGACTTTCGATACTTTTGCAGCGTTCTTAAAGACCACACATTTTGCAGAAAATACGATTCTGATAAAAGGCTCCAGAGGAATGGCTTTGGAGCGAACATTAGAATTTATCAACTAACAAAAGGGGACTGTCCGAAAAGTATGAACTTTCTCTTATTATGTTATTGGTTTAAGTCTCTACTTTAGTTCGACACGGATAAAACAGATTTACTTCGTGAAAACGCGAATAAAAACAGATTTTTTTCCTCATTTAAAAGTTTTTTTAATTTTTAGGATCCGTTTTTATCAGCGTCTTCGCGATAGCGAATCCGTCAAATCAGCGTTGAATTAAGACGTATAATTTTTGCCGACCAATAACTGCTTTTGGATTATAATTTAATCCAAAATTATTTATAAAAACAAGGCTGTCCGAAAAGGATGAACTTTCTCTTATTATGTTATTGGTTTAAGTCTCTACTTTAGTTCGACACGGATAAAACAGATTTACTTCGTAAAAACGCGAATAAAAACAGATTTTTTTTTCCTCATTTAAAAGTTTTTTTAATTTTTAGAATCCGTTTTTATCAGCGTCTTCGCGATAGCGAATCCGTCAAATCAGCGTTAAATTAAGACGTATGATTTTTGCCGACCAAATAAACTGCTTTTAGATTATAATTCAATCTAAAATTATTTATAAAAACAAGGCTGTCCGAAAAGTAAGGACAGCCTCTTTTTGCTTTTAAATGCTCATGAGAAAACCAATCAGGTTTTCTTTTTTATTCAGCCCCAGCTTTTTCCTCAGTCGGTAGCGGGCCAGTTCGACTCCTCCTGTCGAAATATTCATAATCTCGGCTATTTCTTTCGTCGACATATTCATCAGTAAATAAGTGGACAAATCCAGCTCGCGTGGTGATATCGTCGGATACTTTTCTTTTAAGCGTTTTAAGAACTCAAAATGTACGTTTTTAATGTGTTTTTCAAGGTCTTTCCAGCTTTTGTCTGTGTTGACCTCCTTGACAATGCTTTTGTTTAATTTGCTCACCTGAAATTTTGTCGATTCATCAAGAGCCTCAATGTCAATTTCTTTCAGTTTATGGATGATTCCGTTCAGGATCTTGTTTTTCTTTACCACTTGTAAAGAGTTGTTCACGAGTTCTTTGTCTTTTGCCAGGATTTTGATTTGCAGTTTGTCGTTTTTTAGCTTTTCAATTTCCTTCGCCAGTTCATATTGCTCCTGTCTTGTTTTTGCATCTCTTTCGAGGTACAATTTTCTTTGTTCAATGGTTTCGTAATATTTGTTTTTCCTGATTTTTACTTTTATTCGATTTGAAACAATGTAAATCAGGATGATAAGCAATAAGAAATAAAGCATAAAGGCTAAAAAGTGCCTGTACCAGGGCGGTGAAACGGTGAAAGAAAGCGTTGAGGGTTCAGATTGTATTCCGTAACTATTTCTGACTTTTACATTCATCGTATATTCTCCTTCCCGAAGGTTGGTGTATTCTTTTATTGAAATGGTCGACCAATTACTCCATTTGTCATCAAAAGGCTCTAGCTGGTAGGAGAACTGCACGTTTTCCAGATTTTCATAGGTAGGAGAGGAGAACGTAAATCGTACATGATTGGAGGAATAAGGAATACGGATGTTGCCTATTTTATTTGGATTGTTCCCCAGTACGATCGTGTCGCCGGGAAATGAAAAACTTCGGATAAAAGCCTTGGGCTTGGTTACAAAATGCGTTAATAATTTAGAGTTGTAATGTGCCAGACCGTCTGTTAACCCAATAAAGATATTCTGAGGGTCTATGGTGTTTATCGATAAATAGTTGCTCACCAGATTACCCGTTAGATTGGAGAATGGTGCAACTACATTTTTATAGGTATTGTTTTCCTTCATTAAAACCCCAAGAGATTCATCAAAAGCATACCATAAATTGGATTGGGAGTCTTCGCTTAAGGCGTTGATAACAGGGATGTTTTTGAACAGTAAGGACAATGCTTTGTCCTCGATAAACAAGTTTTGCTCTTTGGAGTACAGATAAAAATGATTGTTGGATTGAAAGTATATTTTGTGATCAATTTTCTGAAGGCTTCCAATGTTTTTGTAGGCAGGAGTCAATTGGTCTATTTTTTTTATGTACGAAAAACGGGTTAGTTCGTCGTTTAACGTCATCCTGTAAATAGACGCATCTCTTTTAAGCCACAAATAAGAATCGTCAACCTCAAAGCTGTTGGATGATTTGTCAAAGCCGTTAATTTGGTTTTTGAAAACTAAACCGCCGGCTGTTTTTTCAAAAATGGCAAATCCATCGTAATTAGAACCAATGAAAAAATTAGGACGATTTGGGATTCTCTTAAAACCATAGTAGCCTTTTGAATCGATCGTACGGGTTACTTTTCCTCCATTTATGACGAGTGCCCCTCTGTTGTTTGCACAGATAAGTTCGTTTTCTATCACCTGTACATTCCAGGATTGCGCGGTTGTTCCTTCTACAAGTTTAAAAACGCCTTCTTTAAAAGTAGTATTCCAGGCGTGGTAAAAAACACCCTGATTGGTCGCCACATACAAATTACCCTGATCAATTACAGAAGCATAAACGGTACTGATGTCGTAGCTAAATCCAAAATAGGTAAAGGGGGAGTTTTCGTTAATGTAGGCAATACCGTTGTCGAGGCCAAGCCAGAGGTTGTTCTTGTTGTCTACAAAAGAAGTCAGAATGGTATTGTTTTGAAGTCCTTTTTTACGGTTAACATGCTGAATGATTTTACCGTTAAAATCGCAAATAATCACGCCGTCTAAGACTGAATTTAAAACAATAAAGTTGTTCTTAATAATAGATCCGCCAAGAGAATTGTTCTTTTTTACAAAATCATTGGCTTCCGTATTCCATGGTTTTACAGTGCTGTTTTCGTAAATAAACAATCCTCTCTCAAGAGTAATTATCAGTATTTTGTTTTTCTCTAACGTATACATGCCCCAAATCTCGGTATTGTTTAAGACTTTGGTGTTGGGTAAAACATAGAGTCGATTATTACGGTACTCTAAAATACCGTGTTCTACATCCTGAAAATAAAGCTTGCCGTTTACCACGAATGAAAATTGGAAACGTCCCGGAGCTTTCAGGATCGAAAGCTTCTCGTTTTTGTAGATATAGGCCCGTGCAAAAGACTGAAAGATGATTTCATTGTTTACAGCATGAATCTTCCATATAAAGTCAATGATCTTGATTTTGTTTTTGTCTACTTTTTGAGCCAGTGAGGTATATTTAAGTCTGCCTTTAGCATTGGGTTGAAAGTAGCCAAATTCATTATAGCCTCCAACAAAAATTTTGCCCGAAGCATCAATCTTCAAACAACGAACGGAGGTTTCATTGGGAAGAGGGTATTTTCGCCATGAAGCTCCGTCGAATTGTAAGAGACCATTATTGTTTGCGAAATAGAGATTACCGTTTTTATCCTGACCAATATTCCAGTTTTGTGTTCCTCCCTTGTATTCATTACGCTTGTAATTTCTTACATCAGGTAATCCAATGTTTTTAACCTGCCCGAAAAACGGAATTGCGAATAAAGTAAAAAAAGTAATAATAAAATATGATTTTATCAATTTCATGGTTTTTTAGGGTTGTTTTGGTTTTTGGTAGTTAAGTCTTTTATTTTGAACTATTTAGGCCTGATTTTTCCCTACTATCACGATGTAGGAGCCTGTTTTTATGATAAAAATAAGCATTAAAGGGTAAGTGTAGTGTTTGTTTTTGAAATTAACATTTCGATAACATCTTAAAATAAGAATTTATTTATCTGTAAATTAGTGTTTTATAAAAAAAATGATGTGTTTTTGTATGGCAGTTAAATTTACTTTGATGTGTTTTTGTAGTGAAGTTTAATTGCTGATAGTAGAAATTTAGGTTTAGTATTGCATCAAATTACTAATTAATTAACCAAAATTTTTAGAAAAATGAAATTAACAAAATTACTTACTTTTTGTATTTCGTCTCTATTGTTTTCAGTTATCGCAATGGCACAAGATGTTACGGTAAACGGAATCATAAATGATGAAAGTGGAATGCCAGTTCCGGGTGCATCTATTTTAGTAAAAGGTACAACCAAGGCAACTGCATCTGATTTTGATGGAAAATTCCAAATACAAGTTCCTTCAAATGGAGTATTGACGATCACTTTTATTGGATATGCTCCGGTTAATGAAGCTGTAAATGGAAGAACAAAAATGACAATAAAGCTACTACCGGAATCACAGTCGTTAAATGAGGTTGTGGTAGTAGGATATGGTACGCAAAAGAAATCAGTAGTTACAGGAGCCATCTCCAGTGTAAAAGCTGCCGATTTGGAAAAAGTGCCAAATGGCCGTGTAGAACAATCTTTACAAGGTAGAGTCGCTGGTGTATCAGTAGCTGCTACATCAGGACAACCAGGCTCTGCTTCAAAAGTTCGTGTCAGAGGGGTAACTACTTTCAGAGAAGGCGGAAACGATCCTTTATGGGTGGTTGACGGTATTGCAGTAGATGCAAACGCAATTGGTTTTATCAATCAGAGTGATATCGAGTCTATCGAAGTCCTTAAAGATGCTGCTTCTGCCGCAATCTATGGTACTCGTGCGGCAACCGGGGTTATTTTGGTAACCACTAAAAAAGGAAAATCAGGAAAAATTTCGGTGAACTATAATGGTTTTGCAGGAACTTCAGCTCCGGCTAAAAGATTGGATCTGTTAAATGCAGAGCAATACGGGAGAATTATGAATGATAAGTCTATTGCGGACGGTGGTGCTATCAAGTACCCTAATCCGGCATCCTTAGGAAAAGGTACAGACTGGCAGGATGCGATCTTTAATGATTCTGCTTTTAGATATACACATGAGTTGAGCATTAGCGGTGGTAGTGAAAAATCTACTTTTTATGTTTCTTTCGGAATACAGGATCAGGAAGGGATTGTTGCAACAGACATTTCGAACTATACAAAGAAAAACTTCCGTTTAAACTCTACCCATAAAATTTCAGACTATTTTACGTTTGGACAAACTTTTGGTTACACGCATCAAAAAACCAAAGGTATCGGAAACACCAACAGTGAGTTTGGAGGTCCTTTAAGTTCAGCAATTAACTTAGATCCGCTTACTCCGTTAACCGTGACAGATCCTGCCGTTGCAGGTACTGGTTTTTACACCAATCCAAATGCAGTTAGAGATGCAAATGGAAATCTTTACGGAATTTCGTCCTTGGTACAACAAGAGATGACCAATCCTTTGGCTTATACGCAGACAAGACTGGGAGGTTTTGACTGGTCAGATGATTTTGTTGGAAACGCTTATTTAGAGGCCAACATCACAAAACATTTAAAATTTAGAACCACACTTGGCGGTAAAATCGCTTACTGGGGCAAACAAGGTTTTACTCCGATCTTCTTCTTAAATCCAAACATGAAAGAAGACCGAAACAATTACAGTCAGGACAATAACAAATCATTCTCCTGGACCGTGGAAAACACTTTGGCTTACTCTAATAAATTTGGGAATCATAGCGTAAATGTTTTGGCAGGGCAAGGTGCTTATGTGGAAAACATTGGAGGTACAATTGGGGTAACGATGTTTGGTTTGCCAATTACAAGCTACAAAGATGCGTCTTTCAATTTTGATATTCCGCAAACGGATCGTGTAAACAGAGCAAGTGATCTTGTAGAACACAAACTGGCATCCTTGTTTTTACGTGCCAATTATGATTATTTAGAAAAATATCTTTTCACAGGAATCATTCGTCGTGACGGATCAACCCGTTTTGGTGAAAATAAAAAATGGGGAGTTTTCCCTTCCTTCTCTTTAGGATGGGTGGTTTCTAAAGAAGGCTTCTGGAAAGAGAATAATGTATTCAACAGTTTAAAACTGCGTGGAGGATATGGAGTTGTGGGTAATGATAATATCGAGGATTTCAAATACAGAGGTTTGGTTGTTGGAGGATACAATTATTCTGTTGGAACCACAGGTTCAATCACAACCGGTTACGGAAACTCTACTTTGCCTAACGCCGATTTAGGATGGGAAGAAACTTCACAGACTACGGTAGGTCTTGATGCAAAGATTTTTAGCGATTTTTCTCTTACTCTCGATTACTTTAAAAAGACGACCAAAGGAATTTTAAGAAATGTGGTTATCCCGGGATATGTTGGAGTTGTTGATGCTCCTTCGGCTAATATCGCAGATATGAACAACAGTGGTTTTGAAGTTGAATTGGGCTACAGAAAAAAACTTGGGGATTTCAATTTGGGGGTTAATGCCAATTTTGCCTATTTAAAAAATGAGATTACGTATGTGGGATCTTCTACCAACTACATTGTTGGAGACGCTACTTTCCAGTCTATGGGGCCGGTAACAAGAACACAGGTGGGACATTCCTTCAATGAGTTTTATGGTTTTAAAACAGCGGGTATTTTTCAGAATGATGCCGAAGTTGCTGCCTACAAAAATGCTGCGGGAGGCTTAATTCAGCCAAATGCGAAACCGGGAGATTTCCGTTGGACAGATACCAATGGCGATGGTGCGATTACCGATGATGATAAACAATTCTTAGGGACTAATATTCCTAAATATAGTTTTGGATTTACAGTAAACCTGGATTATAAAAACTTTGATTTCATGGCATTCGCTCAGGGAGCTGCGGGAAGTAAAATTTTCCAGGGATTACGAAGACTGGATATCCTGAATGCAAACTACCAGACAAGCGCTTTAGGACACTGGTCCGGAGAAGGAACTTCAAACGATTATCCTAGATTATCAAACAATGATCCCAACAAAAACTTCAGTAATATGTCTGATTTTTATCTTGAAAACGGAAACTACCTGCGTTTGAAAATCGTTCAGCTTGGATACACGTTACCAACTAACCTATCGTCAAAAATTGGTTCAGACAAAGTTCGTTTTTACTTGACCGGAGAAAACTTAATCACTTTTACCAAATACAGTGGATTTGATCCGGAAATTGGAGGACAGGTTTATGGTGTAGATAAAGGAGTTTATCCACAAGCCAGATCTATACTGTTAGGAGCTAACGTTCAATTCTAAAAATTAAAAGCTATTATGAAAACTATAAAATTTAAATACCTATATATTGCTGCTGCAATGGCTGTTCTTGGATCTTGCTCTGAAGATTTTGTAACCATTGATCCGCAGGGAAAATTTGATACCAGTACGTATTTTTCTAACGAACAACAATGTTACGCCGCATTAATGGGCGTGTACGACCCATTACGAAAAAACACCGGTGGTTTTGAAAACCTTCTGGCCATGTTAAATGCCGGATCAGACGATTTTTATGCCGGTGGCGGAAGTGCGACAGACGGAAACGGAATCCAGAATTTCTCTACGCACTCTCTTACTTCTATCAGTATTCCGGGAAGTTACTGGAACGATCATTATCAGGGAGTTTCCAGAGCAAACATTTTATTGGATAAACTTCCGGGCGCTACTATGAGCGAAACGGTAAGAGCCAGATTTGCTGCAGAAGCTAAAACCTTACGTGCACTTTATTATTTCAATTTAGTGAGATTGTTTAAAAACATTCCGTTGGTTTTGGTGCCTTTAAATACACAGACGATTTACGATCCGGAGCAGGTTGCACCAACGGTAATTTATGCACAAATCGAAAAAGATTTATTAGAAGCGATAGCTGCTTTGCCTAATACTGTTGTTGCCGAGACTGAAGCCGGAAGACTGAACAAAGGGGCAGCACAGGCGATATTAGGAAAAGTATATTTGTTTGAAGGTAAAAATCCTCAGGCAGCGGCTGTTTTAGCACAAGTAAACGGTACACCGGGTCAGGTAAATCAATACGGAAATAAATTACTACCTGAATTTAGTGACCTGTGGGTGACGACCAATAAATTTAATGCAGAATCATTATTAGAAGTATCCCATACCAGCGCAGGAAATTCTGACTGGACCTTTTGGGGAACGGGTAGAGACGAAGGAAATACGCTAAACATTATGGTTGGACCAAGAGGATATTCAAGACCAACAGGTTCTACTGCACCTGATCTTCCTTCAGGATGGGCTTTTAATGTGGCCACTCAAAAACTGTACGATGTAATGAAAGACGATCCAAGATTTGGAGCTACTATTTTAGACTTAAAAGCATTAAAAGCAGCAGGTAAGGCCAACTACATTCCGGCTTATCAGGATACCGGTTACTTCCTGAACAAATACCTTCCGAGACAGTCAGACGTTCGTACCGGTGGGGGTAATGCCGAGTTGAACTACAAACAAAATTCATATATCATCCGACTTGCTGATACCTATTTAATGGAGGCTGAGGCTTTAGGATCAGGAGCCAGAGCGCAGGCATTGCTTGACGAGGTTAGAAAAAGAGTGCATTTGCCTTCAATTCCCGTAACCTTAGCGGCTATTAAAACCGAGAGAAGAATGGAATTAGCCGGTGAAGGGCATCGATTTTTTGATTTAGTACGTTGGGGAGATGCAGCCTCTGCACTAGCTGACAGAGGGTTTAATGCCGGTACAGACGAAATTTTCCCGATACCTTATACAGAACTTAATGGTACTAAGCTGAAACAAAATCCGAATTACCAATAGAGGGTTAACAAGTTCAAAAACACAAAAAAATCCAGCTATAAAGTATTCCTAATGTCGTCTTTAGCATTAGGAATACCGGATAGTTGCGATACTAAAGCAACAGCAATTTCTTCGCTGATTGCAACACTACGATAACAAGCGTTGAAGGACGCTGAAAAGGAAGTTTTGAGTTAAGTTTAAGTTTGGTTGGCAATAGCCCATAATCAGTATGAGTATGGGCTATTTTTTAAATCTCTTGAGCAGTCTCGAACCATTTTTATTGAAAAGAGCTCAGTAAAAAATCAATTTTAGAATTAAAAATAATACTGTAAGAATGAGAAAGAATAGTTTTAAAATACTATGTTTTTTGTTTTCGTTGTCGGCTTTTGCACAGCAGTCTAAAACAAAAAAAGAATTTACAACCAACGGAAAAAAGATAACGGTTTACACCACTGCCGAAAATTCAAATTTAAGATTGGCTTCTACCGCGAATCTGACTTTTTCATCGGCCAAACAGCCCCTTGAAATCGAGGCTTCTGTTTTTGTAGAACCGTCTAAAAAATTTCAGACTTTCATGGGAATCGGAGGAGCCATTACCGATGCAAGTGCCGAAGTTTTTGCTAAACTACCAAAAGAAAAACAAACCGAATTTTTAAATGCCTACTACGACAAACAAAAAGGGATAGGCTATTCATTGCTAAGAACCACAATCCAAAGTTCTGATTTTAGCAGTGGAAGCTATTCTTATATCAAAGAAGGAGATAAAGATTTAAAAACGTTTTCGATTGATCACGACAAGCAATATCGCATTCCTTTAATAAAACAGGCTATAAAAACTGCCGGTGGAAAACTCACCACTTATGCAGCTCCCTGGTCGCCAAATGCTTTTATGAAAAGCAATAAAGACGTTTTAAAAGGCGGAACCTTATTACCGGAATACTATCAGACCTGGGCCAATTTTTATGTCAAATTTATAAAAGCCTATGAAAAAGAAGGAATCCCAATTTGGGGAACTTCTACTCAAAATGAACCGATGGCGGTTCAGAAATGGGAATCGTGTATTTATACCGCTGAGGAAGAAAGAGACTTTATTAAAAATTTCCTTGGGCCAACTTTAAAAAAGGAGCAGTTAAGTAAGGTTAAAATTATTGCCTGGGATCACAATCGCGATTTAATGAATTACAGAGCAAATGTGATTTATACCGATCCTGAAGCATCAAAATATGTATGGGGAATGGGGTTTCACTGGTACGAAAACTGGTCTGGAGGAGCATCCATGTTTGACAACGTAGCCAAAGTAAATGAAGCCTATCCTGACAAAGGATTGCTGTTTACAGAAGGCTGTGTCGAAAAATTTGATGCCAAAAAGTACCAATTTTGGGGCAATGGCGAACGATATGGTATTTCGATGATTAATGATTTTAACAATGGAACGGCCGGATGGACCGACTGGAACATTCTTTTGGATCAAAATGGAGGGCCTAACCATGTGGGGAATTTCTGTTTTTCGCCTATTCATGCCGATACTACAACCGGAGAATTAATTTACACCCCATCTTATTATTACATCGGGCATTTTTCAAAATTCATTCACTTAAATGCCGTAAGAGTAAGTTCAGCCGTAAGCAGAAGCGCTTTGTTAAGTACCTCATTTTTAAATACGGATGGTACAATGGCAACAGTGGTCATGAATCAGACCGACAAAGAAGTGACCTACAATTTAATCATAGGTGCTGAACAGGCTGCAGTAAAAATTCCGGCACATGCGATACAAACACTGGTTTACTAGTGTGTTTTTACAATTGAGGGTAAATCGGGTCTTCCGGATTAACCCTCAATTGATTTCAAACTTAAATCAAATCCCTTTTGACAGTAACAATGAAAAACCGAAATAAAATTTTAATTGCGCTTGTATTAGTTTTAGAATTGAGTTGTTCGTCATCCAATGATGCCGTTGTTCCTCCGGTCGTACCGCCAGTTACAGTGGCGAACGATGTCGATTTTTGGCTGACAAAAGGAGATCAGAGTGTTTTACTGGCAAAGCAACCCGGAAACTTAGGATTTAACACCATCCCTAATAGTTATCCAAACATTGAAGTAAATGCAGCTCAAAAATACCAGACCATTGATGGTTTTGGCTATACCCTGACCGGTGGAAGTGCGAGCGTCATCAATCAATTAAATGCGACAAAAAAAGCAGCACTTTTACAGGAACTGTTTGGTACCTCAGAAACAGCCATCGGAGTGAGTTACATCAGAATCAGTATTGGAGCTTCCGATTTAAATTCGGAACCCTTTACCTATGATGATATCGCTGTTGGAGACACTGATTTAGATCTGGCAAAGTTCAGCTTAGACAAAGACCGAAACGGAGTCCTTGCGCTTTTGAAGCAGATTCTGGCAATTAATCCCAGGATTTTAATTTTGGCAACGCCCTGGTCTGCGCCTCTTTGGATGAAAGATAAAAACAGCTTTGTTGGAGGGAAGTTACAAACCAAATATTACGAAGCCTACGCGAAGTATTTTGTAAAATACATTCAGCAAATGAAAGCCGAAGGAATCACCATTGATGCCATAACGCCTCAGAACGAACCCTTGCATGGCGGCAATAATCCAAGTATGGAAATGTCGGCTTTAGAACAAACGGATTTCATTAAAAACCATTTAGGACCTGCCTTTAAAACAGCCAATATTACGGCTAAAATTATTGCATACGATCACAATTGTGACAATCCCAATTATCCCAAAACCATATTGGCCGATGCTGCTGCATATGCTTTTGTCGACGGTTCGGCTTTTCACTTATATGCCGGCGACATTTCGGCACTTTCGGAAGTGTATACGGCTTATCCGGCCAGGAATATTTATTTCACGGAACAATTTACTGCTTCAACAGGGGATTTTGGAGGAGATTTAAAATGGCATCTTAAAAATGTAATCATCGGTTCGATGCGCAACTGGAGCAAAAATGCATTGGAATGGAATTTGGCCAACAATGCGGCTTTTGAACCTCATACGGCAGGTGGCTGTACTACTTGTAAAGGCGCACTAACCATTAATTCGGCCGAAAGTTTTCAGCGTAATGTAGCTTATTACATTATTGCGCATGCGTCTAAATTTGTTCCGGCAGGTTCGGTCAGAATTGGCAGCAATATAAACGGAAGTCTTCAAAATGTAGCTTTCCTTACTCCCTCAGGTTCAAAGGTTCTCCTTGTGGAAAATGACGGATCGGGCAGCGTAAATTTCAATATTAAGTTTGACGGTAAGTGGATTACAACATCCTTAGACGCAGGAGCGGTAGGGACTTACACATGGAAATAATCGAATAATTGATGAAAAAAATAAATAGTTTTCAGATGAAAAAAATAATTATAGCAGTACAGTTGCTGCTTTCGGCTACTGTTTTTGGACAGGGATTTTTGCACAGAGACGGGCAGAAAATTGTGGATGGAAACGGAAAAAACATCGTCTTAAGAGGATTAGGTTTGGGCGGCTGGATGGTGCAGGAAGGCTATATGTTACAAACGCAGCCCTTCGCAAGTCCTCAATATGTCATCAAACAAAAAATTCAGGAGGTCATTGGAGAACAGGGCACAAAAGAGTTTTATGCAGCCTATAAAGCCAACGGAATCACAAAACGCGATATCGATTCTTTAGCGGCCTGGGGTTTCAATTCCATTCGTTTGCCGATGCACTATAATTTGTATACCCCATCCATTCAGGAAGAAAAAAATGGAGAAATTACCTGGATCGAAGAGGGATTTACCATGACCGACAATTTATTAAAATGGTGTACCGAAAATAAAATATACCTTATTCTGGACCTGCACGCTGCTCCCGGAGGTCAGGGGAACGATGCGGCAATTTCAGATTATGATACTACAAAACCTTCCTTATGGGAGAGTGAAGCCAATCAGAAAAAAATGATTGCCCTTTGGAAAAAACTGGCATCGCGTTACAGAGACAACCCGTGGATTGGGGCTTACGACATTATCAATGAACCCAATTGGAATTTTACCGGAACAAACAAAAACGGCTGCGACGAAAACTCTAATGGCCCTTTAAGAGATTTGATGGTTCGGGTTACAAAAGCCATTCGGGAAGTTGATACCAACCATTTAATTTTTATTGAAGGAAATTGTTGGGGGAATAATTACAACGGAATTTTCCCTTTATGGGATGAGAATATGGCTTTGAGTTTTCATAAATACTGGAACTACAATACCAAAGCGTCGATTCAGAAAATGCTCGATTACCGAACGCAATACAATGTGCCGATCTGGCTTGGAGAAAGCGGTGAAAACTCGAATGTCTGGTTCAAGGATGTATTGACATTGGTAGAAAGCAACAACATCGGATGGGCGTTCTGGCCCATGAAAAAAATCGAAAACATAGCAGGAGTTACTTCTGTAACCAAGATTCCGGAATACGATGTTTTATTAAAATATTGGAAAGAAGGCGGTTCAAAACCAACTGCCGATTTTGCGAAAAAGGCATTAATGAAAATGGCCGATAATTATAAAATGGAAAGGGTAACCGTAAAACCGGATGTAATTGATGCCATGTTCAGACAGGTACAAACCAACGACACCAAACCCTATAAAAAACACTTGATTCCGGGCAAAATTGCAGCAACGCAATACGATTTAGGAACCAATGGATATGCCTATTCGGATACAGATTTTATAAACTACAGAGTTGAAACCGGAAAATTTGAAGAGTGGAACAAAGGAAATACCATGCGAAATGATGGTGTAGACATACTGCCTTGCAAAGATGCCGGATCAAACGGATATCAGGTTTCCTTTATCGAAGACGGAGAGTGGTTGCAGTTTACGGCCCAGGTGGCGAAACCAAAAACATACAAAGTAGCGATTCGCTATTCGGGTGAAAATGCAGAGGGAAAACTATATCTCGAAACACAAGATGGAAAGAGATCTGAAGTCCTTACGTTGCCGGCCACAGGAGGAAAAGACAAATGGAAAACGGCTGTTTTATCGGGAGTGACACTAAACGCCGGAACACAAAAGATTAAAGTTGTTTTCGAAAAAGGAGGTTTCAACCTGAATTACTTCGATTTTTCAGAACAGAAAAAATAAAGGTTTAAAGAGGTATTAATAAGAGAGTAGATGTGAAATGTTAGATGTTAGATGTGAAATGCGACTGTAAACTGTGACTGTAAACTTTCTATATGTTTAAATACATCCAACGGGTTAAATTAACATTATTTTGAAGTTTATATTTTTCTTTGAGACCAATGAAATGCTAGCTTTACGAATCAAATTTTTTTAAGATGAAAAAGACAAACACAATTGCTCTCGTACTGCTTCTGCTTTTAGTTAGTGGCTCATTTTATGGCCAGAATGTAAAATTGATGACCTATAATATTCGTTTGGATGTTGCTTCTGACGGAGAAAACGCCTGGCCCAACCGGAAAGATTATTTTAATTCTCAAATCAGATTTTACAGTCCGGATATTTTTGGAATTCAGGAAGCGCTGCCCAATCAGGTGGCCGATATAACTTCCGCTTTTCGGGATTACAACCAATTTGGAATAGGAAGAGAAGAGAAAGGAACAGGAGAAGCCTGCACGATTTACTATAAAAAAGATCGTTTTCAGGTACAGCACAGCAACACCTTCTGGTTGTCGGAAACGCCAACTGTGGTTTCAAGAGGCTGGGATGCTGCCTGCAACAGGGTTTGTACCTATGGATTGTTTAAAGATTTAAAAACAAAAAAAGAGTTTTGGGTTTTCAACCTGCACCTTGATCATATGGGCGAGGCGGCCCGTGTAAAAGGAGTAGAGCTGGTACTGTCTAAAATAAAAGAAATAAATACTAAAAATCATCCGGTGTTTTTAATGGGAGATTTTAACTCAGAACCGGATACCAAACAAATTAAAGAGATCAAAAAAGTGATGGAGGATACACAAGAGGTTTCAAAAGAAAAACCTTTTGGCCCTTCCGGTACCTTTAATAATTTCAAGCACAATGAAGCTGTAACCTTATTACTGGATTATATTTTTATCTCTAAAAACAGCGGATTAAAAATTCAGAAACACGCAGTCTTAAGTGACTCCAGGGATTTAAAATATCCGTCGGATCACTTGCCTGTCTTAATAGAAATAGATTAAAATGAAAAACATCAACAAAAAACTTCAGATTTTACTCTTGCTGCCGCTCATCGCAGTTCAGATAAAATGTGGAACTTCAAACAACGCCGCTGCCCGGTCCGGAAAAGCCGAAGCCTGGATCACCACTACTAATGAAGCTTCAAAACTTCAAAAGCAAAGTGATTTGGTTTTTAAGGCTGAAACCAATTCGAATCCGACGATTTTGGTAGACGCTTCCCAAAAGTTTCAGACGATCGAAGGTTTTGGATTTTCGCTAACGGGGGGAAGTGCCCAAAACATTCTAAAACTCGATACAGCCAAAAAAGAAGCATTGCTTCAGGAATTGTTTTCCCGAAAAAAAGACGCTATTGGATTGAGTTATCTGCGAATTAGTATTGGCGCTTCTGATTTGAATGAAAAAGTTTTTTCGTATGATGATCTGCCCGAAGGGCAAACCGATTTAAAATTAGAACACTTTGATCTGGGACCTGATTTAAAGGACGTGGTGCCACTTTTAAAAGAGATTTTGGCCATAAACCCAAAGCTCAAAATAATGGGTTCGCCCTGGTCGCCGCCCGTTTGGATGAAAGACAACGGAAGCTCGAAAGGTGGAAGTTTACAGCCCAAATACTATCAGGTTTATGCCGATTATTTTGTAAAATACATACAAGCAATGCAAGCGCACGGGATTGTTATTGATGCGATAACACCACAAAACGAGCCTCTGCATCCGGGAAACAATCCAAGTATGTACATGACGGCATTGCAGCAGGCAGAATTTATTAAAACCAATTTAGGCCCTGCTTTTGCAAAAGCTAAAATCAAAACCAAAATTGTAGTTTACGATCACAATTGCAACAAACCCGAATATCCTTTAACCATTCTGAATGATCCAAAAGCATTGCCTTTTGTGGCAGGTTCAGCCTTTCATTTGTATGAAGGAGACATTAGCGCTTTAACCACCGTTCATAACGCCTATCCCAAAAAAGAGTTGTATTTTACAGAACAATATACCGGCTCTGGCAGCAGCTTTGAATCTGATTTAAAATGGAGTGTGAAAAATGTGGTCATTGGTTCTATGCGCAATTGGAGTGTCAACGCACTTTCGTGGGGACTGGCCAATAACGAAAAGTATGAACCCTTTACTCCGGGTGGATGTTCGACCTGTAAAGGAGCTTTGATGATTGATAAAAATCAGAACATTAAAAGAGAAGTAGGCTATTATATTATTGGGCACGCTTCAAAATTTGTTCCTGAAGGTTCTGTTAGGATTGCCAGCAACCTTAGCGGAAATTTGTATAATGTTGCCTTTAAAACACCAGATGGAAAAACCGTTTTAATTGTTGAAAACGATGGTGCAAACACAGAGACCTTCAATATAAAAGAGAATCAAAAACAAGTTACAACATCATTGGACGCAGGTTCGGTAGCAACTTACGTATGGTAAATCTAAATTAAGTATGAAAAAAATAACCACATTCACTTTACTGCTGCTGTCGTTTGTTGCGGCAGCCCAACAAGAAACAGTAGATCAAAAGGTAAATGCGCTATTGAAAAAAATGACCCTTGAGGAAAAAATTGGTCAGCTCAATCAATACACAGGCGACAACGCCGCAACGGGCCCCATTACCATAAACGCAAACAAACAGGCCGAAATAAAGGCAGGACTTATCGGTTCGATGTTAAACGTGGTGGGAACAACCTATACCAGACAGTATCAGGAATTGGCGATGCAGTCTCGTTTAAAAATCCCATTGTTATTTGGTCAGGACGTCATTCACGGTTACAAAACCACCTTTCCAATTCCGTTAGCCGAAGCAGCCAGCTGGGATTTACCAGCAATCGAACTGGCGGCCAGAGTGGCAGCGACAGAAGCTTCAGCAAGTGGGATTCATTGGACCTTCGCACCAATGGTCGACATTGCCCGTGACCCGCGTTGGGGACGCGTAATGGAAGGCGCCGGAGAAGATACCTATCTCGGATCTAAAATAGCCTATGCCAGAGTAAAAGGTTTTCAGGGCAATAAACTGGGAGATCTCAACTCGGTTATGGCTTGCGTAAAACACTTTGCAGCCTACGGTGCAGCGGTGGGCGGAAGAGATTACAACTCGGTCGACATGAGCGAACGAATGCTTCTGGAAACCTATTTGCCTCCTTTCAAAGCCGCTCTTGATGCCGGGGCAGCCACTTTTATGAACTCCTTTAATGACTTAAACGGAATTCCGGCCACAGCAAATGTGCATTTACAGCGTGACATCTTAAAAGGAAAATGGAACTTTCAGGGATTCGTAGTATCCGACTGGGGATCGATAGGCGAAATGGTCGCACACGGCTACTCCAAAGATCTGAAAGCTGCCGCACTTGCCGCCATTACAGCAGGAAGCGATATGGATATGGAAAGTAATGCGTACCGCTATCATCTGGCAGAATTGGTTAAAGAAGGTAAAGTGTCTGTCGATTTGATTGATGATGCCGTAAAACGTATTTTACGCAAGAAATTCGAATTGGGTTTATTTGAGGATCCGTACCGCTATTCCGATCCTAAAAGAGCAGACAAAGCTTTAAGCAATCCTGAAAACAGAAAAGCAGCGCTGGAAGTAGCCCAAAAAAGTATCGTGTTATTAAAGAACGACAACGAAACATTACCCCTTTCAAAAAACGTAAAAACAATCGCCTTCATAGGTCCGATGGTTAAAGAATACAAAGCCAATATGGGATTTTGGTCGGTAGAATTGCCGGAGGTGGATTATGACAAATGGGTGGTTTCGCAATGGGACGGTTTGCAAAAGAAAGTAGGCAAAAACACCAAATTACTTTATGCCAAAGGATGTGAAGTAGACGGAGACAACAAAGACGGTTTTGCCGAAGCAGTGGCAACAGCTAAACAGGCGGATGTTGTTATTTTGAGTATCGGAGAACGACGTGATATGAGCGGTGAGGCCAAAAGCCGAAGCGATCTTCATTTGCCGGGGGTGCAGGAAGATTTAGTAAAAGCCATTCAGGCAACCGGAAAACCGGTAGTTGTTTTGGTAAATGCGGGGCGTCCTCTTATTTTCAACTGGACAGCCGATAATGTTCCGGCCATTGTGTACACCTGGTGGTTGGGAACCGAAGCCGGAAATGCCATCGCCAATGTGTTATTTGGAGATTACAATCCGTCCGGAAAATTGCCTATGACTTTTCCGAGAGAAGTAGGGCAGATTCCTATTTACTACAATCATTTTAGTACCGGAAGACCTGCTAAAGACGAAGATGCCAAAAACTATGTATCAGCCTATATTGATCTGAAAAACTCCCCTAAATTTCCTTTTGGATACGGACTGAGTTATACAAAATTCAATTATACTGATCTGAAATTGTCTTCGACTAAAATGACCAGCAACGAAACCATCAAAGTTTCTTTTCAATTGTCAAATGTTGGGAAAGTAGCCGGAGAAGAAGTCGTACAATTGTACTTAAAAGATAAATTTGGATCGGTAGTTCGTCCGGTTTTGGAATTGAGAGATTTCCAAAAAGTAAAACTAAATGCCGGAGAATCTAAAACAATCGAATTTACAATCGACAAAGAGAAACTGTCTTTCTACACTAGCAAATTAGAGTGGACAGCAGAACCCGGAGATTTTGAAGTACTGATTGGCACCTCATCAGCCGACCTTAAACTAAAAGCAAATTTTGAATTGCTTTAAGTTTTAAACACAAAAAGATAGATTACAGCTATAAAAAATAACACGAATTGCACGAATTGTCACTAATTTGTTTGTGGAATTAATTTCACTAACAAGCTTAGCGGATTAAATTAGTGCAATTCGTGTTATTTGTGTTTAGCTTGAACTTAACGAATGGACACAAGTATAAAAAGTAACACGCATTGCACGCATTGTCACTAATTTGTTTGTGGAATTAATTTCACCACAAGCTTAGCGGATTAAATTAGTGCAATTCGTGTAATTTGTGTTTAGCTTGAGCTTAACGTATGGACACAAGTATAAAAAGTAACACGCATTGTCACTAATTTGTTTGTGGAATTAATTTCACCACAAGCTTAGCGGATTAAATTAGTGACAATTCGTGTAATTTGTGTTTAAATAATAGCTCTTTTGATATGATTATTTCACTAATTTTTTGAAATTGAATTTCAGCTTGTTCAGCAAACCTTCTTCTATAATATCAACCCCAATTCCATAATTGCTGTCTGCGATTTCGTTATGCGCCTCTCTGAAAGCTTCAAAGTCGTTTTCGGGAATTTCTAAATTAATTAAAGGTTTAAAGTCGATCGTAACAGTCCCTCCGTTTTTGTTGATTTTTTTGCGGCTCACATAATCAAAATACGGATTGTTGATCGTGCTTTCCTGTACGGTGAACTTCTCGGTAACATCGATTTTCTGATCGGTTACCAATGTGATTTCATATCTTTCATTGTCAAAATTGTGCCAGAAAGAAATGTCTTGGTGTATAAAATCTCTTACCCTGTTTTTAACGATATTAGCATCAAAATACATTAAGAAACGATTTTTTTGACCGTCTGAAAAATAAGGATTGTCAATAGTGGTTTGATACTCCACTGTAAACTCGTTACTTTTTTTATCATCGCTGACAATTTCAATTGCGGCATCTTTAAAAATCTTTCTCAGATCCGTTCCGTTTCTGTCATTCGTATAATTTAAGGTATAAAAGAAGAAATTATTCCAGCTGTCAATAATCTCTCTTTTATTGGTATTTTTAAAATATCGGCGCATGCTGTTGGCGCGATTTCCTTTGTACACCGTTGTTACCTTTAGCTTGCCCACATTTTGCTGTGCCACAAATTCCGATTTTTCGTCTACGGCATAATACGAAAAACGATGAGGTGGTTTGTGCTGTAATTCCAAATTTGGTTTTACTTCCAGATAATGCAGGAAGAAAATAAAGCCGCGGTTTTCGATCAATCCAAATTCATCGCGTAGGGTCGCATCCACAAAGTAACTTTCCTCCTTGTAATTGATTTTAACAATTACGTGATTAAAAGTCAGTAATGATGGTAAATAATATTTGATATAAAAGTCAGTACCGAAATTGACCAGAATAATCGAAGAATCAACCCCGATATAATCTAAAATGACTTTGAGCAAAACCGATTTTGCCTTGCAGTCTCCTTGTTTGTTCGCAAAGGTTACGGCAGGTTCCTGCGGTTTGTGGCCGTTCATCTCATCGGCATTGTAAATATAATTGATGTGGTTTTGAACATATTCTATGGCAAATTGCAGCTGCTCGTCTTTAGAACCAATCTTGTCCAGTTTTTCCACTAAATCCGGAGCAAAATCTACCAGAGAAGATTGGTCGAAAATCGTCTCATAAATAGGAGAGATGTAATTAGACAACTCCTTCCAGTCGGCTGCTGTAGCAAAATCGATATAAGAAGAAACCTCGCGGTTCGAATCTACAAAATTGATATAGTTTTCTTCTTCGCGAACATAGGCTTCTCCTTTTTTCAAATAGTTGGTCTCCGGAGCCAGCACATTTCCGTCTTCATCTCTAAAAAATGTTTTTTTGTAGGCAATCGTTTTCTCGCGATCATTTTTAAAAGTAAACTTGTACTTTCCGTAAGCCCAGTAACTGTCAGGGCCTACCCATACATATTTGGAGAACTCTTTACGCAGAAAATCACGTTCGGTAAATATTTTAATTCTCGAATCTTCCATGATCAGAATATCATACAGGCGCAGGTCTTTTATGGTAATATTGATCTTTTTATTACTGCTTAAAACCCCGCCGCCGCTTTGGTTTTCGCTGTCGAGTATTTTAACTTTAGTATCGGCAATTTTGTCTACCAAAACACCATCCCGCAACACACTGATTCGGTGTATCACATAGGTTTCATTTTCTTCGAGTACCACATCAACAACCGAGGCTCTTTCTAAATTAGAAGGCTCATTCAGCGTATAGGCCAGGCAGGCATATTCACTGTTTTCGTTATCGTTGGTGTAATAAATTTTATCTAAAAAATAACAATAATCACGTCCCTCGTCGGCTTGTTTTTGAGAGAAGTCTGATTCTTTTATGTAGTCAATAAGTTGATGATCGGTAACAACAGTGGCCCAGTGTTCCGGCTTTTGAATCTTGTAAATTTCTGATTGAATGGCTTGTTCCATAATAATTTGAGTTGAAGTAGGTAAAATCTTCTATTTCTAACAAAAATATAGATTTTTACCAATATCCGAATGGGGCGGATGTATTATTAAGAGAAGTTCAGTTTTCGGAGCATAAATAAAATATTATTTGATTTTGAAGAAATTTCACCTCCAATACTGTAACAAACAGCTGAAAAATGGGGGAAAATTGCAAGAAATAGCACCGTTTTTGAAGGGATGCATTTTTGTTTAATACTCCAAACAGAATAATGCTATAACTGCTTATTATACCGCTTATTACTTGTACAGATGCACTTATTACGTCCTTTTGGAAGGGGGTTTATTTTGACGTAAAAAACGTACATCTTGTCGGATATTTGCGAAAAAAAGGAAGGATATGAAAAAAAAATACTTCTACGCAAATTGCTATGGAGGCAGCAAATTCAGGGGATCTACAGTCTTAGATCCTGTACCAAATAACCAAAGAATAATAAGGCCGGAGTTGCTTTAAAAGATTAACTGACAGGATAATAATTACGAATGGTAACCCGTCAGGTCTGTTCGTTTTTACTGCACCAACAGTTACAAATGTAAAGCCGCCTTACTATTTATGGAGATGAAAACATTTTCGGATTCCTGATTTTCTTAACGAATAACAAATTAAAACATGAAAAACCCCCAGTTTAAAGTGTTTGCTTTTTTTATGAAAGCAGCACTCATTCTTCTACCTTATCTTTCCTATAGTCAATGCACGGTAATCACTAATAATCCGGGTTTTGAGTATCCTTTGGGTGGTGGGATAGTGAATCAAAGTCAGGTTCCGGGATGGAAAACGACAGCTCCGGATGAATCTATAGAAATTTGGACCAGAGTAAACGCAGAGAATTTTCCCCCGTTTGAAGGAGATCAGTTTGCCGAACTTAATGCTTACGTTGCAGCGGGATTGTATCAGGATTATAATACTGGAGAAGCGACCACGTTTAATTATTCGTTTGCCCATAGAGGAAGAAAGGGGACCGATGTTATGGTGCTAAAAGCAGGTCCTCCCGGAGGTCCTTATACCGAAGTAACCAAAGCGGCAACAGGAAATACGGCCTGGAAAGTATATACCGGAACGTATCAAATACCTGCTTCTCAAAATACGACAAGGTTTATTTTCGAGGCTGTTTCCACCTCAACGGGTAATGCAGCTATGGGTAATTTGTTAGATGCAATAAATTTTACCGCTACTGTAGGTACACCACCAGTTACAGGCACCAGTACTGCTGTTTGTGAAGGAAATCCGGTAACACTAACAGCTACTGCCAAACCTGGTTCTACTGTTAATTGGTACGATTCGGCGGGGAGTTTTATTCATACAGGATCAAGTTACACCACTTCAGCTTTATTTAGTAATACAAAATTTCAAATAGAACAGGTTAGTAGTTCAGGGTGCAAAAGTGGTTTATCGGATATAAATGTAACCGTAAATCCCGCACCTGTTATCACTATATCGGGAGCGTTAAAAGCTTGTTTAACAACAACCCTAACAGCAGTTACCAATGCTCCTGTGCCAAGTTATGTGTGGTACAAAGACGGTTCAATTATCAATGGACAAACGGCAGCAACACTTGTTGTATCAACCAATGGGAGTTATAAAGTAAGCGTTGTAAATGGTAGTACTTCCTGTAGGCAGACTTCGGATGCAAAAACGGTGGTCGTTACGGATACCACTAGTCCCCTGATAAGCTGTCCGGCAAACATTAACCAGTCTGCCGATAAAGGAAAATGCACTACCAACGTTACGATCACAAACCCAACTGCGACAGACAACTGTTCGACAACCTTTACTTTCACAGGAGCTCGTTCGGATGCTTTGGATTTAACCGCGGCTTACCCGGTAGGGACAACCACCATTTTATGGACCGCTACCGATGCTTCGGGAAATGTTTCGACAGCCTGTACACAAACCATTACGATTACCGATAGCGAAAAACCAATCATCAGCTGTCCGCCCAATATTACGCAAACGGCTGATGCCGGAACATGCGGCGCAAACCTTACGATTACAAACCCAACGGCTACTGATAATTGTTCAACTGCCTTTATTTTCACAGGCGTTCGTTCGGATGCTTTGGCATTAACCGATCCTTATCCGACCGGGACAACAACTATTACATGGACAACTAAAGATACCGCGGGAAATATTTCGGTATCCTGTGTACAGACTATTACCATTACCGATATCGAAAAACCAATCCTAAACTGTCCGGCAAACATCACTCAGGTTACAGATTTGGGAACATGCAACGCAAGCGTTACGATCACTAGCCCAACTGCAACTGACAACTGTTCGACTGCTTTTACTTTTACAGGAGTCCGTTCGGATGCTTTGGCTTTAAACGCGGCTTACCCTACTGGCGTAACCACCATTTTATGGAC
>JAHEZJ010000073.1 GCA_023251135.1 Flavobacterium sp. | reverse complement strand
TTTGGCAAAGAATACGGAAAAGTTTCTGAAGAAGAAATTGATTACATCAAGCTTTTTACCCAGGTGGAGGACATCACAGATGTTCAGATTGAACCGGTACTGCCTAAAATAGGCGATAAACTTAAAATTGAGCATGGTGACCTTTCGGGCTTGGAATGCGAAGTTTTCAGAGTCGACAATCAGCACCGAATCAGTGTCAGACTAAGCTCTTTACGTCAGAACATCTCAGCCATCATTCCTTTGTCGTATCTATCCAATGCAACAGAAAACGTTTTTGCTAAAGCGTAATTTTTAGAATTCCTTTTTTAAATAGATTATTGCCGCCTGTGTTCCGGGAGCAGCTAATCATCAAAGCGACTTTTGTACTTGTCCTACTGTATTAAAGATCCTTTATTTCAAATCATTCCTTACAAAATCAAAACAAATCAGTACAGCACATTGTCTTTTAGAACAATGTGTTTGGCGTTGTACATAGACCATTTTAATTATTTAAGCTATTAATTCATAATTCCAGTATTTAAGAAAACATTTTAAGATGAAAGATATCAAATCAATAATTACCAGTTTATCGAAAAAAGAAGTACAAATTTTCCTTGATGATTCAGAAGAAAATTTAAGAGTAACAGGAAACACAGCAGCTCTTACAGCAGAAGATAAAATCGATATTTCGACCAACAAAGAGCGATTAATTACTTTACTTAAAAGCACTAAAAACAATACCAAATTTAATTTTGAGTCAATTGCGACTGTTGCGGAAGCTGAAAGTTATGAGGTGTCTGCAGGACAACGTCGTCTTTGGACATTAAGTCAATTTGAAGGAGGATCTGAGGTATACAACATGCCTATGCGTACCCCTTTAAAAGGCAGTTATGACATTGAATGTTTTCAAAAAGCAATAACAGCGACTATAGACCGTCATGAAATCCTGCGCACTACTTTTAAAATGGATGAAAACGGTGAAGTAAGACAATATGTACAGCCAACAGCAGCGGTAGATTTTAAACTTTCTTATGTTGATTTCAGAACTGTTACCGATAAAGAAGCCAGTGTATCCAACTATATCAAAAAGGATTCATTTGTCCCTTTTGATTTAGAAAACGGACCGCTGTTTCGTCTAAGTTTATTACAGACGGAAGAGGATGCTTATGTTTTCTATTACAACATGCATCATATTATAGGTGACGGATGGTCTATGAATGTACTGTCAAAAGATGTATTTACCTTTTATGAGTCTTTTGTAAAAGGGACTGCTCCTGATCTTGCACCTCTGGCCATACAATATAAAGATTATGCAAATTGGCAGGCTTTACAAATAAATACAGCCGGTTCAACTACAGACAAAACGTATTGGATGGAAAGTCTGGCAGGAGAATTACCTGTTTTAGATCTTCCTTCAGAAAAACGCCGCCCTTCGGTAAAAACACACAAAGGACGTAGCTTAAGAGCCTACATTTCTAAGGAGACTACTTCCATGCTTCAGCGTTTTACAAAAGAGAACAACAGCAGTACTTTTATCAGTTTATTGACCACGATCAATATTCTTTTTCATAAATATACCTCCGATTCAGATATTATTATCGGAAGTCCGGTAGCAGGCCGTGATCATGCCGATTTAGCCAATCAGATTGGTTTTTATGTCAATACAATCGCTTTGCGCAATACCATAAACGCTCAGGAGAATTTTGCTTCCATTTATAAAAGAATTAAAGAGCAGACCCTGGAGGCGTTCAACCATCAAATGTATCCTTTTGACAGTTTAGTAGAAAACCTGAACATCAAGAGAGATGCAGGAAGAAGCAGTGTATTTGATGTTTTATTAGTGCTTCAGAATACAGCAAATGAGGAAACGATTGAAATACCGGCATCAAAAAACAATACCATTGTTGATTTAGGAGAAACCGTTTCAAAATTTGATATAGAGCTTAATTTCAGAGAAGCCGGAGGACAGTTAATTTTAGATATTGCTTACAATACAGAAGTGTACGAATATCAAATGATTGAAGGCTTAATAAGACATTACCAACAAATCTTGGAAGAAGTATTATTTCAGCCGGAAACTCCAATTGGTCAGTTAACCTACATCAGTAAAGAAGAAGAAAATGAATTACTGGTAGATTTTAATGCTACAAAAAACAATTACCCTACAGCTATTACGATTGTTGACTTAATTGAAACACAGGTTGCCGCTAATCCGGAAGGAATTGCTTTGGCCTATGAAGGAGCAACAATGACTTATGCAGCCTTAAATGCAAAAGCCAATCAGGTGGCTCATTATTTAGGCAGTATAGGAGTTACAACAGAGTCTATCGTTGGACTGTGTATGGAACGTTCTTTTGAAATGGTTATCGGGATGCTGGGAATTATGAAATCGGGAGGTGCTTATGCCCCTATTGATCCTCATTATCCGGCAGAGCGAATTGAATTTATCCTAAAAGACACAGCGGCAGAGGCGATATTGGTAAATGCCGGAAGCAGTAGTAAAGTTAATTTTCTGGAAGATATTGCCATACTAAACCTGGAAGAGCACGATACAATATTTGCAAATCAGTCAGTAGCGAATCCTAATGTAGCAATACCTGTTTCCAACGCAGCTTATGTAATTTATACTTCGGGATCTACAGGAAATCCTAAAGGAGTAGTGAATGAGCAACGCGGTTTAGTGAATCGTTTATTATGGGCAAAGGAATATTATAATGTAACGGCTAACGATGTATTGATACAAAAAACTACTTTTTGTTTTGACGTATCGGTTTGGGAGTTTTTTCTTCCACTGTTATCCGGTTGTAAACTAGTCATTCCAAAACCGGAAGGACATAAGGACAGTGATTATTTAAGAGAACTGATTGCCACACATCAGGTAACCATGATTCACTTTGTGCCTTCTATGTTAAGTGCCTTTTTACTGGATATCGATGTCACGAAATGCAGCAGTCTGAAAAATGTAGTGTGTAGTGGAGAAGCTCTAAAAATAAGCCAGGCAGAAGAATTTCAAAAAGCATTGCCAAATGTTACTTTGAGTAATTTATACGGACCTACGGAGGCTTCGATAGACGTAACAAGCTGTATTATTCCTTTTAATGCGACTGACTTAAAACGTATTACGATAGGTAAACCAGTAGCCAACACTCAGATTTATATTCTGGATAGTGAAATGAACATACAGCCTAAAGGCGTTACAGGAGAACTTTACATAGGAGGTGTTCAGGTAGCCAGAGGCTATATCAACCTTCCGGAACTTAATGCGTTCCGCTTTGTAAACAACCCTTTTGGAGAAGGAAAATTGTACAGAACCGGTGACAATGCAAAATGGCTTCAGGATGGAACTATAGAATACCTTGGAAGAGAAGACAGCCAGGTAAAAGTTAGAGGTTACCGAATTGAACTGGGAGAATTGGATACCGTGATAAACAGCTGTCCGGCTATACGTCAGGGAGTTGTTATTGCGAGAGAAGACGCTTACGGTGTAAATGAACTGATAGCTTATATCGTTCTTACAGCAGGTAAAACAAAAGAAGATGTTATTGCTTATTTAAAAGAGCATATTCCAGGCTATATGATTCCGGGAATTATGGTAGAGCTGGAGGCCATTCCATTAACCTCAAATGGTAAAGTAAACAGAAAAGCATTACCGGATCCGGTATTTAGCAGAGAATACGAATATGTAGCCCCAACCACAAAAACAGAAGAGGAATTGGTTGTCATCTGGCAGGATTTACTCAAAGCAGAGCAGGTTGGAATCACGGATAATTTCTTTGAACTGGGAGGACATTCCTTATTGGCAGTCCGATTAATATCGGCGATAAAAAATACAATGAACGTTGCGCTTACGATTACAAACGTATTTAGTAATCCAACGATTTCTGATTTGGCTTATTTTATTGAAAAGCAAGATACTAGTGCAGTACTTCCTTTGGTAACCAAACAAGATTTGCCTGCAGCGATTCCATTATCGTATGCGCAGGAGCGTTTGTGGTTTGTCGATAAGTTAAAAGGAAGTGAGCATTATCACATGCCGGTTTTATTAAACTTAAAAGGAGCATTAAATACAGCTTACCTTTCTCAGGCTTTAAAAACCATTGTAGAACGTCATGAAACCTTACGCACCGTATTTGTAGAAAATGAAGGTGTAGCTTATCAGGTGGTACAACCGGCTGATAGCTGGGAACTGAATGTGGTTACTGCAGATGCCGATTATCAGGATCTTATTGCTGATGAGATAAACAAACCTTTTGATTTAGCAAAAGATTATATGCTGCGTGCTACTGTTATTAAAGTAGTGGAGGCCGAACATATTTTAGTAATCGTACGTCATCACATTGCAACAGATGGTTGGTCTGAATCTATCATTGTTAAAGAATTCAAAGAATTATACGCTTCTTATGCATCAGGAAGGGAAGCCGATTTACCGGTTCTTGATTTTCAATATGCCGATTATTCGGTTTGGCAGCGTTCAGAATTGTCTGGTGCTGTTTTAGAAGAGAAATTAGGATATTGGGAGACTAAATTAAGCGGGGTAGCCCCGTCTGCACTTCCTGTTGATTACGCAAGACCAGCGGTTCAAAGCAATCGTGGAGATCATATCAGTTTTAAGTTAGATAGCGATCGCAGCGAGGCTTTAAGAACTTATGCAAAAGAACAGGGCGTAACTTTATTCATGTTATTGTCGAGTGTTTATAAAGTATTGTTATACCGTCACAGCGGACAGTCTGATATTTGTATCGGAACTACTGTTGCCAATCGTCCACAGCAGGAATTAGAGTCTATGATTGGATTCTTTGTGAATGCTTTGGCCCTTCGCAGTGATTTGTCCGGTAATCCATCGTTTAATGAGGTGTTGCAATCGGTAAAACAAACCACTTTAGAAGCTTACAATCATATTGCCGTTCCGTTTGAAAAAGTAGTAGATCGCGTAGAGAAAACCAGAGATAAAAGCAGAAGCTCTTTATTCCAGGTCTTGTTTGTTTTAAACAACAACCCGGAGTCTAAAGTGTCTGAATTTAGCGATATTACCATCGAAGCAATGGCTATGAATTATAATGTAGCTAAGTATGATTTAACCATTTTTGCTGAAGACAGCGCTGAAGGAATTTCGTTCTCTTTCAACTATTGCACCGATCTTTTCAGTGCCGCTACAATAGCAGGATTGAGATCACATTACGAGAACTTATTGGGTACTATTTTAGTAAACGATACTTTATCTATAGGAAATTTGGCGATGCTTAGCCCTGAAGAAGAGCAAGCATTGACAGTAGGTTACAATACCGCTGATTATACCTTATCAGGAGAAGGAACCGTATTGTCGCTTTTTGAGGCACAGGTTGCTAAAACTCCAGATGCAGTTGCTTTTGTGTACAATGATAGCTGTATGACGTACAAAGAACTGGACGAAGCCGCTACCAAATTGGCGTACCATTACCAACAGACGTATGAGTTACAGCAGAATGATCTGATGGGTATTATGATGGATACTTCGAACTGGTCTTTATTAGGAATCTTATCGATTCTAAAATCAGGAGCAGGTTATGTGCCAATTGATGCTGCTTTACCAAAAGAGCGTCAGTTGTACATGGTGCAGGAAGCCAATATAAAAGCGTTGTTGATCGAATCGAGCAGTTTGTTTGATGTAAT
>JAHEZJ010000053.1 GCA_023251135.1 Flavobacterium sp. | reverse complement strand
CTTTAAGCAACGGCGCAGGTGCCGAGGTACAACGCCCTCTGGCAACAGTGGTGATAGGCGGTTTGTTAGTGGCTACCTTTTTGACCTTATTTGTATTGCCCCTGCTCTATATCTTGTTTGAAAAAGGCTTTAAAATAAAAAGTCTAACTCAAAAAGCAGCGTTTGTATTGGTTTTCTTTACTGTTTTTTCAGCTGTAAATGCGCAGGAAAAAATAAGTCTTGAAACGGCATTAAAAATGGCAACAGATAAAAACAATAGTATAAAAAACGAAAAGCTGAGAACGGCTTATGCGCAAGCGCTTATTAAATCAGGAACTGATATTCCTAAAACAACCGTTTTTGCAGAAGCAGGACAAATAAACAGTGCTTATGATGATACGAGATTTGGAATTTCGCAAACTATTGCATTTCCTACGATCTATAAAAAACAAAAACAGCTGTTATCAGAACAGTGGAAAACTTCGGTATTAAGTACTTCATTAAAAGAGCACGAAATAAAAAAGGCCGTAACACAAGTTTTTTATACCTTTTTATATTATAAAGAAAAAGAAAAACTGCTGCAAGAGGCCGATACCCTTTTCAATGATTTTTATGCCAAAGCAAACCTTCGATTGCAAAAAGGAGAAAGCAACATTCTGGAAAAAACCACTGCCGAAAACCAACGTGCTGCCATTGCTATACAATTGATCCAGCTGCAACAGGAGATGCAGACCACCTTATTAGAGCTTCAGGTGCTTTTGAATTCAGAAATGCCTCTTGTTCCTTTAGAAAAAAGCTATAAATGTCCTCTTGTTCCCATGAATAATGGAATTGAGAATAATATCCTTTTAAAACTGTCCCAGCAGCAAAAGAATAATGCTGTGGCACAAACGCAATTAGAAAAGTCAAAATATCTGCCGGATCTCACTATTGGCTACTTTAACAATAGTTTTAAAGGCATGGGACCTGACAATATCTATTATGACGGAAGCAATCGCTTTAGCTCGGTACAGGCCGGACTGGGAATCCCCATTTTTGCAGGAAGCCAGAGTGCCAAAATACAAGCTTCTAAGGTGGGAGAAAGTATTGCCCAAAACGAATATCAAATGCAATTGCAGCTTTTACAGAATCGATATAAACAATTAATGGCTGCTCATAAAAGCAATACCGAAATAACACAATATTTTGAAGATGCAGGCATAAAAAACGCTATGCTGATTAAAGAAACAGCTAATAAACAATTTAGTAACGGTGAAATTAATTTCCTGGATTTTGTAATGGTAATTAATCAGGCCCTTAGCATACAAAGCAATTACCTAGAAGCTGTAAGAGCACTAAACCAGAGCAGTATCGAACTTAATTTTATTACTTCAAATTAACAATTAAATGAAAAATATATCCTTGTTTATAAGTATGCTTTTTATACTAAATGCATGCAAAAACACGACTCAGGAACAGGCCGTAACAGAAAAACCTGTGAACGAAAATAGTGTAATACTTACTGATGCGCAATTCAAAAATGCAAATATCAAAACTGCCCAATTAACACAGAAAAATATTGCTACGGTTATAAAATTAAACGGAAAAATAGATGTTCCGCCACAAAATTTAGTATCTGTAAATGCCCCGCTTGGAGGATATTTGATAAACAGCAAGCTCTTACCGGGAATGCAGGTAAAAAAAGGTGAAGTCATTGCTACTTTGCAAGATCAGCAATATGTTCAGCTACAGCAAGATTATCTTATGGCAAAATCCAAACTGCATTTTGCAGAGTTGGAATTCACACGCCAAAAAGATCTTAATGAGTCTAAAGCCAGCAGTGATAAAGTAACACAACTAGCAGAATCTGAAGTAAGTAATCTTCGTATAACAGTAAACGCTCTATCAGAAAAACTCAAACTGATTAATATCAATCCGAATCATTTGTCAGCCAATAAAATTTCTAAAAGTATCAGCATTTTGAGTACTATAACCGGTTTTGTTAGCAAGGTCAACATTAATATAGGCAAATATATCGCTCCGGGTGAAGTAATGTTTGAGCTTATTGATCCAAGTGATATTCACTTAAACCTTAATGTTTATGATACCAATATTGCAGAGCTTGCTATAGGGCAAAAAGTGATTGCCTACAGTAATGCAGCGCCCAATAAAAAGTATGAATGCAAAATCATACTTATCAATAAAGACATTAACTCTAACGGAAACACAGAGGTACATTGCCATTTTGTAAAGTATGACAAATACCTTTTACCGGGTATGTACATGAATGCCGAAATAGAAACAACATCGGGTTTGGCCAATGCATTGCCTGAATTAAGCATTGTGACCTTTGAGAGTAAAGACTATGTTTTTACAGAAACCGGAAAGCAGCAATATGAAATGACAGCAGTTACCGTGGGAGCCAAAGAAAACGGCTATTTGGAGATTTTGAACCCTGAAAAATTCAAAAATAAAAAAATTGTTACCAATGGAGCTTATACCTTATTGATGAAAATAAAAAATAAAGAAGAATAAAAAATTAATAATTTAAAACAAAATATTATGAACGGAGCACATTATCACTTAGTATTGAATCATTTACCTATTATTATACCTATTTTAGGTTTATTGGTACTCATTGGCGGATTTATAGTAAAATCTGAAATTGTAAAAAGAACTGCTTATTGTATTTTTATACTGGGAGCAATTACGGCATTTGCAGCAATAGCAACAGGCGAAGGCGCCGAGCACGTGGTACAACAAATTGACGGAAGCTCTAAAAGTTTAATCCATGAACATGAAGAAAAAGCAGAGGTATTTGCTTTATTATCTTATGTATTGGGCATGGGTTCGGTAGTTGCTTTATGGAGCAATTGGAAAAAGAAATCGTATGCTAATTATATTGCATTGGCTATACTGGTGTACTGTCTGGCAGTTTTATACTTTGGTCAGCAAACGGGTACTACAGGTGGAGAAATCATGCATTCTGAAATTAGGTAATTCACTTTATTATTTCATTAAAGCATCTGTTTAAAACAATTTTAATCCACAGTAGCCTCAAAAATTTCTGCTGTGGATATCGTTAATGAAAACAACTTTAAAAAGTTTCATTGAAACACTTACCAAAAATTGTATGCTAAAATTTAGAATCATTCTACAGGTGTTAACATATTCTTTTACAATAGGTTGCTGTAATTTTACAATAAAAACACAAACATTTTTAATATGGGTGTAATTCTCAATGAGGCAAAGCTTCATACTATGCTGGAAGAAATAGATTTAGATATTAATAAACTTAACGACCAAAAAATAATAGCCTTTTTCGAATTTTTAGGATTAAAAGACCGTGAGGATATCCCTAATAATTTTCTTGATTGGCAAACCATACTTATTGTATTGCCTGATCGTAAGACTTTACAGGAAATCAGAGCCTATAAAACTTTAATATCCAGAATTACATTTGTTACAAACACAAATGCAAAGCAGATTCATATTTATGATATGAATGACTGGAAAAGCGCTACACAAAACAAAACAGCATTACAAATAAGACAGTTTCTAAAAACTAATTTTGGAGGTGTTGAAAAAATCTCTAAAAGTCCGGACTGGGTTAAACTAAAATAAATTAGAATTATGGAGACTGAAGTTCATTATATCAACAGAAGCGGATGGCTCAGGGCAGCTGTCCTGGGTGCAAACGACGGGATTTTATCCACGACTAGTCTTGCCATTGGCGTGGCAGCGGCAAGTGTAACTAGAGAACCTATTTTGCTTGCGGCAGTAGCTGGTTTAGTAGCCGGTGCACTTTCCATGGCGGCAGGCGAATATGTATCGGTAAGTTCACAGTCTGATGTTGAAACTGCCGATTTGAAAAGGGAAAAAATCGCTCTTGAAACCCTGCCGGGAGAAGAACTGGAAGAATTAACCGATATTTATATTCAAAGAGGTTTAAATAAAGAATTAGCCCGACAGGTTGCTATGGAATTAACGGCTCATGATGCTCTTGAAGCACATGCGCGCGATGAACTCGGTATTAATGAAATTACCCAGGCAAATCCTCTCACGGCGGCTTTTGCATCGGCAGTTTCCTTTATTATTGGAGGTTTATTGCCGCTCTTGGTAGCGATTTTTGCTCCTATCAAAGAAATGGTGTTGTATCAATATGGCTTTTCAATACTCTTTTTGGCATTCTCGGGAATATTAGCCGCAAAGGCAGGCGGATCAAAAACAATAAAAGCAGTATTGCGCATTTGCATCTGGGGCACTCTTGCCATGGCAACCTCGGCACTAGTTGGTTATATTTTTGGTGTTCAGACCTCTTAGAGAAAATAACTTTTTATTTGATTTGAAATTTAATCGAATCTTAAGCAAGTAAAAAAAATAAGATACCCAACAATTCGTTATTTCGTATATACCTAAAAACAACTGCAAAATGAAACTAATTACAATGTTGCTTTTAATGACAGTGCTTCCCATCAACTGGGAACCTGACTTTAATAATGCCAAAAAAGTGGCAAAGGAAAAGCATGAATTAATTCTGCTAAACTTCTCGGGTTCAGACTGGTGCGGGCCTTGTATTGTAACGCGCAGAGATTATCTTGAGAGTCCGGCATTCACAGAGATGGCCAATGAGAATCTGGTACTGGTTAATGCTGATTTTCCAAGAAAAAAGAAAAACATAGGAACGCCCCAGCAGGTAAAGCGAAACGAGGAGTTAGCTGAAATTTATAACAAAGAGGGTAGTTTTCCTCTAACCTTGCTTCTTGATGCGGATGGAAAAGTTCTTAAAAGCTGGCACGGAAAACCTGAAACTACACCCGATGAGTGGACTGCCGAAATAAAAGCGATCTGTGATAGCAAAAAGTAACATACTGAAAAAACAGAAGTATTCCGAGTCCCTTAAACTCATGGGAAACAACTTTACCATTACTGTTGTTGCCGAGAATGAGAAAACAGGGAATGAGAATATCCATCTTGCCATTGAGGAGATCAGGCGCATTGAAAAACTGCTCACTACTTATAAAGCCGATAGCCAGACCAATCTCATTAACCAGAATGCAGGAATTGAGCCTGTTAAAGTAGACCTTGAGGTTTTTAATCTTATTGAAAGATGTATTGGAATTTCCAGAATTACACAAGGAGCTTTTGATATTTCATACGGCAGCATCGATAAAAGCCTTTGGAATTTTGACAAATCAATGACCCAATTACCAGATGCTGAAACGGCACTCAAAATGGTACATCTTATTGATTACAGAAATATCATTTTAGACCCGGAACACACAACCGTATTTTTAAAAGAAAAAGGAATGCGAATTGGTTTTGGCGGTATAGGAAAAGGATATGCTGCTGAAATGGCAAAACAAATACTTTTAAATCATAATGTGCAGAGCGGAATTATTAATGCTAGCGGAGATCTTTCGGCTTGGGGATTACAGCCCGACGGTAGAAAATGGACCATTGGTGTCGCTGATCCTGATTCGCCAAATGCAGCATTCTCTTATATGGAAATTTCCAATAAAGCAGTGGCAACCTCTGGAAATTATGAAAAGTTCGTGACCATTAACGGCAAAAAATATTCGCATACTATTGACCCAAAAACAGGACTTCCGATAACCGGAATTAAAAGTGTCACCATTATTAGCGGAAACGCAGAATTTGCAGATGCAATGGCAACACCAATAGCGGTTATGGGTATTAGAGCAGGCTTGTTTTTAATAGATCAGATAGCAGGTCTATATTGTATTATCATCGACGACAACAATAAAATTTATACTTCTAAAAACATTAACCTGAAATGAAAAAGCCAAAACAAAAAGCGCTCTTACTATTCTGCAGCATTGCTTTTACGGGCATTCTACTCACCTCCTGCACATCGGTAAAAGAATACCAGAAAGGAAAAATCAACGATTCTGAAATGGTCCTTTCCAATAGAAAAATAGAAAAAACAGAACTTAGTTTTCAATCCTACCGTGAAGGAGCTTCCGGAGCAAATTCAGGAAAAAGCGGCGGTGGCTGTGGTTGTAACTAATTTTCATACCATTAAAAAATGAAAAGAATATTCATTACAGGATTTGCCTTACTGGCATTATTTCAGGTAAGAGCACAAAATGTTCCTACATATTCCACAGCTTACAAAAGCAGAAAATTAAAACTAGAGGAGGTCAATCTGGTTTCCAGCTATTATAAACAGGACGGAAACAATTCAGCTGTTACCGGGGGGGTTGGTTCTGAACATTTAACCGATATTGCTAATACCATTGATGTTAAATTGGTAAAATACGGCGAAACCGGAATCAAACATACTTTTGATATTGAAGCCGGTATTGACCACTATACCTCTGCCTCATCAGATATGATTGATTTAAGTGCCAATTCATCTGCATCCTCTTCAGACAACCGCTTCTACCCTTCTCTAACTTATCTGAGAGAAAATGAAGAGAAAGGAAGAACATTGGGTATTGGCGTTTCATCATCGACCGAATTTGATTATCAGTCGTTTGGAGGCAATATCAGCTTCTCCCAAAAAACAAAAGACAGAAACGGAGAATTCACGGCCAAATTTCAAACCTTTCTCGATCAGTTAAAACTGATTGAACCTGTTGAGCTTCGCACTTCAGGAGGCGAAGGCTACGGAAGCGCGAACCGAAATACTTTTGCAGGAACTTTAAGTTATTCTCAGGTTGTAAACAAAAATCTGCAGGTAATGCTTGTAGGTGATGTTATCAGCCAAAACGGGTATTTAAGCCTTCCTTTTCACAGGGTTTATTTTGCAGACGGTTCTGTTCATCAGGAAAAAATGCCCGATACCAGACTTAAAATTCCATTGGGGATCAGGGCCAGTTATTTTTTGGGAGATAATGTAATTATTCGTGCTTATTACAGATATTATTCAGATGACTGGAGCTTAAAAGCCCATACTGCTGATCTTGAAATTCCGGTGAAATTAACGCAGGCCTTTTCAGTGAGTCCGTTTTACAGGTATTATACCCAGACAGGAACGAAGTATTTTAAACCCTACGGAGAACATACGGCAGCTGATGAATACTACACCAGCAACTATGATTTGTCTAAGTTTGACAGCAGTTTCTTTGGAATGGGAATGAAATTTACTCCTCTTAATGGAATTTTTGGTCTTAAACACTGGAATACCTTAGAGATACGTTACGGTCATTATACCAGAACTACCAATATGACTTCGGATATTATCAGTATTAACATCAAATACAAATAGTTAAAAACTTAATTCAAATTCATTAAAAAACCACCAAAGTCGTTTGACGATGGTGGTTTATAATTTTTGGAATTTCATAAACAATAAATAATGTACACCTTGAAATTCCGTGGAAATTTATAGCTCAATCATACACATCTTCCTGTCTTTTAATAATCTGAACCCTATTTAAGAAAAAATACAATCAGGCCCTAAAACTCTTAAATGACTTTTTTTTCTTGTTTTCCGCGGTTTGAATCAGATTTAGGATTTCAATAAAGAAAGTTCCCGTAATAGCAATAATGAGCACTGACAGATAAAGAATGTTGTAATCAGGTTTTACAGCCATCAATTGTGTCAAAACATCAAATGTAAAAAAAGCTGTAAGTACCAAAGCGAGCCTGCCTGTACTTTTTTCATAAGCCATTTTCCAGCTGAATGCTGTATCTGGTTTTTTAAAATTCAAAAGTTTTGGAATTATTATGGGAACATTCTGGGCCCACCTGGAATACTTAAGCCCAAATGTTTTTTTAAGATACCGCTCCTCTGCAAGCATTATTCTCTCAAAAAAGATACAGCAGAAAAGTACAAAGGAAATGATAAAAAATAAATTGCCTGTCACCAAGGCCGGCCCAAGCCACATAATAATAGTACCATGATAAACCGGATGCCTCAAAACCGAGTAGGCTCCGCGAGTATGGAATCCGGCATGAATATCCTGTTGTGGTTTTCCGTATATGGATGTATTCTCGCTATATCCATTAGTATAGAACACTATTATAAAACCCGAAACAGTAAATAAGAGACAGAAAATTTCGTAGATTTCCTCATAGATTGATTTTTGAAAAAAAAAATTATCAGGATACGTTTCAACAGCCCCTAAAAAAAGGTAGCCGAAAATTAAAATAAACAGCGGCACCGCGCCGGCGGATCTTATAAGGTTATGTCCCTGTCTTTCAAACTGCTGATGGAGTGCCATAAATGAATCAAATAGTGTTATTTAAGTGTAAAAATAATTTATTCCCGTTAATTAAACAGTAAAGAATCTCGAAATAAAATCTGTTTTGGGATTATTTCACCAGTGAAAGCAAAGGCCCGACATAGGTAAGTTCATTGCCGATAGATAATCAATAAAAAAGCCCTGCGTGTGTCAGCATCAACAGGGCTTTAACTAACCAATTTCAAAATAAATTCAGGACACTTTTTAACGAATAAATCTCTCCAAATGGCAGTTTTTTTTAGAGCACCCTGAATCAATACAATTAATTCAGGGCACTGGCAATTCCAGGAATGTATACATACAGACTTTAAAAACTTATTACGACAAAAGTTTTCAATTCGGAATGGTTAAAAAATTAAAAAAGACCTTTGATAAACTGATATGTTGTTTCGAACTTATTCTCTTGATTGTTAAGCTCTTTGTTTTTTAGAATCTGCAGTGTGGTTAACTTAATTTTTATTAACAATATGATTGATGCAAAAACGAATAAAATGATAATAAGGGCAAAAAATTGTGTCATAACTTACTTTTTTGAGAGGTTTATAATTTTCAAAAATTAGATGTATCAATATTCTTTCTAACTAAAACATGCTTAATATCATGATCTTTTTTATCATGATATTGCAACGCAAGATTAGAGTTCAAACGAATCGCCATTAGGGTAAAAACAGCAAATGCTAAAATTGGAAACAGGTAAAAAACTTTTGACATAAAGCCGGCTTTCATATTTATTTTATGGTGAGAATATATTCCCCGAGCTGATCTAACTGCTGCTGGCTTAACTGAGATTCGAAACCAGGCATCTGAGGATAGTCAGGACGTTTCTTTCCTGGTTTTTTAATCCATTGCTGCAGATCGGCAATGTTGCCTTTGTAGATTTTTGCCATCTCCAGCACCGGTGGACCTACCAGCCTGGCATCCACTTTATGGCAGGCAGTGCAGTACTGGTTGAAAACCGCCTTGCCTTTGTCAGCAGCAGACAGATCCGCATTATTTGTCTCTGCCTGTGCCTGTTTACTTTTTGCAATGGCCTGTTTTTTGATTTTTTGGAATTCCTCGGTTTTTAATTTCACCAGTTCGCGGTGTTTCTCCAGTGCATTAGAGCGATATACCTGACGGCCTGAACCCATAAACAAAACAGTAATAGTCATCAGAACCAGTACTTTTTTAAAATCCTTGTCAATGGTGCTTTCATCCCCCTGAATCCCTTTCCACATCATCCACATTGCCGGCAGGGCTATGGCTGCTCCGGTAAAGATGATCAGTATTAAATTCCATCCAAGCCCTTTTGATGGAAGGGTCAGCAGTACCAATGGCCCGATAAGGAACTGAATCACAGAAGCAACCAGTGCCAGTGAGTAGCCTTTTTTCTTTAATTCATACCGCGTGAAAGTTGGAAAAATAGTTTCAAACGGATAGTTTTTCCTCCCCATATACCAGTGCAGAAACAAGCCCGTAATGGAAAGTGATGCGAAAATAAAGTGGAAATACCTTGGAAAAACATTAGGCAGGGTCATGGCACTGAAGAAACCCTTTACCAATGCCCATTTTTCCGGAAAAAGCATCAGGTTGATATTGGTTAAGAATATAAAAGGGATAAACAGAAAAATCGCAACTGCAACGGCCAGTATGGAAATATGCACCGCTTTGTTATTCTCGAGCAGCTTCCAGGTATATTTATGCAGATAAGTCAATAAAAAGGCAACTGTTACCAGTGGAATCACCGCAATCCACATCAATCCTGTCAGTGCATTAGCAGAGTAAAAATAGATGGTATAAAGTACATTTATACTCAGCAAAGGTGCAATTCCCATGACTACAGCTATACTTTTATTTACCGTTATTGTAGCGGCAATTTCATGGGCCAGAATATCATATTCTTTATTCTTCAACCCTTTAATTTGTGACCAAAGCGTCAGGAGTGAACCACCGACCATTAAATTCACAAAAAGGATATGGACTAAAAAGGAAATTACAAGTATGGTTACCAATAACCACTCTGGCAGTGGCAGCGGTAATGGAATGTCTTTTGGAACTGGTGTAGCGCTCTGCAGTGCGATAAATAACTTGGTAAACATTTTATTTGTTTTTATTGATTAAAGTGGTAGCTGTATTATTTGGGTTTATAGAAACGCCTTCCTCCTGCGCACCTTCGAGAACATCTCCTGTCATTTGTAAATATCTAATATAAGAAGCAAGTGCTTCTGCTTCTTTTCCATTTCCGGGAAATTCAGGCATAAAGGTTCTTCCATTATGCATATTGGGCATATAGGCAGCCATTGATGCAATGTCGAGGGGTTTTCCGCCCCCAGCGTACATCCTGTCAAAAACACTAACAATGCTGTTGACTCCCTGAGCAGTATGGCAGCGGCTGCAGGCTATGATAAAAACATTCTTACCTGCTTCAATCTTATTGTCCTCAGTTACCTCATTTACTGTCGTGTAAGTGGCATGTTTTAAAATACCGTCCTGTTTGTAGACTACATAATCATCTTTAAGCAGCAAATTGGAATACATATACTGGCTTATAATATAGGGCTTTCGGATAAATTCGCGCACCCTTTCAAAGAAACCCAGATAAGCCATAGCCGTTATAACAGGTATTATTACAACTCCGGGTCTTAACCATTTTGTTTTATAAATTCCTAATACCCCGATGATCAAGGTGAGTCCGGCGCCTGCAAAAGCGACATAAAGCAGTAAATCGTAATATTGGGAAAAAGATAAAGATCCCACAGCCGTGCTCATGTTTTCTACCATCGCTGCCGGCATTGCCCTGTAATACATATAAGCTGCGATAAGTGATAGCGGAGCCCAGAGCAAAAGCCACTGTGAGGCATATTTTACAGCATTAATTCTAATAGCAGTACCTGCTTTTGTAAATAAGGTAATAAAGAACATCCCAAATATTCCGGCAACAAGCATGGCGGTTGGCGTCCTGAAAAAAAGCTGCGGCAGATAAATTGGATTGGTAAAACCGTTTAATAAAGTCTTATGGGTTTCCCAATTTCCCGGATCCATCATAAAACCAAGAATAGAAACAATGATTGCCATGGTTATCCAGGAGAATAAACTCAGATACCATCCAAATTTAATATGGCGCAGTTTTGCTTTTAAGGAAGTATTGCTGTTTTTCCAGGTCAGGAAATAAATCATGATCAAAATCACTTCGGTAACAAAAACCAGCCACTCTGTAAACCATGCCCAGTAAAAAACCCGAATTAAGCTTCCAATTGAAGCAGGACTTACAAGGGCTACGGAAAACCAGATCCCGACTCCTGTCATTGCCCCGATGGTTGTAGTGATAATAAAAGCCACTTTCATTATTTTATAAACCATAGCATCCCATTCCAAATCGGTAATCTGATCTTTACCGCTTCTTGAAACGCCTTTTTGTTCAAGCCATGTTACAAATGGCATAAAACCTACTGCCAGGCCATGATTGATAATAACGTGAAGAATGGCAATAATGGCTATGAGCATTCTATTATTGAGCCAATCCAGATGAAACATTGGAAAATCCATAATCTATAAATTTATTGATGCAAATTTCAATAAACAATGGCTTTCCACCTAAAAACAAAAGAGCTGAAAATTTAGAAAAACGTTCCTTTTGTTTTAAAAAAACAGCTTTTATATATCGTTATTCAGCTGTAGTGATTTATAAATTCAATCCTGAAATACAGTTTTTCAACCTCCCATCCCTAAATCAAAAGAAATAACCTAAAGAACTTAAAAAGGTTACGGCAAAAAAATCAACCGGTTTTTCCACAAAAACCAACCATTGCGTAAACCAAGGCCAATAAAAAGCCGAATTAAACTTCCCATGGATTCAGCACCCACAAGAGCAGCCGAAGACTATCTTTCACCCCTGGTCATTGCTCTATGGCTGTGGTCATAATAAAAGCGGCTTTCATTATTTTGCAGAGCATATTGTCCCATTCCATATTAGTAATTTGCCCTTTGGTAATTCGCCAAACACCACCGTTTTTCTAGCCAGGTTACAAATGCCATAAAACCGACTGCTTATCCGTGATTGACAGCAACATTAGGAATGGCGATAATTGCATAAGCATTCTGTCATTGATCCAGTCTAAATGAAACATTCGGAAATCCAAAATGGCATAAACTTGATTGCGAAAATTTCAGCTAGAGCTGATTATTTTACCAAAAAATATAGCATTTACACTTATGGATTTAGATTTTCAATCCAATTGTTTAGCTTTTCAGCTAAATATGAGATTATATTTTGTAAACTTAAGTTTGAGGGTTACTTTTACTTCAAAAAACAATTGAAATTACTGCTCTCCATAAGCTTAACAATCATATTGTTTCTAAATTTATTTAGTAGTGTATTGGTGTACACAATATTCAAAATTAATCAAAACGAAATTGCCAAAACACTTTGTGTACTCAGAGAGCAAAAAAACAATACGTGTAATGGGAATTGTGTATTAAAAGCGGAATTAAAAAAACAAGCCGAAAACGAGCAAAAACACTCCACTATTTTAAAAGAAAAAATAGAAATTCTCTATACAATTACCGAAATCGAATACAACTTTTCCTTTATTAAAATTGAAGAAACAACTAAAATATCTAGTTTCTGTAAAATAGCTAAAACAAAACCCATACTTTTTAGTGTTTTTCATCCACCAATCGCATAATTATATTGTATTAAACACATTTCAAAATTGAAATGCAATTTTTGCTGGCTTTTGTCCATCAAACAAATTATTAATATTTATAATTATCAAAATGAAATCACAGATTCACGAACTCCGCTTACAAAAAAAAGTTAGTGTGAGTAGATATATACTTTTCTTCCTAATTTTTATTGGGCAATTTTCTTTTGCGCAAAACATAACGGGAATTATTAAATCTCAAACAGGCAAAGCGGTTTCTTTTGCCAATGTTAGTGTGCTTAATAGTACTAATGGAACGGTTGCAGACATAGAGGGTAATTTTAGTCTAAACCTAAAAAAAGGAAATTATCAAATTCAAATTACAGCCATAGGTTTTGCATCAAAAGTGCAACAACTAAAAGTTACAGACCAAGCACTAACTATTGAAGTAACATTATCTGCCAATACACAAGCATTGGACCAAGTTATAGTTACTGCCGATAAAATCGAAACCAACATACAAAAAACACCAATAGCCATCACTTCTTTAAATGCCAAGCAGTTAGAGAATTACCGTGTATGGACTATTACCGACCTTACAGCATTGGCTCCGAGTACCTTTACGGTAGAACACGGAAATACCACAGGTTCCAATTTTTTAAATATTCGTGGTGCAATGGGCTTTTCAAATGACCAGTCAGTGGCTACTTATGTGGATGGCGTTTATCAATTTGATTATTTTTCTGCACCGCTTAATTTCAGTAACATAGAGCGAGTAGAAATTTTGCGCGGGCCACAAGGAACACTCTATGGCAGAAATGCCTTTGGAGGTGTGCTCAATGTCATTACTAAAAGACCTACAAACCAAACAAGCGGATTTGCCACAATAGATTTTGGCAATTATGGACAACAGCGTTATAGTGTGGGTTATAACACACCGATTATAAAAGATAAATTGTTTGTCAATGCTGGCCTGCAATCCAACACTCGTGGTGCTGTTTATTCAAACCCTACATTAAATACCCAGGATTTTGACCACCACAACGCATATACCGGAAATATAAACCTTAAATATCTTTTGTCGGATAAATGGACAATCGATTGGAACACAAGGTATGAAAACGATAAAGACAAGGGTGGATACCCGTGGGCAGCTACCTATGAATCGGCAATTGCTAACCCTTACACGGCTTTTGGGAATTGGGAAAATACCGAACGCAGAACCAATTTCAACACAGATTTGGCAGTAAAATATTATGGTAAGGGCTTTAATTTTACCTCTATTTCTTCTTTTGTAGATTATCATATTTGGATTCCTGGAAGATTTGATTTTGATTTTACCGCAGACCAGCTTATTAGTGGTACCACTTGGACAAAACAAAATCAATTGACACAAGAATTTCGCTTTTCTTCTCCTGCAAATGATGGTAAGTTGAAATGGACGGCAGGGTCTTATATATTTGGAGAAAAATCAAAGAATAGTAGTACTACTTATTTTGATGAAGATTACGCATTATTCGACCCTAATGCTCCTTATGCTTCTATCAGCAATGGAAAAAGAGATGCTTATGGTGTGGCATTTTTTGGGCAGGCTACTTACGCCATCACGCCAAAATTTGATGTTACTGTTGGGGCAAGATATGATATAGAACACCGGGAACTCACTCAAAACTCGGAGCTTGAAAAAGATGCTATTGTAACGCCCGTAACTGCCGACAGCACGGAAAAGAAAACATTTAACGCCTTTACTCCAAAAGTTATTTTGAGTTACAAATTGACGGATAATTCTATGGTATATGGGTCTTATGCAAAAGGATTTAGAGTTGGTGGATTCAATTTTGGCAGTGAGACGAACCCAACATACAACCCCGAGAAATCGGATAATTATGAAATAGGGATTAAAAACAATTTGTGGGATAATAAATTAAAAATAAACCTGACCGCATTTTATTTTCAGCAAAAAGACCAGCAGGTATCCACCTCGCAAGACGGTGTAAACTATGCTACGCTAAATGTTGGCGATATGGATAATTATGGATTAGAATTAGAAACATCTGTAATTCCTTTTAAAAATTTACAAATAGACTGGACTGCCAGCACATCGCACAGCGAATACAAAAAACTGGAACTTTTTGATGCAACAACCAATGCTGTAATAGATTACAAGGGCAATAAGGCAATTAACAATCCTGCAGTTCTGTCTATGTTTGCCGTTCAATATGGTGTGCCTTTTTCTAAATCAGCTCAAAACTTCAAAGCATTTATAAGAGGAGAATATAAATATATAGGAGAGTATGAGTTGGATTTTGTAAATGCCTACCATCAAGATGCTTATAGTATGCTCAATGCCAGAGCTGGTATTACCAGTAAGCATGTAGATATTGCATTATGGGTACGTAATCTTAACGATGTACGTTATGTGGCTTTTGGTTACGGAGCTTATATGATGGGAACTCCAAGAATGTGGGGTGTAACATTGACAGGGAAATTCTAAAAAAAATAGTTGGAGTTGGTAAAATAATTTGCCAACTCCAATTAAAAAAACAACGAGTATGAGAGCAATTTTAATAAATTTAATGCTATTAACATTATTGTTTGGGTGCAAAGAGAATAACAATAACGATGCTCCTAAAAAAATAGAAAAACTGTCCGCAAGTGATAAAGTTATAAAGTCAAAAATTTCCGATACTATTACTGCTGAAAATCATTCAGAAATAATGGATATGATTCTAGGAAAACCCAAACAACAGATAAAATCAATCGGAATTCTTGTTTATGATGGAGTTAATGATTTAGATTTTAGCGGTCCAAAATATGTGTTTGGACAAACAGGAAACAAAGTACAATTAATAAGTATAAAATCTGGTAATGTTACAACGGTAATGGGTACACAAATTGTTCCTAACACAACCATTGACAATGTTAAGCAATTAGATATTTTGCTTATTCCGGGAGGATTCAAAGGAACTATTGAAGCATCTTATAATGTAAAGCTTCACAATTGGATAAAAATGATTGATAAAAAATCTAAATACACTTGTGGTGTTTGTACTGGAGTTTGGATACTTGGTGCTACGGGACTATTAAAAGATAAATTTGCAGTTACCAATTGGTACAAAGAAGATGAATTTCTCAAAAAATACGGTGCAAAACCAGCTCATAAAAGATATACCAATGATGGAAAATATTGGACATCGGCAGGAGTTACCGCAGGAATGGATATGGCATTGGCAATTGTAAATGATAATTGGGGCGAAAAATACACCCAAGGTATAATGCTAGATATGGAATATGATCCGCATCCACCAATTGAAGGAGGAACGCCCGAGAAAACAGGATTTTTAGTCGAATGGATGATGAAAGCTATGTATGATGCAGGTGTAAATCCAGTAATTGATAGTTTGGAAATTGTTAAAAAGAACAAATTAAAAATATAAGTAATTATGAAATCACAGATTCACGAACTCCAAAAAGCGAATAGAATTAGCGTGAGTAAACAAATACTCTATGTAATTTTAGCATCTATAACCTTTTTTGGTTGTAATAATTCTTCAAAAGAAAATCCAGAGCAAAAGCCTGCCACTCACCAAGAAATAATGAGCCGTTTGGATAAGCCAAAACTAAATATCAAAACAGTTGGTATTTTGCTGTATGATAATTTTTCGACAATGGACGCAATGGGACCTTATCAAGTATTAAGTGAAATGATGGGAACGCAGGTTTTTTTTGTAAGCAAGCACAAAGGAATTATAAAAAATAGCAGCGGGGTAAAAATTCAGGTTGACCGGGATTTTTCGGATACTAAAAACCTTGACATTCTTCTTATTCCAGGAGGAGGTACAGAAACATTATTACTTACAAAAGATAAAGAAACTTTAGATTGGATAAAAAAAATTGATAAAACAACACAATTTACAACAAGTGTATGTAACGGTGCCTGGATACTTGGGGCAACAGGGTTATTGAAAGGTAAAAATGCAACAAGCCATTGGTACAACGCCAAAGAAATGCTAACAATGTATGGTGCTACTTTTCAACAAGAACGCTGGGTAAGAGATGGAAAATATTGGACTAGTGCAGGCATTACAGCAGGAATTGATATGTCTCTTGCCATTGTCCAGGAAGTTCGTGGCGATAATTACTTAAAAATAACCATGCTGGATTTAGAATACGATCCAAAGCCGCCATTACAAGGAGGTTCGGTAACAAATACCGACAAAGAAACTGTAAAGATGATGAAAGAAATGTACGATTCAATGTTTGGGCCTATATTAGATAGTCTAAAAACGGTTAAGTAGAACAGCCTAACATTAAATGAATCCGTTTTTTTAAAAGAGCAGGAAGTTTAAAAGAAACTTCCTGCTCTTTTTTATTTGCAGTTTGGGCAAATTTATTTTGCCTTCTACAAATTATAAATGACAACTGTAACGGCTAAAATACAGATATGCACCGTTTTGTTATTTCGAACAGATCCTAGGTGCAGTTACGCAGATAAGTCAATAAAAAGGATTCAGGTAACGGTGGAATTACTTTGTTTTTGCCAGATATTCATCGGGCTTCATCAGGAATTCATGTTTGCACATAGTAGAGCAGAAACCATATAATTTTCCTTTATAGGTAACCGTATCGCTGACACCATATTTGGTAATATCCATTTTACAGTAGAAATCAATCTTGTTCTCGTATTTGAGATCGTTCAACGGATTTTTTGGTTCTATAACAGTGGTTGTTTTTTTTACTGTATTGGCATTTTCTTGTTTTTTGTTACAGCTCAATAAAGCTGCAAAACAGAACAGATAAATTATTTTTTTCATTTTATTGCTATTTTTAAGAAGTGATCAATGCATAGTTTTATTTCTTTTTTTTCAGCGCAGCTGCATAATTGGCGCTCACCTGATTCCAGTTCACCACATTCCAGATTGCATTGAGATAATCCGGACGTTTGTTCTGGTATTTTAAATAATAGGCATGCTCCCATACATCAATCGCAAAAACAGGTATTCCCTTGTTCTCTGCAATATCCATCAGCGGATTGTCCTGATTGGGCGTGGTACAGATCTCCAATTTGCCCTGCTGGTTTACGTACAGCCATACCCATCCTGATCCAAATCTTGAAATGGCCGCCTGGTTTATTTTTTCTTTCAAGGCATCGAGGCTCGTGAAACTTTCCTGAATCGCTTTTTGCAGATCAGATGATGGTTTGGTATTTTTCTCCGGAGTCAGAACCGACCAGAAAAACTCATGGTTGTAGTGCCCCCCCGCATTATTTCTAATTGCCGGGCTTAATTTGGAAACACCGGCAAGGATCTGCTCCATGCTCATTTTCTCAGCACTGCTGCCTGCAATGGCAGCATTTAGATTCTTAACATAAGCAGCATGATGTTTACTGTAATGAATTTCCATGGTCTGCGCATCTATAAACGGCTCTAAGGAATTATAGGCATAAGGCAGGGGTTTCTGTGTAAATTGGGCCGACATTGTCATACACAGCAATAATAAAACGGATAAAATTTGATGCTTTTTCATAATTATTGATTTAATTGTTATTATTCATTTGATGCTTTTCGAAACTGCTCAGGGGTATTATTGATCTGCTTTTTAAAAAAAGTAACAAAATAGGAAGTGCTCTCAAAACCCAGCTGATCCGCAATTTCATTCACCGAATGGTTGGTATAATGAAGTAAGCGCTGTGCTTCCAGGATAATTCTTTTCCTTATCAGATCTCCAGCTGTACAATTTGAAATCTCTTTGCATATTTTGTTGAGGTAATTCGGGCTGATATTTAATAGATCTGCATAGGCAGAAGGCATTTTTTTGAATTTAAAGTGCAGGTCAATGAGTTTTTCAAACTCCCTGACTTTCTGCTGTTTCATGGTACTGTCAGGCACATATCCCTGAGGATTGGAGAGACGCTCAAGCTCGAATAAAAAGATATTCAAATACGAGCGGAGTATTTTTACAGTCTCCCTTTTTTGAAATTTGAACTCCTGAAAAAAAATCTCAAGCAGATAAACCCATTTATTCTTTTCCTTTTCATTTAAGCGCACAAATGATTTTGAAGCATTGTAGAGAAATGAAAATTGATTTAAAACATTATTGTTGTAACGCAGTGAGAAAAAATCGTCTGTAAAACATATTATTTTTCCCTTTGCCTTACTATTTATGTCTATACTGCTTATCGAGCGCGGTTTGATGACAATTACTTTAGAACCATCCAAATTTATTTTTTGATTATCAATGCTCACTTCTCCCTTGGCATCATCAATAAAAAGCATCATAAAAAAATGCTGCTTATGAGGGTCTTCTAAAATAGGGAAATGCTGCAGTAAACTGTTTAAATCATCCATCCAAAAATGTCTAACGTCATCGCCAAACAAACCAAAGTCACAAACTGGTATTTCTGTAGTCTGCATTTTTTTGATTTTATTTATTAATACTTAAAAATTTATTTTTTAAGCATACCGGGGCGGATGATAAATCGAAAAAATGAACGTTGATTTGAGCTGGTCTTTTTTAAGCAACGGATAGATTCTTTTAGCAGACACAATAGTTTCAGAAAATGAAAAAGTCATTTCATATTCAAAGAATAATTGTATCTCTTTGTAAGTTACCGTTGGGATTTTCTGTTCCTGCTTTTCGGTGTTTTTTAATTCTTTTGACAGATAACACTGGCCTTTGCATATCGGGACAGCATCAAATCTGTTGATGCATACATTTTTTGCAATATAATCCTGATTGATATAAAAAGCACCTATAGTCCATAGGCTGCTCGTGTTTTGAAACACCAGCAGGGCAAGAATACATATGGAAATACTTTTTCTCATCAGAAATAATTATTCAGACTGGTTCTCTTCCAGAAGAGTTTTTATATCCAGTACCAATCTCTGGGTTTCTTTGGGATTTGTTCCATCGTATACACCACGGACATGCCTGTTTTTATCAATGAGCAGAAAACCGCCGCTGTGCACATAACCTCCCGGCTCTTTGTCATCAGGGTAAGCAGTGGCGAAATAACTTTCCTTTGCCATTTTATAGATACTGTCTTTATTTCCTGTCACAAAATGCCAGTTTTTTTTGATACCGTAATTATCCGTATATAATTTAAGGCGTTCTACTGTATCATGATCCGGATCAATGGTATGGGACAAAAATAATACCTGAGGATTATTTTTATAAACCTCGTATACCTTTTTGAGTTCTGAATTCATTTTGGGGCAGATTGTCGGGCAGGAAAGAAAAATAAAATCTGCTATATAGATTTTTCCTGCAAAGGTTTTATTATTAACTGTAAGACTGTCCTGGTCTATAAACGAGAAATTACCTATTTTAGGATACGTTAAACTGCCTGCTGCTGTGGCAGGATTACCCAAAATGGGAAGCTTCTCTTTGGTCTTTGCGCAGCCGGCAATCAAGATATAAACCATTAAAATCAAAAATCTCTTTTCCATCTTTTTACATTTTTATTGACCATATTGCCGCATAATGATGCTTGAAAACACCTGGTGGTTTTAAATCCGTTACAGGGTATAATTCAGGTTGACGCTCCATCTATAATTGGCTTCCATTTTACCTGATGATAAATTTTGATTCACCGGCAGCATGGCATTTAAACCAATTGAAAATTTATCTTTTCCGGCCTCAACACCAAATTTTCCAAATAATATATCCCCCGCAGTATTGGGAAGATCCAGTCCGTGCTGCTTATTGGTCTGGTAAACCTCACCAGCCAGACCAGCCTGCGGTACTATTTGCACCGATTTTAAATCGAAAAGATAAAACAGCGTGGCGGCATAATTGAACTGGTCACCATATTGGTATTCTTTTTTGTTCTGCGTTTTGAATATGTAATTCAATGTAGTATTTAATCCAAGATTTTTTCTATTGATCACATACTCGGAAACCACTGAATAGTCCCAGCTTCCGGTCCCGAGCTGAAAACTCTGGTTTACGCTTCCCAGATTGTTGGCTTCGGTAAATTTACCTGTTGGTATCTTTATTCCGGCCCCAATATTTATTTTATGGGTAAAAACTGCACTGTCTTTTTTGGTTTCAAAAATTTTATACAATCCCATAACGGTAATATCTCCCAAACCCGATATACTCTCTGTCCCGGTGGTTAATTCCCTTTCATGAAAATGATACGGAACCAGGGCAGAAATCTGTATGCTCTCGGTTATCGGAATCCTTGCCCAGGCCTGAAGCGTATTAAAGTTTTCATCGATCCATGGCGAATTGGCGAATATACCGTCGCGGCTGGTATAGCTCTGCTTGAAATACCTCACCCCCACAAAATTATTGTTGAGCATTGAACTAAATCCCATACTTCCCCCGCTTGCCGAACATCCGCAGGCGTCGCAATCAAAATCTTCCATCATCGCCAGGCGCTGAAAGGTAAATCCTGAAATACTGTCTTTTTCCGTTAAACTAAAGGCTGAACCTCCAGCCAAAAGCATCACTAGTGCAATTATCTTTTTCATTTTTTTGTTGTATTATTCTGAAAAGCGCTTATCGTTTATATACTCATAATCGGTCAGCGTTTTCAAAAAGGCAATTAATTGTTTTTTTTCTGTTTCAGAAAGCGGAATGCCTAAATCTCCATTCTTTCTGAGTAAAGGGTCTAAAGTAGGCGAGGACAAAACACCGTTTGAATAATGTTCCAGAACTTTCTCTAAAGTCCCAAACCTGCCATCGTGCATATAAGGCCCCGTTTTTTCTGTATTTCGAAGGGTCGGCGTTCTAAATTTGCCTAAATCCTCACTGCTCCCTGTAATTCTTGCCCTTCCCCTTCTCATCATCAGTTCGCTGTCATCGCTAAAATCATTATCGATTCCGTTATTATGATACAAATTATCATTCATAAGAGGTCCTGCATGGCACGAAAAGCAAAACTGCTCAGCGAGTTTTAATCCGGCAAGTTCTTCCTTGTCAAGTATTCCGCCGGACTCGCCCCTGACATACTTGTCATATTTTGAATTGGAAGAAATCAATGTTCTTTCAAACTGCGCTACTGCCTTTACAATATCTGCCTGATTAATGGCTTTGCCGAATGCTTTTTGAAACATTTTTGGGTAATCTGCATCTGCGTTGAGCTCCTCAAGGAGTTCATCAAGGTTCTGGTGCATCTCATCCACATGCGCCAAAGGGGCAAATGCCTGAGATTCCAGATTGGTCGAGCCCCCGTCCCAAAACAGCCCATTATTGGCCCAGGCCAGATTCATTAGTGCCGGAGAATTCCGCTCCAGCGGGTTTCCTGAAATTCCCTGCCTGGTAAGGGCAAAACCATCTGAGAAAGCCAGACTCTGCTGATGGCATGTCCCGCACGAAACCTGATTATTGCCCGAGAGCCTTTTATCGAAAAACAGCTTTTTACCCAGCAGCACTCCATCGGAGGTCAAAGGATTTGTTTTTGAATCCACAAACTCAGGAAAATTACCAGGAACCAAAACCAATGGCAGGGGTTCCTGATAGTTATCATCGAGATCATTACAGGCAAAACTTAAAAAAGCCAAACCTGTAATACTCCCCAATTTTATAATTCTATTGAGCATTAATTATTCTACGCTTTTAACTGTAAAAACATTGTTTTTGTAATTATCTGCCACTTTAGTCATTAGTTCCGGCGTGCTTGCTGAAATTTTTGGGCTGGCTGCCAAATCAATGTCTTTTACGATTTTCTCTACATCAACATTTAAGTTCAATTTTGCTGTTTTACCACCGCTTACTACCAAAGCAGTCGGAAGGGTAATTTCTATTGTTCTGTAGTTGGTGTTCAGTCCTGTTTCTACAGAGACAGCAACCGGAGTCGCCGGAGTAACATTTTTACCTGTCAAAGAAGAAAAAATATAACTTGTATGCCACATCCATGATACATTGGTCATTCCGTTCAATTGTGAAAGTTCGCCATCCTGAATACTCATATTATCATTGTGCGTTGCATCAACTCCCACAGAGAAAATAACTTTAGTATAAGATCCTGATGGAACATCTTTTAAATCAATAGCTTCTCTTTTATTGGCCTTATAGGTAAACTTATCCTGAACCAAGATATCACTTGTCTCTTCCATTAAAAAGAAAGAATTAGAAAGTGCATAGGTTACGTTTTTATCACTTACCAGTTTAACGTCGCTTACCCAGTAACGAAGATGGTCAAACTGATAAGACTGCCCGCTGATGGTAAAGGGTGTATTTAGTGCAAAATCGGCAGTTCCAACTTTTGAATCAAAATTGATCTGTGTGCTGCCGCTGAGATCAGCCACAGCCTGAACATCATCATTTGAACATGAATTAAGAGCTGTCAGGGTAATAAGAGCTAAAGCAATATTTTTAAAGTTTTTCATTTTTTTTATATTTTATAAATAATTATTATTTGTGTGTGTGTTTTTAAAATTCCGAAAATCGCTTATCGGTTAAATACTGTGTATCTGTGAGCGTTTTTAAAAACGCAATGATTTGTTTTTTATCGGTATCGGAAAGCTCTATTCCAAGTTTTCCGTTTTGTTTTAAGATCGGGTCCAGCGTTGGTGAATCGTTTACTCCCGATGCATAGTGATTCAGTACAGCTTCCAGCGTGCCGAATCTTCCATCATGCATGTAGGGCGCGGAGACTTCCACATTGCGCAGGCTCTGAACTTTAAATTTGTAATAATCCGAAACAATTTCGGTGACTTTATAACGTCCCACATCATTTACTTTGGGATTCACTGCCAATCCGTTATTTCGAAACGAATTATCTGTCATAAGGTCGGTGGCGTGGCATGATGCACATTTGGACTTAAATAA
>JAHEZJ010000052.1 GCA_023251135.1 Flavobacterium sp. | reverse complement strand
AACAACAGATGAAATACCAAATTGCGCCACCCGAATCGGGCTGTCAATCGTATATGCGAGACCCATTACAGGGATATGAAAAGTGTGTAAAGAAGGTTTTTCCATTTGCTTTTAAATTAAAATAATAAGCAAAGGTTGGAAAATAAATGGGCAAAAAAACTGATAATTGTCAGGTTTGCAGTTTGTTATTTTACAGAATTCATCAATCCTCTAAATGACAAGATCATTACCAATAGTTGATCAATTAATTCGTAGTGAAAAACTCCTCACCTCAAATCAAAATCTTCTTGAAAGACTCAGCGATGCTTCGCCATAAAAAATTATAGAATGATTTCTCCTGAATTCGTTCCAGTTCAACATCGGCTGTTTTGGATTTTTCGCCCGAGTCATCTTTGAGCAATAAATTGGCAACGGCAGTCTTTAATTTAGCTTCTTTTTCAGGATGTTTCTTTTTAAACAGCTTTACTTTTAAATTTTCATATTCAAGCAAAGCATTTCCTCTGGTACTCTCATCGTTGCCATAAAAGTTAAATTGGTATTTGTTGAATTTACCGGTAAAAGCAGTGTTGATGTAAGGTTTGGTAAACGGCTCCATCGCAGCAACATCAAAATGAGAAATGGTTCCCTGAATATGAAAACTGTCTTTTCGATCGAGAACATTAAAACTCCAGTCGACATTCAAAGGGGATGTTTTCATAAACAAACAATTGATTTTGATCTTTACATCAGCCGTTTTCTGTAAAGCAAAGCCACTTCTGATGTTCGTAGCCTGCAAATTGAAACGATCAAAATTTAAGATTCCGGGACCTTTGGAAAAATCAATTTCTTCCTCGTAAACCAGTTTTGACTGTAAAACCTGGACCGTATCAATCTGCAACGGAAACTTAATTTTTCGCAGCAAAGCATTGTACAGGTACTTTTTACTGAGATCATCTTTTGGGATTTTATTGCGGTATATATTGGCCTGCACATGATGGGCAACCAGCGAATTGGCTTTAAAGAAAAACAGCTCTTTTTTAAAACCCCAGTCCATTTTTTCAATATCGGCCGAATCCAGTTTTATGGTATAAATGTCCTTCTCTTTTTCTAGTTTCTGGACAAACTCTTTTCGGCCATATTCAGGTAAATAAGAAAAGTCTTTTATTCTTAAAAATTGATTTTCGGTGGTAATCTGACCAATATTTAGGCGGTAAAAGGCATTGGGTTTGTAATATAAACTATCACATACCAGAACGTATTTTTTAAAATGCATTGGGATTTTTTCTTTCAAAGTAGTGGCTGTAACCAAAATCCCTTCTAATTTCAGAACAATTTTTTTGATGCGGAAAATAGGTTTGTCAGTGGTGAGCGAAACGACGTCAACACTTCCTTCATTCAGATAGATATTCGAAACCGCAACTATTTTTTGAAAGGGTTCTATAATCTCCGTCTTAATGTTTTTACTATTGTTTAAAAGCTTTTCCCCTTTTTTGTACAAAATAACCCGGGGTTTGTTGATGATGATACTTTTAGCCCGAATGACATCCCGGAATGCCAGATCCCAAATGTTAAAATTCTGAATCGAAATTGATTCGATTTTAGTAAAGATTCCGTTTTTAGCCTTGCTGTTTTGAAGTTGGTTTTTGGGATGAACCAATAAGGTTTGTGCATGAATGCTTCGGGACCAGAGTGACACCTCTATTTTTTCATAGTGAATGGCATAAGCCGTGGTGTTTTTCTCGTGTACGATTATAGGTAATTGTTTTTTTATCCAATAATTAAGACCAATATGGAGTAAAATCACAAAAAAGAAGACTGAAATGAGACCGATCGCTATTTTTTTATAGATTGACATTTATAGGATTGATTTTAAATACATAATTTTAGACTTTTAAAAGCGATGTTTCTTACACGATTTTAAATTTAAGTTATATCATTTCAAAATCATTTATCCTTACACGTTTCATAAATATGAGAAAAATTAAAAAAATTCTGCTGGTACTATTGGTATTGATCGTTATTCTTGGAATCGGTTTATGCGCTTACATTTTTCATCTGAAGCCTAAATACGAAGGCGAAGTAGAATTGAAAAATCTCCAGAAAGAAACGACGGTATATTTTGATGATTTTGGAGTACCCCATATTTATGCTGATTCTGAAAAAGATGCCATGACCGCCCTGGGTTACGTTCATGCACAGGAACGATTATGGCAAATGGAATTGCTTCGAAGAATTGCACCCGGAAAATTGTCGGAAATCTTTGGGTCGGTTGCACTAAAAAATGATAAATTTTTCTCCGGAATCGGTATTGAAGAAGCTTCGGCGAAAGCCATTGCGAAATTAGATCCGAACAGTCAGAGTTATAAAATGACAATGGCTTATCTGGACGGAATAAATCAATATCTGGAAGAAGGACCAACACCAGTTGAGTTTACGCTGGTAGGGGTGAAAAAAGAAAAATTTACGATCAAAGACGTGTATAATATTTTTGGATACATGTCTTTTAGTTTTGCCATGGCTCAAAAAACAGATCCGTTATTAACCTTCGTCCGCGATAAATATGGTGTCGAATATTTAAAAGACTTAGGAATCGAAGGGGAGTTTAACACCACAAGAATCAAAAATTCAAAAGAAAACATCGAAGAATATACTGCCATTTCAAAGTCGGTGGCGGCATTGCTGGACAACTCACTCATACCTCCTTTTGTGGGGAGTAACAGCTGGGTGGCGGGACCAACTAAAACGAAAAGCGGGAAAGTGATTTTTGCAAACGATCCGCATATCAGTTTTTCGCAGCCTGCGACCTGGTACGAAGCCCATTTGGTAACACCTGATTTTGAATTGTATGGCTGTTATTTGGCCGGAACACCTTATCCGTTATTGGCGCACAACCGCAATTATGCTTACGGACTGACGATGTTTGAGAATGATGATATCGATTTTTATCAGGAAAAGAATAAAAGCGGTGATTCAAACCAGTATCAGACACCAACAGGTTTTGCGGCCTATACAACCCTCAAAAAAACGATAAAAGTAAAAGATACCTCAGATGTGGTTTTGACGGTTAAATCAAGCCGTCACGGGCCAATTATGAATGATGTACTGGATCATTTAGATAAAAAGAATCCTATCGCCATGTCGTGGGTGTATACACAACAGCCCATTCAAATTTTAGATGCCGTTTACGGACTTTCACATGCTAAAAATAAAGACGATTTTAGAAAAGCAGTTTCGCTGGTTGCAGCACCGGGTTTGAATGTAATGTATGGTGATGCCAAAGGAAATGTGGCATGGTGGGCGACCGGAAAACTTTATAAACACGATAAAGACGTAAACACTTTTCTTATTTTGGATGGTGCAAGCGGCAAAGATGATATTAAAGAATATTTAGATTTTTCGAAAAACCCTTCTGCTGAGAATCCAAAATGGGGGTATGTGTACTCCGCGAATAATCAGCCGGAAGCTATTGATGGTTTTTTATATCCGGGTTATTATTTACCGGAAGATCGTGCAAAAAGAATTTCGGCTATAATGGATGCAAAATCAGATTGGGATAAAGAAGCCATCAGTAAGATGATCTTTGACAACACTTCACCTGTTTCGCCGGGAGTAGTGCAGCAACTGATTGCAGCTGTAGCTGGCAGTTCGCTTTCAGCAGAAGAAAAGGAAGTGATAAATGTTTTAAAGGCATGGAAAGGAACCAATAATCTGGAGGATGTTGGACCAACGATTTATAACAAATGGGTTTATCTGTATTTGAAAAATACTTTTGAAGACGAGATGGGGGCCGATAATTTTAGTTTATACCTGGATACTTCTCTGGGCAAACAAATTATTGCGAGACAAATTGAAAAGGAAAACTCTGTTTGGTGGGACGATATCAAAACCAAGAATAAAAAAGAAACCAGAAGTGATATTGTTTCAAAATCATTTCATGAAGCAGTAGCAGGACTTCAGGAACAATTGGGCAATACCGTAGCAGATTGGCACTGGGGGAAAGCACACACCGTAGAACACCAACATCCTCTGGGGAAAATTGCTGCTTTACGCCGACTTTTTAACGTAGGACCTTTTGCTGCTCCGGGATCAAATGAGGTAATAAACAACCAGTTTTTTGGATTCAATAAAGAAGGAGAGTATCATGTAAAAGGCGGACCTTCAACCAGAAGGGTTATTGATTTTTCAGATATCGAAAACAGCTGGAGTATTTTGCCAACCGGACAATCCGGTAACCCGTTTAGTAAACACTATGACGACCAGGCCGAAATGTACAATGCCGGAAAATTCAGAAAAATGAAATTGAATAAAGAGGAGATTGTTAAAACATCAACCAAATTAGTTTTGAAACCAAAAGCAAAGTAGTGTTTTTGGTTTCAAGTTTCAGGTTCCAGGTTTCAGGTTTCAAGTTTCAAGTTTCAAGTTTCACGGTCCACAATTAACAATTAACCATTAACCATTAACCATTAACCATTAACATTTCACTTATACCTGCCACGAACAATATCATTCGCAAATATTTCAAGGTTATAGCCCAGTGCATCGTTGGTAACCATGACATTTGTAGTTTGGTATACAGTATCTTTTTGGTAAGTTTTTAGTAATGCTTCTAATTCTATTTCGTTATAAAAAGCAAACATATTGTAAACAGCGTCACGGAAGTTTTTATAGTTAATACTTCCGGTTATTTCGACTGTTTTTTGATCGTTCCATTTTTCTTTAAGCGCAGCCTCGTTGATGGTTGCCAGACAAAAATCGGTCACATAGGTTTTGTAATTTGCAGCTTCCACAATTTTATCAATTATAATTTTGTTTTGCTGAGAAGGCATTGGGACTGTTTTTCCAGAGGTTTGAGAATTACCAATTAGCGGAATAAACATGCATAGTACGAACACTAAAAGAGTCTGTTTCTTTAATTTTTTCATAGGTTAAGTAAAACAGTTTACAACAGTTCTTGTTGTAAATCAGGTTGATTTGGGATTTATTATCGTTTTTTTGGGCAGTGCTAAAATAGTATTTTAAATATTTAATTATCGAATCTGATTGTTAGAAATTGTAACAAAAAATAACTCCGATAAAACAGATTCAGAATCAGTTTTATCGGAGTTATTAAAGAAGTTTAGTGAGTGTTATTTTGTATTGTTTTTCGAAATTTCTTCTAATACCTTTTTGCCGTTTTCATTTTTGGGATCCAGTTCAACTGATTTGGAATAATTTACAAACGCAAGTTTTTTATCTCCATCAGCCAAATAGGCTTCTCCTAAACTATCATATACGTTTCCGGATTTTGGAAAAGAAGCGGCATTTATTTTAAAAATCTCGATCGCCTCTTTAATTTTTCTTTTTTGTAAAAGTTGATAGCCCACGTCATTCATGTCGTTTTCCTTGATAGCGTAAGTAGGATCGTTTTTTAATTTGGCATAGGCAGCCGTTCCGCTTGTAACCCCTTGTTCTGTAAAAACATCCAAAAGCTCAAACGCCAAAGATTTTTTCGGCTGGTTGAAGGATTGTTTGTATAAAATGGCTCTGATCGCATTGCTCATTTCATCCAAAACAGTTCCGCCGGTGTTGTTGAGTAAAACAATTAGATTTTTATCCGTCACAATACGAACGATGTTGGTGTTAAAACCATTGATCCCACCACCATGTTCAACAATTTTTAATTGAGCGGCATCTTTTCCTTTATTGTTGTCGCTGACAACCCATCCGTAGCCGTAAGACTCATTTTTTCTTGTGCTGATGTAAGGTTTGAATAATAATTCTGTCGATGCCGCAGAAAGTATTTTATTGGCATAAAGCGCCTGATCCCATAGGTACAAATCCTCCACCGTAGAATATAAAGAACCTGCCGCATAAGGTATACTCATATCGATATAGGAAGCATTACTAATTTTTTTGGCATTTTTCTCATAACCGGCAGCTCTGTTCTCCAAAAGGACTTCGGGGCGATCATAGCCGGAATTGACCATCTTCAATGGCGTAAAGATGGTCTCTTGCAAATAGTGCTCGTATGTTTTTCCGGTAACTTTTTCGATAATATATCCTAAAAGGAAATATCCGGAATTACTATAGCTGAATCTTTCGCCCGGAGTAAAATCAAGCGGTAAATTAGAGAATGTTTTAACAAACTCTTCAGGTGTATAAGGATTTCGGCTTTTATCTTTGAAAAAATCAGGTAAAGAAGTATAATTTGGAATTCCCGACGTATGTGTAAGCAAATGATGAAGTGTTATTTTATCGCCGGTTTCTTTAGGGTAATCTGGTAAGTACGTAGTGATAGGAACATCTAGTTTTAGTTTTCCATCTTCAACTAATTTGATTATTAAAAAGGCTGTAAATTGTTTGGTGATCGAGCCCAATCTGAATTTGGTATTGGGCTGATTTGGAATATTCCATTCCATATTGGCAGAACCGTATCCTTTCTTAAAAATGACTTTTCCATTTTCGGTAACCAGTGCCGAACCATTAAATTGTCCGTATTGATTGTACGTACTTAAAAGTTGGTCAATTTGTTTTGCTTTGTCCTGTGCGGAAGAGATGTTTATAGCGAAAAAAAGGAAAAGAACGCTAAGAACAACTAGTTTGATTGGTTGCTTCATATTGATTGATGATTAAGGTTAGTAAACCAGTGATTGATTTTTGATTTGATGATTGAAACTCCGTAATCTGTTCAGGATTATGTTGTCGTCTTTTGTTAGACGACTCATTTTTAATTAAGTTTCAGAATCAATCCTTTTTTTATCTTTTTTTTAACACACTAGCGGGAGAGCATAGACGCAATGCTACTATTTTACAGGTCTATGCTCATAACTAACAATTTTCTTTACTTTTCAATCTTTATTTTTTGTTCCGCGATAAGGATAATTTCCTCCTCTGCGATCTGTATCTTTAAAATAGCTGAGTTGGTTTAGGCGAACAGCACTTCACCTAAAAATTGCACAATAAGGATAAATAACTTTAGCATGGATTTCCGAATAAGGATTTATTTCGTTTCTATATCAATTATTTTTTGACCCTTTTCACCAAAATAGTGCGTTACAATCTTTTCATAAACCTTATAACCATCATCAACATTGGTGAAGATAATCAGACCTTGTTTGGTTTTTGGAAGCAATAAGAAAATGGTTTGAACGCCCTGATCAGCTCCGCCATGCGATAAAGCATAATCGTTATCTCCTAAATCATAAATTTCAAACCCCAGTCCGAAATATTTATTTTTTTTGGTTTGAACCTGATGAGAAGTCATGTCTTCAAAAACTTTTTTGCTCAATCCATCGCTGTTCATAACGCTGCATAAAAACGTTCCGTAATCTTCAATAGTCGTTAGTAGATCATCGGCAGCATTTGCGGTTTTGTTTTTAGTAGGTTCATAAGCATTCCCTTTATTGTCGTAACCAATGGCATATCTGGATAAATCAATTTTATCGTTCCAGACCAACTGAGTGTCGTTCATTTTTAGAGGTTTAAAAACCAATTCACCGGCTAACTGATCCAGCGTTTTGTGAAATTTCTTTTCTAAGGCCCTTCTCAAATACTCTAAACCTTCTCCTGAATATTGGTATTTTGTTCCGGGTTTAAATTTAAAATCCAGTTTGCCTGATTTGTTCATGAACCTCCAGTTTGGAAAACCGGTTTGATGACTTAAGATAATTCGGGTCGTTAGCAATTTAGTATTAGGATCATTTGCAATATCCGGATCTGTCCAGTATTTGTAGAGAGGCTCGTCGAGATCCCATTTTCCGGCACTCACTAATTTTAAAGTAACCATTGCAGTAACAGGCTTGGTTAAAGAAGCCACATTCCAAATCGAATTATAAGGTGCCGCAACTCCTTTTTTGAGTTCGCCAAATACTTTTACTTCCTGTAACTTTCCATCGTTGATTAAACCAATTCCCAGTGCCGGAATATTGTTTTGTACCAGCCATTTTTTAATTTCGGCATCGTTGTCAAAAATATCCGATTTGGTACCTGCAGTACTGACATATTGGTGATCGTAACTAAATGATCTTTTGAGTTTCCAAACGCCATTTGCTAAAAGCCAGACGTGTGTAAATCGCGCTGTGCTTCCAAATTTTTCTTTGGCATCTGCAAAAGATTCGTTTTTCCCTATTGATTTTTCATAAAATTGGTGAATTCCCATTTGGACCGCACCATACAATACGCCTTTATTATAAAGCGGATAAACTTCGGTGCTGCCCGGAACCAGATATCTTCTTGCTTTGTATGTTTCAACAGAACGGCACAAACCTTTTTTGAGGTTGACTAAAAAGGTAGCCTTGTCAGAAGGACCATCTCTATCATGATAAAATTCAAAGTCGTCAGTATAAAGATTTTCAAACTGACTGATGTCGCAAGTATTAAAACCTACATTAAAAAGAAGACTGTCTTTGGACATAATCGTTTGGTACAATTCGGAACCTTTTTTTTCCTGAGAGAATCCGGTTTGGAACTGGAAAAGGAACATTGCAATTAAAAAAACTTTTAATTGAAAAATAGATGGATTGGTTTTCATTTTATATTGGTTTGGTTGATTGATGATGGTGCAATAGTACTGCAATCTAAAATCTAAAAATTGTACAAATGCGAAATCCTATCTTTTTTTAGAAAGAAAATATAAACTAGAGTTGAACGTTTTGGGAGTCGTTTTCATAACACCCTTAAATTGTTTTATAAAATGCGACTGATCAAAATATTTATTGTAAAGCGCAACTTCAGTCAGACTGAGTTTCTCTAAATTGGAATGCACCATTTGATCTACCGATTTTCTGAATTTCAGAATTTGGATGTATTTTTTAATGGTAAGTCCGGTTGCTGCTTTAAACTTAATCTGCAATAAACGCTGAGAGACTTTTAATTCTTCCCCAATTTCCGAAACCGAAATTTCCTCATTGCGAAGTTTAATGATCTCACAGATTCTTTCTATGGTATTCTTGTCAGGGCTTGTAAAACTTAATTCCTCGAAATAGGCATTTAGTGTCGTCAGCAATACCGAAATGTCACTGCTTGAATTATAAGCTGTTTCAGTAGCAAAAGGCAATTCGGCCGGATTGATTTTGATAATAGAATCGCTAAAATTGCTCAAATCATATTGAGGAAACATCGAAAGCGTCCAGGCTTGTAATTGAATGATGGTAACTTTGGTTTTAGGCCTGATATTAACCAAAACCTTATTTGTCATTTGCGAACAAAAGTAGAATCCTTCGTTCATCTCGTATTTTTGCTTACTCGTGTGAACTTCTATCGAGGTCCCGCTCACAATAGCAAGATTAAAACAGCCGTTGGGTAAAACGAGTTTGTTTTCAATTGTCGTTTCGCCATTGCCATTGTCCAGACACCAAATTTTATTAACAAACCGCTCGCTTTTTTCGCTTACATAATGTTCTGAATATAGATTCATTTTGAGATTATGTTTTGATGAGTTGTTGCCTATAATTCTTCAACGGTACAATACGTTAAATAATTTTGAATTTGCTCTGAGAGTCTTTTTTCTAAATAAACGTTGCCGCCATTTAGCGTGTTTAGAATTTGTACAGCTTGTTGCTGATACTCTTTTATCTTTTGTACACTCCAGCTTTCTGGCGGAACCTGTAAATTAGTTATTCTGTCGGCTAATTTCACCGCCCAGACCTCTTTTGATAATTCTTTAATTCGGGCCAGACTATCGGCCATTCTATCTTCTTTAGGGATTTTAGAATCCTTTGTTAAGGCCAGAACAGCCTGAGCAATTTCTTCATCAAATTCGGCTGTAAGTTCTTCAATTGTAGTTTGGGTATCTTCAAGAATATCGTGTAGTAATGCAATTTGAATTGCAAATGCAGTATTAAAAGCCGTCGTGTTTTGCGAAGCCAATAGAATTTCCATTGTCACATTGCTTAAATGAACAACATAAGGTAGGTTAGTTCCGGGAATTACCTGATTTTGGTCGGCATGTTTTTTTGCGGCAAATTTTATGGTTCTTTGGTATATGGTCTGCAATTCAGTCATAGAAGAGGTATTTTAGAATAAGCTAAAATACCATTTTTCTATCACAATAGTTGAGGCGGTTTTCCTATATAAATTCAGGGAAATATTCCGCTTTAACAGCCTCCCAGTCCTCTGAAATAATACTGTAATAAACGTCATCTTTGCTCTTTCCTTCCGAATCGATATAATTGTTCCTGAAAACACCTTCTTTCGTGGCGCCTAATTTTTCAATGGCGCGCTGCGATTTTTTGTTTTCGAGATCGGCACTGAGCTGGATTCTTCGGAATTGGATGTTTTCAAATCCAAAATTGAGCAACTCAAACTTACAGGCTTTGTTTAAACCAGTTCCCTGAAATTGTTTCCCGTACCAGGTCCAGCCAATTTCACATTTTTGACTGGCAGGATTAAGATAACCGTATCGTGTACTTCCTGCAACCTTGTTGGTCGCCTTATCAACGATTAAAAAAGGATAACAAATTCCGGCGGCTTTTTGCTCTAAGGTATTTTGAATGTAGCTTTCAAAGTCTTTTTCATCGCGAACATACATACCCATATATTTCCAGATAGCATCGTCAAAAATGATTTCTTTAAGCTCAATGTTTCTTTCGTTTTCAAACGGAATTAATACTACTTTTTCGTTTTCCAGAATGATTTCTGATTGTAAAATTTTGCTGTCCATGATTTTGATATATATTAAGGTAAAACCGAATACGAAAATAAGAGTTTAATTTTTTTAGATAAACTAAATAAAATAACATTTTGTTATATTTTTAAATTAACTCCGAATCCTAACAAAAATCAAAACCGTTGTGAGCCGCTACAGTAAATAATTTGTTTATTTTAAAGCTTATGTACAATTATTACTTATTTTTACGATCTTATATTTAGATTTTTCTTGATGCAAACTTCACTAAAAATTGCTGTTGTCGGTTCCGGATTAGTAGGATCGCTATTGGCAATTTATCTTAAAAAAGCAGGTCACACCGTTCATGTTTATGATCGTAGTCCTGATATTCGCAAAATTAATTTTTCGGGTCGTTCTATTAATCTGGCAATGTCTAATCGGGGCTGGAAAGCACTCGATGGCGTTGGTGTAGGAGATGCCGTGCGGGAAATCGCTATTCCGATGGACAAACGAGCCATTCATTTGGTCGATAAACTCAATTTTCAGAATTACGGGCAGGAAGGTGAATCGATCTATTCCATTTCCAGAGGAACACTCAATCGGAAAATGATTGACCTTGCGGAAGAAGCCGGAGCAGAATTTCTTTTCGAACAAAAAATCTGGGATGTAACCCTAAGTGATGCTACTTTGCATATAGGGGAAACTGAAAGAGGAGAGTGGGAGGAGAAAAAATACGATATGGTTTTTGGTGCCGATGGTGCCTTTTCGAGAATCAGACACCGAATGCAGCGTCAGAGCATGTTCAATTATTCGCAGGAATTTTTGAATATGGGTTACAAAGAACTGAATATTCCGGCAAATGCTGATGCATCACATAAATTAGATAAAAACTCTTTCCATATTTGGCCACGCGGCGAATACATGTTAATTGCACTTCCGAATTTGGATGGAAGTTTTACCTGTACGTTGTTTATGCCTTTTGAGGGTGAAAATTCATTTGCGTCGCTTACAGATCGTAAAATGGTGGAAGATTTCTTTACGAAAAACTTCCCGGATTCGATTGAAGTGATTCCTGAATTGGCAAATGACTTCTTTAAAAATCCAACCAGTACTTTGGTAACCATGAAATGTTTTCCGTGGACTTACGAAGATAAAATTGCTCTGATAGGAGATGCCTGTCACGCGATTGTTCCGTTTTACGGACAAGGGATGAATGCAGGTTTTGAAGATATTACGGTTTTGAATGAAATGATCGAAAAATACGGAGACGACTGGAAGAAAGTCTTTGACGAATATCAGATCTCACGCAAACCAAATGCCGATGCAATTGCCGAATTGTCTTATCGCAATTTTATGGAAATGAGTACCAAAACGGCCGATGAGAAATTCTTGTTGCAAAAGAAAATTGAAAAAGCTTTCTCAGACAAACATCCCGATAAATGGATTCCGCTTTACAGCCGGGTAACTTTTAGCGATCGCCCTTACAGCGAAGCACTGGCGATTGGAGATTTTCAAAATGTAATTATGGAACAAATATTGCGAATCGACAATATCGAAAATATCTGGGACACGCCCGAAGTAGAACATAAAATTCTCGAATTACTACAGAAATAAATCAATAGCAATATCAAAAATCAATTTAAAATAGGCATTGTAATTGCCATTGATTTTTGATATTGCTATTGATAGTTGTTATTTCTTAAAGATTTTGGACAGGACTCCAAATACACCTCTAATAAAAGTAGCACTAGTAACCACTTTTAAAACCGATTTCCCAACAACACTTGCGGTGCTTGGCTCGGATTTAGATGATCTTGTTGGTGTTTCTTCTTCTTGCTGTGCCGCAGCCTGCGTGGCCTCTTCAATTTTTTTGTTTAGAATTTCGTAGGCGCTTTCGCGATCTATTTCTTCAACATACTTTTTTACCAGTTTTGACTTGCTGTTGATGGCTTCAATTTCGTCCGGAGTTAAAACATCCATTCGGCTCATTGGAGCACGCATCATCGTGGCGACAAGAGGAGTAGGGATACCTTTTTCATTCAGGGCTGTTACCAAAGCTTCTCCGATTCCTAAACTCGTTAATAGCTCATCGGTCTTATAATAAGGTGAAGTAGGATAATTGTCTGCTGTTTTTTTAATCGCCTGACGGTCATTGGCAGTAAAAGCTCTTAACGCATGCTGGATTTTTAAACCCAATTGTGCCAATACACCACTCGGGACATCCATCGGATTTTGGGTTACAAAATAAATTCCGACACCTTTAGAACGAATTAGTTTTACAATCGTTTCAATTTGTTCCAGTAGTGCCTTGCTGGCTTCGTTAAAGATCAAATGCGCTTCATCAATAAAAATAACCAGTTCCGGTTGTACAACATCTCCCTTTTCCGGCATTTGCTGGTAAATTTCAGCCAGTAAACTCAACATAAAAGTCGAGAACAATTTAGGTTTGTCCTGAATATCTGTCAATCGGATAATGTTTACATATCCTTTTCCATTTTCGTCAATTCGCATCAGATCATCAATTTCAAACGAAAGTTCTCCAAAAAACAAATCACCGCCTTGTTGTTCCAGTTCGATTATTTTTCTTAAAATCGTGCCGGTAGTTGCCGTTGAGATTTTACCATAATTGGCGGCTATTTCATCTTTGCCTTCTTCGGTAATATAATTGAGAACCTTTTTGATGTCTTTTAAATCCAGCAGTGGCATTTTATTGTCGTCGCAATATTTAAAAATAACAGCCACCACACCCGCCTGTGTGTCATTCAGATCTAAAATCCTGGAGAAAAGGACCGGACCAAACTCCGAAACTGTTGCTCTCAAACGAACCCCGTTTTGTTTGGAAAGTGACATTAACTCAACAGGAAAAGAAGCTACATTATAAGGTATGTTTATTTTGGCATGACGCTCGGTAATAAAACCCTCTTCTTTACCCTCTTCGGCAATTCCGCTAAAGTCACCTTTAATATCCATCATCAAAACAGGAATCCCCGCATTCGAAAGTTGTTCAGAGAAAACCTGTATCGTTTTGGTTTTTCCTGTTCCGGTCGCGCCGGCTATTAATCCGTGGCGGTTTAGTGTTTTCAGGGGAATCTTCACATGAGCCTCCCCAAGAGGTTCTCCGTCCAGAATGGCGCTGCCAAGAATGATGCTGTCGCCCTTAGAAACATAGCCATTATTTATATCCTGAATGAAATTATCTTTTTTATTCATGTTTTTATTTGTAATTTAGATGATTATAAGAGTATTGCTCGATTTTTTAACATTTTTGGTTCTTTATTTTTAGTAAGAAAAAGCCTTTTTTGGTTGAAAATTATATAAAAAATAATTTCGCAACTTTTTAAGAAGATATCAAAGGATTGTTTGAATATTTACTAAAACGTTGTAATTTTCCCATTATTAGTCCTTTTTTTTGTTTTATCTAGAAAACACAGTCAGCAATTTAATGAGATATTTTTTAAATTGACGTTAAATTTCCTTCAATTAAATTAAAAAAAGTTTTTTTATTTAAACTAAACGTATAAATTTGCTCCTCTACAAGTTAAATATAACTAAAAAATAAAATTATTTAAAACTATTAAAATTAAAAAAAATGGCAAACGTTAAAGTTAAAAAAGAAAGCACTTCAAACGGAGGAGGAATGATTACTGGAATCATTATTGTAGCGTGTATTTTAGTTGGGGTGTTTATTTGGAAAGTAATCATGGGAGATGCAGCTAACTTCGAAGGTGGTAACCCAGAAACTGGTCACCCTATAAATACATTAGGACAGGTTTATAAAGGAGGTTTTATCGTACCAGTATTATTAGGTATGTTTTTAATGGTTGTTGTTTTTTCTATTGAAAGATTCATTGTTATCGGTAAAGCTGCTGGTAAAGCTAACTTAGATACATTTATGAAAAATGTACAAGGAAGTATTAAAGAAGGAAACATCGAGGCTGCTATCGCTTCATGTGACAAACAACAAGGTTCAGTTGCAAACGCAATTAAATCTGCTTTGATTAAATATCAAGATGTTAAAAAAGAAGGTTTCAACAGTGAAGAAGCTTCAGAAGTAATCCACAAAGAAATCGAAGAGGCTACTTCATTAGAAATGCCAATGTTAGAAAAAAATATGACTATTATCTCTACTTTAGTATCATTAGGAACTTTAGGAGGATTATTAGGAACTGTATCTGGTATGATTAAAGCGTTTGGTGCGTTAGCTTCTGCTGGAACTCCAGACCAAGCTGCTCTTGCAACAGGTATTTCTGAGGCACTTATCAACACTGCAACAGGTATCTCTACTTCAATCTTAGCGATCGTTTCTTACAACTTCTTTACTGCTAAAATTGATGATTTAACTTACTCTATCGATGAGGCTGGTACTACAATCGTGAATACTTACAGAAGATTCAGAGGAAGTTTGAAACAATAATTAATTTTTGATACTATATAATTAATTATTATCAAAATAAAATAAAAGAGAATGGCTAAAATAAAAATGAAAAAAAAGTCAACATCGACAGATATGACTGCCATGTGTGATGTTGCGTTCCTTTTGCTTACGTTCTTTATTTTGACCGCTACTGCTAAGGTGCCAGAAGCACTTCCTGTAGATATGCCTTCTTCTACTGTTCAAAGTAAATTACCAGATTCTGATTTGGCAATTATTACGATCGGTAAAGGAGCAGACGGAAAAAGCAAAGTGTTTTTTGATATCAAAGGAAGAGAGATTCGTAAAAGAACTCTTGAAGGAATGGGAGCTAAATTCGGTGTTACTTTCTCAGAAGATGATAAAACAAAATTTGCCTTAATGGATGACTTCGGTGTACCAGTAGCAAATTTGAAGCAAATCATCGCTATGAAAGCGGCGGATAGAGTAAAAGCTGATCAACCTGGAATTCCAATTGATTCTTTAGACAATCAATTAAAAGAATGGCTTTTAGTTTCAAGAAGAGCCGCAATTGACCTTGATGATAAAGAATTGCAGATTGCGATCAAAGGTGACGCTAAAGAGCAGTATCCACAAATCAAAAAGATTATGGATATTTTACAAGATCAAAAAATCAATTCCTTTAACTTAGTTACGGGTATGAGAGGAAAAGACTTTTAATTAAAAAAGATACACTAAAATGGCTGAATTAAATACCGGCGACGGTGGTGGCGGAAAAGGTGGTAAAGTAAGAAGTAAAAAGCAAAACTCGAAAGTCGATTTAACGGCGATGGTAGATTTGGCATTCTTATTGATCACATTCTTTATGTTAACCACATCGTTGTCAAAACCTCAATCGATGGATTTGTCGTTGCCAAATAAAGATGAAGATCCTACCAAGAATAAAGATATCAAGGTGGATGAGAATCGTACGATGACCGTGATGTTAGGTGAAAATAACAAAATGGTTTATTATATGGGATTGCTTGAAAGTCCAATTGCCGGACCTAAAGATATTGGATATGGTAAAGATGGAATTCGTAAAGAAGTTCTTAAAAGAAAGAAATCAGTTTTAGAATATTCTACAGGTTTAGGGAAACCTAAAAACGGAATTATCGTGATCATTAAGCCAACTAAAAAATCAACTTACAGAAATTTAGTTGATATGTTGGATGAGATGGCTATCACAGGAGTAGATACTTATGCAATCGTTCCTGAGTTTAGCCCTGAAGAAACAAAATTGATAGATAAAAAATAAGAGTTGTCTTGTTTTAACATCCTAATAATCAAGAAAAATGAAATTAGATATAATTAAAAATCAGTGGCTTGATATCGTATTCGAAGGGCGTAATAAGATATATGGTGCATATGAGTTAAGAAAATCGAACGGTAAGACGACTGTAAAGTCGCTTATTATTGGATCGGTTATTTTTAGCTTTGCTGTAGCAGCTCCTCTTATTGCAAGCTTTTTACCAGATTCTAGTGAAGAAGATGTGAATAATGATATCAAGATTGCTACAGTGAAATTACCTCCTAAAAAAGAGGAAATAAAGCCAAACCAACCGCCACCACCGCCACCACCACCAAAAGTGGATCAGGTGAAGTTTGTGAAGCCGGTTGTTGCTAAGGCAAATGAAGTTACTGAAGATCCTCCGAAAATTGAGGAACTTAAGGATAAAAAAGTGGGTAACGAAACCATCAAAGGAGATCCGGATGCAGTTTTAACTGTTGATGAGCCAGTTGGTAAAGGACCAGTTACAGAGATCATTCAGGAAGATAACAATGTTTATAATACTGCAGGTATCGAAGTAAAACCAGATTTCCCTGGAGGAATTGAGAAATTCTACAAATTCGTAGGAAACAATTACAAGACTCCGGAAGAAGAAGGTTTAAAAGGTAAAGTTTATGTTACTTTTGTAGTTGAAAAAGACGGTTCATTAACCGACATTAAAGTTTTAAGGGATATCGGTTACGGTACTGGAGCAGAAGCAATTCGTGTTCTTAAAAAGTGTCCAAAATGGACTCCTGGCGAGCAAAATGGTAAAAAAGTTAGGGTACTTTACTCTTTGCCTATTACTATTCAATCTGCAGAATAATGTTAAAAGATATGCTTAATAATATTCAGAAGAAATCGCTCAAAGAGCGATTTCTTCTTGTTTTAGGAATACTGTTTTTTTTAATATATCTTGTGCTTGGTTTAATGATTATGTTTTGGGAGAAACTTCCGCTGGATATGGAACCAAAATACAGGTATGCTTTTGGTGGATTACTGATCGTATATTCGGCAATTCGTTTTTTGAGATTAATTAATTCAAATGCACAGTAATTATGTTAAAGTATAGTAAAATTGCAGGCTTGGTTGTTTTTGTTTTTTTGTTTGCCATGTGTAACCAAAAAAGCAAAAATGAAAGCGATAAAGAAACAATTTTAAAAGGATCGATGGATATTACTGTCGATGAAACTATAAAGCCTATTGTTGATGACCAGGTAGCGGTTTTTGAAGGAACCTATTACGGCGCTAAAATAAATGTAAAACCTAAATCGGAAGCTGAGCTTATAAATGATTTATTAAATCAGAAAGCAAAAGTGGTTGTTACAACGAGAGATTTGACTAAGGAAGAATTGGCTAAATTTGAAAAAAGTAAAATAAATCCGAGAGTTACGCCTTTTGCAAGTGATGCAATTGCTTTTATTTCAAACAAAGGCAATAATGATACATTAATTGCGTTGGAAACGGTAATCGATTTTATGCAGGGTAAGCCTGATCCAAGAATTAAAGGATTGGTGTTTGATAATCCAAATTCAAGTACCGTACGTTATATGAAGGAACTGGCCAAAGTTAAAGACATTCCGGCAAAAGGAGTGTTTTCTTTTAAAACAAACGACGAGGTTATCAAATTTGTATCTGAAAACGATGGTATGATTGGTGTGGTAGGAGTGAACTGGCTTTCTCAGCCTTCAGCAAACATGGCCGATGTAGTGAAGAAAATCAATGTGTTAAGCGTTAAAGGATTAAATAGTGATCAATATTACAGCCCAACTCAAAATGACCTTGCTGAAGTAAAATACCCTTTGGCACGTGATTTGTTTATCATTAATTGCCAGGGTTATTCTGGTTTGGGAATGGGGTTTGCATCCTTTATTGCCGGTGATATTGGACAAAGGATTGTTCTCAAATCGGGTTTGTTACCGGTTAGGACACCTGGAAGAAAACTTAAAATAAGGAATCAAATATTAAAAGATAAAGAATAAATTAATTACAAATAAAGATGAATAAATTTAAAATTTTTAGTCTTGCCTTAGTTGCTTCAGCTACTGTAGTAAAAGCGCAAGATATCAAAGAAGCTAAAAAGGCAATCGACGCTGAGCAATTTCAAAAAGCAAAATCATTGCTAAAATCAATCATCAAAGCAAAACCATCTGATGGAGAAGCTAATTTTGTTTTAGGTAATGTATATTTAAATCAGGCAATTATTGATTCTGCTAAAATTTATTTTGCAAATGGTTTACAGGCATCAGATAAGAAAAACTTAAGTTATATTGGATTAGGTCAATTAGATCTTGATGCTAAAAATGCTACTGCTGCTCAGGCAAATTTTGGTTTGGCGATAAAAGATATGAAACGTAAAGATGTAGAGGAGTTTATCTACATCGGTAGAGCTTATATGAATTCTACTTCACCAGACTACGTAAATGCAGTTGCAAATTTAAAACGTGCTTTGGCAATTGATCCTCAAAATGCAACAGCACTTTTGGCTATTGGTGATGCATACTATGGAGCAAACAATCAAAACGATGCTTACAAAGCATACCGTGATGCGTTTACTGCAGATCCAACACTTTTAAGAGCTAAAATGCAATTAGGAGTTTTGTTAAAAGGAGCTAAATCTTACGATGAGGCTATCAAATCTTTTAACGAAGTAATTGCTTTAAATGCTAGTTATGGTCCTGTTTACAGAGAATTGGCGGAGACTTATTACAAATGGGGAAGAAATAAACCATCTACTTCTAAAGTAAACATGCAAAATGCAATTACAAATTACGAGAAGTACTTAAGTCTTACAGATTACTCTTTAGATTCTAAAATGCGTCACGCTGATTTCTTAATCCTGGTTAAAGATTATAAGAGCTTAGAGACTGTTGCAAACAAGATGATTGCAGAAGATAAAGTAAATCCTAGAATTTTTAGATACTTAGGTTATGCTGCTTATGAGAATGGAAATGTAGATGTTGCTATCAAATCTATTGAAGATTATATCAAAGTACCTTCAAACAAAGTAATTGGTAGAGATTATTTGTACTTAGGTTTGTCTAAAATTAAAAAAGGAACTACTGCAGAGGGAGCTGTTGATCAGACTTCGTTTGATGCTGGTGTTGCAGATATCAAAAAAGCAATCGAATTAGAGCCTTTAGTAGTTGAAGAACTTGGTGATTTAGGAAAAGCTTTGTTTGGAAAAAAACAATTTGCTCAGGCAGCTGCTATTTTAGAGTTTGGAACAACGAACAAAGAGTCTAAAAACTACTTAGATGATAATATTTATTACGGTATTGCTCTTTATTATGCTAACGCAAATAAAACGAATGGTGCTGCAGATGCTGTTGCTTTAGGAAAAGCTGAAGCTGCTTTTGACAGAATCTTAGAAGCTTCTCCGTCTTATAGTGAAGCTTACTTGTACAAAGGAAGAATCAACAACTTGTTGGAGAAAGATGATTTAATCATTAAAAACTACGAAGAATACATTACAAGTATTACTGCTAAAGGTGCTGAGGAATTGGCTAAGCCTGCTACAGTGAAAAAATTAGTGGAAGCTTACAACAGTATTGGTGCTAGTTATGCGAATACAGATAAAGTAAAAGCAGTTGAATATTTCAATAAAACTTTAGCTTTAGATCCTGCTAATGCTTATGCATCACAATCTGTAAAAGCTTTAAAATAATATAAGTTTTTAAATTAAATATAAAACCGATAGTTTCTTTGAACTATCGGTTTTTTTTGTTCCGTGTTTAATTGACTATCTTTGCACTTTAAAATAAAATAATGTTATCAAAAGAAATACAATTAGAAGTTAATAAAGGAGCTATGTTGCCTTTGATGGAAGAATTTTATACCATTCAGGGGGAAGGTTTTCATACCGGAACAGCAGCTTACTTTATACGAATTGGAGGCTGTGATGTTGGTTGTCACTGGTGTGATGTGAAGGAAAGTTGGAATGCTGAGTTACATCCGCCAACAAGTATTGATTTAATTGTAAATAATGCGTCAAGTCAGGCCGACACTGTTGTGATTACTGGTGGTGAGCCGTTAACATGGGACATGAGTTTGTTGACTCAGAAGTTGAAGGATAAAAACATGAAAGTTCATATCGAGACTTCAGGAGCTTATCCGTTATCGGGTACTTGGGATTGGATTTGTCTTTCGCCTAAAAAAAATAAACTGCCTACTCAAACCGTATATGATAATGCGCATGAGTTAAAAGTGATTATTTACAACAAACACGATTTTATTTTTGCAGAAGAGCAGGCAGACTTGGTAAATGATAATGCCATATTGTTTCTTCAGCCGGAATGGAGTAAAAAAGAAGAAATGACACCTTTGATTGTTGATTATGTAATGAACAATCCGAAATGGAGAGTTTCGTTACAAACGCATAAATATTTAAATATTCCTTAAATCGGTATAAAAAATCTCTTCAATTGAAGAGATTTTTTCTTTTATAGTGGGTGCTATGTAAAACAAATAAACAGTCTGTTCTAATCCCAGTTTCTGCTCTTTTTTAAGGAGGTGATATGAGCCAGATGGTGGTTACTGTGCCAGGCATACATTCCAATAATTTGTTTTAATAAATATTCAGAATTATTTTCCGGATGAATAAACGATCTGTCTAAATCTGACCCGCTTAGATTTTTTAGGATATAGGCTATTCTAAAGTGCAATCCTTCTAATAACTGTAAGGTTGGTTCGATCGGCATGCTTAGATTATCGGGAAGCTCCGACCACAATTTTTCATCATAAGCCTTTATTACCGGGTTGTTTTCTGTTAAAGCCCATTTTAATCTAATAAAACAGTTCATATGACTTTCTGCACAATGGTGAATTACCTGTCGAACAGTCCATCCGTCAGGACGATAGGGAGTGTCGAGCTGTTCTTCAGTCAAATCAACGGTTTCTTTTTTTAATTTATCCGGAAACGATTCGATGATGGTGATATTAGTGGAAATGTATTCCGCATTGTAATCCTTTGGGGCTTGAAATTTTCCAATGGGATATTTTAGTTTTTCTAAATCTGTTTCGTTCATAATTCGCTCATTTTATAAAGAAAGTTTAGCCAGATAATCATAATGATCACCTTCAAGAATCAATTCGCATTTTAATCCGTTGGCATTAGCAGCATTTTGAAGGGTGTTGTAGTCCAGGTACAACCAATCGAAAGGTTCTTCTTTGTCTCCTTTGTATGAAATGTTGAAAACAAGCTCTCCATAATAATCATTGCTTGATGGAATCCATTTTCCTCCGTCTTCATCTTCGTCAAACATGTAAATAATGTCCGAGCTGTCAAGCAATATTTGTCCTCCGGGGTTCAATAATGACTTAAGTTTGGATAAATATTGGTTGCAGTTGTTTAATTTGCCAAAAATTCCAACACCATTCATTAATAAAATGATAGTATCGAACTTTCCTTCGTCAAAATCCAGTATATTTTGAACCTGGGCGTTTTGTACCCCGCGCAGCTTGCAGGTTTCAATTGCTTTTGGTGAAATGTCAATTGCTGTAACGTCCAGATTGCGATCCTTTTGTAAGGACAAACTATGGCTTCCGGCTCCGCAGCCTACATCCAAAGTTTTTCCGAATGCCAATTGTAATGCTTTTTGTTCGAGTTTAGGCATTTCGTTATACGTACGAAATAAATAATCCACACTCATCTCATCTTCTTCAGAAATTGAAGTTTCAGTAATAATATCCTCTGGTGAATTATTGGTTTGGAAATCATACATGGCTTTCCCGAAAAGATCTTTCATCGTATTTTAGTTCAAAGTTTAAGGTTTCAAGTTTAAAGTTGTTTAATTTTGCACATCAACTTTAAATTTTAAACTTGAAGCAAATTTTAAATAACTTAAATAAGTTAGCCAAAGATAAGCATATCGAAAACAAAAAGTATTTTGATAAGCTTAAAAAGAAACAACCAAAGAATTTGGATTATGTGATGCAGGATTTGCATGATGCTGAATTTAGGAAAACAGATTGTTTGCAATGTGCCAATTGCTGTAAAACAACCGGGCCTTTATTTACTTTGGCTGATATCGAAAGAATTTCAAAATCATTCAGACAAAAACCACAGCAGTTCATTGAGCAATATCTCCGAATTGATGAGGATAAGGATTATGTGTTAAAAAGTGTTCCCTGTACTTTTTTGGACAGTGAAAATTATTGTATGATTTATGATGTTCGTCCAAAAGCATGCAGAGAGTTTCCGCATACCGATCGTAAAAAATTTCATCAGATCGCCGACTTAACATTAAAAAATGTCGCGATTTGCCCTGCTGCTTATAATATAGTGGAAGAAATGAAAAAGAGACTTCCTTTGTAAGACCTTAAATAATTTGTAATTGTTTTTAGAAGCAATTCTTTTTTACTTTTTAAAATGTATTTTTGGTTTGAATCAATCAGGGATAGATAATTAATAATTTCAAGACAACTTAAAATTTGAATTTAGAATATTTCATAGCGAAAAGGCTTATTACGGCCAGGGACTTTAAAAGCAGTATCTCGGCTCCTATCATTAAAATTGCTATTTCGGCTATTGCTATTGGTATGATAATGATGATTGTTTCTGTTGCAACCGGGATAGGTTTGCAGAAAAAAATACGGGATAAAGTTTCTGCTTTTAACGGGCAGATTGTAATCTCAAATTTTGATAATAACAATTCAGAGGTTACACTGGTTCCAATTTCGAAAAAACAAGAGTTTTATCCCAATTTCAAATCGGTTCCTGAAGTCAGTCATATTCAGGCAATCGCCACGAAAGCCGGAATTATCAGAACAGAAAATTCTTTTGAAGGTATAGTTTTCAAAGGGGTTGGTGCAGATTACGACTGGAAGAACATAGAAGAGTATCTGGTGGAAGGGAAGTTGCCGGACTATACTAAAGCTTTAAACGAGGATGTTTTGATTTCCAGATTTCTTGCAAACCGGCTTCATCTTAAAGTTGGGGATAGTTTTAATACCTTTTTTATAAAAGAGGAGCAGGGTAAAATGCCTAATAGTCGTAGGTTTAAAATCGCTGGAATTTTTAGTTCAGGATTTCAGGATTTTGACGCAACCTATATATTTGGTGATATCAGACATATTCAAAGGATAAATAAATGGAGTGCCGATCAGATTGGTGCCTTTGAAGTATTTATTAATGACTTTGATGCTATTAAAACAACAGGAGAGAAAATTTACGATCAAACCTCGTCTAATTTAGATACCAAAACAATAATCGAAAAGTATAGTTATATATTCGATTGGTTACAGCTTTTTGACTTTAATATTATTGTCATATTAGGAGTAATGATATTGGTTGCTACTATTAATATGGTTGTGGCCCTATTGGTCTTGATTCTGGAGCGGACACAAATGATTGGAATTTTAAAAGCATTAGGGGCAAATAACTGGACGGTGCGAAAAGTATTTTTGTACAATGCGTTCTATCTGATTGTCCGGGGTTTGTTTTGGGGTAACTTAATTGGTATTGCTTTGTTGTTGATTCAGCAGCAGTTTGGCGTTGTTAGTTTGAATCCCGAAAACTACTATGTAAATCAGGCACCGGTCTATTTTAATTGGGGGTACATTGTTTTGTTGAATTTGCTTACGGTTGGAGTATGTTTTATAGTATTGTTGATTCCTTCCTATATAATCACAAAGATCTCTCCTGTTAAAGCCATCCGTTTCGACTAATTTTATTATTCTATTATATCTACAACCCGACAGGTTTCCAAAACCTGTCGGGTTTATTTTTTCTCTACCTATATAAGAGTAATTTTGTCCAACCGAGCGAAAATATAGGAAGAGCAGTTTTTGTCCGGCTGAGCGAAGTCGAAGCCATCAAGTTTAGAATTTAGAATTTAGAATTTAGAATTTAGAATTTAGAATTTGGAATTTGGAATTTGGAATTTGGAATTTGAAGTTTTTAGAAGCTTCATCCCGCTATCCGCTACAATCTTTTGCTTTTTAAAGGAAAAAGCAAAAGGATTTCCACTTCTATCGGGGCTAGGGTAGAGGTTTTCAAAAGAAAATAACTCCAAAAACAAAAACGCAGCACCCTTTTAAACCCGACAGGTTTTCAAAACCTGTCGGGTTTGTTGTCTAAACTACTTAAAACCGCAACAGAACTAAAAAACTTATCTCTGTAAAAGTGCTTATATCAGCCACTTGAAAAAAACATCAAAAATACTTTTATAAAAAGCTTGTAAAAGCGAATAAAGTGACTACTTTTGCACCCGCAACAGCGACAGACGTTCACCGAAATACTGGCAAGAAAGAGAATCAAAACGAAAAGAAATTTTCAAATAAAAATTCAAAAAAGCTTGCGAGAATGGAAAACGGAT
>JAHEZJ010000024.1 GCA_023251135.1 Flavobacterium sp. | reverse complement strand
CTATACCATGCAAAAAGAACACAACAAAACCGCTAAAACCTGATACTTCAACCTTAGCTATCCGCTAAAATAAGGTTTTAAAAAAGCCTCCAAACAATCCCGTATTTCAGTTTTGAAAAACATAATTCTGTCCATATGAAACATTCATTTTGGAACAGGAAGGCCCAAACTATGTCTTAACGGAACTGTTTTATTCAAAAAATGCCAATCCCAAATCAACGTTTAAAAATTAAAATACCTTTTATGAAAATAATGAAACTCCTTCTTATACTGGCTTTCATTTTGCCAATCACCTTAGTTGCACAAACAAAAGCAACGATAATCCTTCACAACAATTCGGCCCTGGACCGTAAAGAAACAGTTGTAGCCATCCCCTGGAAAACAGTACTTTCCTCCTATCCGCAAATTGACACGGCTAACTTTGTCGTATTGAATGCCCTCACCAAAAAACAGATCTCGTATCAGTTAGAACATCACGGGAATGCTGCCATTCAAAATCTACTGGTACAAATTGATCTAAAAGCAAAAGCATCGCTGAATCTTTCCATTCAAAAAGGAAAACCGGAAGTTTTCGCTCCCAAAACCTATGCCCGTTACGTTCCGGAACGTCTGGATGATTTTGCCTGGGAAAATGATAAAATTGCCTTCCGTGCCTATGGAAAAGCTCTTGAAAAAACAGAAGGTGACGCTTACGGTTATGATGTATGGGTAAAAAGAACCGATAAATTAGTCGTAAACGATCGCTACAAACGCAACGATTATCACATCGATCACGGTGACGGATTAGATTATTATCATGTGGGACACACTTTAGGAGCAGGAAACATGGCTCCCTATGTAAAGGATACCATCCGATATTCCGGCAATTATCACCAATGGAAAATACTGGACAAAGGGCCTTTACGCACCACTTTTCAGCTCACTTTTGACTCCTGGAATGCAGGTGGTATAAAAGTGAAAGCCACAAAAATCATTTCTATAGATGCCGGTTCACAGCTCAACCGAATCGAGAATATTTATACGTTTGAGGATAAAAATCCACTGCCGGTAGTTGTTGGAATTATCAGACGGGAAAAAGCAGGTATTCTTTCCTTAAACGAACAGCAAGGGATAATGGGATATTGGGAACCTGCTTTTGATAAAGAAGGTACTACCGGAGTGGGTTCGATACTAACAACTCCGGCAACTATTATGTGGGTAAACAAAGAACAATTACTGACCAAAACCTTCGTTAAAAACAACGAACCTTTAGTTTATTACACAGGTGCAGTCTGGGACAGAGCCGGAAAAATTACCTCGGCCAAACAATGGTTCAGTTACCTCGATCATTTTAATGAAGAGCTTAAAAATCCTTTAACCATCAGTGTAAAATAGCAGTAAAACAAAATCATAACACATGGCGTGCATTTTTATAGCCACAGATTCGAATGATTTTAAGGATTAACTCCTCTAATCGGTGAATCTGTTACAGAAACTTTCAAAACATTAAATCCTTTTAATCTGTGCAATCTGTGGCAGCTATTTTAAAGTGAGGAATGTGCTAAAAATAAATGCCGTCAACGAAATAAAAACAAATTAAAATTACTAATAACCAAAAACAAACAAAAAATGTCAATTAACTTATTTGATTTAACGGGAAAAACAGCACTCATTACAGGAGGAGTTCACGGTTTAGGAATGGCTATGGCCAAAGGACTGGGACATGCAGGAGCAAAAATTGTAGTAAACGACCATTCCTCACAAGAAGCTGTTGATAACGCAATTGCCGAATACAAATCGGAAGGAATTGAGGCCTTCGGATACCTGTTTGATGTAACAGACGAAGCGGCCGTAATTGCCGCCATCAGCAAAATTGAAGCTGAAGTAGGACCCATCGATATATTAATCAATAATGCCGGAATTATCAAAAGAACTCCAATCATAGAAATGGAAGTTGCCGATTTTGAAGCAGTAGTAAAAGTAGATCTGACCGGGCCTTTTATTGTAGCTAAAAATGTAGCAAAAGGAATGATTGTCCGTGGAGGGGGAAAAATCATCAACATGTGTTCGATGATGAGTGAACTGGGAAGAGACTCCGTAAGTGCCTACGCCTCTGCCAAAGGCGGATTAAAAATGCTAACCAAAAACATGGCTACCGAATGGGCAAAATTCAATATTCAGACCAACGGAATTGGCCCGGGCTACTTCGCCACAAGCCAGACGGCACCTATTAGAGTAAACGGGCATCCGTTTAATGAATTTATTATCGGAAGAACTCCGGCTGGACGCTGGGGAAATCCTGATGATTTGCAAGGGGCTGCGATCTTTTTAAGTTCGAAAGCAAGTGATTTTGTAAACGGTCATATCGTGTATGTTGATGGTGGAATATTAGCAACAATAGGAAAACCTTCTAACGAAAACTAGTTTTCTAAACCTTTGAACACCAAATTCTAAAAGGTCAAAAACAAATTAAAATGATAAAAAGCACCATAGATAAAGCAACGGGCTTCGAGAAACGATTTGAAAATATCAACACGGTTGTTTTCGAAAATTCAACGGAAGCCTCTAAAGCTGTAGCACGACAAATCGCAGCGCTAATTCAATCCAAACAAAAAAACAACGAATCCTGTATATTAGGTTTAGCGACCGGTTCTTCTCCAAAAGGATTGTATGCCGAACTGGTTCGCTTGCACAAAGAAGAAGGTTTAAGTTTTAAAAACGTAATTACTTTCAATCTGGACGAATATTACCCGATGGAACCAGACTCCATCAACAGCTACGTTCGATTTATGAAAGAACTACTGTTGGATCAGGTAGATATTTTACCGGAAAACTACCATATCCCTGACGGAACATTATCCAAAGAAGAAATCGCGGACTACTGTCACAATTACGAACTCAAAATTGAAGCTTTGGGAGGCATCGATCTGCAAATTCTTGGAATTGGCGGAAACGGTCATATTGGATTTAATGAATCCGGATCGTTACAAAACTCCAAAACACGACTGGTAGCACTCGATCATATTACAAGAGTGGCCGCCAGCGGAGATTTTTCGGGTCTAAGCAACACCCCAAGAACAGCGATTACACTTGGAGTCAAAAAAATAATGGAAGCCAAACAGGTCATTTTAATGGCTTGGGGAGAAGGGAAATCCAATATCATTAAAAAATCGGTTGAAGGAGAAGTCACCAATCAAATTCCGGCCTCTTTTTTACAGGAACACAACAATGCCGTTTTTGTACTGGATCAGGAAGCTTCCTCAAAACTAACCCGTATCAACAGACCCTGGCTGGTCGAGAAAATTGTCTGGACCGATAAACTCATCCGAAAAGCAGTTTTAGGATTGGCACTGGATTTAAAAAAGCCAATTTTGATGCTTACCGATGCCGACTATATCGAGAACGGAATGAGCGACTTACTGGCCGATTCAGGTCCGGCATACGACATTAACATCAAGATATTCAACAAACTTCAAAATACAATTACGGGCTGGCCCGGAGGCAAACCAAATGCTGACGATAACAATCGCCCGGAAAGAGCAGAACCAACCCGAAAAAAAGTGTTGATTTTTAGTCCGCATCCCGATGATGATATTATCAGTATGGGTGGAACTTTTATGCGCCTTCAACAACAAGGACACGAAGTGCATGTCGCCTATCAAACCTCAGGTAATATTGCCGTGGCCGATGATGAAGCCCTGAGATTTGCCCGATTTGTTTGCGATTACAACGACAAGTTTGCCATAAAAAGTACCGAAGCCGAAGACATCTACAAAAAAGCAGCAAATTTCTTAAAGAATAAAAAAGCAAGCGAAATAGATATTCCAGAAGTTCTGTATTTAAAAGGTCTAATCCGAAAAGGAGAAGCACGTGCCACCAGTCATTTTGTAGGTTTACCCGATGAACAGATTCATTTTATGGAACTTCCCTTTTACGAAACGGGAGCGATTGAAAAAAAACCTTTAGCCAAGGAAGATATCCAACTGACTATGGATTTAATTGAGAAAATCCAACCACATCAAATCTACGCCGCAGGAGATCTGGCCGATCCACACGGAACCCATAAAGTATGTCTAGACGCGATCTTTGAGGCCGTAAAAGCGCTGAAACCAAAACCTTTTATGAACGATTGCTGGGTATGGCTGTATCGCGGGGCATGGCAGGAATGGGGAATCGATGAGGTTGAAATGGCAGTACCCATGAGCCCCGATCAGGTGCTGGAAAAACGCCACGGAATCTTCAAACATCAGTCTCAAAAAGACGGCGTGGTTTTTCAGGGAACCGATGCCAGAGAATTTTGGCAAAGAGCCGAGGACCGAAACAGCGAAACCGCTCAATTGTACAATCAATTAGGTTTGTCCCGCTATGCTGCAATGGAAGCTTTCGTGCGCTGGAAATTTTAGCTTACTAATTCAACACAATACCTTTATTTTGTTCACAAGTTGGTCGATTGCAAAAATCCCTGACTTAAAAAAAGGAGCCTCCCCAAATTATTTTTTGTGGGAGGATTTTTGTTTTAAAATTCAGACAATGTTTTCACAATCAAAACAAATAGGGATATGTAGATTGGCGCTTTTAATATGTGCCATTCCTACGGAATTCAATTGTTTCGACCGATTTATTATTGGATGGATTAAAATCCATCCCTACAAAATTGAACGAGCCAAAGGCTCTCGCCCTAAAGTTCCGGAGGAACGACCGATATTGTAACAACGGATTTTAATCCGTTGCATAAAAATATCACACGATTTGAATTCCGTAGGAATGGTACATTTTATACACATTAACATAGGTCATTCCTACGGAATTCAATTCTCCCGGCCGATTTATTTTGGATGGATTAAAATCCATCCCTACACAATTGATCGAGCCGAGGGCTCTCTTCCAATAGTTCCGAAGAAACGCCCATATTGTAACAACAGATTTTAATCCATCGAAAACAAAACAAAAGCATCGTCAAAATTCCAAATAGTTCCGAAGGAACGACTTATCTTGTAACAACGGATTTTAATCCGTTGAATAAAACGACATCATATGATTTGAATTCCGTAGGAATGGCACATATTAAAAATAAATGGTAACTTTTCACCTCTTTTTGAGTCAAATCCTTAAAAACCAATGACAACAGATATTATAGAATTAAATGATTTTATTGTTTTAATCGAACAATCCAACACCTCCAAACCTTTCGTACAGCAATGCGAAATCGACGGAGATGCCGTTGGTTTTGCCTTTTATGGTTCGGGCAATGTCGAACTGGAGATCAAACATAACGATCAAACTAAATATCTGACCAATACAACAGGCCTGGCAATTTGCTTTTTTGGCAATCAAAAGGTAGCGTTCTCCCATAAAATAGAACCTGACAAACCTTTACAGTCCATCAGTATTTTCACCAAACCAAAACACCTGCATTCCTTACCTCAGGCTGAGAAAGAAATTTTCGAAAACTATCTTCCGGAATTATTAAATCCGCGGGAGCATTTTGTTCAGGGTCCTTCTTTTTATATGACTTTGGAGATGCAATTGGCTGTTCAGAAAATTTTCAACACCACTTATACCGGCAATACGAGATTGTTGTTTTTAAAAAGTCAGGTCAATGAACTGCTGGCCCATTTTTATGCACTTTTGGCAACAGGTACCAAAATTGACCTTTCGGAAATGGACAAAAACAAACTATTTAAGGCAAAGGAAATTGTAACCAATAGCTATTCGAAACCGCCATCGATCAAACAATTGTCGCAAATGGTGGGGTTAAACAGCAATAAACTCAAAAAGAACTTCAAAGAACTTTTTGGTATTCCGGTCTTCAAATTTGTTCAGGAAGAAAGACTTCACAAAGCTTACGAGTTACTTCGCGACAACGAAAAAACAGTCCAGGAATCGGCTTGGGAAGTTGGCTATGACAGTCTGAGTTCTTTTTCAAATGCCTTTCATAAAAAATTTGGTGTACGTCCAAACGAAGTTCGACAACAGTTCTTTTCAAACAAATCATAATTCTTTTCGGACAAATGATTCCGCTTTAATCTAAACAACTTTGTATCAGTAATCCTTTAAAAAATACTGATATGAAAAATGCAAAAATTTTAGTCCTGGGATCTAATGGAAAAACAGGACGCAGAGTAGCCGAAAGATTAGAACAAATTGAGGGCCTTGAAGTCCGTTTGGGATCCCGCAATGAAAAAACACCTTTCGACTGGGAAAAACCGGAAACCTGGGAAACTGTTCTTCAGGGAATTGATACGGTTTATATTACCTTTCAGCCTGACTTAGCCATTCCTTCGGCGGTAAATACTATCCAGAATTTTACGCAGCTTGCGACAAAATCGGGTGTTCAAAAAATGGTTTTACTTTCCGGAAGAGGTGAAAAAGAAGCACAGCTTTGCGAGGAAATCGTGAAAAATACGGCTAAAAACTGGACCATTGTTCGTGCCAGCTGGTTCAATCAAAACTTTAGCGAAAGCTTCTTTCTGGATCCTATACTAGCCGGAATTGTTGCCTTACCAAGAGCCGAAGCACTGGAACCTTTTACCGATGCCGATGATATTGCCGATGTAGTCACCGCTGCTCTGGTAGAGGATAAACACAACGGAAAAACTTATGAACTAACCGGTCCGCGACTATTGACTTTCAAACAAGCGATAAACGAAATCGCTGAAGCCAGCGGGCGAAATATCACTTTTCAGGGATTATCTTTGGAAGAGTATATTGGAATGTTGAAGGAATATCAAATTCCGGAAGATCATATTTGGCTGATCAACTATCTTTTTGAACAGGTTTTGGATGGCCGAAATTCCAGTATTACCTCGGATATCGAAAATATTCTGGGCAGAAAAGCAAAGGATTTTTCTGTCTACGCAAAAGAAACAGCCAAAACAGCAATCTGGAACTCCTAAAACCTAAATTATGAAATATAGCAGAGGAATATTTTCAGGATTTATAGTTTGGGTGTGCGTTAGTATTTCTTTTTATCTTTTCGGTAATACTCCCCTTCTGAAAGATTATTTTCTAATACAAGCCACCATCGTTATGGTACTTATTGTTTTTTATGCCATCGTTGGTGCAAAATTTTATTATCAGAAAAAATACAATACCAACGGTTTGGCACTTGGAATACTAATGTCTGCAACAGCACTGTTATTAGATGTTTTGATAACCGTTCCTTTTGTTGAAATTCCCGAAGGAAGAAGTTATGAGAGCTTTTTCACCAGTCCAATTTTATGGGCACTGGCTTTTATAAACGCTTTTTCGGTGTATCTGTATTGGAAGAGAAAAATTAAACCTTAATCATCGACTCCCAGTTTAGTAATACAGTAAAGGACAGATATTTTAAATACTTCCTTTTATTCGACGCGGATAAAACGGGTTTACTTCGTAAAAACGCGAATGAAGACGAATTCTTTCCTCATTTAAAAGATTTCTAATTTTAAAATCCGTTTTTATCAGTGTCTTTGCGAAAGCGAATCCGTTTTATCAGCGTTGAATTAAGATTCGGAATTTTTATTGATCAGGCAGAAACTACTTTTCGATTATAACTCAATCTAAAATGCTTATACACAAAAAAAGCTTGTCATTAATGGACAAGCTTTCTTATGATTTGAAATCTAAAAAATTAAACTTCTGCCATTTCCGGAACCGGAGTGGGAACAGCTGTATCTTTTGATTGTACTAACTTATTTACTCTCCATATCAAAAATATTGTCGAAAGTGTAATTACCGCAATTACATATCCTAAAATATCATAGTTTTCCAGAGGAGACGTCTTTGTTTTCTGATGTACAATAAATCCGGCACAAACGGCTGCAATTCCACCTGCAATTTGTTGCAGGGAAGAAGAGATTGACATATAAGCACCACGATCTTCCAGTCCGGGAATAGCGGTATTTAATGTTGTGGCCGGAATCATTCGGCTCATGATTCCCATAAACATAATCATAGTAAGCACTACGATTTGCCACAAGGGTACAGGGCCAAGATTGGTATAAATAATAATCATAACGACAGAGAGTATGGATCCTGCCGCAAACAGTTTAAACTTACTTACTTTGTCACTTAATTTACCCACCAAAGGCATGATAAAAAGTACCGAAAGTCCGGTAAAGAAAAAGACCATCGGCAATTCGAGCTGGCTGATATGAATATTATTCACTAAAAATGCACTTCCAAAGGGTTGTAACATAAAACCTCCTACAGAGAGAAAAGCAATAGACATAAAACCAACCTGGTAGTGTTTGTTGCTAAGGGTATGCCATAAATGCAAAAAAGGACTTTTGTCTGACTGCACTTCTAAATGTTTGGTAATGGGTTCCATTTGTGTAATAATCCCAATAAGAATCAATACGGCCAGAACCGCAATCATAATAAAAGCCGAATGCCATCCCCAGTTATTCGCAAAGTACAATCCTACCGGAATTCCTAAAATCTGACTGGAGGCAAATGCCATTTGGATAAATCCCATTACGCGTCCACGCTGGTGAATTACAAACAAATCGGTTACAATTGCCAAAGAAACGGATCCGATTACACCTCCAAAAAGTCCGGTTACAATCCTTGCCCATAACAGCATCATATAACTGGTTGAAAGTGCACAAAAAACCGTACCGATAATAAATCCGATATAAAAGAAAATTAAAAGTTTCTTTCGGTCAAATTTGTCTGCAAAACCTGCAGCAAGTAATCCTGAACCTCCCGCACTAAAAGCGTAAGCAGAAACGGTAAAACCAAAGTTAGCCGTTGTCATGTTCAGGGTTTTCATTAAAATATCTCCCAAAGGAGAGATAACCATAAAATCAAGTATAACCGTAAACTGCAAAAGTGCCAGTATCGCGATAATTATTTTTTGGTGTGAAGAGAAAGCCGGGCTTTCTGTAGTGTTTTTTTTCATTCTTTATAAATGTATTAGTTTAGTCTAACTCCTGACATTCATGGCCAAATTCAGTGACCATATCTATAATTGTTTCGGGTTGTAATGTTTTCGAAACAATCCTGAGTACACAATCAACATCTTCGCAGTCAATGCTCCATTGTTGAATATCTGAATGATTGTTGAGTTTTTGACGAATGGGACAATCGGGATCCTGATCCCCAATATTGGTTTTAAAAATATGTATTGTATTTAAATTTGTTTCCATAATTTTTCATGGTTTTAGTCCTTTTACAGTGGCCTGAAAGGCTTCTTTCATAATTTCCCGGGTAAGTTTAAAAGGTTTTCCTCCCATACTCCTCCCTTCAGTATGTAAATTTAATAAGGTGTACAAAGGCCCGTAGGCAACACTCCAAAAAGCCTCAAATGTCATCGGAATCAGCTCGTTGTTGCGCAAGCCGTTATCAATAAACATCTTCATAATCCTTCTAAAATCTGCAAACTCCTGAATAGAATCCAAAATGATTTCTGAATGAGGTGAATGTTTGACAATTTCAAAAAATGCAACTTCCTTGGGATACTTCATGGTAAAGTTGGCGCGGTTTTCCCACTGTTTCCATAAACCTTCCTCAAATGACATTTCGGGCGAAAAGTTTTTCACGGTGCTGGTAAAAAACTTCAGCGCAATAATGGCACCTATTTTTTGAATCAAATCATCTTTGTCTTTGTAATAAATGTAGAGCGTGCCAACAGAAATAGAACAGGCCTTCGCGAGCTTGTTCATACTAAAACCCTGAAATCCTTCCTGGACAATCTGGTCAATTGCCATTTCGATTACTAATTTTTCCTTGTCGACATCTCTTGCTCTCATACTGATTATTTTGCTACAAATATAAAACAATAAATGAATGAACATTCTTTTATTTATATTTTTTTGATAAAAAAGAAACAGATTCACAAACCCACCCGAATATCCTCTTTAAAACCCAATCTTACTGGTATTCGATCAGTTAACAGTCACAGAACTAGTGTGCATTAAACATCTTGATTGGTAGTCTATTTTATCTCAATACGGAAATAAAAAGCCCTTAACAGCAATCACAAACGCTCTATTTTTCTACACAAAACCTAAAGGCTTTTGAACAAATTTAAAAGTCTTTTGTTTCGTTCATTCCTATCTTCGTTTCTGACAAAAACTCCCGAAAAGCAGCTGTTTAAAACTGCAAAACGAACATTTCGTTTGACCGGATTATTTTTTTATTAAGTATATTAGCGGCTTTTTAGGTTGCATTATCATAATGCAGCTTTAAAATACAAATCAGACAACCAGTTATTACATAGGTAATACCAGTTGTTATAAAGTACAAACGAGATAGGAACATGTTTTTTAATTTTGCCTTAGCACTGCCCAAGATAAGGTACTTTAAAAACATATAAAACAACAATAAATTTTATATATAAACCCCATTTTTACCTACTAATCCTATGAGAAAAACCATTTCTTATTTTTTACCTTTTGCCGTTTTCGCAGGTGTACTTTTCGGATGCAGCGATGATGATTCAAAAGGTGACAATTACAAAGCCAATTATTTGCCGGCCATTGATGCGACAACTTTACCAAAAGAAAACCGACCAATGACCATGTTTGAAGACAATGAAAGTCCTTCAAAAATGTATGACAATAAAGACCGCTGGTTCCGTGTTAATCAGCCCATGCAAGTCATTCAAAAAGGGAAAGATTCCATACAAATTTCTCTTTACTCTCCGGTTGGACTTACAGATGTAAAAGTCTATGCAAAATTAGCCAACTACGACAAGCGTTTTTTACTTTTTGAATTCACAAAAGTTCCTGCTTTTCACCGTTCGGCACATCAAATTCCTTTAGTTAACGGAACACACGATTATCAGCTTGAAAATGGAAAAGCCGTTACCATTGATAAAATTGATGGTTTCTCTTCCGGAGCAATCGAATTTTCAGTAGAATCAACGGATCCCTTATTTGCTAAATTCAAAAAAATCAAATCAAATCGATTAGTACAATTCAGCACGCAGTATCACCTTAATAATCCTGCTGATGATCCTGAAAAGTTTTTACCGATGAATCCTGTTTTAGCCAAAGAAGCGGTCACTATGATTATTAATTATTCTTACGCTCTGAGTCATCCGATCTACTATGATACTTTCATGAATTTTGACATCTACAAAAAAGAACAGGCAGCGACTGCCGGAACTGCTATAAATGGTGCTCTAAACTGGCATGGAAATGCTGATGATGCTAATGGCGTTTACGATTATCTTACCAAGGCCCAAATCGAACAGGCCTACAATACCTACATTGACAGCCGAACCTTAAACATGGCCATGGTTGGCGGAGGTGCTGCCTGGGGCGGAGGTGCTTTAGCCTCACAATATGAAGGCGGTTACATCGTTGGCCACTGGAAAGGAGACATGTCTCTTTGGTCACACGAATATTCACACCATAGTGGTTACAGTCATAGTAGTAATTTAGCCAACAGTGGCGAGGGCGGTGGTCAACAGGAAATGTTTGCTCAATTCTATCGATATTTAATACAACTGAATGATCTTCCTTTTACAGATCCTGATGTATTAAAAGGATATACGAAAAAAGAATATCTAAGAGGGACTTATACTAAACCTGTATTTAAAATTGACCCAAAAAACCCATTTTATGTAAAATATAAAGAAGACGGAAAATGGAAATAACCTATAAAACTATCATGAACAAAATACCATTTTTATTAGTATTACTTTGTCTTTTTGTTGGTTGCAGCAAAGATTCAGAAGGTGCTGAACCTACAACATACAATTATTTTTATCCAACCGATGAAGCATCGATAACGGCTGCTCAAATTGGAAACGGAACAGGAACTTTAGATCCTAAAGGAATTGCGATTGCCAACGAAAAACTATATGTAGCCAATGGCGATGTACTCGAAGTATTCAACGCCGTAACTCTGGCTCACATCAAAACCATTACAGAGTACAAAAAAGGAACGACAACAATCCCGATGGCCGCAATTACTTCTGTCGCTGTCGATAAAGGCCGAATTTATATCGGAAGTCGCGAGTCGAGACTTTTTGTAATCGACGAAACTACAAATGCCGGAATTAGTGTACTTGGAAACGGCCAATGGTGGCAAACTTTTGTACACGTTTTTGGTGTTGTGGTTAGAGATGGTCTAGTTTTCGTAAAAGAAAAAGAAACCTCGATTAAAGTTTTCGAAACTACTCAAATTACCGAAAGCAGCGAGTGGAATTTAAAACCTATCGCCAAATTAAACACGCTAAACGGTTTTGACCAAATTTATTCTATGGATATAGATGCGGGAAATTTAGTAGTAGCCGGAAGAGATGCCAAAGGTTATTTGTATTACAACATTGATGCTATCAAAGCCAATGCTGCACAATCTTTAACGGAACCTATAAAACCGGTAACAGTACCTTTTGATGCAAAACCTATTGCTGTTAGTTTTACTAAAGACTGGGCTATTACATCTGAAAATGTAGGAAGTAACAATTACCTGCGTCTTTACACAAAACCAGACTTCATGAACCGTATTTTTACGGCAAGTGTAAATGCTTCTGATATTTTAGGACAAAATCCGTTTGGAAGTATTGTTGGTGTAGCACAATTGAACGATCGTTTGTTTTTATCTGATAATACCAATAAAAAAATCAGAGTTCTGAAACTTAATAAATCTGTAATCGCAGAACAGCGCTAACAGTTACCACATTTTAATTATTTGAAACCTCTGAAGTTAAAACTTTAGAGGTTTTTTTATTGAAACGCAATGTATTGTTCAGATTGCATCCCCTATTCTCCCATCCTATTGATCAGTAGATTTTCACCATCATATATATATGTTATTAATTCTGGTGATCTTTGCGCAAGCCGTTGCGTTCTTGGCGGTTAAAAACAACCCAAGGATTACGGATTCATATCCCCTCTTTCTTTAATCCCAATTGCTAATCTTCTAAAAATAAAAAACTCCCACTCAAATGAGCAGGAGTCCTAAAAAAACAAATCAATTTCTATTTTTTTAATTACAATATTCTTTTTTTAAGCCAATCCTCGGGTTAACCAGCCTTTTTTATTGGCGGTAACGATTGCATACGGTGTAATCCAAAACAAACTAAAAGTATAGAAAACACTGTACGAATAAGCCCAAAGTGAATCAGCAAAATTATATCTTTTCGTATAAAACAATACCGGGAAACTTGATACCACTAAAATTGCCAAAAGTGTAGAACTTAAAAACAATAACGGGTGCATCGCGATGAAAAAGAACATAAAAAACATGAACGGATACGCCATTATCATCTTCAAAGATTGATTGACAAATAAAAGTCGGGCTCCAAATTTAGATTCTTCTCTGAAATCTGTAAAAACATATTTCGCCATAGCGATATTCTCTCGTACATTGCTTCTGCTCCATCTGATAAACATCTTGTACAATCCGGTATATTCTTCCGGTACGTTTGTAAGCACATAAGCATTTCTCTGAAACAACACATGCTGCCCTTGTCTCAAAATCATGTTGGTCATGGCACGGTCTTCACCAATATCAGAGGGCTGTCCCATGAAAGTCTGATTGATCCATTCGTCCAGACAGGCAAAAACTGAAGTTTTTCTGTAGGCCGCCGCTGCTCCCGGAGTACAAAGCACTGAACCAAGTCTGCTTTCGGCAGAACGCATGAATTCAAAACTCATCACAAAACTCACGTTTAACATTTTAGGCAAAATTGCTTTTTTACTGTTCAATACATGAACATTTCCGGCTACTGCACCACATTTTTCATCTACTATAAACGGACTCACTAAGTTTCTTAAGGTATCTTTTTTTACAATTGAATCACTGTCTACCGTAACAAAAATTTCTCCAGTCCCCAATTCGAATCCACGGTGTAAGGCATGACGTTTTCCTTTGTTTTCAGGTTGTTGAAAAATCGTCAAACGATCGCCCAATTTTATTTTAGCTTGCTGCATCCAATACCAGGTATCGTCTTTACTTCCATCGTCAACCGCTAATATTTGCATTTTTTGCTCCGGAAAATCGCTTTCTGCCAAACTCATCAAAGTATCCCAAACCAGTTTCCCTTCGTTATATGCCGGAACAATCACGGTACAGGTTGGCAACATTTCATCTGAAACAGATTCGATTGGTTTATAAGTAAAATACAAGTATAAATTATACAGAAAAACTCCGGCTTGAAATACAAACAACACCCCTGCCAATACCAGGAAAGGAAATCCCCAACCTGAATTCATTCGCTCCAACTGAAACTGATCGAAATCGGCTTGTAAATAATAGGCAGAATAAGCTCCGATAAACAATAACACAAAGGTGCTTACCAACACAAACAATCCGGTCTTGCTTTTGGTGCGCTCGCTTACTTTCTTTGAAGCTACATTTGAATTACTAATACGAAAAATGGAACTGTTTAAGGCTTGTTCGGTATTAAGATCTGGATTTGAAGTATAAAACTGTTCTGTTGTTAGGGTTTCACTTTTCATATGACACTAATTTGATTGCTTTCTAATGGCTTTTATTTAATTGCTTCCCTCCGATGCTACATTTTCATTTATTGGAGAGAATTTTATATAATGCCATTTTGCAAGCGTTGTGCCACAATTAATTTTCGCTGGTTTCTAGCGAATTAGAAGCTTTAGCCGTTTTTCAAGTGTGTAATTATTACACGTTTTTGTACACAGTAAACAGTTTTTACTAGGATTTTTGGAGGTTTTAAGCTGAGGTTTTTGTGGTCTTTGAGCATGACGAAGTTTAGAAATAACGTTTTCTGGTGTTTATTATTGTTATCCTAATAGAAATCGAAAGATTTTTGAAGAAGAAGAACTGAATGAAAATGCAGTTATTCGGAAATTCCGAACAACTGCATTTTATGGTAAAAATTATCAAACTAACCATTACAATCTTGATGTCATAATTTCTGTAGGTTACAGAGTAAAATCACTTAAGGGAACAAAACTTTCCAATCAACAAGCTTTTACTCCTCATACATCTCCATCCACAATCTCGTCTCCTCCAAATCCAGTTCTTTTTCAATTTTCCTGAAAATCTCTTCGTGAACGGAACCTGTTTTGTGCATGAGTTCCAGTTTGGCGCGTTCTACATTTAGAAGGTCGATCTGGAGTTTGGTGAAGTCGTTGAAAATCTCTCCTCCCAATACATTTCCTTTTCCAAAGAAATTAGCCGGGAGTTCGGTTTTCTGGAGGCGATTGAATTTAACTTCATATTTGCTTTTAATGTTGTGCAACAAGTCATCGTTGAGTAACGAAAAATTATCTTCGATATGGGTAATGGTTTGCGAAACGATAGTGTTTCGGATTTCATATTCTTCAGCAAGAATTGAATAGGGCTGCACTTTTAATTTTTTAATCAGCCACGGCAAAGTAAGTCCCTGAACGACCAAAGTCGAAAGTATCACACAAAAAACCAGGTAAATGATGAGGTTTCGCAAAGGGAATTCGGTTGTTTTATTCATCATTAAGGGTAAGGCCAACGCAGCCGCCATGGATACTACCCCACGCATTCCGGACCAGCCAAAAATAATCATGTTGCGATAATCGAATTCTTCTTTCAAACTGATTCTTTTGCTAAGCATTCTCGGAAGCAAAGTCGCCGGCACCACCCATAAAAACCGAACCAAAATGACCACTATACTTATCGAAGCGCCCCAAACAAACAAGGACCAACCAGAGTAATCCCCAATTCCGTCAATAATTTGGCGCAGCTGAAGGCCGATTAAAATAAAAATCAATCCGTTTAAAATATTGGTCAAAACGCTCCAGATTGTTCCGGTCATCATTCGGCTTTCATGGGTAAAAATAGTTCCTGATCTGGCTGATAAAAAAAGTCCGGTGGCGACTACGGCCAAAACTCCCGAACATTCAAAATGTTCTGCGATTAAATAAGAGGCAAAAGGCGTAAGCAAGGTCAAAGTGGCTTCGATTACCTCATCGCAAACAAACCTTTTGTGAATATAACTCATGATGTACCCCACAGTCAAACCGATTGCGATTCCCGCTACAGACATTACAACAAAGTTTAATCCTGCCTGCCAGAGTACAAAGTTACCCGCTGTAATTGCGGTTAGTGCATATTTGTAAGCCACCAGACCACTGGCATCATTGACCAGACTTTCACCTTCGAGAATGGCAATCAATCTGGGATGCAAACCCAACCCTTTGGTAATCGAAGTTGCAGAAACAGCATCCGGAGGCGAAACTATCGCTCCTAAAAGAAAAGCTAAAGGCCACGAAATATCATCAATAAGCAAATGTGCTGCAATCGCTACCGCAACTGTTGTAAATAACACCAAACCTACAGCTGCCAAAGTAATAGGCCGGATCGTTTGTTTAAAATCGGACCAGCTGGTGTACCAGGCGGCGTGGTATAAAAGCGGTGGCAAAAAGATAATAAAAACCACTTCGGGACTCAAGGCAATTACCGGAAGTCCGGGAATGATACTAATCACCACACCACAAAGCACCAGCACGATGGGAATTGGAAAATTGTATTTTTTACTAACAAGACTCAAAAAAGCGACTCCAAATAGTAACATGATAATTACAGTAATATTTTCCATTTTCGAATTGTTTGGATATTTCGGTTATAATACTACGAATATAATATTTTTAAAACTTTAGTTAGAATTATGTTTCTGTGTGTTATTGTTTTTTAGCCACAGATTATGCGGATTAAAAAGATTTTTTTTGCATCTCAGAAAATTAGGTATCAACAATATTAAAATGTTTTTTCTACAAAATTAAAAATCCAAATAATCGTTTTAATCTGTGGTAAAAACAATTGCAATTGCTACATAAAATCAAATGAACTCAAGTTCATTTAACCAAATTTTATTACATCCGACATCATAAATACTTTAAAAAAAATTACATTTGAACCTTAATCCATGTCTCAAATTATGATCCTGAAAAGAAATTTTATAGGTGTATTGGCCTTACTGGCTGTCTTTTTTTATGCACCGATTGCCTATTCTCAAACTGCTCCGCCAAAAACAGAAACCAAATCAAAACTATTTGAAGATACTACTACAGATAGTGACTATTTAATGGCGATCGAAAAAGCCGGAGAAGTTTTGGAATCTGCCCATAACGATACTGAATTTGATGGAAACAGCCATCGTTTATTTGGTGAAATCAAAGGAACACAAAGCAAACTTGACCTTATTCTGGCCAGCTTAAAAGGAGCAAATCCAAACGTGCGCAATCAGCAAATGTATCGCATTGTACTCAAAGAAATTGAGCAGGAACTTGACGAACAAAATACCGCAATCAATTCGCGCAATCTGGCCCTTGAAAAAATCAAAAGCAGGGTCATTGACCTGCGTAAGGATAAAACCCTGATGGGACTTTTGAAAGATACCGTTCGCCGCAAACAATTTAAACAGGAGTTTGCGAATCTGAAAAAGAGATACCTGAGTACAGACAGTCTGATGACCAAAAACCAGGGCATTTTAAACCACAATAAACGACTAACCGTTGAAAGAAAAATTGCGGTATCAAATGCCTTAATTACTGTGGAAAGCAAGCTGGAAAAATCCGGAATCAGCATGCTTAAAAAAGAATATCCTGTTTTATGGAGTACCAGTGATTCAACAGCCAAGAAAATAGTAGGCAAAAACATTAAAGCCAAAATAATAATTGAAGAAAACGTTGCGGAATATTACCTAAGCTACAGAGCCGGTGGTTTAATCACACTGCTTTTGTTGATGGGATTATTGGGTTGGTACATCTCGCGCAATTTAAAATACCTCAACAGTAATGCACATGCCAAAAACCTGTCGCAGCTTAACTTCAAATACATCAATCGCGGTGTTCTTATTCCGGTCGCAGTCATTGGTCTAAACATTGCTGTAGTCAGTAATTTATATGCTCCTGCCTTGTTTATCGAGTTAATTCAGCTGGTTCTTCTGGGATTACTAACGGTACTTTTTAAAAACCAATGGTCGGCCGTGGCCATGCGCAACTGGTTACTTCTTTTGGTATTGTTTTTTATGCTGTGTTTCTTAGACCTGTTTATCCCAGTTGGTTTTATGCAGCGTTGCGCCTTTATTGTGATCAATATCTTAGGAATCCGCTACGGTTTCGTACAGATTAAAACGTTAAAAGACCAACTTTACATTAAAGGTTTTTTTAAATGGGCTACCATCATTTTTATCGGTTTGAATGCTTTATCCATTTTCGATAATCTTTTCGGAAGGGTTTCGCTTGCCAATATGTTAAGTCTTACCGCTTTTATATCGCTAACGCAGATTGTGGCACTGAGTGTCCTTTTAAAAATCGTACTCGAAATTATTCTTTTACAAATTTACACCACCCGTATTAAGCGCGGTATCGAAAAGATTTTTGACCATGAAAGTCTGTCCGACACCCTAAAAAGACCGTTCATTATCGTGATCAGTTATATGTGGATTATTGTTATCGCCGCTAATTTAAACATTTGGGAATCATTGCGCACCGGTTTAGCTTCACTGCTAAGCCACCCAAATACAATTGGAAGTATCACTTTTACGCTGGGTAATATTGTATTATTTTTTATCATTATCTGGGTCGCACATTTACTGCAAAATTATGTCGCCTATTTCTTTGGTGAAATTGACGATGAAAACGAAGAAACAATCAACAAAAGACAGCATTCTAAACTACTCATTACAAGACTTGTTGTTTTAATCAGCGGTTATCTTTTGGCCGTAGCCGCTTCGGGAATGCCTTTAGACAAACTGAGCATTCTGCTGGGTGCCCTGGGTGTTGGTGTGGGACTTGGTCTTCAGAATGTCGTTAATAATTTCGTTTCGGGTATCATCCTGATTTTTGACAAACCGATTCAGATTGGTGACGTGATCGACATTAGTTCTGAATCTGGCCGAGTAAAATCGATGGGATTGCGTACCACCAAAATCAACTCTTCAAACGGTGCCGAAATCATTATTCCGAATGGTAATTTATTGTCACAAAACATTACGAACTGGACGTATACCGACAATTTTAAACTTGTTGAAATTACTGCCGAGGTTACAGGTGATGTTATGCCGGAAGCAATCAATGCTATTATTCTGGAATCGCTCGAAAGTATGGCACTGGTCAATACCACCAAAGTTCCGCAAATTTATTACAGCGCCATTTCTGATGGAAAATTCAAATTACAAATAAAATTCTGGTGCAGCATTTACCGTACCGAAGAAACCATTAGCAGTGCCAGACAGGTACTTTTCAGTAATTTTAAAACAAAAGGTTTGACGTTATCTACCTAGATATTCATCATCCGATACTTTAATTTTAAAAGAATAAAAAAAACGGAAATGACTTTTTTAAAGTTATTTCCGTTTTTGCTTTTTAATCTTCTGATGGAGTAAAAAAACTAATGCCGATTCTCTTATAATCTGATTTCAAAAGTGTAACCCAAACTACTTACAAGGCTTATTCTTTACGTACTTTTCTATAATATAACTAGTTACTGGTCTCAGATATTGCTCCTTATTTTCCGGATTCTGTCCCATCTGATTAAACCATTCTACCGAACCCCCATTTTTCGCATAAAAAACAATTGCTTGTCCATTTTTAAAGAAAGTGGTCGTATCACAAACTTTAATTTTCTTCAAATTTTCCTTACTCTCATCTAGTGGTTCTATAACATTTGATGTAAACAATCCATTCACTTCTAAATCACAATCTACTATTTCATAGTGGTCCTTATCCCATTGCATACATTGCTTTTTAGGAAAAACAAAATGACTGATCAAAAATCCGCATGCAAAAATAAAGGCAATAATAAGCATGGTCCACCAGACTCTTTTGGTAAACTTTTGACAGATTTTATCTTTAAGCCTCCTGAATAAATCGATTGTTTTTTGAGTTAATCCCCAGTTTGCGTTTTTATCATCTCCACTCACATGGTCAAACTCCTCTTCCTCTTCACCCTCACATCCTTCTTCATCTTCTTCTTCATCTTCATCTTCATCTTCATCTTCATCTTCATCTTCTTCATCTTCATTTATTACAGCAAAAGGCTCTGGAATTTTTGTTCCCTCAGAAGATGTTTCATACCAAATAGCACCTTTTTCTTTAAATTTTTTAAACGGCCTGTGCTGAAAATCTACCAAAATTGCAGCAAGATTTATGGCATCTCTATTGGATAAATCTGTTTTGCCTTTATAGAAAGTACCAATAGGTCTAAACCTATCTGTGTGTTGCTTAAATTGATTTCTCTTTGTGAGATCAAACTCAAATCCAAAAAAAGAACTAAAAATACTCAAATCATCTTTACTAGTAGTTTTAACAAATATTTCCCAGCAAAAATCTCTCAAATTTGCTTGTGAAGGACTTGATAAAATATCATTTTCTTTTTCAATCTCATACTTTGCTTTAATAGCTTTTTTATAATCTTCAATAGTATAGTTAGGCATAGGCTTTTGGATTTTTTAAGAATTTATAAGAATCTTTAGGGATACTTAAACATTGCAGGAATTCCCGGAATTCCCTATCAAAACAGGCTTACAAGCGTCGTTACTTTGCCTTCAGAATCAGTTAACGTTTTGATCTGCAGGTCAAAAACAAAAGTACTAAACTAGTTCAATTAAAAAGTGCGGAAAACCGTAAAACGGAATTTATCCGGGAAGTATAAATGAAAATTTTACTGTCTACGCACTTCACTTCCCACAAAAATTGGCATTGCCCAAACATGATTCAGAATGGTTCTGAACTGGCACGCCTATAACCAATCTAAAAAATTTCACCATGAAAAAGATATTATTTTGGGGAGCTTGTACCCTATTGACAACTATGTTATACTCTTGCACCGCTGACGAATACGATACGGCAAAAACAAATGGCAAACCTGCAATACCTGCATATGCTGACGGTCCCGGTGATGGAACTGTTCCACCGCCGCCGCCGCCTCCACAGGGTAAATAAATAAAGTAATAATATGTAAATAATTACTAATTTCGGGGAAAGTAAGTTTTATGCTACGATCCCCGTTTTTTTGTTTTATAATTTTCCTTTTTCTCCTTTCTTGTAAAGAAAAGAAAACTATATCTATTGACATAAAGCCAAATAAAAAAGAAGCGATTAGTTTCCGACAAAAAGGAATAGAAAACTTTGAAAGTAAAAATTTTAACGTTTCTTTCTACAATTTCAATAAAGCAAAAATAGCATACGAGACTTTAAAAGACAGCGCTAATATTGTATTCTGTCTTACAAAAATGGCTTCTATACAGCAAATCAATGGTGATTATTATGGAAGCAAAGAAACACTTACTGAAACATTACCCTATATTAAGAAGAGAGATATTTATACTGTTTCTATAAATACTTTTTTTGGCATTGCAGACAAGGAACTTTCACTTTATAATGATGCTATTTATTATTATAGAGAAGCAATGAAAGATTGTACAGATTCGATAACAAAGCAAATACCTTTCAGCAATATTGCTGTGGTGTACATTCAGCAAAAAAAATATGATGATGCAATTACTATTTTAGAATCTATTCTTAACAAAGTACGAAATACAAAAAACACAATATTAAGCAAAGCAAGAATTAAAGATAATCTAGGTTTTGCGTATTTTAAAAAAGGTTTAAATGACAAAGGTCTTTCATTGATGAATGAAGGACTTGAGATGAGAAAACAGGATGATGATACTTATGGAAGTATTGAAAGTAATCTTCACTTAGCAGAATATTACACCAAAACAGACTCTAAAAAGGCTAATAAACATGCTTTAGAAGCTTATAAAACAGCCTCAAAACTAAACAGTATTGACGAACGTTTAGAAGCATTGGCACTTTTAATGACAAATGATGTTATTAATAATACCAAATATGCTCGAAAATTTGTTTTATTAAACGACAGCATCATCAAAATCAGAAATAATTATAAAAACAAATTTGCCAAAATCAAATACGATTCTAAAAAAGAAAAAGATGAAAATCAGAAACTCCGTTTAGAAAAAGCCGAAAACTTAGTTGCTCTTAAAGAAGCTGAAAAAGAAAAAGTTATTTTATTTTCCGGTATTATTGCCACTTTAATATCTCTTGTTTCCTTGGGTCTTTATTTAAGAAAACGCTACAAACACAAAACGCGTCTTGTAGAAATAAAAACAGCATACAATACCGAAACCCGAATTGCCAAAGACATTCATGATGAACTGGCCAATGATGTTTTTAACACCATCACCTTTACCCAAACACAGTCCCTGGAAAATACCAATGTAAAAAACAATTTAATTCAAAAACTGGATCATATTTACAATAGGGTTCGTGGAATTTCAAGAGAAAATAATGAAATTGATACCAAAGCCAATTATGCAGTCAACTTAAAAGAAATGCTCTCCACTTATAACAGTCCACCTACAAACGTCAGTATTAATAATATTGAAAAAGTAAACTGGGACGCCGTTGACGATGTTAAAAAGGTTGCTGTACATCGGGTGTTGCAGGAATTAATGGTCAATATGAAGAAACACAGTCAGGCATTAGTAGTCGTTTTAAAATTTGAAAGTACCGCCAACAAGATACTTATCAATTACACCGATAACGGAAAAGGCTGTCAAAAAGATAAAATTATCAAAAATGGTCTTCAAAATATGGAAAACCGTATTCGGGCCATAAAAGGAACTATTATTTTTGACACTGAACCAAACAAAGGTTTTAAAGTAAAAATAACAATGCCTAAATAACAACTCTATGTTTAAAAAAGTAATAGTTGCCGAAGACGTTGATACTATGAATTTAGGAATCGAACAAGTCTTAAGAGATTTGGATATTATCAATTTTCAGCAATCCAAGTATTGTGATGAAGCCTTTCTAAAAATACGCAAAGCGATTCAGGACAATAAACCTTATGATTTATTAATTAGTGACCTTTCGTTCAAAACAGATCACCGCGAAGTAAAAATTGCCAGTGGAGATGAACTGGTTCAAAAAGTGCGTGAATTACAACCCAACATTAAAATCATTGCTTATTCGGTGGAAGATAAAAGCTATCGAATTAAATCTCTTTTCGAGAATGCAAGGATTGATGCCTTTGTATCAAAAAGTATGAATAGCATCGAAGAACTAAAAAAAGCAATTCACTTGATCTCGACGTCAGATCAAAGGTTTATTTCACCCGAAGTGGCTTCTGCTCTTCAGGAAAAAAACAACTTCGAAATAGATGATGTCGATATTAAAATTCTGAAATACTTATCAGCCGGAACGTCACAGGATGAAATCATAGAAATTTTTAAAAGCACCGACATTAAACCCAATAGTAAAAGTGCCGTGGAAAAAAGATTGTCTAAACTCAAAGACTTTTTTAAGGCAAACAATACAATTCATTTGGTTACCATTACCAAAGACATGGGAATTATCTAAAAGTTCCCTGTACTTCATTATACCTTTTCAAAGCTCCTTCGGGGGCTTTTTTTATGGCCTGAATATAAATTTTGTGGATTATGGATTTCCGTAAAATACTCATTCTTAACGGAACTACATTTGATAAAAATAAAAGAACAATTCGTTCAGATCAGCTATTAATAGAAGTACCCGAATACAAACAATAATTTAAAAAACCAATTATGATAAACGATTTAAAAAAATTCTTAAACGAAGAACAAGACCCGAAAGCAGTTGAAAAACTATTAACCAAAGTCAATGGATTACTCACCTCAGGCGAACAAATAGAGTACATCGCAGTACAAAAAAAACCGACCTTAAATTTATCCCCTGACTGTATTGCGCTAACAAACAAAAGAATAATCTTCTGCAGACCTAAAAATTTAGGATTATCAATGGATTTTCAGGATTATGTCTGGAAAGACATCTTAGATTGTCATATGAAAGAAGGAATTATGGGGGCAACTTTTTCTATGAAAACTGTCACAGGAAAAATGAACATGCTCGATTATTTACCAAAGTCACAGGCTAGAAAATTGTATCAATTTGCTCAGGAAAAAGAAGAAGAAATGGTTGCTTACAGACGCGAGTGCGATCTTGAAAATAAAAGAGCAATTGCCGGAGGAGGAATTATCGTAAATACGGGAACCTCAACCCCTCAAAATACAGAGCAAAAAGAAGATCCTATTGAAACACTTAACAAACTCAAAAAATTACTGGAAGGCGAAATCATTTCGCAAACCGAATTTGACTCAAAAAAAACTGAAATATTATCTAAAATGTAAATTATGAAAAGTAAACTAACTGCAACAATTTTGACTTTCTTCTTTGGAGGAATTGGAATTCACAAATTCTATTTAGGAAAATCAACACAAGGAATACTGTATATCTTATTTTGCTGGACACTTATTCCCACTATACTGGCTTTCTTTGAATTCTTTGGATTGTTATTTATGTCTGATCATTCATTTAACGTGAAGTACAACAATGGATTTTAGCTTTCAAATACATTAAAAAATATGTTTCACAATTATAGAGCTTTCTATAAAAGTTCATTCCTAATTCTAACGCTAGCAATGAACTCCTGCCATAAAAAATTGCCTCCTCAAAAAATAAACACTTTTTATGAGGAGGTAATTACTCCGACAGATCGCCAGACTATTAATCCGGAAGAAGCCAAAACCTACCACGTAGACACTGAATACCAATACAAATACAGAACTGGTACTACGGGAAATTATGAATACAATTATAACGTAAAAGGTATCAATTTCAAAGGAGATTCAGTTTTTGGAAACATCAATGTAAAAGGAAAATACGGTGCCGGTATTTTAAAATTTGATAGTATTCCCGATCTCGAGATTAAAACGGAATGGATAGAACACGGGAAACTAAATGCTACAGATTTAAAAGGGAATACCTATCAACTGGTGGTGCAATAACTAACTTACTCCAAACCCATTCCTATGAAATACATTTTACTTTTTATATTCCTAACCTCTTTTCACCCATTTGAAGCCAAAGTATACATCTGCGGCCCGACAGGTGCTAAAAAATTCCATTACAACGAAAATTGCCGAGGTCTGACCTCTTGCCGCAGTGAAATTACGAAAGTAACGCTGAAGCGTGCCCAAGGTCTTGGACTTAGCCTTTGCGGTTGGGAAGATTGATCTATTTAAGACAAACAGAATCATTTAAACATTTGATAATAATCACTTTACATTTAATTCACATTAGTTTTATTAATTTGATTAAAACTAAATATCATGAAATTCTTTAATCTAAATTTTCTGGTTTCATTCAAAGAATGGCTTTTTTTAAGAGCGATGCAATCTTCTTTCCTTCATTAATAAACGACAATTTTAAAAAGGAAAGTACAATTGAATGAATAAAGTTGAGACCTCATTTTTGCACAAAAACCAGTTTGGAGATGATTTCTTGTGGGGTGTTTCAACCGCCGCTTTCCAAATTGAAGGCGCAGCTGATACCGATGGCAAAGGACGTTCGATTTGGGATGTTTTTACTTCCCAAAAAGGAAAAATAAAAAACGGACATCATGCCTTAACCGCCTGCGATTTTTACAATTCGTACCAAAACGATATTGACTTAATCCGTGAACTGAACATTCCGAATTTTCGATTTTCGATCAGCTGGCCGAGAATCATGCCTAGCGGAGTTTCTCCAGTAAATGAGGCCGGAATAGCCTATTACAACAAAATTATTGATTCGCTGCTGTCCTCCGGAATAGAACCCTGGATTACACTTTATCATTGGGATTTACCGCATGATTTAGAAGTAAAAGGAGGCTGGACCAATCGTGAATCAGTTAATTGGTTTTCAGCATACGTTGCCGTTTGTGTACAGCATTTTGGTGATCGTGTTAAAAACTGGATGGTGATCAATGAGCCTTCGGTTTTTACAGGAGCAGGATACTTTTTGGGGATTCATGCCCCGGGAAAAAAAGGCATTACCAATTACCTCAAAGCCATGCACCATGTAACTTTAGCGACAACTGCGGGTGCCAAAATAATTCGAAACCACATACCGAATGCCCATATCGGCACCACATTTTCCTGTACACATATTGAGCCGGCAACAACCTCTTCAAAAGACGTTGAGGCGGCAAAAAGAGTAGATACGCTATTAAACCGAACTTTTATTGAACCTATTTTAGGTTTAGGTTATCCTCAGGCCGATCTGCCTGTATTAAAAAAGCTAAATGCTTATATTGTAGAAGATGATCTCAATAATTTGTCTTTTGACTTTGATTTTATAGGTCTGCAATGTTACACCCGCGAAGTTGTAAAATCGTCTTTACTCATTCCTTACATTGGTGCCGAACTGATTAGTGCCGAAAAAAGGAATGTCATTTCAACCGACATGGGATGGGAAGTGTACCCGCCTGCTCTTTATCAGGTACTCAAAAAATTCAACGCGTATGAAGGCATCAGGAAAATCATTATTACCGAAAATGGTGCCGCTTTTCCGGACACGCTAAAAAATGGAAAGGTGTACGACATCAAACGCACGCATTACATTCAGGATCATTTAGAGCAAATACTCAAAGCCAAAAAAGACGGCCTTGCCGTGGACGGTTATTTTGTATGGACCCTTACCGATAATTTTGAATGGGCCGAGGGTTACAACGCCCGATTTGGATTAATACACGTCGATTTCGACACTCAGCAAAGAACTATTAAACATTCGGGATTGTGGTTTAAAGATTTTTTATCCTAGAATTCCCAGCCCTGCAAAAAGCCATTTCACGACAATCCAATTAGCCCTAAAAAACAAATTATTTCGGCATAAAAATTAAGGTTATAGGGCTACAAAGTTCCCCAAAAAAAAGTGCTTTTTTATAGCAAAAAAACACCTATTTCCCTTGTATTCACTAGGTTTATTGGTTATTTTTTCTTATCTTTATAGTATAAATAACAGTACCTATATGCCGAAAAACAAACTATCTAAACGCCCAAATTGCGCCTCAAAAAATTATTCTTTTACACCTTTCTTCACGCATTCTCTTTTTCAGAATGCTTCCCTACTTCCATTAGAAACTATTCCGTTTGGTCTTTTTTCTTCACAAAGTACAAACGCGCAGAAGACACAAAAGCGACCGCCCCAACCGTAGCTGTAATTATTTTTCTTGGATAGATTTTCTTGACTATTTTTTTAGAGAGTACGTACTTAAAATTATAGAAACGATTTCCTTTTTGAGGGTAACTTTCCACAAGATTACCTTCTTCTATGATCTCTATCTGAGCTGCTGCATTCATTTCGACCACACTTACCATGTGTTTGGCCTCATTGATTCGGCACTTTTCATTGAACTTTTTAAAAGGACGTGGCTGAAAATCGACGATAACAGCCGCCAGATTTATCGCATCGATATTCGATGGGTCTGTTTCGCCTTTAAAAAACGTTTCGATGGGTCTGAACTTGTCTTTTTGTTCGTTAAACTTATTCTTTCTTGTATGGTCAAAATCCAGACACAATAAATTTCTAAAAACATTTAAATCGTCTTGAGTCGGGTTATTTTCGTAGATAATCCAACACAAATCACGGAGTTTTCCGCGGGAGGGGTTGTACAAATAATCGAAATATTCTCCTTCTTTCTCAATCTCATATTTATTCTTAATCGCTTTTTTAAATTCTTCTAAAGTCTGGCTATGCATGTTATTTTTTTAGGATTTTTTAGGAATTTTTGGGAATCTCAGGAAAACGTGGGAATTCTGGGAATCCCTTACCAATAAAGGCTTAAAAGCGTCTTTACTTTGCCATAGAAATTAGTTCAAGTTTTATCTGCAGATTAAAACAAAAATATAAAACTAGTTCAAATTAACAGTGTAAAAAAACAGTAAGACCGAATTTATTCGGGAAGTATAGATAACGTCTTACAGTTCTACACATTGTACTTCCCGAAAAACCAAATTGGTATTGTCCTAACCAACCTCCGGATCAACTCCGGTCAGCAATACCCATGTCTAATTTCTAAATCTAAATAAAATGAAAAAGCTAATAATTTTTATCGCTTTCACGATACTATTCACCATGTTCTCCTGTACACCTGATGAATACGAAACTCAAACCAAACAGGAAACAAAGAAATCTATTGATCCTGCAAAACCAACTTTTGCAGATGGACCAGGTGATACTGGTGGTGCTGGGACTCCACCACCACCACCGCCAGATATTTAATAAATATATATTTTAATATCTAAATTAATTACTATTTTCGGGGAAAGTAAATTTATATGTTACGGTCCCCGTTTTTTTATTTTATTATACTTCTTTTTCTATTTTCCTGTAAAGAAGAAAAAACCAATATTGCCAACAAAGCATCTATTCAAAAAGAGGCATTTCGTTTACGAGATAAAGGGATTGAAAGCTTTAAAAAACAAAATTTTAATACCTCCTTTTATGAATTTAATAAATCAAAGCAGCTTTATGAAACCTTAAAAGACAGCGCTAATATTGGATATGTACTAACTATGATTGCATATATTCAACAAGTGAATGGAGATTATTACGGCAGTAAAGAAACTGTGACCGAAGCAATACTCTATGTTAAAAAAAAGAGCATGTATTCAGCAGATATTAATAATGCATTAGGTATTGCTGACAAAGAACTATCTCAATATAATGATGCCATTTTTTACTACAAAGAAGCTGTAAAAGATAATCCAGCTGCTTTACAAAAGCTATTCTCCTTAAGTAATATTGCCCCTGTATACATTCAGCAAAAAAAGTATCCTCAAGCTATTTCTATTTTAGAATTCACTTTAAGCACTAAATTACTGGACGATAAATCTCAAATATCTATTAAAGCAAGAATTCAGGACAATCTAGGGTACGCCTATTTTAAGAATGGAATGGACGAAAAAGGATTCCTTTTAATGAATGAAGCGCTCCAGACCAGAAATGAAATTAAAGACACTTACGGCAGCATTGAAAGTTATCTGCACCTCGCTGATTATTATGCTAAAACAGACATCCAGAAATCAGATGAAAATGCTCTTGCAGCTTATAGTAACGCTACAAAACTAAACAGTGTAGACGAAAGATTGGAAGCACTGCAAATTTTAATTTCAAACGATCACAGTGCTCAAAACAGTAAATATGTTCAGAAGTACTTTAAACTAAACGACAGCATTATTAAGGTCAGAAACAACTTCAAAAATAAGTTTGCTAAAATTAAATACGATGCTAAAAAGGAAAAGGATGAAAATGCAAAACTTCGTTTAGAAAAAGCAGAGAACTTACTTTCTCTTCAAAGGGCCAAATACCTGAGAATTGTATCTGCAATTATTTTCTTCTTCTTAGTTATTCTAATTGTAATTGTAGTACGTTACTATAAAAATAAAAACAGAGCGATCGAATTTAAAACTTCCTATATAACCGAAGCCCGAATTGCTAAAAAAATCCACGATGAACTGGCAAACGATGTATTTCATGTGATTGCTTTTGCCGAGTCCCAATCCCTGTCTAAAGAAAGTACCAAAGAGAATCTACTTCAAAAATTAGATGATATTTACGGTCGTGTAAGAGGAATTTCGAGAGAAAACAATAAAATTGATACGGGTGTAAATTTTACCAGCAGTATCAAAGAAATGCTTTCGACTTACAATACCAACGAAAGAAATATCATTGTGACCAACTTAGAAACGATCAACTGGGAGGCGATTAACGATACCAAAAAAATTACCATCAGCAGGATTTTACAGGAATTAATGGTGAACATGAAAAAACACAGCCAGGCAAGTATTGTTGGAATAAAGTTTGAAAATAACGAGAAATCAATCTCCATACATTATACCGATAACGGTAAAGGTTTTGAAAAAGCCAGTACCGCAAAAAATGGCCTGCAAAACATGGAACACCGCATTCAGGCTGTTAAAGGAACTATTGATTTTGAGACAGAACCCGATAAAGGATTTAAAGCAAACCTATCCATCCCGAAATAAATACAAACTAAAATTTAACATCCTAATTGCAATCCCAAGCTCCTGGTTAACTGAAAATAAAAAACCTTTCAAGATTACTCTCAAAAGGCTTTTCCTTCAAAAAACAGGTTGATAAAAAATTCCTGTAGGCTATTTTGTCGTCTCTTAGTTCAAATCCGTTACGATGTCTTTTTCTAAAACTTCAACGGCTTCTTTCCAGTTGTTTACTCTTAAATGATGCGTCTGATTAACGTTATGGAATGCTGTAAACATGATCGGTTTTCCCATACAGTGGTCTAAATTTTTACGGTGATCGTCAATCATATAATCCGTATTGATGATTCTTTTACTTCCGCACAAAATAATGTTTTCCCAAGTGATAAAAGGAAAATGTTCTGCCAACCAGGCTACTTTTTCGGCCAGTGATACCGGAAATTCGGTCGCAGCAGAAACAATAAAAATTTCAAAGTTTTCCTGTAGTCGGCGTAAACTTTCGACAGCATCCGGCATTACAGGCAGATTTCTAAAAAAATTATCGGCATTTAAAATTTCACGCAAAAGAGTTCTGTCTTTAAAAGCATCTTCTTCACTCAGCCCCTGAATAGTCTCTTTGGTAAGTGAGGCTCCGCTCTCGTTATTGTACTGTTTGATTAACTGTATTTCGATATCGGCAAGTACGCCATCCATGTCAATGGCAATCGTTTTCTTTTTCATCTTGATTAATTTTGCAACAAATTTACGCAAATATTGCAAAGTATTGCAATTTTAACTTATTTTTGCAATATAAATTTGCATCGAATGAAAAAAGAAGAACGTCAAAAAGTAATTTTAGAGTACTTATCAAAAGAACACCGGCTTACTTTAATGGAGCTTAGTGCCTATTTAAATGTGTCTGAAGACACGATAAGACGAGATGTGAAAGAGCTTTCGGATCAGGGATTGTTAAAGGCTGTTCGCGGAGGTGCTGTTGCTCCTTCTCCCATTCCGCTGCATTTTAGAAACCGGGAAAAACACGATCTTGAAAACAAAAAGATAATTGCCGAAAAAGCAATCTCTTATTTAAAAGACGGTCAAGTTGTTTTTATCGATGGAGGAACAACTTCATTGGCTTTAGTCGCCAGTTTCCCTTACGATTTAAAGATCACTGTGATCACAAACAGCTTTCCTGTAGCGGCACTCATTGAAGATTTACCTAATATTGAATTGATTTTTGCAGGTGGACGAATGTGCAAAACTTCCTTTACTACTGCCAGTATTGAAACGATCGATTTTTTTAGAAACTTCAGGGCCGACATTTGTATTCTTGGTCTCTGCAGCATTCATCACGAGCGCGGGGTTACGGGAGTTTTATATGATGATTCGCAAATAAAAAGAAACATGATTCAACATTCTGATTTTGTCATTGCTTTAGGGTCTATCGAAAAAGTAGGAACAGCTGAAGCGTATTCAGTCTGCCCAATTAAAGATATTAATGTATTGGTGACTAATATTGCTCCGGAAGATGAAAGTTTAAAACCGTATCAAAATGCAGGAGTGATACTGGTTTAAAGCAGTCAGGTCTTATTAAACCGCAACATTTCGATTGCAATATTCAAACCTGTCTTTGTGATGGGGTAGTTTTACAATTTTAAATTTGTTTTGCATTTTTTCATAACTTTACACTTGTCAACAAGTTAACAATAAAAATCCATTTACTATTTGAGAATTAAACGTCAGTAAAATGCACTTACAACATTTTCCACCATCCGAAATTCTAAAACCTTATATCAAACATTACTATATTTTTGAATCCGATTCAGATGTAGCATTTGAAGATACGGTGTTTCCAAGTGGTGAAATGGAGATTATTTTTAATCTTGGTGATGGGATTTGGGAGTCATTGGTCGATAAAAACTTTCACAAAACTCCAAAAATTGAATTGTGGGGGCAGATTACCAAACCTCTTCCTATAAAATCAAAAGGCAAACATACGATGCTGGGCATTCGGTTTTATACGCATACCGCAGCCTACTTTTTTAAGGATGAAATTGGGGTATTTAACAATCAAATTTTTGACCTTGAAGATATAATTGGCAATCCGATAAAAAACTTACACAGTCAGCTTTTAGAAACTTCCGATATCCAAAAAAGAATTGAGCTGATCGAAACATTTTTAATCAAAAAAATAATAACAAACCCTAAGCGATCGGGCAAAATTGAAAAAGTAGCCCATATCTTATCGAGTTTACTAAACGAGCCAACCGAAAGCAACATCAACAACATTTCGGCAAAATACGGTATAACACCTCGTTATCTTCATAAGCTGGTGTTCCAGCATACCGGACTTGCCCCGAAATCGTTCAACAAAATTAAGCGCTTTCAACACAGTCTGAAGCTCATCAACAATACCGAATACCCTTTTACCTCTATTGCTTATGATTCCGGTTATTTTGATCAGTCTCATTTTATAAGAGATTTTAAATCCTTTACCGGAACGACACCAACCTCCTATTTAGAGAATCAATTTCCGATCAATCAATTAATTCTTTAAAGGTACTATTGAGCATTAACAATACTATCCCTTAGTAGCTTAGCACCTCAGAACCTTAACACCTTAATAAAAAAAAACAGTTCCGATTTGTACAATTCAGAAGTTTTTACGCTTACTACCTTTGATAAAAATAATAGTAAATCTAAAAACTTTAATATGAATACTTTTAACAACTCATCGAAATTGAACCGAAATCACGTTTATGCAGCATTAAAACTCTTTGTCCTTGTCTTACTGCTTTCCGGCTGTAATGCTGCAACAAACACTGAAACAGCTTTAGACGAAGCAAAAAATGCAATTCAAAAAAGCAACGCCATCTATTTTGATTCCTTTAAAAACAACGATCCGTCAATATTTATAGACCGATATGCCGAAGACGCCTCCATTTTACTGCCAAATGCTCCTCAAATCTATGGGAAAGAAGGTGCCGCCAATTTTTTTAGAAAAGCATACGATGAATATGGTTTAAGAGGCGGAAAATTTATCACCACAGCGGTATATGGTGATGGTGTAGAATACGTAACCGAGGAAGGTTTATGGCAGTCTTACAACTCAAAAGGCGAATTAATGGACGACGGTAAGTTTCTGGTTCTTTGGAAGAAAACGGACAAAGGCTGGAAGATGTTCCGTGATTCGTTTAGCAGTAATCGTCAAGCCAAATAAGTAAAAAAGCGCCTGCTAAAGCAATTGTAACCAATTGCGAAATATCTGATAATTACCTGTTTTTCTTTCACAGGAATTTTTATCTTAGCCGAAGGAATACAGCCACAAAGTTCACAATTTTACGAAGTTGTGAACTTTTGCCGTAAAACAGAAAAAGCGATTTAGAACTGTACCATAAGCAAATGTATTTAGACAACCAGATATTATTTTTCTTCAGCGCATTAGGTGCATTCAACAGCACAATCTTAAGCCTGTACTTTTTCTTCTTTACCAAAGAAAAGAACATTTCCAACTTCTTTTTAGGTGGCTTATTAGCCGTTCTGAGTATCCGCATCTGGAAGTCCATCTTTTTTTACTTTAACCCTACGATTTCAAAGACCTATCTGCAAATCGGTTTATCGGCTTGTTTTCTGATAGGCCCCTTTCTGTTTTTCTATATCAAGGCTAAACTAAATGCCTTAAATGTAACTTTAGCGAAGTATTCCATTCTTTTTCTATTATTGCTTATTGTCTTTGTAGGAGTCCTTGCTCCTTATCAGACTCATTTAGTATTGTGGAAAAAGTACATTTATTTCATTATCAATTTACAATGGATCATCTTTATCATGCTCTCCGGATTTTCTCTGAAACAATTATTTGAGAAGATTATAACAAAGTCCGGCAAGATTAATTATGATGAGGTTTGGATGCTCTCGGTATTGGGAGGCGTCTTCCTGATCTGGCTGGCTTATTTTACAGCTACTTATACTTCTTATATTTCAGGGGCTCTGTCGCTTTCTTTTGCTTTATATCTGTCCGGTATGGTGGTGTTTTACAAACGAAATCAAACTTTTAAGGTACTTCCTAAAAAAGAAAAATATGTCAACAAAATAGAAAGCGAAGAAGTAGATCATATTCTTGAAAAAATACAGGTTGCTTTTCATTCCAAAAACATGCACAAAAATCCGAATCTGACCTTAAGTTTATTGGCACAGGAAATCAAGGTACGTCCGCAGCTTTTGTCGCAATTCTTAAATGATAATCTGAACAAAAGTTACACGCAATTTATAAATGAATACCGAATTGAAGAAGCAAAGAAAATTCTGAAACAGGACAGTAACCTAAAAATGGAAGTGGTAGCCGAGTATTGTGGCTTCAATTCGAGCAGTACTTTTTACAGCGCCTTTAAAAAAGCTACAGGTACAACACCTGTAAACTACGCAAAAACCTGATTTTTTTCTCTCAATTTATACATTAGGAGTCCTAAAGTATATATTTATTCCCCATTCTATCTCACTCCCTATAGCTTTGTGAAAAATTAAATTTCAAAAAGCTTATGAAAAAACTTATCTATTTTATTGCACTATTATTCTCGTCAGGTTATTTGTTGGCGCAGACCGAAGAGGCATCCGTTAAAAAATGCATTGAAAATTATATTGATGGCAGTTCTTACAACAGACCTGAAAACATCGAAAAAGCATTTTATGCTGAGGCCAATCTCTTTTTAAGTCATAAAGACAAGGAGCTTTGGATTGTACCTGCCAGCGAATATGCCAAATGGTTTAAGAAAGACAATCCCGGACAATTTAATGGCCGTCTGGGCAGAATAATTTCAATTGATTTGTATAACAATATCGCTTTAGCCAAAGCAGAGATATTGATTCCCGACAAAAAAATGGAGTTTATTGATTTGTTTTTACTCAAAAAGCTTCAGGGTGAATGGAAAATAATCAGCAAATCTGCGAGTAGTTTAAGTACGAACAAGTCGGGACAGCGCATACTGTTTATTGTTTCTAATGCGCACTATTATGGCAAATCGAACCTACCAACGGGCAATAGTTTTCCTGAAATCGCAAACGCTTACCATACTTTTAAAACAGCAGGTTATACGGTTGATTTTGTGAGCCCGGAAGGCGGAAGTGCTCCATTAGCCTATATTAACACCTCCGACGCTTTACAAAAGCAATATTTATTTGACCTGGATTTTATGTATGCCCTAAAAAACACCAAAAAACCAGCAGAAATTGATTCCAAAATTTACAAAGCAGTTCATTACATTGGTGGTGGAGCTGCGATGTATGATGTGCCTGAAAATAAAGAAATTCAAACTATTGCTTTAAAAGTATATGAGGAAAACAAGGGTATTATCTCTTCTGTTTGCCACGGAACTGCAGGAATAGTGAACTTAAAAACGAGTGATGGTGCTTATTTAGTAGCAGGGAAAAAAATTAGCGGTTACCCGGATTCCTATGAAAAACAAGGTGACGAATATTTTAAGTACTTCCCCTTTTTAATTCAAAAAACAATTGAAGAAAGAGGCGGCACTTTTAAGTTTTCGGCACGTAATGTCTCTCATGTTGAAACGGACGGAAGAATTGTTACCGGACAAAATTTTCAATCGTCAAGCGGAGTGGCTTCAAAGATTATAGAATTAATAAACAATACTAAAAAAGAGTAATACGCTATCGCATACATTCAGACTTCCACGATCAACTAAAAAAGCCTTTCGGGAATTTACTCCTGAAAGGCTTTTTATCTACAAACTAACTATTACTCCTATTTCCAACCACCGCCTAAGTCTCTGTACACATGGACTGCAGCATTTAATTGTTCTTTTTTAGTATCTACCAATTCTAATTTTGCTTCTAATGCATCACGTTGTGTCATTAAAACTTCAAAATAATCGACTCTGGCCGATTTAAACAAATCGTTAGAAACGTCTATTGAAGTATTTAAGGCGTCTACCTGTTGCGATTTAAGATCATAACCTTTTTGCAGGTTTTCGATCTTAGAAAGCTGGTTAGACACTTCTAAGTAAGCATTCAAAATGGTACGATCGTAATTGTACAAGGCCTGAAGCTGTCTTGCATTTGCACTGGCAAATTCGGCTTTAATTGCATTTCTGTTAATCAAAGGTGCAGCAAGATCTCCGGCCAATGAATACAAAATAGATTCCGGAAAAGTAAGCAAATAGGAAGGTTTAAAAGCCTGTACACCTATCGCAGCCGAAATATTTAAAGAAGGATAAAACTCGGCACGAGCCGCTTTTACATCTAATTTTGAAGCTACTAATTCTAATTCTGCCTGTTTAACATCAGGACGATTCGCCAATAACTGAGACGGAATTCCTGAACTTACCGCTGCCGGTAACAAACTCAGGAAGTTGTTTGTATTGGTTCTTTTGATTTCCTGCGGATATCTTCCCAATAAAAAGTTGATTTTATTTTCCGTTTCTTTTATCTGCTGAAGAATTCCAAATTCAAGACTTTTTGAAGTTAAAACCTCTGCTTCAAATTTCTTCACTCCTAGTTCGGTAGCTCGGGCAGCCTGCTTCTGAATTTTTACAATTTCTAAAGCATTGCTTTGCAATTTGATGGTTTGTTTTACAATATCCAACTGCGTATCTAAAGCCAGTAATTCGTAATACGAATCGGCCACTTCAGCAATAAGATTGGTAATCACAAAGTTTTTCCCTTCAACAGTTGCTAAATAGCGGTTTAAAGCTGCTTTCTTAGAGTTGCGCAGTTTTTTCCAGATGTCTACCTCCCAATTGGCATAAGCCGAAATGGTAAAATCTCCCAACGGATCAGGGGTTTCTACACCCGGTTTGATCTCGGTGTTGGCATCACCCGCACCCTGACTGGTATAACGACCTACTTTCTCCACTCCTGCTCCGGCGCGAACACCAACAGTTGGTAATAAAAGTCCTTTTTTTACACGAATGTCATTTCTTGCAATTTCGATTTCCTGCAACGTAATGTTTAACTCCTGATTATTCTTCAGGGCAACATCAATAAGGTCAACCAGATTTTGATCTTTAAAGTAATCTTTCCAGCTAAGTGCTGAGGTGTTATTGTTTGCATCCTGAGTTTGGACTGTTGCACCAAATGACTCCGGAACCGGCGTGCTTGTTACTGCAGTCTCAGGAGCAGGGGCTTTACACCCTGCAACCGTAAGACATATACTCAATGCAATACCGTATTGATAGGTTTTGAATTTATACATGATTGTTATCAATTTCTTCTGTTAATGGATTCTCTTCTTCATGTTTCACTAATTTGTGTTTCTCTGCTATTTTTCCAAAAATGTAATACAAGCCCGGAATTACAAACACCCCACAAATAGTTCCGATAAGCATACCTCCCGCAGCGGCTGTACCAATAGTACGGTTTCCAATTTTTCCCGGACCGGTAGCAAAAGCAAGCGGTAATAAACCGGCAATAAAAGCAAATGAAGTCATCAAAATTGGACGGAACCTCGCTTTAGCTCCTTCCATTGCTGCTTCAAGAACTGATTTACCCGCGGCATGTCGCTGAATCGCAAACTCTACAATCAGTACGGCATTTTTACCCAATAAACCAATAAGCATTACCATGGCTACCTGTGCATAAATGTTGTTTTCCAATCCTGTTAATTTCAGTAAAAGGAAAGCTCCAAAAATACCTGCCGGTAAAGAAAGAATTACAGATAATGGCAAAATAAAACTCTCGTATTGCGCTGCCAATACCAGATACACAAATCCCAAACAGATCAGGAATACCCAAATGGCCTGATTCCCCTGTGCCACCTCATCGGCAGAAATACCTGCCCAGTCAATGTCATATCCTCTTGGTAATTTTTTGGCGGCTACTTCCTGAATTACTTTAATGGCCGTACCAGAACTATAACCCGGTGCAGCAGAACCACTAATTTGTGTAGAAGTGTACATGTTGTGACGGGTAATTTCAGAAAGCCCGTATACCTTTTCTAATCTCATGAAAGCAGAAAAAGGCACCATTTCATCACGGTTGTTTTTTACATACAGCTTTAAAATATCATCCGGCTGAGCACGATACTCCGGCGAAGCCTGAACGATTACTTTATAGTTAATTCCGAATTTAATAAAACTAATTTCGTAGTTACTTCCCACAAGAGTTGACAAAGTGTTCATCGCATTTTCGATAGAAACACCTTTTTGCTGTGCCAAATCATTATCGACTTTCATCATGTATTGAGGGAAACTGGAACTATAAAAACTAAATACATTTGATAATTCCGGATGTCTGTTCAATTCAGCAACAAAATCGTTATTTACCTGCTCGGTTTTTTTGTAATCTCCTGAACCCGTTTTATCTAATAAACGAAGCTCAAATCCTCCCGCAGCACCATATCCCGGTACAGCAGGCGGTTGGAAAAATTCGATATTTGCTCCCGCAATGTCTTTACATTTTTCCTCCATCTCATGCATAATCTCCAAAACAGATTCTTTTCTTTCGCTCCAGTCTTTAAGATTTACCAAACAGGTTCCTGAGTTGGCTCCTGTACCTTCAGACAGAATTTCGTAACCCGCTAACGAGGAAACCGATTTCACTCCATCAATATCTTCAGCAATCTTTTGCACTCTTTCTGCAATATTATTGGTTCTTTCCAGTGAAGATCCTGGAGGTGTCTGAATAACTGCATAAAACATTCCCTGATCCTCATTCGGAATAAATCCGGACGGAACAGTACTGCTTATTAACCATGTTCCGGCACAAAATCCTACCAAAGCAACAATCGTAACAGCTCTTCTGTTGACGATTTTGGCTAATACATTTTGATATTTACCCTGAGCCAGGTTAAACTTATTGTTAAAACCATCTATAAACACATTGATTGGTGTTTTCTTTTTAGGCTGACCGTGATTATTTTTCAACATCATCGCACAAAGTGCCGGCGTCAAGGTCAAAGCCACAACACCCGAAAGTATAATTGCTGTTGCCATAGTCACCGAAAACTGTCTGTAAAATACTCCCACAGGACCCGACATGAAGGCTACAGGAATAAATACTGCCGCCATCAGGAAGGTAATCGCAATAATCGCCCCTGCAATTTCATGCATCGCTTTTTTAGTCGCTTTAAACGCTGACAGATGCTCTTCTTCCATCTTGGCGTGAACGGCTTCGATCACTACAATCGCATCATCGACGACGACCCCAATTGCCAATACTAAAGCAAACAAGGTGATTAAGTTCAATGAAATATCAAAGAATGTCATGAACACAAAGGTTCCAATTAACGATACCGGTACCGCAATTGCCGGAATAACGGTCGAACGCCAGTCGCCTAAGAAAAGGAATACAACTAAACCTACCAGTATAAAAGCTTCAACCAAAGTGTGAATTACCTTTTCGATAGAGGCGTCCAGGAACTTAGAAACGTCATATGAAATTTCATAATCCATTCCTTTTGGAAATTTTTGCTTGATTTTTTCCAATTTAGCCTTTACCTCTTCAATAACCTGATTGGCATTACTTCCGAAAGACTGTTTTAATACGATAGCCGCAGATGGCTTACCATTTAAGTTGGAGTAAATATCATACATCGAACTACCAAATTCAATATTGGCAATGTCTTTCAAACGTAAAAGCTCTCCATTAGCATTTGACTTGATCACAATATTTCCATATTGCTCTTTTGTGGTAAAACGTCCGGAATACTTCAATACATATTCAAATGCCTGAGAACGTTTACCGGAACTTTCTCCTGTTTTACCCGGAGAAGCCTCCAAACTCTGACTTGATAATGCCTCCATTACCTCATCGGCAGAAATTTTATAAGCCAGCATACGATCAGGTTTTAGCCAGATACGCATCGCATATTCACGAGTTCCTAAAATATCTCCTGAACCAATACCGTTTACCCTTTTCAATTCTGAAAGTACGTTGATATCGGCGTAGTTGTACAAGAACTTCATATCGGTATTTTTATCTGTACTGTAAAGATTCACGTACATCAACATACTCGGTACTTCTCGTGTAATTTTAATCCCCTCTCTAATAACCAAAGGAGGTAGTTTATTGGTAACCGAAGCCACACGGTTCTGCACATTAATCGCAGCCTGATTAGGATCTGTTCCTAAGTTAAACACTACTTTTATAGTTGCTTCACCGTCATTTCCGGCATCAGACGCCATGTATTTCATTCCCGGAACTCCATTCAGAGCTCTTTCTAAAGGAATAATAACCGCCTTGATCATCAATTCACCATTAGATCCGGGATAATCAGCAGTAACGTTCACCATTGGTGGTGAGATTGTAGGGAATTGTGTAATAGGTAAATTCAATACCGACAATACTCCTAAAAAGACGATTATAAGCGATATTACTATCGACAGTACAGGTCTTTGAATAAATTTGTTAAACATTTTATCGTGTTTTAATGATTAAACCTATTCTGCTTTTAAGCGTAAATTGTTCATTACCGCTTTAGGAGATTGGAATTCATATTTAATTTTGTCGTTTTCTTTTACTTTCTGAACTCCTTCCAATAAAATTCTGTCATTCTCGGTAAGTCCGGTTCTGATCACGTACAAATCAGGAATTTCGCCTGTTATGGTGATTTCTCTTGAGTTTACTTTATTGTTTTTATCGATCACAAAAACGTACTTTTTATCCTGAATTTCATACGTCGCTTTTTGTGGAATCACGATTGCATTTTTAAGCGGTACAAGCATTTGAACCTGTCCGGTTTCTCCATTTCTAAGCAATTTCCCTGAATTAGGAAAACGCGCTCTGAAAGCGATGTTTCCGGTTTCATTGTTAAATTCACTTTCAATAACTTCCACATTTCCTTTTTCCTTAAAGGTTTCACCATTAGCCAAAACCAGACTTACTTTATTATCAGCACGGTCTTTTACATTGGTTTCATATTGCAGGTATTCAGGTTCTGAAACGTTGAAATAAGCAAACATCTGACTGTTGTCTGAAAGACTCGTCATCAATTCGCCTTCATCAATAAGACTTCCTAATTTTAAAGGGATACGGTCGATAGTTCCGTCAAACGGAGCTCTGATTTCTGTAAATGACAAATGAAGTTTTGCCAATGCCACTTCGGCTCTTGCAGATTGCAATTTTGCCTGTGCTACACTTAGTTCGTTTTTAGAAACGATATTTTTGTCTGCCAGTAATTTGGCATTTTGCAGTTCGATTTCTACTGATTTTTGTTCAGCCTGTGCTTTCAATAATTCTGCCTGATACATGTTTGGCATAATTTTAAACAACAGCTGCCCTTTTTTTACAAATTGCCCTTCATCGACATAGATGTTTTGTAAAAAACCTTTTTCCTGAGCACGAATTTCAATGTTTCGTACCGATTTAATTTGTGAAACGTACTGTTTCGTAAACGAAGTGTCTATTCTTACTGCATTGGTAGCCGTAAATTTTTCTACTTCTTCTTTCTCTTCTTTTTTAGCTGTACAGCTAGTTAGGCACACTAGGGCAATTAAGCCAGTGAACAAGATAATTCTTTTCATGATTTTATTGGAAATTAAGCGATTGAGTGCTTGGAATACAGAGATTCCCTTGGATGAAAAAATACATCAGCCAGCCTTAGTCAGAACTTAACTTTCATATAAGATGAGGTAGAAAAAAATACATCAACAGAATATTCAGATCACAACTTAGGTAACCGATGTATACTGTTGAATCAAATCCTTAAAACTCGTTGAGTAATGTAGATAGGATTTGAGTTGCCATAAAATGGCAGGAAGATTTTAAAACGATTGTAATCATTTACACCAGTCTGACTTGCAAAGGAAAGGTACCAACTGTCAAGTAAACTGTAGTTTGTTGCAAAAAACTTATTCGTAAGTCCATCTTTAAGATCATCACTTCCAAGATATTCTTCTTCAGTATCAATATCAGCATCTTCAATAATTGAACTGCCTTGTTCCTGATTGGTGAATTTTACCCGGTGCTTTTTCTCAAGATTATGAGGATGAGTGTCTTTAGGAGTACCCGCATTAAGATATTGCCCTCCGCCTAACAGAAGCAAATTCATGAATACTAAAAATACTACTAACTTTCTCATTTGGGTGCGAAAGTAAGGAAAGTATCGAAAGAAAAAAAGATTTTTTTATAAGCTTTAACATTTAAAAAAGGCGAAAACGTTTTCATGATTTTATTACACACTAATTCTGATAAAAAAATATTGTTTTTTGCTAAAAAATCATAAAAAATTAAGTCCGTATCAGAATCGAATTAATAAGGTTCTTAAAATCACCAAAAAAACACCAAAATCGCAAATATCTGACCCTGTATGTTTTATTCCGTAAAATTGACTTTGTTTGCTAGAGCAAAACTTCCATTATGGTAAATTCCTGTCCTGCTTTTTTAAAAGTCTGATGGGTATCTATCAATCCGAATTTCTCATAAAAAGATTTTTTACTGGTTCGTGCATTACACCAGACTTTTTTCAAATTTTTCTCTTTTGCCAACTGCAAAATGTGTTTTACAAGTTCAGATCCGATGCCTTTTCCCTGATATTCTTCCAAAGTTGCCAATTTTCTGAACTGTAGTTCGTTATTATTCACAAAACAAGAAACTATTGCCACTAATTTTTCGGCTATAAAAACACCAAAATGCAGCCCTAAAACATCTTCTTCTAATTGTACAAACTCAAAGGGCTGATCCGGCCACATCACTTCGTGTCTGATCTGCCAGGTTTGCGAAGCTTTAATTGCTTTGATTTTCATTGTTTAACTTCTTTTGGATTGCATCAAAATTACACGATTTTACAATTGGAATTTATTCTTCCCGAACAATCGCAAATTATTCGTTATCAAAACCTACAACAAATCAATCGAATTATCGAAAAATTCATTTTTGCAGGAGTATTATAGTAAATACAAACGGGTTTCGTAAATAAAAAAAGGGAATCAAAATTGATTCCCTTTTTACTATTCTACTTTAATATAAAACCGCTCCGTATTGTCGCTGGTTATTTTTTCGATAACCCGATCAGTCACTTTGCCCACATTGATGACATGCAGCTCATCTCCCTTTTCATTTATCGTACAATTCCAAACGGTACCGTCGGATAAAATAATGTCTGAAAACAAGGCATCTGTGTTCTCTTTGTTGTAATACACTAATTTCTCAGACTTAATGAGTTTTTTCTCCTGTGTTTTCTTATTTTTCTCATAAGAAAAGATTTCACCGTCTTTGATTTCAATTAACTCATCAACCTCTTTTTGTGAAGTTGTTGTAGTTTGATTGGCGGCCCAAACTGGCTTATCTCCAATCATTTTCCAAGTCCCTACAGCCAGCTTTAAAAGGTTTTCTCTCAAAACTGTTCGTAAAGTATCTACTTTTTTAATCGATTCCTGACCTATTGTATTGTCAGGTTTAATTTTGGAAGCAACGTAAAATAAATCAATCGCTTTCTTATAATCTGCCTTTTCGTAGTAGTCTAAAGCCAGTTCATATCTGCTCTTCTGAAATGCGATTTTAGCGTTGTTTTGAGCAAAATTTTTACATGTGATTAATAAAACAATAAAAAATAGTTTCTTTTTCATTAATAATTCAGGGTTTTCATTTTTTTGCAAACGTAGTTTTTTAATATTAAACTTCCGCTTGATTTTTAACTTTTTTTTAATTCAAATGTAATAAAAAACTTACCTAAAATAAATCTGAAAAAAGTTAAATTTTAAATCCCCCTGTGTTCATTACTATTAACCAGTGATTTAGCTTAATTTAGACCGAAAATAAATTTAAGATCTCCATTGCCTTCTCCGTGTCTTTTTGAGCCACAAAAATATGATCGTGGTAAAATGCAGCCACAACATTACAGCTTATTTGATGCTCTGAAAGTGCTTTCGAAAATGCAGCTGTTAAGCCAACTGCTTCTAATGACGAATGTATAGTAAGTGTTATCCAGGACATTACAACCGAATAATCAAGCTTTAATGCCGCTGCTGTTTCTTTTTTCAAAATCAGCGTGATGGCTTCTTTCTCTTTAAAAAACATCACAACATCATTCAGTTCAATACCTTCTAATTTTTCGACTTTACAAAAAACATAATCCCCTGCAATATGTTCCGGCTTCATGCTTTTAAGCAATTTTTGTAAATCTTTTTCTCCTGACATTTTAAGTTATTGTTAAATCGATTATTTTAATTTTTCGAGTTTTCCTCTTGCTTCCGAAAAGTTTTTATCCAATGTCAGCGCCTTTTCATAACTGACAATGGCATTTTTCTTATCGCCATTTGCTTCATAAAAATCTCCAAGCGAATCATACACATTTGCGCTTTGAGGATAGTTAGCCACATTTAACCGGAACAGATAACCTGCCAGTTCCATATCTTTTTTACCTAAAGACTGATAGCCATACGCATTTACCACGTTCTCGGGAACGCTTACCTTGTACCCTAAATGTTTTGATACATTTTCGAAATGCTTTTCAATTTTAGTAAAAACAGCTTTACTAAAATTAATTTGCTCCGGTATAGAAAGTTTTAACTGATTGAATTTAAATAAAAAACGTAGACCGTCATAGGTTGCAATCAAGGGCACAGATCCATGATTATCATCGTTGTAATATTGGTATTGATAATTCAGTCCGCTTTTTTTATTCTTGTTCAGAAAATCATTAAAATCTAAAATGGAACGAATATGTCTGGTAAAAACCGTGGTATCTTTTCGAACTTTTACCACATTCGTACTCTCATCCATTGTATTGGCAGCTGCCATAAATAAGGAAACATTTGCCAGTTTTTTGTTTTCTAATTTTTTTTCAGTTTGAGCTAAAAATTGCTGATGATCCCACCACATACTTGGATCAATGGCAAGATACGCATTGAACAAATTAGTATGATTGGTCAGGATATTCAATGCTGTTAAACCTCCAAAAGAATGTCCGATCAGGGTTTTATAAGGGGTCGTAGGATATTTACCATCGATATACGGAATCAATTCTTTCTCCAGAAATTCGACAAATTTTTCTCCTCCTCCAGATTGGTCGCTTAGACTTTTTGGTACAAACGGTGGATCAACCTCCGAATGTGTAGGGGTTAAATCGCGATTTCGATTGGTGTTCGTAATCCCCACTACAATCATTTCCGGACAATTTGTATTTCCGTTTACTTCGCTCATTTCTTCAATTATTCCAACAACCGAACTAAAGTGTCCTTCGGCATCAAGTAAATAAACGACCGGATATTTTTGTTTTGCAAGACTCGCATTTAGTGCACTTTTGGGAAGGTGAATCCATATTTTTCTGTTTTCGTTCAAAACTTTAGAAGAAATACTATCGATTGTTCCTATTTCGATTTTATTTTTTTGCTGTGCAAATGCAAAACTCGTTAGCAAGGTGAATAAACTGAGGAAGAGTATTTTTTTTCTAAAAACAATTTGTAAGCTATCCATTTCTTATTGACTTTTTCAATTCGTTACTAAAAATTCAAAATTTATTATGCTGCTTTTACAAAACAAAGCAGTCGCCTTCTTAATTGAAAAAAGGCGACTGCTGTTGTATTCTTTTTATTTTACTGACCAGGTATTGTCGGCAGGAGTAGCATCCATAAAAATACCGCCATCAAGCACTACTTTTTTGATTTGCTTATTGCCTTTTAGGATAACAGCAGTCTGTTTTTGATTTGCCTGCCAAACAGCCGGCGTCTGATGAACCGTTTCTGTGGTATTATCTGCATAGGTCACAATCACATCAAACGGAATGGCAAAACCACCAACGTTGGCTACCGAAACAACATTCTTAGCCACTTTTTGAACAGAAAGATCTAAGTAATTATTCGTAAAAAACCAGTTGTTAAAAAACCAATTCAGATTTTTACCCGAAGCTGTATTGAACGAATTAAAGTAATCCCACGGAACCGGATGTTTGCCATTCCAATTGTCCATATAAGCGTGCAATGCTTTTTTAAATAAATCATCACCCAGCAAGTCCTTTAAAGCCAAATAGGACAAAGAAGCTTTTCCGTATGAATTATTGCCATAACCAGAATCTGATAACTGCGACGACATCGTAATGATAGGTTGATCTTCTTCTGTAGAGGGATCATTTATATATTGTTCTACTCTAAATTCTTTATAAAACTTATCGGCCGCTTCTTTTCCGTGTTCCGCGATTCCTATTAAATATTCAAAAGTTGTCGCCCAGCCTTCGTCCATAAACGCATAACGTGTTTCGTTGATTCCCATATAAAAAGGGAAATAGGTATGTGCTACTTCATGATCCTGCACCAATTGTGCAAAAATAGGGTCATTCATTTGCGAATCATTACACATCATTGGGTATTCCATATCGGCAAAACCCTGAAAAGCCGTCATTTTAGAATACGGATAAGGTACTCCCGGCCAATTGTGTGAAAAGAAATCCAGAGCATATTGGTTGTACTTAATAGAATTTTCAAAATCGGTTCCTTTTACATCATAAGCCGCTTGTATACTTGCACGTCGCTTTGTTTTTTTATCTACAATTACACTTCCTGCATCCCATAAATAATGATCGCTCAAACCAAAACAAACATCTGTAATGTTTTTAGCTTCAAACTTCCAAACGTTCCAGTCACTTTGTTTTGTTACCACACCGCTTTTCATTTCCTGCTCATTGGCAATGTGTAAAATTTCATCTGTCAGGTATGACTTTTTTAGACGTGCAGCAAATTCAGGCTGTAAAACTTCATCCGGATTCAATAAATCTCCCGTTCCGTAAACCACATAATTTTTAGGCGCCTTTACAGAATATGTATAATCATTAAAATCATTATAAAACTCCTGTCCAGAAGTATGTGGCAGGTTATCCCATCTGTTGTAATCATCAAAAACAGAAACACGAGGATAACTATACGCTACAAAAAAAGTAGTGTTATCGATCTGCCCCTCTCTCCCGCTCACTTCTGATAACGGATAATTCCAATCGATAGCAATCGTAATTTTACTATGTGGCGGCAAAGGTTTCTTCATTTTTACATTCCCAACTGTCCCCCAGCTTTTAGCATCTTCTTTGTAGACTTCACCTTCGATTTTCAAATTCGTAATTGTCAGACCTTCTGTAAAAAAACCTTCACTATTTAATACCGCTCGTGGCGAGGTTTTTTTATGAATATTATTCACAAATCTAATTCGCAAAGTTCTCAGTGTATCATTACTATTGTTTTCATACACTATCGTTTCAGTTCCGCTAACTACTTTCGTATTGGCATCTACAGTCAAAGCCATGTCATATTTACCATGATTTTGCCAATAATTTTTCCCAGGTTTTCCATCCATAGAGCGAACACCCTTAGTATAAGACTCTTTAACATTCCTTGGCATGTAAAGTTCCTGTGCGAAACTATTTTGCATTAAAAACAAAAAGGCTATAAATAGCAATTGAGGTGATTTTTTTTTCATAAAGTTGTTTTAAGATTTTGGTGGTTTGATTGATTATACTGGTTAGATGATTTTTTTCACTTTAAGTTACACTTCTTTTAAAATTAATTATTAAAAATAAACAATAAACTTAAAACGGCAGGTATTCAGAAAATCAAAGATTTAAAAAACAAAAACCGCCCAATTCAAAAAGAAAAAGACGGCTTCTACAATTAATATATAACTCTGATCACTACAAAATATAATCGGTATTAATAAAATTTGATTCTTTGCTATTTAGCAATTCCTGCAAAATTTCATTATTGTAAGCGATGTCTTTTGAAGCTACAAACGTACGAATGGAGAACGAACGCAAAGCATCCGGAATACTTAAAGTTCCTACCGCAGAATCTTTACGGCCTGTAAACGGGAAGGCATCCGGGCCTCTTTGGCACGAACTGTTTAGATTTACTCGGCACACTAAATTGACCAAGGCATCAATAAGCGGTGCCAAAGTTTTAATATCTTTTCCAAAAAGACTCACCTGCTGTCCGTAATTGGATTCGGCCATATCTTCAAGTGGTTCGTTAATATCTTTAAAAGAAATGATTGGAACTACGGGTCCAAATTGTTCTTCATGATACACTCTCATTTCTTTGTTTACCGGATACAAAACAGCCGGAAAAATATAATTATCGGTGTGTTTCCCACCTTTTTCATTCAGTATTTTTGCTCCTTTATGTGTTGCATCGTCAATTAATCCCTGAATATATTTTGGTTTTTCTGTTTCGGGAAGCGGTGTTAAGGCAACTCCTTTTTCCCAAGGATTACCAAATACCAAAGCGTCTACTTTTTCAGCGAAACGTTTATTGAATTCTTCGGCTATAGATTCGTGCACATACAATACTTTTAAAGCCGTACAACGCTGCCCGTTAAACGATAAAGTTCCTGCAATACATTCCTGAATCGCCAAATCTAAATCGGCATCAGGTAAAATAATCGCCGGATTTTTGGCTTCCAGACCTAAAATCAAACGCAATCTGTTTTTATTTGGATGCTGGTCCTGTAAAGCTATGGCCGACTTACTGTTTCCAATTAAAGCCAAAACATCAATTTTACCTGATTTCATTATCGGTGACGCCACTTCACGGCCACGACCATAAACGATATTAATTACGCCTTTTGGAAAACTGCTTCTAAACGCCTCCAACAAAGGTGAAATACATAAAACACCGTGTTTTGCAGGTTTAAAAATCACCGTATTCCCCATAATTAAAGCTGGAATCAAGAGTGAAAAGGTCTCATTTAAAGGATAATTATAAGGTCCGAGGCACAAAACTACTCCAAGAGGTCCACGGCGAATCATAGCATTTACACCCTGCACTTTTTCAAAATGTGAGCTGCGTCCGTTTAGTTCCTTATAACTGTCAATGGTATCCTGAATGTATTCAACGGTTCTGTCAAATTCTTTTTGCGAATCGCCAAGATTTTTTCCAATTTCCCACATCAAAAGTTTCACCACCTCTTCACGGGTTTCCTTCATTTGTTTTACGAAGTTCTCCATGCACTTAATTCGGTCCACCACTTTCATAGTTGGCCATAACCCCTGACCTTTATTATAAGCAGCATTGGCAGCTTCCACCACTTCGGCAGCTTCTTTCTCTTCCATGAACGGAATTGACCCTAATAATGTTGGCGCGTATTTTTCGGTAGATGAAATGGTAGAAAAAACGGGAGTTGTTTGTCCTGTCCACGGTTTTAATTCTCCATTTACCAGATAGGTATCCTGGTTTATCAAATCTTTAATTTGAAATTCTTCGGGTATTAAACTCATAATTTGGTCTTTTATAGTTTGGTTATTAATAGCGTTTTAAAAAGAAAAAAGAGGCTTTTTAGGCCTCTTCTTCTGTCTTATGGGTTTACGGTTTCACCTTCCCAATCCAGAATTCCACCAAGCAAATTGTAGGCATTGTTAATCCCTAACTCATTCATAATCTGACATGCTTTGGCGCTTCTGGCACCAGAACGGCAATACACATAATAATTTTTGTTTTTATCAAGCTCCTCGATTTCATAAATAAAGCCTTGTCCTTTATTGATGTCGATGTTTACGGCATTTTGAATGTAGCCGTCATTAAATTCGTCTTCAGTTCTTACGTCCAGTATAACTGCATTCTCGTCAGCAGCCAGCTGATTAACCCAATCTTCTTGTGATAAATTCATAATAAATGTGTTTTTGTAAAATTACGACGTTTCTATTAATTAAAAACGTGCCAAATGCGATTTCGATTATTATTCTCAGAAAACGTTTTAGAGAAAGTACTATAATCAGTGAAAAACAAATTTACTTACTATTTTTAAAAATATAGCCTATAAAATCGATAGAAAATAGGATTTATTCATTTACACAAAACACCTCTTAAATATAATTTTCTGATAATTTATACCATCGCAATCCCCTATCTTTGTAATAAATTATAGGTTTTAATTTTAATTTAGTAAAAATGTTCTTCAAGAATGTTTTTTTGTCACAGCTTAAAACGATTAAAATGTTCGCCGCGAATTGCACGAATTAATTTGTGAAATTTGTGGCAAAAAAAAGTATTACCCAGTTCAAACCGTAAAATCCGTGGGCATTAATTCCCTCCTAATTATCAATGCAAAACTCACTAAAAAATATATTTCCTAATTTCTCCGACGAACTTATTAGAACCATTGAAGAAAATGGAAGTCAGCAGGATTTTGAAGCCGGAACCATTTTAATGCGTACCGGACAATACATTAAAAACACCGTATTGATTACGAAAGGAAAAATTAAAATTTACCGCGAAGGTGAAGATGGAGGCGAATTTTTAATGTACTACCTGCAACCCGGACAAGCCTGCGCCATTTCGATGATCTGTACCGCTAAAAGCGAAAAAAGTCAGATTATGGCAAAAGTAGTCGAAGATGTTTCGGTTATGATGATTCCTTTACAAATGATGGATAAGTGGATGATGGAACATAGAAGCTGGTACGAATTTGTAATCGATACTTACCGCAGCCGTTTTGAAGAAGTTCTTGAAGTTGTAGACAATATCGCTTTCCGGTCTATGGATGAGCGTTTGGAATTTTACCTCAAACGACATTCAGATGCCTGTGGCTGCTCGGAGGTAAATCTCTCTCATCAGGAAATTGCAACTGAATTAAATACGTCAAGAGAAGTAGTTTCCCGATTACTCAAAAAAATGGAACAAAGAGGTCTGGTCAAACTCAATCGCAATCAGATTGAACTTTTAAAGTAAAAGTAAAAACATTTATTTTTTTGTTCTAACCATTAAGAGATTAAGAAAAGTTAAGATTTAAAGACAACGATTGTCACATTGAGCGAAGTCGAAATGCTCTGCGTGTTCTCGACTCCGCTCGAACTGACAAATAAATTCGTAAAATTCGCGGCAAACAAAAACTTTCCTTCTGTGATAAATGTTACTGTGCGTTTCTTTTAAACCAAGCATCTTTGCGCTAAAACAACTGCAATGGAATATTTAGGATATGTCGCTTCAATCATTATTGGAATTTCACTAGGCTTAATTGGTGGTGGCGGATCTATACTAACCATTCCTATTTTGGTCTATCTGTTCAAGGTAAATCCGGAGCAGGCTACTTCTTATTCCTTATTTATTGTGGGATTGACCGCTATGTCCGGGAGTTACAGCCATTACAAAATGGGAAATCTTAAATTAAAATCGGCGTTGTACTTTGCAATTCCCTCTGTAATCTCCATTTTGATTATTCGCGAGGTCATTTTTCCAAAAATTGCTTCAACCCTGTTTTCTATAGCTTCCTATTCTGTTTCCAAAGATTTTCTCATCATGATTATCTTTTCTGTATTGATGATTACAGCGGCAATTTCAATGATCCGAAAAAACAAACCTGAAATAAAAGCGACCGAAACCAATTATTTACAGTTGAGTTTAATAGGCTTCATCGTTGGAATCATAACTGGTTTTCTGGGTGCCGGCGGTGGATTTTTAATTATTCCCGCTTTGCTCTTCTTCGCTAATTTACCCATGAAACAAGCCGTAGGAACTTCGTTGCTGATTATTACAATTAATTCCTCTATAGGTTTTGGAGGAGATTTATACATCGGAACTCCAATAGATTACACCTTTTTACTGGGAGTTTCTGCAATGGCACTCTTTGGGATGTTCATAGGAAGTAGGCTTTCAAAAAAAATCGACGGAGCAAAACTAAAACCTATTTTTGGATGGTTTGTTCTTGTAATGGGATTTTATATTATTACAAAAGAAGTTTTGTTTTAAATTTATTTTTTCTCGCAGATAAAGCAGATTTTTATTTTAGTTAAGTGTAGAATATCTTTACTTAAGATGTAAAAAAAGTATAAAAACTCTATTTTTAGACCAAATAATCACAATCATTGTCATTTCGACGAAGGAGAAATCTCCGCGAGAAGCTCGACAAAGATTGACTTTCGTTGCGGAGTTACTTGCGGAGTTTCCTCGTACCTCGGAATGACAAAAGTGCGCAAGCTAACTTTACACTTAAGCCTTTTTTACTTCCACCAATAATAATAGTTATGTTGACCGTCGTATTCAAAACCACAACGTGGATATAACTGGTTGCCTATATCATTTGTTTTTTCGGTTTCGAGCATCAAGCCACAAGCATTGGTTTCCTCACACCATTGTTTGCTGCGATCAATTAAGGCCACAGAAAATCCCTTACCTCTATAATCAGGATGCACAAAAAGATCATTTAACAGCCATAGTCTTTGCATTTTAGTAGAGCTAAATATTTTATAGAGGTGCACAAAGCCAACCGCTTTTCCGTCTGCAATCGCTAAAAAAATATCCGACTCATTATGTAACAATCGTTCTTTAAGAAATGCTTTGCCTGCCTCAACATCAGATTTCTGACGATAGAAAACACGATAGAGGTCAAAAAGTTCGGCTGTTTCATTAAGTTCTTCTAAACTTGCTTTTTTGATTTGGTAATCCATTATTTTAAATTTTGAAATTAAAAAAAACAAAACTATTCTAAAACTTAAACTCTTTTATAGTCCAGATTTCATAAAACGGGACCGTCCAGAGTTTTGGTAAAGTTTGTAAAAAAAGGTTTTACCCAAACTTAATAATTTGATTTAAAAAACCTCTTAACTACTATGTTGGTTAAAATTAAAGGCTAGTACTGTAATTAATTCGTGAATTACATCGCCCGTTCGCTATCCCTTGGATCATGGCTAAAAAATTTAATGCTCCCCATACCCAATATCATCCATCTTCCCGCTAAAAACGCGGTATTGAATAATAAAATAGATAATCACCAGAAACAAAGCGATAAAAAACCAGCTCATTCCGGCATTCAATCCGTATTCGCCGGCGGCAGTGTTATAAATGGTTAACGATGGATTTACATTATTGGTAGAAGGCAAAACATTTGGAAAAATGGATACGGCAGTTGAGGCAAACCCACCCACCAGAAACAGGGATGAAAACAAAAATCCGTAACCGTCTTTTTGCCACGAACGTACTTTAAACAATCCCAAAATTCCAACAAAAGTCATCAGTGGAAAAAACCAGAGAACCGGATTCTCTATAAAATTATGAAAAGGCTTTGGCTCAATAAAATGCCAGATTTGCAGTGAAATGCAAACTAAAACCAGCAAGACAATATTCAGTTTGAAAACAATATTTTTAAGCTGTGGATTCAGAGCCGAATTGGTTTTAAAGATAATCCAATTGGCTCCGTGAATGGTTAAGGCAACTACACTCACTATTCCCAGAAAAAGTGTAAACCAGTCGATAATTCCCAATTCACTTGCCTGTGGACTAAAAGTTGGATTCCACAATGGCAAAAAGAAATAATGTGCCTCCTGAGTCGAAACGCCATTGGTTACCATTCCAAGGTTGACTCCGCGCACGATATTTCCCAAAGCGATTCCGAAGAACAAAGCCAAAAGTAAACTTGCAATTCCGAACGCCTTATCCCAAATTGTCTCCCACATCGGATGGTGTACTTGTCCGCGCATTTCTAAACCAATCGCACGAAAGATCAGCAGCCATAAGATCATAATCAGAGGCAGGTAAAATCCGCTGAAAGAGGAAGCGTATAAAGTAGGGAAAGCAAAAAACAAAACACCACCGGCGGCAATAATCCAAACTTCGTTGGCATCCCAAAACGGACCAATTGCATTGGTTATCGCCTTTTTATCTTTTTCTTCTTTGGCAAAAAATAAATGAATAATTCCTGCTCCAAAATCATAACCGTCTAAAACAATATAAACGGCCAAAATTCCCATTAAAACTACGTACCAAAAAAATTCCATACTTATTTATTTTCAGTTATGACTTCAGTGTGAGGCCCTTTATTGATGATTTTTCCAATTAAAAGCAAAAACAGCATTCCAAGTAAAAGATACAATCCTATAAAACCCAGTAAAGTAAACAGGGTATTTCCTGAAGAAACGGTTGGAGAGGCACCGGCTGCGGTTCGCATTAAATTATAAACAAGCCAGGGCTGTCTGCCTAACTCGGCCGTGTACCAGCCAGTCGTATTGGCAATGTACGGAAACGGCATCATAAAAAGCAGCGACCAGAGAATCCACCTCGTTTCATACAATTTGCCTCTGATCAATTGAAACAAAGCAAAGGACATCAAACCAATAAATAACGTTCCAAGTCCAACCATAATATGATAGGCATAATACAAACCTGAGATATTTGTGGGATGCAAATCTTCTTCAAACTGATCCAGGCCTTTAATTTCCTGCTCCCAGTTTCCATAAGTCAGAAAACTCAGGATGTTTGGAACGGCGATCTTGTTGTCCAGTTTTTTATCTTTAACATCGGGCTGACCGATTAAAACAATTTCAGAACCCTTTTTCTCCGTATGGAAAATTCCTTCCATTGCGGCGAAAGTCACAGGCTGGTATTTTACCACGTTTTTGGCCAGTAAATCTCCCGTAGGAACCGCCACAATCATACTGGCTATCAATCCGAAAATTACTCCCGTTTTAAGAAACAGTTTTCCAAAAACAATGTTCTTTTTGCTCAAAATGTAAAAAGAACCTATTCCTGCTACAACAAAAGAACTTGTTACTAAAGACGCGGCCTGATTGTGCAAATAGGACGGCCATAACCACGGATTTAGAAACAGTGCTTTGAAATTAGTCAACACAAATTTTCCGTTCTCCAAAATCTCGTAACCTACAGGATTCTGCATCCACGAATGTGTTGCAATGATTAAATAACCACTGGCCCAGGAACCAATACAAATTAGTAATCCGGTGACAAAATGCCATTTATGCCCCAGTAATTTTTCACCAAACAAAAACAGTCCTAAAAAAGAAGATTCTAAAAAGAACGAAAACATGCCTTCCATGGCTAATGTCTGACCGATAATTCCTCCGGTTAACTCGGAGAATTTTGCCCAGTTGGTTCCAAACTGAAATTCCATCGGGATTCCGGTTACCACTCCCATCGCAAAATTCAGAGCGAAGATTCTCATCCAGAAATGGGTGGCGTGATTGTATTGTTCGTTTTTAGTTTTGAGGTATTTCCATTTGAAGTAAACAATGATCAGTGAAAGACCCATTGTAAGTTGCGGAAAAAGATAGTGGAAAGTAATTGTGAAGGCAAATTGCATTCGGTCATAAAAAAGCATTTCTTCCATAGTGGTAATTTATTTATGAAGTCCCACAAATTTACCCATTAAAAGCCGAAAACTCTGCCTTTAAAAAAAGTTTATCGACCGATATTTGTTAAACTTTTCAACAATTTAAATGTATAAACTGAACTTATGTTTTATCGCAGCTTCCTCCACAATTGTCATTACTCCTTCTTTAGAATCCCTTTCTCAACACTTTCATTTATCAATCCTTCGGCGTAATTCCATAACGTTGCTGAACCTTCCTTTATGACGCTCTTTTTTTCGTAAACCTTATTATAATTCACGCCAAACTCTTTCCAGGTTCCACCGTTATTAGAAGTATTTTGCAATAAAGGCTCCAGTCTGTCCATTGCTTTTGCAAATTTTGCTTCGTTGGTCTGACCTGCTTCAAATTCTTCCCAAATCGAAATTAGGTCTTCGGCCTGCTTTTCCGGAAGCAAACCAAAAATGCGATTCGCCGCCAGTCGTTCCTCCTCTGTATTATCATGATTTTTTTGCGAATCGTATATGAAAGTATCCCCGGCATCGATCTCTACAATATCATGAATCAAAACCATTTTTATAACTTTCAAAACATCAATGGGTTCATCTGAATGTTCTGCCAAAACGATCGCCATTAAAGCCAAATGCCAGCTGTGTTCTGCATCATTTTCATTTCGGTCACTATGAAACAGCTTTGTTTTGCGCTGAATGTATTTTACCTTATCAATTTCTTTTATAAAGGCAATCTGATTCAATAAATCTTCTGTGTTCATCTGTTTAACTGTTTATTTGTTTTAAAATGACATTAGTCATATGCAAAATTATAAGTTAAAGCTTAATTGCTCAAGTTTAACGCAATTAATATAACATCTATGTCAAAATCTGCCTTTTTTTTCACACAGAAATCAAATTTCTGTAACAATAGTCACTTAATTTCCCGAAAAACAGACTTACCTTTGTGCCACATTATTTTAGATTTCACATCATGAAAATAGAACAAATTTACACTGGCTGTTTAGCTCAGGGTGCCTATTATATTACTTCCGACGGAGAAGCGGCCATTATTGATCCTTTAAGAGAAATTCAACCTTATTTAGATCGTTTAGAACGCGATCAGGTAAAGCTGAAATATATTTTTGAGACTCACTTTCACGCCGATTTCGTTTCGGGACATGTTGATTTAAGCAAAGAAACTCAGGCACCAATCGTTTACGGGCCTAACGCAGCCTGCGAATTTGACTGCATTTCAGCAAAAGACGGACAGGAGTTTAAGATTGGAAAAGTAACCATTAAAGTATTGCATACTCCGGGACATACTATGGAAAGCACTACTTTTTTACTTGTTGATGAAAACGGAAAAGACCATGCCATTTTCTCTGGAGATACCTTATTTATTGGCGATGTTGGACGTCCGGATTTGGCACAGAAGGCAGCCGGAATGACACAGGATCAGTTGGCTGGAATTTTGTACCATTCGTTGAGAGATAAGATCATGACTTTGGCTGATGATGTGATCGTATATCCTGCCCATGGTGCAGGAAGCGCCTGCGGAAAAAACATGAGCAAAGAAACCGTTTCAACTATAGGAAATCAAAAAGCGACCAATTATGCGTTGCGCGCCAATATGACCGAAGCAGAATTCATTACCGAAGTTACCGATGGTTTATTGCCTCCTCCATCCTATTTCAGCATGAATGTTGCCATGAACAAGCAAGGTTACGAGAGTTTTGAAACTGTTTTGCACAACGGAATGAAAACGATAAAAGCGGAAGAGTTTGAAGCTGTAGCCGAAGAAACAGGAGCTTTGATACTGGATACCAGAAGTGCTGCCAATTTTAGTAAAGGTTTTATTCCACAAGCGATTAACATTGGAATCAATGGTGATTTTGCTCCGTGGGTGGGTACTTTAATTGGCGATGTAAAACAGCCTATTGTACTCGTAACCGAAACCGGACTTGAAGAAGAAACTGTAACTCGTTTAAGCCGTGTAGGTTTTGACTCGATTATTGGTCATCTAGAAGGCGGTTTTGAAGCTTGGGAAAAAGCCGGTTTTGAAATTGATACAGTTAACCGGATTTCGGCCGATCAGTTTGCAGCTGAGTTTAAACCCTCTGAAGACAAAGTAATCGACATTCGTAAAGAAACCGAATACAGCGCAGAACATATCGAAGATGCGTACAGCAAACCCCTCGCTTATATTAATGACTGGGTAAAAGACATTAACCCCAACGAACATTTTTATCTGCATTGTGCCGGAGGCTACCGCAGTATGATTGCAGCCTCAATTTTACAGGCTCGTGGTTTCAGAAATTTTAGCGAAATTGAGGGCGGTTTTGGAGCCATTTCAAAAACAGAGATTCCGAAATCAGATTTTGTTTGTCAAAGTAAAGTATTAAAGTAATTATACTAAGGCGCTAAGGTGCTAAGACTCTAAGGTACTAAGATTTTTAGTCTTTAAACTTAGTAACTCAGAACCTTAGCACCTTAGAATCTCAGTAACTCAGAACCTAAAAGAATATGCTAGAAATTTTAAAAGAACCTTGGCCTTGGTATGTTTCAGGTCCGTTAATTGGTTTGACCGTTCCTATTTTATTGATTCTCGGAAATAAATCTTTCGGAATCAGTTCTTCGCTTCGTCATATTTGCGCGGCTTGTATTCCTGCCAATATTTCCTTCTTTAAATACGACTGGAAAAAAGAGAGCTGGAATTTATTCTTTGTTTTCGGAATCTTTCTTGGCGGAGTCATTGCGGCTTATTTCCTGGCGAATCCAAATCCGGTTGAAATAACACCTCAACTTTCAGAGCAATTAGCCACTTATGGTATCACCGATCACTCGGGCTTGTTACCAAAAGAACTTTTTTCCTGGGAAAGTTTATTCACCCTTCGTGGTTTTATCATGATTGTGGTAGGGGGATTTTTAGTTGGTTTCGGAACACGTTATGCCGGCGGATGTACGAGTGGACATGCCATAATGGGAATTTCAAACTTACAATGGCCGTCATTGGTAGCCACAATCTGTTTTATGATTGGAGGTTTTATCATGGCAAATTTGATCCTGCCGTACATTCTTTCACTTTAAAATTTAAAAAATGACTAATCTGGAAAATAAAAATACTGATACTGAAGGAATCAACGGAAGTCAATTGAAAGACTCCGGATTCTCCAATCTAAAATATCTTTTGGTGGGAATCGTTTTTGGAATTGTATTCGTAAAAGCAGAAATTATCAGCTGGTACCGAATTCAGGAAATGTTTCAATTACAATCCTTCTTTATGTATGGTGTAATCGGAAGTGCCGTTGCGGTGGGAGTAATCTCTGTTCAACTGATTAAAAAATTCAATATTAAAACTATTCGAGGCGAAAAGATAGAAATTCAGCCCAAAACATTCAGTAAAGGACAAATTTATGGCGGCTTGTTATTTGGTTTTGGATGGGCCATTACAGGAGCTTGTCCGGGGCCCTTATTTGCCCAAATCGGTACCGGAGTGACCGTTATTGTTGTGACTTTGTTAAGCGCAATTTTCGGAACCTGGGTTTATGGTCTGATTAAGGATAAACTGCCTCATTAATATTCTTACTTATATTATACACATCCAACCCGACAGGTTTTTAAAACCTGTCGGGTTTACTTAATTTACTGCTTCTTTAAAGATAAATCCTTTATTATTTTTCGTAGCTTTATTGCACATATACAAAAAATGAACAAAATATATTTTAAGATTTTAATTTGCTTATTATTAATAAGTTGCTCGAATAGTAAAAAAACAAGCTCTCAAATATCAAATAATACCTATCCCGTTAAACTTGATACCTTGGAGTTATTCGATAAATCTAGAAATCGTAAAATTCCTGTTGCCATTTTTTGCCCAAAAACAGACTCAAAAATTAATAAGCAGCAGCTAATAATTTTTAGTCATGGATACGGAGAGAATAAAGGCGGAGACAATATGATTTATTCTTATTTAACAGAAAATTTAGCTTCAAAAGGATATTTTGTTATTAGTATTCAGCACGAATTACCTTCTGACGACCTTTTGGCAATGGAAGGAGATTTTAAAGTTACAAGAAAACCAAATTGGGAAAGAGGCACTGATAACATTCTTTATGTTTTAAATCAGTTTAAAACCAGAAAGCCAGAATTAGATTTTAAGCATTTAACACTAATTGGTCATTCGAATGGTGGAGATATGACTGCTTTATTTGCGAGTAAATACCCTAAATTGGTTTATAAAATAATAACGATGGACAATCGAAGAATGCCTCTTCCAAGAGTTAACCATCCAACAGTATATACGTTACGCTCCAAAAACTATTCTGCAGACGAAGGTGTATTACCAACTGAACAAGAACAACAAAAATACGGAATGACAGTTCAGTTAACCCCTATCAACCATAGTGACATGGACAATGATGCCACAATCGAAGAACGTAAAATAGTAAACACATACATTGAAAAATATTTAAGAGAATAACCGATTTATTAGATCTTAATTTATAGTTTCCTTAAAGACAAATTCATTAATTTTCCAATTACAAGTTAATACCCAAAAGATGAGCCAAATAACCGAAAATTTAATTTTAAGAAAAGCGGATATTTCTGAAGTACCACAAATATGGAATATCCTGCAAGATGCTATTGAACAAAGACGTCTGGACGGAAGTACACAATGGCAGGACGGTTATCCTAATGAGCTAACCATTCATACCGATATCGAGAACGATCACGGATATGTGCTAACAGAAAACAACATTATCTTAGCTTACGCAGCGATTCTTTTTGACAAAGAACCGGCCTACGAAGACATTGAAGGCCAATGGCTCACAGATGGTGATTATGCTGCCGTTCATAGGGTAGCCGTATCGAAACTGGCAAAAGGCAAAGGCATTGCTACAAAACTGTTTAAAAAAATAGAAGGTTTATCCATCGAACATAACATATACAGTATAAAGGTAGATACGAATTTTGATAATATTCCGATGCTCAAAATTTTAGACAGACTAAAATACACCTATTGTGGTGAAGTCTTTTTCAGAGGAGGCGCAAGAAAGGCCTATGAAAAAAAATTAGCATAAAGACACAGGATTTCAAATCATCTGATAAAAATTTCTAAACACCCGTCAGGTTTTAAAATTTCGACGGGTGTTTTTTTTCACTGCGTTCTGAAAAAATGACAAATTTTATCGCAACGGGTTAGATTAATCTCAAAATAATATGGGCCGAGCCTACGGCTCTTTTTATTATCGTACCTGTTTTTTACGACGAATTAAAATCCGTCGCTACAATTATGATTCGAGCCGATGGCTCTTTTGCGACGTTAACCCTTTATTTCATAAAAATCAATTATGTAAAACCTACCCTATTTCTATTATTCTATTTGGTTTTTATGCATGAATTATGGTTCGTTAACAACAAAACAATCGAATAATTAAGTTCCGAAGAAACGACAAATTTTGTAGCAACGAATTTTAATCCGTCGCTACAATAGCATTCGAACCGATGGCTCTTTTGCAACGTTAACACTTTAATTTTACTAAAATCGATTATGTAAAAACTACCATATTTCTATTATTCTATTTGGTTTATATGCATGAATTATGGTCGATTAACAACAAAAACAATCGAATAAGTAAGTTCCGAAGGAACGACAAATTTTGTAACAACGGATTTTAATCCGTTGAAAATAAAACGTCTTCAGAATAAGTTCCAGCGGAACGATACATTTCACAACAATTTTAAACCACCACAATGATCCCCCTTTCTTTTTGAATCAAAAATCCATGTACGATGTGTTAAACCGTTTTTTAATTCCCCCCAAACAGGTTAAACTTAAATAATCGGTTCACTTTGCTTCCAATTCATTTAGTTTCATTAAGTTTATAATACAAGATCTAATCTTACAAAAACAAATAAACTGATGTCCTATGAAACGCCCGGAGCAATTGACGAAATTAAAAAGCACTGAAAAGTGGGATGTGATTATAATTGGCGGAGGGGCAAGCGGTCTTGGAACTGCTCTTGACGCCGCAAGCAGAGGATACAAAACGATCTTGCTTGAAGCGGTTGATTTTGCAAAAGGAACCTCGAGCAGAAGTACCAAATTAGTTCATGGTGGCGTTCGCTATTTGGAGCAAGGCAATATTCACTTAGTCAGAGAAGCCTTAAAAGAGAGAGGTTTGATGGCCAAAAATGCTGGGCATTTGGTTAAAAACCAATCTTTTGTAATTCCTAATTACAACTGGTGGGGCGGTTACTTTTATACGATCGGATTAACCATTTACGATTTACTCGCAGGACGTTTAAGCTTAGGATCTTCAAAATATATTTCAAAGAAAAAAACAATTGAAATGCTTCCTACCGTCGAAGAAAAAGGTCTGGTAAGTGGTGTTATTTACCACGACGGGCAATTTGACGATTCACGCATGGCCATAAACATTGCTCAAACAGCCATAGAAAAAGGAGCTTGCGTTTTAAATTATTGCAAGGTTGTAAACTTATTAAAAGACGATACCAATCAAATTGTTGGCGTTGAAGCCATAGACCATGAAACAGGTCACAAGTATGACATAAAAGGCTCAGCAATTATTAACGCTACCGGAGTTTTTACAAATGCCATCATGAAACTAAACGACACGGTTTACAAGAAATATATCGTTCCGAGTCAGGGGATTCATCTCGTATTTGATAAATCCTTTTTGCCGGGCGAGCAGGCCCTGATGATTCCAAAAACCAGTGACGGACGAGTTTTATTTGCCGTGCCCTGGCATAACACAATTGTAGTAGGAACGACTGATACCTTAATTAGAAAACACAGTCTTGAACCTATTGCGCTCGAAAGTGAAATCGAATTTGTTTTAGAGACTGCTCAACGCTTTCTGGCAAAAAAACCTACTAGAGCTGACGTTTTATCTGTTTTCGCAGGTTTACGACCTTTGGCAGCTCCCGAAGAGGAAGGAAAAAGCACCAAAGAAGTTTCGCGAAGTCATAAAATTATTGTGTCGGAAACTGGCTTAATAACGATTACAGGAGGAAAATGGACTACTTACAGAAAAATTGCCGAAGATATCATCGATAAAGCAATCAGAATAGGCAAATTACCTAAAAAAGCCTGTACTACAGAGCATCTTCCCATACATGGAAATCAGGCGACTACAGATTTAAACAGAATGAATCATTTGTATATTTATGGTTCTGATATTCCTAAAATACTCGAACTGCAACAAAATGAACCTGAATTAAAAGAAAAACTGCATTCAGATCACGAATTTATAATGGCCGAGGTAGCCTGGGCGATTCGGTATGAAATGGCCAGAACCGTCGACGACGTTTTAGCAAGACGGGTTCGGTTATTATTCTTAGACGCCCGTGCTGCCATTCAATCATCTGAAAAAGTAGCACGATTGCTGGCAAAAGAACTGGGACATGACGAAGCCTGGATAAACAAAGAAATCTCAAACTTCAGTGGAATAGCCAGAGGTTTTCTTTTAAAAGAATTTCAATAGACCTTTATTAACTTAAGAAAATACAAGTCATGCAAAACAAACTAATTCTGGCACTTGATCAGGGAACAACTTCTTCCAGAGCTATAGTCTTTAATCATGGAGGAGAAATTGTAAGCATTTCTCAAAAAGCATTTAAACAGATTTTTCCAAAACCAGGATGGGTCGAACATAACCCAAACGAAATCTGGTCTTCTCAAATTAGTGTAGCTGCAGAAGCAATTGCTAAATTGGGGATATCGGGAAGGGAAATAGCCGCAATTGGAATAACCAATCAACGGGAAACTACTGTTGTTTGGGATCGGGAAACAAGCCAGCCTGTTTACAATGCCATTGTTTGGCAAGATCGCAGAACCGCTAAATATTGTGACGAATTAAAAGCACAAGGACATGCCGAAATGATTCAGACCAAAACCGGATTAATTCTGGATGCTTATTTTTCAGGAACCAAAGTAAAATGGATTCTGGACAACGTTCCCGGAGCAAGAAAAAAAGCAGAACAAGGAAAACTTTGTTTTGGAACAGTAGACACCTGGCTCATATGGAAACTGACCCGAGGTAAATTATTTATGACCGATGTTTCTAATGCCAGCAGAACCTTATTATTCAACATCAATACCTTAAAATGGGACGATGAATTATTAGCATTGTTTGATATCCCGAGAGCCATGCTTCCTGAAGTAAAAGAAAGCAGCACCATTTATGGCGAAAGCTCCACCACTCTGTTTTCATCAAAAATTCCTATTGCCGGTGTTGCAGGAGATCAGCAAGCGGCTCTTTTTGGTCAGTTATGTACCACTAAAGGAATGATAAAAAATACTTACGGAACAGGCTGTTTTGTATTGATGAATACCGGTGCAAAGCCAATTCGTTCTGCCAACAATTTATTGACTACTATCGCCTGGAAAATTAATGGCAAGACAACCTATGCTTTAGAAGGAAGCGTTTTTGTTGGAGGCGCAGCTGTACAATGGTTAAGAGATGGCGCAAAAATGATTAACAAATCAGAAGAAATAGAAACTCTGGCAGCCAGTGTGCCCGATAATGGAGGAGTTTACTTTGTTCCTGCACTAACTGGTTTAGGAGCTCCACACTGGGATCAATATGCCAGAGGTGCAATTTTTGGAATTACAAGAGGAACTACCAGTGCGCACATCGCCAGGGCCACTTTAGAAGGAATTGCTTATCAAGTAAACGATTTGCTAAAAGCTATGGAAGCAGATTTTGGAGGAAAAGGAAAAGAATTAAAAGTGGATGGAGGTGCTGCTACCAATAATCTTCTCATGCAATTTCAAGCAGACATTTACGGAAAAACGGTCACCAGACCAAAAACGCTCGAAACAACAGCTTTAGGTGCAGCCTATTTGGCAGGACTTGCTGTAGGATACTGGTCGGGCCTCGATGATTTGAAAGAACAATGGTCTATAGATCGCGTATTTTCTCCAAAAATGCCAAAACAAGAAGTCAATAAACTGGTTAAAAACTGGAATAAGGCCATTGGCCGCGCCTCAGACTGGATCGAAGAATAAAACAATTTAAACAAAGCAGCATATGACACCTTTTACAGCAGAAATTTTAGGTACTATGATCATGATCTTATTGGGTAATGGCGTCGTAGCAAACGTCGTACTGAAAGATACAAAAGGAAACAATTCGGGCTGGATTGTAATTACTACAGCCTGGGCATTTGCCGTTTTTACAGGCGTACTTATTGCAGGACCTGTTAGCGGGGCACATTTAAATCCTATTGTTACACTTGCTTTGGCTCTTATCGGAAAATTCAATTGGAACTTAGTCCCTGTCTATATACTGGCTCAAATAATTGGAGCCATGTTGGGTGCCTTTTTTGTATGGTTATCGCACAAAGATCATTTTGCGGCAACTGAAGATGAAAATGCCAAATTTGCCTGTTTCGCTACATCTCCGGCCATCAAAAACAATTTATCGAACCTCATAAGCGAGATCATAGCAACTTTTGTCCTGATCTTCTCTATTTTTTATATTGCCGGGCCTCACCTGCAAATAGCCACAGATCCAAAAGCAACACTAGGTTTAGGAACCATTGGCGCACTTCCTGTCGCCATAGTCGTATGGGCAATTGGCCTGTCATTAGGAGGTACAACTGGTTACGCCATTAATCCCGCAAGAGATCTTGGACCAAGAATCGTACACGCCATCCTCCCTATAAAAGGAAGCAGTAATTGGAGTTACGCCTGGATTCCGGTTATAGGTCCCATAATTGGAGCTAGTTTAGCCGCATTATTGTACCTAATACTTAACTAACTTCGTCTATTTTAATCTAAATGATATGAGGTCAGGTAAAACTGTCGGGGCTGAATTCTGATCTAAAAAACAGATAATCCTATCTTTAAAAAATCATTAAACTTTAGAAAATCAATTTTTCAAATAAAATTTATAGTATTTTTACAGTAACTCTACAGGGTTTGTATAACTAGAAAACGCATGTTATTTCAATTAACAAAAATTTAACATGACTGTTGTATATACAAATATTAAAAGTTATACATTTGTATATACAAATTATACACTTACGACTATGACAATTGAAGAGGTTATAAAAAGTACAGTTAAGATGGATAATGCGAAAAAAGTTATCCTGAATATCATGTACACGCAAAACGTGATTCAGGATCATTTCAACGAGTTGATAAAACCCTATGATCTGTCCGGAGAACAATATAATGTACTTCGCATATTAAGAGGACAAAAAGGAAACCCTGCTAATATGTGTGTGATACAGGAACGTATGCTGGCCAAAACAAGTAACACAACCCGTTTAGTAGACAAACTGTTATTGAAAGATTTTGTTACCCGAAATGTTTGTCCCGGAAATCGACGTAAAATTGAAGTTTTAATCACCCAAAAGGGATTAGACGTATTGAAAGAATTAGATCCGAAAGTAGATGAACACGAGCGTTTGTTTGCTGAGAATATAAGTGCCGAAGAATTAGAATTATTAAATCAATTATTAGAAAAATACAGAACCCAACAAAATTAAAATTATGAGTACATTATTAGACAATCTAAATTGGAGATATGCTACAAAGAAATTTGATGCAACAAAAAAAATATCTTCTCAAGATTTAAACACTTTAAAAGAAGCCGTTAGATTAAGTGCTTCTTCTTACGGATTACAACCTTACAAAGTGATTGTTGTAGAAAATCCGGAAATAAGAGAAAAATTAAAAGCTGCCGCTTACGGGCAAACACAAATTACAGACGCTTCTCAACTTTTTATTTTCGCTAACGATTTAAACCTTGGAGCAGATTCTGTAGACGATTATATCAACACCATCAGCGAAACAAGAGGCGTTCCTGCTGATGCTTTGGCCGGATTCAGTGACATGATGAAAGGAACTATCGCTAATTTATCTGTTGAAGCTAAAAACATCTGGACAGCGAAACAAACTTATATCGCTTTAGGTACCTTATTAACTGCAGCATCTGAATTAAAAATCGATGCTACTCCAATGGAAGGATTTAATGCCGCCGCATTCAATGAAATCTTAGGTTTTGACAAATTAGGTTTAAACGCTTCTGTTATCGCAACAGTAGGTTACAGACATGATGAGGACGAAACTCAACACTACAAAAAAGTTAGAAAATCACACGAGAATTTATTTATCACTATATAATTATTATTAATCCAAAATCAATTTTAACAAAATGAAAAATTTAAAGACAATTGCAATAGCATTATTCGTAGCAGTAGCTAGCGTTTCAGTAAACGCACAAACTAAAAAAATCGACGTAAAAGCAAGTACGATTAAATGGGTAGGTAAAAAAGTAACCGGAGAACACTCAGGAACAGTAAACTTCAAAGAAGGAGCTGTAGTTTTCAAAGGAAAAAAATTAACAGGTGGTAGCTTTACTGTGGATATGACTTCATTAACAGCAACAGACATTACCGGAGAATACCAAGGAAAATTAAACGGGCACTTAAAAGCTGACGATTTCTTTGGAACAGAGAAATTCCCAACTGCAAAATTAGTTTTCAAAACTATTGGAGCAAAATCTACTGATGTTTACACTGTAACTGCTGATTTAACGATTAAAGGAATTACAAAACCTGTAACTTTTGATATCACTGTAAGTGGAAATACTGCTACAACTGCATTAAAAGTAGACAGAACTAAATACGGTATCAAATACAACTCTGGTAACTTCTTCGAAAACTTAGGAGACAAAACTATTAATGACGATTTCGAATTGACTGTAGCTTTAAAATTCTAATCGCAGAAAAAGCAGCAATTCTTAATATTATAAGAAAAACCCCAATAGTTTAAGACTATTGGGGTTTATTTTTACATTATTTTCAAAAAAATAACATTCTTAATACTACCCTAACGCTTTCGTAATACCATTCAGGACTTTGATTAACATTGGCCCTCTACTTTTGAACTTATTAAAAATCAAAAACTAGAAATCAAAATCATAGTTATGAAAACAAAAATACTACTTGCAATCATCACTCTTCTAAGTTCTTTTTTTCTACAGGCACAGCAACCGCCTAAAGGAATTTTTGGTAACTCAAACTGGATGAACAACTGGACCAATTTTAAACCCGCCAACACCGAATATAGCGAAGCTACAAACATTATTGCAGGAACGATCAATAAAGACACCAAACTTCTAAAACGCAATACGTATCAATTAGTTGGGGTTGTTTATGTTACCAATAATGCCGTACTGTCGATAGAACCCGGAACGGTAATCAGAGGAGACGACAAAACCTGCGGAACACTGGTGATTACCAACGGATCAAAAATTGTTGCCGAAGGTCTTGAAACAGACCCTATCGTTTTTACTTCCAATAAAGAAATTTCAGAAAGAAAACCGGGAGACTGGGGCGGAATCATCATTCTGGGAAAAGCTCCTATCAATACCTTAGGCGGAATACACGTTCTTCCTTTTGATCTTGAACCCATGTTAAACCATTACGGAGGTCAGGATGCCGAAGACAACTCAGGGATTTTAAAATATGTGCGTATTGAATATTCCGGTCGAAAATTAAGCGCTGCCAAAGAACTTAACGGCCTATCTTTAGCTGGCGTAGGAAAAAAAACAATTTTAAGCAACATTCAGATTAGTTACTCCAATGATGATTCTTTCGAATGTTATGGTGGAGATTTAAACCTGAACAATCTGGTTTCTTACCGAACTACCGATGACGATTTTGATTTTACCCAGGGTGCACAAATCAATATTAACAACAGTATTGCCATTCGCCACCCCTTTTCATCAGACGTTTCAGGTTCAAGATGTTTCGAAGTGGACTCCTATGACAAAATAGGAAATACCGATATGAGCAAGAAATTAACCAAAATAAATGCCAGCAATATTACGCTGGTAAATCTGGAAGAAAACAATCAGGGACTTGTAAGAGAATCGGTTTATGTTAGAGAAAACACCTTTTTTAACTTAACCAACAGTATTGTTTCAGGGTTCACTCCTTTTGTTTTATTAGAAGGAAATATTGGAAACGGAGAAGTTAATTTAGCTAAAATTACCTTCAAAAACTTAATTGTTAACAATTGTAATGGCGGAATTACAAGTGAAGCTGGCGGCGCAAATACAGCAATTGAGAGTTATTACAACAATCCCGTTTTCGATATAAATTTTACTAAAATCAAAAACAGCGAATTGTTTGCAACGCCTAATATCAAAGGAAATCCGGACTTTAGAATGAACGTAAACAATACCATAGCTATTGGTAATTAAGACATTAAAAACGCTACATTAGCAATGAAATTTAACAAATTTCAAAAATTATAAAAGTTTTTTTTGATTTTTTATGTCCTGTAATTCAAATTACATTTATATATTTGTCAAATCAAAATAAGATATGAAAACAATAATGAACAATACTTGGTGGTGGAAGAATTTACGTCGAACGTCGTGAACAAAGCTTCCTATGGTATTGTAAACTATAAATATAAAAGGCTTGTCATCACGACAAGCCTTTTTTTTTGGTCGAAACACAAGTAAAAAAAATAGTAAAAACTTAATAAACGAAATACTTTGAAACCTTTTATACTCAACACACACTACAAACAAATTCTGGCCGATACCGTTACGCCGGTAAGTGTTTATTTTAAAATCAGGGATAAATTCCCAAACAGCCTACTACTGGAAAGTAGTGATTATCACGGAAATGACAACAGTTTCTCTTACATCTGCTGCAACCCGATTGCGACGATTAAAATTGAAAATGAAACCATTTCAAAAACTTTTCCTGACGGAACTAAGGAGCGAATTTCAATTGACAGTTCAACAAATATTCCGGAAATACTTCAGGAATTTTCAAGTCAGTTTCAATCAGAGAAAAACGACTTTAAATTCATCAATAATGGTTTGTTCGGATACATTTCTTACGATGCCGTTCGTTATTTTGAGAAAGTTTCAATTGCCAAAAAAGACAAAGCTACTTTAATTCCGGATGTTTTTTATGCCGTTTATCAAAACATCATTGCCATCAATCACTTTAAAAATGAGGCTTACATTTTTTGCCACAGTGTTGATGGAAAAAACAACATTTCGGAAATCGAACAATTGCTGCAATCCCGAAATATTGCTTCGTATAAATTTACCAAAGAAGGTGAAGGTTTCTCTAATTTAACCGATGAAGAATTCAAACACAATGTGGCTTTAGCCAAAAAACACTGTTTCCGTGGAGATGTTTTCCAATTGGTACTTTCACGTCGTTTTACCCAAGGTTTCAAAGGAGATGAATTCAATGTATACCGTGCTTTACGCAGTATAAACCCGTCTCCGTACTTGTTCTTCTTTGATTATGGCGACTTCAAAATATTCGGTTCTTCACCTGAGGCACAAATCATTGTAAAAAACAGAAAAGCAGAAATTCATCCTATAGCCGGTACTTTTAAAAGAACCGGAAATGACGAGCAGGATGCTGTTTTGGCCAAACAGCTTTCAGAAGATAAAAAAGAAAACAGCGAACACGTCATGTTAGTCGATTTGGCCAGAAATGATCTAAGCCGAAATGGTCATGATGTAAAAGTTGAAAAGTACAGAGAAGTTCAGTTTTTCTCTCATGTTATTCACCTAGTTTCGAAAGTAACAGGTTATTTACACGAGAAAGCAACAACCATGCAGGTAGTTGCCGATACCTTTCCGGCAGGAACTTTAAGCGGTGCTCCAAAACACAGAGCCATGCAATTAATTGAAGATTACGAAAAAACCAATCGTAATTTCTACGGAGGCGCCATCGGATTCATGGATTTTGAAGGTAATTTCAATCACGCTATTATGATTCGAACGTTCCTGAGCAAAAATCATCAATTGCATTGTCAGGCCGGTGCCGGAATTGTAGCCAGCTCTGACGAAGAAAGCGAAATGCAGGAAGTTTACAATAAACTAAGAGCCTTGAATACAGCCTTAGAGATGGCGGAGAAAATATAAGTTTTTTTGTTTCACGTTTCACGTTGTTGCAACGCAAACAAAACTTGAAACTTGAAACTTGAAACAAAACTAAAAAACAACCATAAACACAAACTAAAAAAACGATGAAGAACATTATTCCATTTTTGATTGCTATTGTATTATTTGCTTCATGTGAAACTAAAAAAGAATCAGACAAACTTCCTTTAAACGGAACCTGGCGTCTGATATCAGCTGAAACCACAGAAAAAGATTCCACATTCTCGACTTTCAATCCAAAAACAAAAATGATTAAAATTATCAATGATACTCATTTTGCTTTTTTTAATCATGATTTGAACAACGGAAAAGACAGTACCGCTTTGTTCTTCGGCGGAGGTGGAAAATATACTTTAAAGGATAGTACTTACACTGAAAATTTGGAATACTTTAACAACCGTCAGTGGGAAAACAATACCTTTAAGTTTGTAATAAAAATTAAAAATGACACCCTGATTCAAAAGGGAATCGAAAAAATAGAAAAGTTAGGCGTCGATCGTATTATTACTGAAAAGTACGTTCGAGAAAAATAAAAAAAATGTTTCAGGTTTTCTTTGTTTCAGGTTTCAAGTTATTGGAATCTGGAACTTGAAACCTGAAACTTGAAACAAAAAAACACAATGAAAAAAATATTAGTTATAGACAATTACGATAGTTTCACTTATAATTTAGTACACTATCTGGAGGATTTAAACTGTGAAGTTACAGTATACAGAAACGATGAATTTGACATTGAAGAAATCGCCTCTTTTGATAAAATATTACTTTCTCCCGGTCCCGGAATTCCGGATGAAGCAGGATTATTAAAAGCAGTGATTCAAAAATACGCTCCAACAAAAAGTATTCTGGGCGTTTGTTTAGGACAACAGGCAATCGGGGAGGTTTTTGGCGGTACACTTTCAAACCTTGACAAGGTATACCATGGTGTCGCTACAAATGTAAAAACTGTAGTTTCAGACGAAATTTTGTTCGAAGGTTTAGGCAATGAATTTGAGGTCGGGCGTTACCATTCCTGGGTTGTTGATGCCAACTTGCCGGATGCTCTTGAAGCCACTTCAGTTGATGAAAACGGACAAATCATGTCGTTAAGACACAAAACATTTGATGTAAGAGGCGTTCAGTTTCATCCCGAAAGTGTTTTAACCCCAAATGGAAAAAGGATTTTAGAGAATTGGATAAAGAGTTAAAAGTCAGTCGCAGTCTCAGTATACAGTCTCAGTATTCAGTGACAATGAAACCTTAGAACCTTAGAACCTTAGTCCCTCAGAACCTTAGCAACTTTAAAAAAAATGAAAAACATACTAAATAAATTAATCAATCACGAAGTGCTCTCGAAAGAAGAGGCCAAGGACGTATTGATTAACATCTCAAGCGGCGCTTACAACCCAAGTCAGATCTCGGCATTTTTGACCGTATTTATGATGCGCAGTATTACAATTGACGAGCTTTCGGGTTTTCGTGAAGCTTTACTAGAATTGTGTATTCGCGTTGATTTGTCAGCCTATAACGCCATCGATTTGTGCGGAACGGGTGGTGACGGAAAAGATACGTTTAACATTTCGACTTTGGCTTCATTTGTAGCGGCCGGAGCCGGAATAAAAGTGGCAAAACACGGAAATTATGGTGTTTCGTCGATTTCCGGATCCAGCAACGTTATGGAGAAAATGGGCATAAAATTCAGTAATGATCCTGCATTTTTAGAAAAATGTATCGATCAGACGGGAATTTGTGTTTTACACGCTCCCCTATTTCACCCTGCTATGAAAAATGTCGGCCCAATCAGAAAAGAGCTAGCCGTAAAAACATTTTTCAATATGCTGGGGCCAATGGTAAACCCATCGTTTCCTAAAAATCAACTGGTTGGTGTTTTCAATTTAGAACTAGCCCGAATGTATGCTTACTTATATCAAAACACCGATGTGAATTTTACCATCCTGCATTCGCTTGACGGTTATGACGAAATATCATTAACAGGCCCTACAAAAATCATTACAAGTGATATGGAAGGTATGTTAAAACCTGAGGATTTTAACGTTCGTCTTCTATCACAAAGAGAGATTGAAGGAGGAAGAACAATTGAAGAATCCGCAGATATGTTTGTCAATATTATTTCCGGTAAAGGAAGCGAAGCACAAAATAATGTTGTTTGCGTAAATGCAGCAATGGCGATTTCGACGGTAACAAAATGTTCTCCGCAAGAAGGCTTTAAACAGGCCAAAGAAAGTCTGTTTTCCGGAAAAGGACATCAGGTACTTAAAAAATTACAAGAACTAAGCAGGTAAAAAAATGTTTCAAGTTTCAGGTTTCAAGTTATTGAAGCGAACCTGAAACTTGAAACCTGAAACAAATACAACAATGAACATTCTAGATAAAATAATTGTAGATAAAAAACGAGAAGTCGTTCTGAAAAAATCCATCATTCCAGTTTCGCAATTGGAGGCTTCTGTATTTTTTGGAAGAGAAACGATTTCTTTAAGTCAAAAACTAAGAACAAGTTCGACAGGAATTATTGCCGAACACAAACGCCGCTCTCCTTCAAAAGCTGTAATCAATCAGAGTTTTACCGTTGAAGAAGTGGTTAAAGGATATGAAAATGCCGGCGCATGCGGGATTTCAGTTTTAACTGACGGGAAGTATTTCGGAGGTTCTTTAGACGATTTACTTTTAGCAAGAGCCAGCGTAAATATTCCGCTTTTGCGAAAAGAATTTATCGTTGATGAATATCAGATTTTAGAAGCCAAAGCGTATGGAGCAGATTTAATCCTTCTTATTGCAGCGGTTTTAACCCGGGAAGAGATCAAATCCTTATCGGAATTTGCAAAACAGTTAGGTTTAGAAGTTTTACTAGAAGTACACAATCAGGAAGAATTGGAAAAATCGATTATGCCAAGCCTTGATATGCTCGGGGTGAACAACAGAAACCTGAAAACCTTCGAAGTAAGTCTGGATTTCAGCAAACAGCTGGCATCACAGATTCCGGATGATTTTGTAAAGGTTTCAGAAAGCGGAATTTCAACTGTTGAAGCCATTTCGGAACTAAGACCTTACGGTTACAATGGTTTTCTGATAGGTGAAAATTTCATGAAAACAGCGAATGCCGGGCAGGCAGCAACTGAATTTATTCAACAGCTATAGGCTATAAGCCGTAAGCCTAAAGCTTATTGCTTAAACTCTACCAATCGATAAAAAATAATACGGCATGCAGCAAAAGCGTATAGCTTACTGCCTATTGCCTAAAGCATAAAAAAAAATGAAACTAAAAATCTGCGGTATGAAATATCCCGACAATGTACTCGAGACAGGAGCACTCCTGCCCGACTATATGGGATTTATTTTCTGGGAAAAATCCGCTCGCTATTTTGACGGAACGATTCCGGAATTGATTCATACCATAAAAAAGACGGGCGTTTTTGTGGATGAAACCGTTGATGGTATTCTATCAAAAGCAGACAAATATCATTTACAGGCCGTTCAGTTACACGGAAAAGAATCTGTTGAATTTTGTCAGGAGTTAAAAGCTAAAATTGATGCCAAAATTGATGTTACCATCGAAATCATAAAAACATTCTCTATCGATGACAATTTTGATTTTGAAGTTTTAACCCCTTTTGAAAACGTATGTGATTATTTTCTGTTTGACACAAAAGGAAAACTACCCGGAGGAAACGGAACCACATTTGACTGGAAAATATTAGAAAATTATAAATCGGAAAAACCTATTTTCTTAAGTGGTGGCATTGGAATTGAAGAAGTACCTGCCATAAAAAATCTCAAAATTCCTATTTATGCTGTAGACGTAAACAGTAAATTTGAGACAGCGCCGGGATTGAAAAATATAAGTCTATTAAGAAAGTTTCAGAAAAACCTAAAACCTGCTACTTTAAACCCTAAACAATTATACAATGAACTATAATGTGAACGAAAAAGGATATTACGGAGAATTTGGAGGGGCATATATTCCCGAAATGCTGTATCCGAATGTAGAAGAATTACGTCAGAATTACTTAAAAATAACAAGCGAACCTGATTTTAAGGCCGAATTTGACCAATTATTAAAAGATTATGTAGGCCGTCCAAGTCCGCTTTATTTTGCCAAACGAATATCAGAAAAATACAATACAAAGGTCTATCTGAAAAGAGAAGATTTAAACCATACCGGAGCACATAAAGTAAACAATACGATCGGACAGATTTTGGTGGCAAAACGTCTGGGCAAAAAAAGAATTATTGCCGAAACGGGCGCAGGTCAACATGGGGTGGCCACTGCTACAGTTTGTGCTTTAATGGGATTGGAATGTATCGTGTATATGGGTGAGATTGACATCGCGCGTCAGGCACCAAACGTAGCACGTATGAAAATGTTAGGCGCAGAAGTTCGTCCGGCACTTTCAGGGTCCAAAACATTAAAGGATGCTACCAATGAAGCGATTCGTGACTGGATCAACAATCCGGTAGACACTCATTATATTATAGGTTCGGCAATTGGACCACATCCTTATCCTGATATGGTAACCCGTTTTCAAAGTGTCATTTCAGAAGAAATCAAATGGCAGCTGAAAGAGAAAGAAGGACGTGAAAACCCGGATTATGTCGTAGCCTGTATTGGCGGCGGAAGTAATGCGGCCGGAACCTACTATCACTTTCTACACGAACCCGAAGTTGGAATCATTGCGGTAGAAGCAGCCGGAAAAGGGGTTGACAGTGGGCACAGTGCTGCAACCAGTAAATTAGGAAAAGTAGGTATTATTCACGGTTGTAAAACCCTTTTGATGCAAACTCCTGACGGACAAATTACCGAACCTTATTCCATTTCTGCGGGACTTGATTATCCGGGAGTTGGTCCGATGCATGCGCATTTGGCACAAAGCGGCCGTGGAGAGTTCTTCTCTGTTACAGATGATGATGCTATGAATGCAGGCTTACAGCTTACCAAATTAGAAGGAATTATTCCGGCAATCGAAAGCGCACATGCCTTTGCTGTTTTAGATCAGAAGAAATTCAAACCAACCGACATTGTCGTGATCAGCCTTTCTGGTCGTGGAGACAAGGATTTAGACAATTATATCGAGTATTTTAAATTGTAATACAATGGCAACTATGGAAAAGTTATTCTCTTACGGAACATTACGGTCAAAAGAAATTCAGATGCGACTCTTTAAGAAATTGTTAGTCGGTACTCCTGATCAACTGCTGGGTCACAGGCTGAAAAGTCTGCGAATAGAGGAAGAATTTGGAATGGCAGATTATGTTGTAGTGGTACCAACCGAAGCTCCTTCAGATCCTATACACGGTGTTGTTTTCGACATTTCAGGTGCTGATTTGGCTAAAGTAGATTTATTCGAATCCAATGCTTACAAAAGAATTCAGGTAACCCTAAACTCCGGAGTAGTTGCCTGGGTTTATATCGAAAACTAATAATCGCAAACAAACCTGACAGATTTCAAAAACCTGTCAGGTTTAATAAAATATACTAAAAATGAACAGAATAACTCAAAAATTACAAGAAGATAAAAAGATACTTTCTATTTATTTCTCAGCCGGATATCCCAACTTAAATGATACCGTTCAGATCATTCAGGATTTAGAAAAAAATGGTGTCGATTTAATCGAAATTGGTTTGCCGTTTAGCGATCCTTTGGCTGATGGCCCAACCATTCAGGCGAGTTCTACGCAGGCACTTCACAATGGAATGACCACTCAAATTCTTTTTGACCAGCTGAAAGACATTCGCGAAAACGTAAAGATTCCGTTGATTATAATGGGGTATTTCAATCCGATGTTACAATACGGTATCGAAGAATTTTGTAAAAAATGCGCCGAAATTGGTATCGACGGATTAATTATTCCGGATTTACCGGTAGATGTGTACGCAGAACAATACAAAGCAATTTTCGAAAAATACGGCTTAATCAATATCTTCTTAATTACCCCACAAACTTCAGACGAACGCACTCGTTTTATCGATAGCGTTTCAAACGGCTTTATTTATATGGTAAGTTCTGCAAGTGTAACAGGTTCGCAGGCAGGTTTTGGAAATATTCAGGAAAGTTATTTTGAAAGAATTGCCCAAATGAATCTTAAAAACCCACAAATTGTAGGCTTTGGAATTTCAAATAAAGAAACATTCGATCAGGCTACTAAGTTTGCAAAAGGAGCTATTATTGGAAGCGCTTTCATCAAACATTTAAGTGAAAACGGCTCTGGAAAAATTGAAGAATTTGTTGGAGAGATTAGATAAGTGATCAAATGAAAATATCTAATTGAAAAAGCAGTTACCAAGTATCCTCTAAAAAATGATATAATTACTGTAGAATTTAAAGACTACAAACTATACAATTTCAAGATATTAAAACTAAACAATTCAGAAATGGAATTGTTAAATTTAAAAGAAAAGAGAGCATACACATACATAAGGTAATACTTGATTTGTCATTCCGACGAAGGAGGAATCTTCGTTGCAAGATCGACAAAGATTGGAACTTGAATCGCGGAGCTACTTGTGGATTCCTCCTTCGTCGGAATGACAAGCTTGTCAACATTCTTAAGCTGAACTAATTGGTTCAGCTTTTTTTATGCCTTAATACTACCTTACAAACAGCATAATTTAACATAAAACGCCCTCGTTGCTTTATGTTAATATTTTGTTAAAACAAAATTAAACAACTGTTTAAATTAAACGGTTGTTTAATTTTGTACCCGATTAGAAACAATACCATGTTAAACTTCGAATTAAACGACAAAAAAATTCAGATTCTGGAAGTCGCTGAAAAGCTATTCTCTGAAAAAGGATTTGAAGGTACTTCAATACGAGACATCTCCAAACACGCAAAAATCAACATTGCAATGGTTTCGTATTATTTTGGCTCTAAAGAAAGACTGCTGGAAGCTCTCATTATTTACAAAACTGCCGATTTAAAACTACAACTCGAAAATTTATTACAGGAAAATATCGAACCTCTCGATAAAGTCAATAAATTAATCGAAATTTACATCACCAGAATAAGTTGTAACAAAGGGATTTTCAGAGTTTTACACTTTGAACTCAACTCTAAAAAAAGAGAAAAAAGCATGATTGCCTTTACAGAACTTAAAAAAGGAAACTTAAAATCTGTTGAAAGTATTATTACACAAGGTCAGTCTAAAGGAGTATTTAGAAAAGATGTAATTATTCCGCTTATTACTCCCACTATTATTGGAACCTTTTTTCACTTTCATATGAATAGACCTTTTTTTGAGGAACTATTAAATTTAAAAACAGAAGCGATGTACAACGATTACATCAAAAACAGTCTCACAAAGCACATTCAACAAACTATAAAAGCTCTACTTGTTTATGAAAATTAATCAATTAATGCTCTTTGGCCTTTTCTTCATCGGAATTTCGTCAATAGAAGCACAAGAAAAAACAAGTTTAACCTTAGACGAGGCCGTAAAAATGGCTTGGGAAAAAAGCAACGAAGTTACGCTTGCCAAAACTAAGGTAAACTCGAAAAAATACGAACTGCAAGAGGTTAAAAATCATCAATATCCTGACCTGAAAATTTCTGGCCAGTACCAACGACTGACAAAAGCTTCTATCGACATGCACAATAATGGTGATCAGGCAAATTCAGGACCAATGGCATCTCCGGATCAGGCATTGTTAGGAATGGCTAATCTTAGTTTACCTATATTCTCAGGTTTCAAAATTCAGAACAGCATTAAGGCTTCTGATAACTTATACGAAGCGGAAACTGCTTACGCGGAAAAAACAAAAGAGGATGTAGCTTTACGTGTGGTTACCTATTATACCGCTTTATACAAGGCTCAAAAAACATTGGATCTTTTGAATGAAAATCAAAAACAGGCCAAACAGCGTGTTACTGATTTTACGGAATTAGAGAAAAACGGAATTATTCCGAGAAACGATTTATTGAAAGCGCAATTATTGGTTTCAAAAACGCAATTATCTATTGATGAAGCAAATAACAACATCAATAATATTAATTTCTACCTGACTACGCTATTAAAACTGGAGCCAAGTGTAAAACTTCAGGTTAACGAAGCTGATTTCTTCAATTTAAAAACCAACAATGCACCAACATCAGATGCATTGGCACTGGAGAACAGAAAAGATTTAGAAGCTATTCGTTTTCAACAAAAAGCAAGCGAGGCCAATATCAAAATAGCAAAAGCCGGTTATTATCCTTCTCTTGCCTTATTGGGTGGTTATACTGCTTTTGATCTGAAAGATTTTATTACGGTAAAATATGCTATGAATTTTGGAGTTGGTTTAACCTATGATTTATCAGGTATCTATAAAAACAGTGCCTCGGTAAAAGTAGCAGAAAGTAAAGCACTTGAAGCCAAAAACTCTGAAGCAATTATGACGGATCGTATTAAAATCGAAGTTCAGAAATCTATTGAAGATTATGACTTAGCGATCAATCAGAGTGTGGTTTATGACGAAGCGCTTCAACAAGCTACGGAAAACTACAGACTGGTAAAAGACAAATTTGATAATGGGCTGTCAGACACTAATGATTTGGTAGAAGCTGACGTAGAACATTTAAGCGCTAAAATAAACACTGCTTTATCGAAAGCTACTATTATCCAAAAATATTACGAATTACTTTCAGTATCAGGACAATTATCACAATCATTCAATCTTTCTAAAATATAATCGACAGCTCTCATGGAAAAGAAAAAAACAAATACTAAATTCATCATTATACTAACCGTTTTGATTTTAGTGGGCGGAACTTACGGAATAACAAAGTACATGCACTCTTTAGCTCACGAAGAAACGGACGATGCTCAGATTGAGAAAAAAATGAATCCGATTATCCCAAGAGTATCGGGTTATATTAGCAAAGTGTATGTAAAAGATAACGACTTTGTAAAAAAAGGAGATACTTTATTTACGATTGACAAAAGAGATTATCAATTAAAAATTGACGAGGCAAATGCTGCTTTGTTAGGTGCCGAAGGTCAGTACGAAGCTGCAAAAGCTGATATTGGAAGCGCAAATGCAAGCATCTCAGTGTCAGATGCAAATATGAGATCGGCAACAGGTTCTATTGAAAGCGCCAAAATCAGATTGAGACAAATTACAAGCGACTACAACCGTTACAACAATTTGTACAAAACGCATACGATTACAAAACAACAATACGAGCAGGCCTTAACCGCTAAAGAAGAAGCCGAAAATCAGGTACGTGTTTTAGAGCAACAACAAAGAGCAAGTTCTTACCAAAAATCGGTAATTGAATCTAAGTCTAAAGCTTCTGACAAGCAAACTGAAGTGGCTGCTGCCAACATCAAAAAAGCAAAAACAATGTTAGATGTTGCTCATTTAAACCTTAGTTATACAGTTGTAACTGCTGCAATAGACGGTCAGGTTTCTAAAGTTGATATTCAGCCTGGGCAATTGGTTCAGCCGGGACAATCTTTATTTTATATCATCAACAACAACGAAGCGTGGGTTGTAGCTAACTTTAAAGAAACACAATTAAACAAAATGGTTGTGGGACAAAAAGTAAGCTTAAAAGTTGATGCTTATCCAAAATATGAGTTCAAAGGAACGGTAACTTCTTTTTCTCCAGCGACCGGATCTCGTTTTTCTTTATTACCGCCTGATAATGCAACTGGTAACTTCGTTAAAACAATCCAGAGATTACCTGTAAAAATTAGTTTGGATGAATCAAATGATCCGGAGAAAGTAAAATTACTAAGACCAGGGATGAATGTTGATGTAGATGTACATTTAAAATAAAATATGGCAACAGCAGTACAAGCAGATGACGATTTAGTAGAATACGGATACAGACGTGTCATAATCACGATTACGGCGGTACTTTGTGCCTTGCTTGAAATCGTAGATACGACCATTGTAAACGTAGCACTAACAGACATGCGAGGTAGCCTTGGTGCTACTTTAACTGATGTGGCCTGGGTAATTACAGCATACGCAATCGCGAATGTAATTGTAATTCCGATGACGAGCTGGCTTTCGCAACAATTTGGAAGACGTAATTATTTTGTGGCTTCGATCATAATCTTTACAGTCTGCTCCTTCTTATGTGGTAACGCCAGTAATATATGGGAACTGGTAGCTTTTAGGTTTGTACAGGGTATGGGTGGAGGAGCCTTACTGGTAACCGCCCAAACGATTATTACCGAAAGTTATCCTGTGGCAAAACGTGGAATGGCTCAGGCGATTTACGGAATGGGTGTAATTGTCGGTCCAACCCTAGGTCCGCCATTAGGAGGATATTTGGTAGACAACTACTCCTGGCCATATATCTTTTACATCAATATTCCATTGGGAATTATTGCTACTATTTTAGCATTAACTTTCGTAAGAAGTCCAAAATACGGAGAAAAATTAAAAGCCAATCAGGTAGACTGGTGGGGAATTATATTGCTTGCGGCCTTTATCGGATCTTTGCAATTCGTTCTGGAGCATGGGCAACAAGACGATTGGTTCAACGATTCGACTATTGTAACGCTAAGTGTGGTTACGGTTCTTGGATTAATTTTATTTGTTTGGAGAGAGCTTACTTATAAACATCCAATCGTAAATTTAAGTGTTTTAAAGGATGGGAATCTTAGAATTGGAACCGTAATGTGTTTTATTCTTGGTTTCGGTCTGTACGGATCGACTTTAATTATCCCAATCTACACGCAATCTATTTTAGGATGGACTGCAACAGATGCCGGATTATTATTGATTCCGGGATCAATTACCACGGCAATCATGATGCCTTTTGTGGGGAATATGATCCAGAGAGGTGTTCCTCAGGGGTATATGGTAGGAGTAGGATTCCTTGTTTTCTTTTTCTTTACCTTTATGATGCAAACCCGAATGACACCGGATACTGGTGTTGAACATATGTACTGGCCGTTAATTTTAAGAGGAATTGGTTTGGGACTGCTTTTTGTACCTATTACCACCTTATCTCTTTCAACCTTAAAAGGAAAACATATTGGTGAAGGAGCTGCTTTTACCGGAATGATGCGACAATTAGGTGGTTCTTTTGGTATTGCCATCATCACCACTTTCATCACCCGTTTAAGTCAGGAACACAGAGTAAACTTACTGACCAATTTAGATCCTGCAAAATACGATGTACAACAACGTATTGCGGGAATGCAGAGAGCCTTTATGTCTAAAGGATATTCAGCCGATGTGGCACTGAAAAAAGCCTATCAGGCTCTGGAATATTCTGTACTGAAACAAAGTACCGTAATGGCATACATGGACATTTTCATGTATCTCGGAATTATGTTCTTATGCTGTATCCCAATTATTCTTTTAATCAAAAAAGGGAAAAACAAAATTAATCCTGCTGATGCAATGCATTAATAATAATTGATTTATAATACGCAAAACGCCGAGTTCATTCCTGTGACTCGGCGTTTATTTTTTTCTAAATTCCCAGGGATTGAAATCCCTGGTTACGATATAATCTGAGTCTACGACTCATTTGACTGTAAGGAAAAACCTTAGTGCCTCAGCATCTTAGTCCCTCAGCACCTTTAAAAAACCTATCTCGTAAAAACCAGATGATTCCCTTTAGAAAGATTAGCATCAAACTGATATCCTTCGTAATTAAATCCTTTTAAGTCTTCAATCGTTTCGGCATTGGTATCGATAATATAGCGAACCATCATTCCCCTCGCCTTCTTTGCAAAGAAGCTGATTATTTTTAATTTTCCATCTTTATAATCTTTAAAGTCTGGTGTAATTACAGGAACTTTTAACGCTTTTACATCAACTGCTGAAAAATATTCGTTACTGGCTAAATTCACAAACAATTCCCCTTTTGTTAACTCTTTATTTAATGCTTTTGTCACTGTTGGTTTCCAGAATTCGTGCAGGTTTTTATACTCCCCTACAGGCAATTTTGTTCCCATTTCTAAACGGTAAGCCTGCATTAAATCCAGGGGTTTCAAAACTCCGTAAAGCCCTGATAAGATTCGGAGTTTACTTTGTAGCACCTCCAACTTCTCTACCGGAATGTTATAAGCATCCAGACCAGTATAAACATCTCCATCAAAAGTATAGACTGCCGGACGGGCATTTTCGGGCGTAAATGGCGTTTTCCAATCCTGATTTCTTTTCCAGTTTAAATCGGATAATTTATCTGAAATAGACATTAATTCAGATAACTCGGCAGGTTTTTTAGTCTTTAATATTTTATGAACCACACGCGCTTCTTTTAAAAAAGCAGGTTCTGTATATTGAGTTGTAGGTAATTCTTTTTCGAAATTTAATGACTTCGCAGGCGATATAACAATTTTCATGTGTGCATTTTTATATCCTTCAAAAATACAAATTGAAATTCTAAAAATAACAGATCCGAATTGATTTGTTCGATTGTATTATAAATGTTTCTTTTTGCCACGAATCGCACGAATTTTTCCTTTATATACATTGCCGAAATTTTCGCCACAGATGAAAAGAATTAGAAGGATTAAAAAAATGTGCAAATTCGTGTAATTCGTGGCAACCTTTTTTCTTTTAACAAAATTCCTGCTCTCAAACTGTGAATTGCTTCACCTCTTCACATTATAAATCTTAATTTTCGCCACAGATTAAAAGATTAGAAGGATTAAAAAATCTGTGAAAATCCTTTTAATCTGTGGCAAAAAAATCGTGCAAATTTGTGCAAATTCGTGCAATTCGTGGCAACCTTTTTCCTTTTAACAAAATTCCAGCGCTCAAACTGTGAATTTATTCAAAAAAGTGAGCCTTAGATTATAATAGGCATTTTCTATGTTGTAAATTTGCCTGCATTTCATTTCTTAGAAATTGAAAATGTTTTTTTATTTAAAAATTAGTGAATTCGTGGCTATACAAACAAATTATAAAACTGCATTACAACCAAAAATCTTCGATATCATTTCGAAAGCATCTCAGGAACTCAACGTTGATAGTTACGTTATCGGAGGTTTTGTTCGGGATTTACTTTTAAACAGAGGCTCTAAGAAAGATATTGATGTTGTTGCTGTAGGTAGCGGCATCGAATTGGCACTTAAGGTTTCTGATTTACTTCCAAATAAACCAAAAGTTCAGGTTTTTAAAACTTACGGAACGGCAATGCTTCGTTTTGAAGATACCGATATTGAATTTGTTGGAGCCAGAAAAGAATCTTATAGTTCTGACAGTCGAAATCCGCTAGTTGAAAACGGAACGCTGGAAGACGATCAAAACCGTAGGGATTTTACCATTAATGCTTTGGCCTTATCACTGAGCGAAAAAAACTTCGGAGATCTTTCTGATCCTTTTAATGGCTTGACCGATTTAGAAAATAAAATCATCAAAACGCCTTTGGATCCGGATATTACTTATTCTGACGATCCGCTGCGCATGCTGCGTGCGATTCGTTTTGCAACACAGTTGAATTTCGAAATCGAGGAAAATTCATTAAACGCCATCACAAAAAATGCCGATCGCATCAAAATTATCTCTGGCGAAAGAATCGTTGACGAGTTAAACAAAATTCTATCAACTCCTAAACCTTCAACCGGCTTTTTACTTTTGTACAAAACAGGACTTTTAGATCTAATTTTACCGGAGTTAACGGCATTGAATCAGGTCGAAGAAATTGAAGGTCATACCCATAAAAACAACTTTTACCACACGTTAGAAGTCGTTGATAATATTTGTCCAAATACAGACGATGTCTGGTTGCGTTGGGCGGCTTTATTACATGATATCGGAAAAGCGCCAACAAAACGTTTCAACAAAAAACAAGGCTGGACTTTTCACGGACATGAGTTTTTAGGCGGAAAAATGACCAAAAAGATTTTCGAACGTCTGCACATGCCTTTGAATCACAAAATGAAATTTGTGCAAAAAATGGTTGTGATGAGTTCACGCCCAATCGTCCTGGCGGATGATGTGGTAACCGACAGTGCAGTACGCCGTTTGGTTTTTGATGCCGGTGAAGATGTCGAAAATTTAATGACTTTGTGTGAGGCAGATATTACGACCAAAAATCCGTCAAAGTTTAAAAAATACCATAAAAACTTCGAGCTCGTTCGCAGAAAAATTGTTGAAGTCGAGGAGCGCGATCATGTTCGTAATTTTCAACCGCCAATTTCCGGTGAAGAAATTATGGAAATCTTCGATCTGAAACCTTCACGAGAAATCGGAATTTTGAAAGAGGCTGTGAAAGAAGCGATCCTCGAAGGTGATATTCCGAATGAATATCAGGCTGCTTATGATTTTGTTATTAAAAGAGCTGAAAAATTAGGCTTAAAAAAAATATAGGGAATTAAGTATTATTTTATAAAATGAAAAAAGGAAATAAATCAGTAATCATTTGGTTGCTATCAGGTTGTGTTTTATTGTTTTTAATGGTTGTGGTAGGCGGAATTACCCGCTTGACAAATTCAGGTTTGTCTATGACCGACTGGCATTTGGTAACGGATACTTTTCCTCCATTGACAGAAGCAAAATGGAATGAAGCTTTTGAGCAGTACAAGAAGTTCCCAGAATATCAAAAAATCAACATACACAACGATTTTCAGCTTTCAGATTATAAATTTATCTATTTCTGGGAATGGTTTCACCGTTTTATCGGCCGTATTATCGGTCTGGTTTTCTTTGTTCCTTTTGTTTATTTTCTGATCCGAAAAAAACTGGATCGTCCAACCATAAAGAAATGTATTGTTCTTCTGGCAATGGGAGGTTTCCAGGGTTTTCTGGGATGGTTTATGGTACGCAGCGGATTAATTGACAATCCGGATGTTAGCCATTTCCGACTTTCATTACACCTTACTTTTGCCTTTATTACTTTTGCTTACACTTTGTGGGTAGCCTTAGACTTAATTTATCCGGAACGCAATGTTTACAAAGTAATTCCACTTCGCAATATTGCAAGATTCTCTTTGGTAGCTTTACTTATTCAAATCATTTACGGTGGGTTTGTAGCCGGACTTAATGCAGGTTTAATACACAATCACTGGCCTTTGATGAGTGATGGGCAATTTATACACGACTCTGTATTTATCGAACAGTCTACTTTGGTTAAAAACTTAATTGAAGGAAAAAGCGGGGTTCAGTTTGTACATCGAACTTTTGCTTATGTAGTAGTGGCTCTTATCCTTTTCTTATATTACAAAGGCACTCAGTTTTCATTGACAAGAAATCAATCAAACGGAATCAAAGTTCTTGTAGTTTTTGTTTTTATTCAATTTTTACTGGGCGTGTTTACACTTTTATACAGTGTCCCTTTAGCACTCGGATTAATTCATCAAATTATGGCTTTTTTCCTTTTGAGTGCGATGACCTATACTTTACACCGATTGAGCAAATAATCGATTAAATTATACTAAAAAGAGCTGGAAAATTCCAGCTCTTTTTTATTTAGAATATGTCCCGAGCCCACGGCTCACCATATTTACAACCTTTTTTTAGCGGATTAAAATCCGCTTCTACAAAATGAGTCGAGCCGATGGCTCTCTATCTTAGTCACTGAAGCTTTTCAAACAAATTATAAAATTCCGAAGGAATGACAAATATTGTAACAATGGATTTTAATCCATTGAAAAAAAATTCAACCAACAATAAAGTTCCATAGGAACGACACATTTATTAAAAGTTTTTACCCCAGCCAGTTTTTAAAATCCTGCACTTTCTCACGGCTCACAATTACCTCATCTTCTTTATAAGTCGGCAAAATTACTTTTAGGCGTGAATTGGTATACACCTGAATTTCTTTAATAGCAGTAAGCGGAACGATAAATTTCCGGCTAACGCGAAAGAAATCTTTCTTATCTATTTCCTGTTCCAGAATTTCCAAAGTCGAATCGATTAGATAATTCCTATTGTCGAAAGTATGAATGTAGGTTCCTTTGTTTTCGCTAAAAAAACACTCGATTTCATCAGTTGTAATGACTTTTAAATGTTGTCCGATTTTAACTGTAAATCGTTTTTTATAATTCTTTTCAAAAGGGTTTGACAACATTTGGCGAATTTGTTCAAAATCAAGCTGCAGATTTGAAGTTTCAGCGCTTGATTTTGGCAATCTGGTTTTGAATTTTGCAACAGCAACTTCGAGATCATCTTCGTCAATTGGTTTTAAAAGATAATCGATACTGTTTAATTTGAATGCTTTCAAGGCATACTCGTCATAAGCCGTAGTAAAAATGATCGCACTTTGAATATTTATTTTTTCGAAAATTTCAAACGACAAACCATCCGATAACTGAATATCAAGAAATATTAAATCCGGATGTTCATTATTCGCAAACCAATAAATTGATTCTTCGACAGAGTGTAACATGGTCTCTACAGCGATATCCAGCTTTTCGAGTTTTCGTTGTAACAATCTTGCTGCCGGTTTTTCGTCCTCTATAATTAATGTGGTCATTTAGTTAAGATGCAAAAATTAAAAATTTAGTCTAAAATTACTTCCATTTATTTTTATTCTGACTCTCTTTCTCCATATATTTTCGAATTTTCTTTTGCTCCCAATCTTTATTGAAAAAGAGATCTGGTCCGAAAACTGAAAAGGCATGGATCGCTAAAGCAATTCCCCAGAAAAATGCAGTCGAGTAGATTTCCCAATCTCTAAACCCTCTTATTACAAAGTGATCAACCATATAAGGCTTATTCAGACTCGAAATAATGATGATAATATTCACCATTACATAAACTCTTAAATGCGAATAAAATCCTTTAATTCTTTTTACTTTTTTGTATGCCAAATTGAAACTTTCGTCTGTACTAAATTCTTGTGCGTAATCTTCGTACATCTGTCTTCTAAATTGTCCCATTTTATTTTAATTTAAAATTATTGCCATTTTGTATTGTTGTTTTGGGCATCTCTTTCCATATACTTTTGGATCTTTTTTTGCTCCCATTCGCTGCTAAAAAAAAGATCAGGTCCAAACACTGTCAATGCATGAATCACTAAAGCTATTCCCCAACATATTGCGGTCGAATAGGTACGCCAATCCAATAGTCCGTTTTCATAAGCACTATGCCCAAAGTAGTCTCTGTTTACATTAGAAATCACAATGATGATATTTACAATTAAATAAACTTTTAAATGTGAGTAAAAGCCTTTAATCCTTTTCACTTTTCGATATGCTAAATTATAGCTTTCGTCTGTACTAAATTCATCTCTGTAATCGTTGTACCTGTCTCTTCTATATCGTCTCATTTTACCTTGATTGTATTATTTCCATTTACTTTTAGTCTCCCTTTCTTTCTCCATCAGTTCTTTGATTTTTCGTTCTTCCCAGTCTTTTCCAAGAACCGGAAATACTTTAAAAACTTTCAATCCGTGAAAAACGACTCCAACTCCCCACCACATTAGCGGCCAATAAAACCATAAATACCCCGGTGATGTATATAAATTGACAAAAATCAGGACAAGATTTACACCTACAAATGCCGTTAAATTACCGTAAAAACCTTTGATTTCCTCAACTCTCTTTTTGGCGAGATAATATTTATCCTCTTCATTCAAATTTACTTCCATGATTACTCCCATTTTTGTTTTTTTTCTTTTTTCTCTAAAATACTTTTCATCTTACGCTCTTCCCATTCTTCCCCAAAAATTTTAAAAGAAGCGAATATATCTATTGCCGATACCAGAAAAGCAGTAGTCCAAATACACATTACCAATCCGTTCAGATATTTTACGGGAAAGATATTAAGAGGAAGTCCGACATAATCTTTTAAGACATAAAGTATAACACCAACAATGTAAAGAAACATATGAGTGTAAAAAGCCTTTAACTTCACGACTTTTTTACTTGCCATCTTTTGAAATTCGAAATCTTCCCGTTCTTTATTAAAATTAGTTTCCATAATTATTTTCAGATTTTCTTAGTCTTTCTTTTTCTAAAATTTCCTTGATTTTCTTTTCTTCCCAGTCTTTTCCAAAAAAAGGCGGAATATTAAATACTGACAATCCGTGTAGCACTAAACCTATTCCCCAACCCAGTACGCACCAGACAAACCATAAGTAACCGGGCGAAGTCAAGAGATTTATCGTTATTAAAATGATGGTTACCAGTATGAAAACAGTCAAATGTTCGTAAAACTCTCTAATTTCTTTTACTTTTTTTCGGGCCCGATAAAGACGTTCTGCTTCTGTATAATCCGGTTCCATAACTATTTCCAGTTTTTTTGCTTGTTTTCGCGCTCTAAAATCTCTCTGATTTTTCGTTCTTCCCAATCTGAGCTGTAACCAAAAACTTTAAAAGCATGCATCACCACTCCAAACCCCCAGCCTAAAGCCGAGAACCAAAACCATTGAAATCCAGGAGAATACCTCAAATTTATGAAAATTAAAAATGGTACCACACAACAATATGAAATTACGTTACCGTAAAAACCTTTTAGCTCTTCTACTCTCTTTTTAGCTCTGAAATAGGCTTTATTTTCGTCACTATATTCTGCACTTGTTTCCATAACTGTAATTTGTTTGGTTAAAATTGGAATTTTAACGGTGAAATTTTTCTCATTTTGCTCAATCAAAACCTTTCTGTTGGTTACAATTGAATAGCGGTTAACAATGTTTTGCAATCCTACTCCCTGTCGGTCCTGCAAAACTTCTTTTTTCTGAAAATCGTTTTGTATGGCCAGATAATCTCCTTCTATAAAAATCCTGATATGCAATGGCTTTTGCTCGCTGACGATATTGTGTTTTACCGTATTTTCTAATAAAAGCTGCAGCGAGAGCGGAACTACTTTGGCCTCCGGATTAATGTCTGTAGTCGGTAATTCGTAAAACAAGCTATTTTCGAATCGCATTTTGAGCAAATTCATATAGGTTTTAGCAAACGACAATTCGTCTTCAACAGAAACCAATTCCTTATCCTTTTGCTCTAAAACGTAGCGATAAATTTTAGATAACGAAGTCGTAAATCGCTGCGCATTATCCGGATTCTCTTCGATTAAAGAACTAAGAACATTTAAACTATTAAAAAGAAAATGCGGGTCTATCTGGTTTTTTAAACTTTCGAATTTGGCATTTGCCGTTCCTGCAATAATCTTTTGTTGTGTTACTTCAAATTTGGATGCCTGTTTCCATTTTACCATAAAACTTCGTGCCTGCATGAAAGTGGAAACTCCTAAAGACAAAATCACGTAGAAAAGATGTGCCCAAATCATTCTTTCGCTAAAAAACTGATCCGGCGGAAGATGCTGAACAAATACACATACTATATAATTGATTCCCAAAACTACAGGAACGGTATAGAGTACAGTGATCAAAATTCCGTAATATACTCTTAGATTGGTTTGTTCGAGCCAATCCCATTTTTTATCTAAAAGAACGTTGATAAATCCATTGCCAAAACCAAGTCCGAAAGAATAAAGGCAGCTTATTCCAAACGTAAACAATACACTTTTCACGTTTAAATCGTTGCCTAAAAAGGCGCAGAACAAAACGGTAAAGACCATAGAAATCTTGAAACACATAATGGTTCCACTTTTTAATTCAGCAAACGAGTTTCTATGATCTTTCATTCTATACTATTGGTATTAAATTATTTTTTACAATTTTTCTGAGTTTCCAAAGCTCTTTCTAATCCCCATTTTGGAGAAAAAGGTGTCGCCGGTTTAAAAGTAGCAAAAAGTTCGACAGCTTTATCCACTTGTGCACATAACGGTTTGGTATCCACACCTGACCATTTTGCTCCTCCTATTTCATAATCAGCCTCACCAAAAACAATTCTCGGGTTATTTGGATCGATCGCTTTTCCTTTAGCGTAAGCTTCCATCACTTTAGCCGAATATTTCATTCCGTTTGTCATCGGGTCAGCGACTACCCAGGCGGTATAAATCAAAGCCTGCATCGCATACAATTCGGCATTATTTTGATCTTTGATCAGCTCAGTATCCAGTGCATCCTGCGCTTTGGTCAGTAATAAATCAATTTTTGTTTTATCTTTTTCAGAAAATGCTGCTGTAGTGTTGATTAAGGCTACATAATAATTAGGCAAATAACTTGTTTTCTCTGCCGCAGCAATTCTTTCAAACAAAGCCGAAGCTTCCGTATTTTTCCCTTCTTTCCAAAGCCCGAAAGCTTTTCCCATTCCTTGTTCAAACTGTGTTTGTGCAGATATTAAACTACAAACAAATAAGGTAATAATTGTAATAATTTTGGTCATGATTTCTTGTTTTTAAAGTTGTTACTATTTTGTGATTTTAAAATTCTAAATTTTATTGATGATTAAAACTCTCTTTTTTAGGTTCTGAGGCTCTGAGTTACAAAGGTGCAAAGTTTTGATTTTCTTACTCTTAACCTCTATTTCTGTGTTCCTTTTAATTTACTCTTCAAAAGTATATCGGATTTTATTCTTTTAAAATTAAATGATACCGAGTTGTTGATTTTGGTGACTGAATTGTTTTTTCTGAGGTTCAAAGGGGCAAAGCGACAAAGGTGCAAAGATTCATACCTGAATAAATTATTTCTTGTATTAACCTATTATGTGCTTCAATTTTCAAAACCTTTGTACCTCTGCGCCTTTGAACCTTTGTAACTCTGCAGCTTTAAAGATTCTTCAACTGATTCTCATTTTTATTCTGGCTGATGGTCCAGAAGAAACCAACGAAGAAAAAGCGGTCAGCAGTTGGTATCACAGCTTGTCTGTTGTAAACTCCATTTGTATCAGGATTTCTTGCGTAATCGTACCCAAAGACATTTTGAGTTCCTAATAGGTTTGAAACCGAGAAATACAGAATCTTTTGAGTGGTTAACAAATAAGCCCAGTTGAAACTCAAACTATTATATGCTTTTGTTTTTCCGTTCATAAATTGTGTCTGATTTGGGTCGTTGTACGGACGTCCTGAGCTGAAACTGTTGGTAAAACCAATCTGAGATTTCCAGTCGGTAATAAAATATTTCGTCACGATTGACAAACTATGATTAGCAACAAAACTTGGAGTTGTCATGGTTGGGAAATTCTTGTATTGACGCTCTGAATCGATATACGAATAAGAAATCCAATACTCCAGGTTTTTATGCAAATTGCTGTCTCTCCAAAACAAATCCAATCCTTTGGCATATCCTGAACCGTTATTATTGAAGGCCGAATTGTACTGAATATCTCTTGTGTCGTACTGTACTAAATTGCTGTAATCTTTATAATAGGCCTCGGCTCTAAACGTCTGTCCCGGTTTTGTAAACTGATAATTTAAAATATAATGTCTTGCCTTTTCGCTTTCAAACTGGTGGTATTTTGAGTATTTAATATAATCAACCACCGGCGTTTGTGTAAAATCTCCATAGGCAAATGAAAACTGACTGTTTTTCGAAACTTTATAAGCAATAGAAGCTCTTGGAGCAATATTGGTTTCGTCTAACAAACTATTATTCGAAAGTCTGAAACCAACTTTTGCGGCCAGTTTTTTCGAGAATAAAATATCACCTTCTGTGTAAAAAGCCGCAATGTTTGAATCGTAACCGTTTGCCGTTTTGATAGCAATGTTATCGGTATAATTTTCATTAAATCTTGTAATAAAATAATCTGCTCCGAAAGACAATTTAAAATAATTCGAGATGTTTTTTCTCAGTTTCAATTTAAGCTGTGCTGCATTTTCATTGCTGTCTACATCATTAATATCAAATTTGATTTTGTTCTTGCTGTAACCGTAACTAACCCCTGATGTCAATTGCCAGCCCGTTCCAAAATCTCCTTTGTAAGAGGCGTTCAGGTAAAAATTATTATTGTCTAAATCTGTTCTGATTGGATCAACAAAATTGACATTTTTTTGGTTCAGATCGAATTTTTCAGCATCAAAAGCGGCATACAGTTTAAAAATTCCTCTCTCAAAATGATAGCGATATACAGCCTCTCCCCCCAACGACTGATACGGATTGTTCCAATCTACATTTTGTGGAATCACGGCCTGATAAGGAGCCAGATTAATATAATTGGTATTGATACTGAACGAGCTTTTTTTCCATTTTTGCGTATTTCCTACTCCTAAACCTACGGTCATTAAAGCAATATCGGTTTTATTCTGGTCCGGTTCATCCTGTGTGTTCAACAACAAAACACTCGACAACGCTTCGCCGTACTCGGCTGAATATCCTCCGGTGGAGAAAGCAATTCCGCTAAACAAAAAAGGAGAGAATCTGCTACGGGTTGGCAAATTATTGGTTGTTGCCCCATAAGGTTGTGCGACACGAAGCCCGTCTACAAAAGTTTGTGTTTCGCTTGCTTCACCTCCACGAACAAATAAACGTCCGTCTTCACCAACTGTTTGTGTTCCCGGTAGAGTTTGCAACGCGGCAATAATATTTCCGGCCGACCCTGCGGTGGTTACAATATCTAAAGGTTTTAAAACCGAAACCCTTGCTTTATCACCCGATTCTAATGTTCCGGCAGTAATCACTACCGCATCAAGAGCATTTACATTTTCTCTAAGTTTTACAATTTGATCTTTATAATTGGCTACATCTATCTCCTGTTTAAAAGTTTCAAAAAGCAAAAAACTTACTACTAAAAATTTATTTCCTTTTTCACTGGTTTCAAACGAAAAGTTACCCGTTTCAGAACTAGTAGCGCCGTCGTAAGTTCCGTCTATATAAATATTAGCGCCCTGAACCGGCTTTCCCTTTTGATCAACAACTTTTCCTGAAATAGTATTCTGGGCAAAAGAAAAAGTACTTAGTAATAATAAAATAAAAGTAATTTTGGTTTTCATGGTATTTATTAGTTTTTGATGAAGCAAATGTATTTTAACATTTCCTGTTAAAAAATATTAAATAACCCAATTGTAGAATTTTAAGGATGAGTTGTAAATTACTTATTTGTATCTTAGCTAGTGTCTTTTAAAAGTGATCAATTATGTCAGAAAGCAAAAGAATTTCAAATCTGTATCAGTCCATCTATAATGGAAATCCCTGGTTAGAAGTTAATCTGGTTCATACGTTGCAAAACGTAAGTGCCGACCAGGCCTACAAAAAAGTCAACCCCAATTTAAATACGATTTGGGAAATTGTCAATCATCTGATTCAATGGCGAAGAAACATTTTAAAACGTGTTCAGGGAGAAACCATTATAACGCCCGATCACAATTATTTTGTGCCCGTTTTAGATTCATCCGAAGCAGCCTGGGAACAGTCACTTCAGAGCCTGGGGAAATCACAGGAATTGTGGCATGCTTTTTTTGAAGATTTTGAGGATGCCGACTTAGAAAAAATATACCTCAATAATAATCATACGTACTACGAGCACATACACGGAATTATTCAGCACGATGTGTATCATTTAGGGCAGATTGTTATTTTGAAAAAACTACTTTAAAACAAATTATGATATGAAAAAAATGTTTTCATTTTTCGCTTTACTGCTATTCGGTACAATTGGGTTCGCTCAGGAAACAGAAAGCAAATTCGACGAAAATCTGGCAAAATCACTCCATGCAGACGAGTACGGAATGAAAAAATATGTATTTTGCCTTTTAAAATCAGGGTCGAATACTACGGCTACCAAAGAAGAAAGTAAAAAGCTGTTTGAAGGTCATATGGCCAACATCGGGAAACTGGCCAAGGAAGGGAAATTGGTTGTCGCCGGACCTTTTATGAAAAATGACCGAAATTACAGGGGAATTTACATTTTTAATGTCGCAACTGTCGAGGAAGCAAAAGCACTTGTTGCAACAGATCCGGCCATACAGGCGAATTTACTGGAGGCGGAGTTAACGCCTTGGTACGCCACAGCCGCTTTACAGGAAACCTTAAAAATTCACGAAAAAATTGCCAAAACAAAAATATAAGCCCATTTTATGAAAACAGAAAAAGAGAAAATGATAGCGGGAGACTATTATGCTGCGGGAGATCCTCTCTTAGTAAAAGAACGTCGAAAAGCCAAAAATTTATTGCATCGATTGAACGTAACGGAATATCGCTTAACCAAAAAAGCCAAAGAAATTTTAGCGGAACTCATTCCAAACACCGGCAAAAGTTTTTATATCGAACCTCCTTTTCATTGTGATTATGGCTACAATATTTCATGCGGAGACAACGTTTATTTTAATGTAAACTGTGTCGTTCTGGACTGTGCACCGGTAAACATTGGATCAAATGTATTTTTTGCGCCAAACGTTCAAATTTATACTGCTACGCATCCGCTTGACGCCGAACTCAGAAAAACACTTGAAAATGCATTGCCTATTACTATAGGTGACGATTGCTGGATAGGCGGAAATTCTGTAATCTGTCCGGGGGTAACCATCGGAAAAGGCTGTGTGGTTGGTGCAGGTTCGGTAGTCACCAAAGATATCCCCGACAACTCTCTGGCTGTTGGAAATCCGGCAAAAGTTATTCGAAAATTAAATCAGGAACCCCAATAAAAAAACAATGCTTACCTTAAATAAAGTTCATCATATTGCCATTTTATGTTCAGATTACCAAAAGTCTAAAACATTCTATACCGAAGTCTTAGGTTTGACCATTATTCGGGAAATCTATCGCGAAGAACGCCAGTCTTACAAACTCGATTTGGCTTTGAATGGCACGTATGTAGTCGAATTATTCTCATTCCCCAATCCGCCAAAACGTCCTTCAAGACCTGAGGCTGTGGGCTTGCGTCATTTGGCTTTCGAAGTCATTAACTTAGAAGAAACCATCGCTTTTTTAAACACCAAAAATATCGAATCGGAGCCGATCCGAATCGACGAAATTACCGAAAAACGATTCACTTTTATTGCCGATCCGGACGAACTGCCCATTGAGTTTTACGAACGATAATTTAAAAAACACTAAAAGAATTCCTCTAAATCAGCAACTTTAACACAATATAAGGAGTGATTTATATGAAAAAACGAATTTGATTGGCTAATTTTGTAATCCGCGTGAAAAAAATGCGATTTCAAAAATCAACGTCTGATGAACAAAACGGCTAGAATCAAAAAAAATCATCAATTTATTGTCCTTCAAAAATTAGTTATTGTTTCGGTATTAATTGGCTTTCTTTCGGCCTTTTTAGGAATCTCGCTCAAAAAAATTACCGAATATTACGAAGAAATTTTCTTTCATGAAGTCTCCGTAAATCCTGTTTTTTATATCATCTTCCCCGTCTTCGGATTGTCTGTTATCTACTTTCTCCGACATTATTTGTTCAAGAAAAAAGAAAACAAGGGAATCAAAGAAGTTTTTGAAAGCACAAAATCCAGTTCCAAAAATTTACCTTCTTATAAAATTCCTTCCCACTTTATCAACGGTTTACTGACTGTTGCTTTTGGAGGCTCAACCGGAATCGAAGTCTCTACCGTAGTGGCCACTGCTACCATCGGATCTGTTGCACAACAAAAAGAAAATGTATTTCGCAAATACAAAACCGAGCTTATCTGTGCAGGAGTTGCGGCGGGAGTTACCGCTTTATTTAGCAGCCCAATTGCCGGAATCTTGTTTGCTTTAGAAGTAATCTCCAGAAAAGTAACCCGTGCTTTTGTTATTTCAAACATCATTGCCGTTTCAATTGCTTTTGGTTTACTTACCATTTTAAAAGAAGAACCTTTATTCGCAGTCTCTATCACAACCTGGCATTTAAAAGCGATTCCGTATTTTATTCTTTTAGGAATTCTGGCCGGAATAAATTCGGTTTACCTTACCCGTTGTGTGCTGTTCTTTAAATCTCAATTCGGTAAAATTGATACGCATTATTATAAAATCTTAATTGGTTCTGTCGTTTTAAGCGTTTCCCTATTTATTTTCCCGCAGCTATATGGCGAAGGGTATCATGCGATAAAAGGTATTTTTAGCAATTCGGCTGAAATTCCGTTGACGCTGACTCTCGCGCTTACTTTTATTGGAATTTTACTGCTTAAGCCAATTGTAACCTCTGTAACATTAGCCTCAGGAGGCGATGGAGGCGTTTTTGCTCCAAGTCTTTTTATTGGTGCTTTTTTAGGATTGCTGCTGGCATCCATTTTAAACACCTTTTTTCAGGTACACGTAATTCCGGTAAACTTTATGATTATTGGGATGGCAGCTGTTTTAAGCGCCAGCATTCACGCGCCCTTTACAGCTATATTCCTGGTTTGCGGATTAACCAACGACTATACTCTGTTTTTACCAATTTTGGTGGTTTGCCTGATCTCAAAATATACCGCAAAAACCATTTATCCTTATACCGTTTATACGTATGCACCTGCGGCACTAAAATAAATTTTAAAACACTTAATATTGGTCCGGGTTTTAGTCCCGGATAAAAAATACCACATCAAATAATTCACAAATATGCCAACTTCAAAAATAAAAAGAGGCTATCGCAAAACCCGTTATATACTTTACAAAGAAACTTTAATTGATTATAAAGAACATTTCTGGTCGTTTATAGGATCGTTTGTTGGTATTGGAATCCTTTCTTATCTGGAATCTATTCGCTTTTCCGGCACCGATATTGTTTTCTTAATTGGTTCTTTTGGAGCATCGAGTGTACTGGTTTACGGAATCATTCAAAGCCCGTTCTCGCAACCTCGAAATTTAATTGGAGGCCATGTAATCTCTGCAATTATTGGAGTAACGGTAAACCAATTAATCCCGGACATCGTTTGGCTGTCTGCCCCCCTGGCCGTTTCCTTTTCAATTATTTTTATGCAAATCACCAAAACGCTTCATCCTCCCGGAGGAGCGACAGCACTTATTGCAGTTACAGGTTCCGCTCAGATAAAAGACCTCGGTTATATGTATGTTCTTTCTCCTGTTTTAGACGGGGTACTTATTTTGTTTATAACGGCATTAGTTTTTAATAATATGACGTCAAGCAGAAGTTATCCAAGCCATAGTACCTACCACAAACATTACCACAAAATCAGAAAACGATTCATCAAAAAGTAATTGCGTTTTTTCACGACAGCCCTTCTGAGTCAGATCAGCGCCTATTTCATGCAAAAGGCTGGCACACTGTCGCACTAGACGAATAAAAAATCTTTTCAACAAATCGTGCTTCACAATTCATAAATCATTATTTATATTTTACCTTTGCCCTCTCAATAAAAACAAAGATTATGGTTTATAAATTTAGAGTAATTCTAGACGCCGAAGAAGATATTTTTAGAGACATTGCAATTCTTGAAGATGATACTCTTGAGGATTTACACAATGCGATCTTCAACGCTTTTGGTTTTGACGGAATGGAAGTAGCTTCGTTTTATACCTGCGACGAAACCTGGAATCAAGAGGATGAAATTCCACTTTTTGATACTGGTGATGTTCCTGGCGAACAAAGAACTATGAGCGATTATCCGTTATCTTCTATTTTAGACAAAGAAAACACCAAAATCATCTATGTGTATGATTTCATCAATATGTGGACATTCTTAGTAGAATTAGCTGCTGTTGAAGATCAAATCGCAGGAGCTCCATACCCTGAAACCTTATTCTCACACGGAGAAATGCCGGACGAAGCTATCGAAAAAAGCTTTGAAGCCGACATGCACGACGACATCTACGGAGAATTTGAAGACGATCTTGATGAAGACGATCTTGACATGTTTGAAGGCGACGACAGTTTTGAAGATTACGGATTTGAGGAGAATTGGAATTAGTTTAAAGGTTCTGAAGTTCTGAGACGCTAAGGTTCTGAGGTTTTGTATTTGAAAGTTTTTTCTTATATTTAATTTTTCAAATTAAATATATTTAGACATGAGTAACTTTAGAAGTTTGCTTATCTGGCAGAAATCAATGACCCTGACAACCAAAATTTATTTTTCAACAAACAATTTTCCTAAAGAAGAAATCTTCGGATTAACTTCACAAATTAGACGCAGCTCGATTTCTATACCTTGCAATATCGCAGAAGGATTTGGAAGAGCAAGCGATAAAGAACTTTTACGCTTTTTAAACATTTCTGTTGGGTCTTTATTCGAAATGCAGACTCAGCTGGAAATCGCAAAAAACATATCTTATTTAAAAGAAGACGATTTTAACAACTTATATGAGGATAGTCGGGAAGTAGAAAGAATGTTAGTTTCTTTTATTAAAAAAATAAAAAACAGAAACTAAACCTTACTACCTTAGACACTTAGAACCTCAGTACCTAAAAAAAAATGATAAACTTATTCAACACCCACATCGAGACGCTTGCGATACACCGCGTAGGAAACAAAAGCAGAAACGAAGCGATTTTTTTATCGGAACAGCCATTTAATTTAAATGATGAGATCGTTCCTTTGATAAAAGAATACTTTTTTAAGCCTTTCAGAGAGAAGGAAGAAAACTATTATCAGTTTGCGCACGAAGTCGATTTGGATTACAACGATATGTTTAAATATGCTACAGAGATTTTTGACAATCCCGGAAATTTACAGGAGATCTCAAAGCGAATCACGACACATTTATTCGAACAGTCCAATCACCCGCATATTAAAAACGGAGAAGTTTACATCACCTATCTGACGAACTTAAGTATTGACAACAATGTTGTGGATGCCATCGGAATTTTTAAAAGCGAGTTGCAAGCCGACTTTTTACAATTTGAAGAAAAAGACAGCAACCTTGAAATGATCCTGCAACAAGGGATCAACCTAAGCAAATTAGACAAAGGTTGTTTGATTTTTAACTATAAAAAAGAAGAAGGATACAAAATCCTTACTGTTGACAGCAACCGTTATGATGCGCGTTACTGGTTAGAGCACTTTTTATCTGTTGATGCTTTTGAGGATGAAAACTTCATCACTAAAAAATACTTAAAATTCTGCCAGAACTTTGCTAAAGATGTTGTTTTACCGGCAGAAGACAAAAAAGAAGAAGTAATGTTCATGAACCGATCTGTGAATTATTTCGCAAAAAACGATCAGTTTGAAGAACAAAATTTCTTAAACGAAGTATTAGACAATCCGGACTTAATTCCTGAATTCAAAAACTATAAAGTGGATAAAGGAGAAAAATACAGCATCGAAGATGTAACCTCATTCCCTATTGCCAATGCAGCGGTTTCAGACGCCCGAAAATCAATCAAAAACGTAATCAATCTGGACACTCACATTCAGATCAAAATGGATTTCATTAATCCGGAAAGCGCTGAGAAATTTGTTGAAAAAGGTTGGGATGAAGAAAAACAAATGTATTACTACTTAGTGTATTTCAATAAAGAAGAAAAAAGCTAAGAGTCATTCATTTTCTATTACTTACTTAAAGCAAAAAACGGCAACTACACTAGTAATTGCCGTTTTTTATTTATGTGCCGTTTCAAAATCATAGTATTGAAAACGTCGCTTTTACAATATCGTCATAAACTTGTTTATCCCTTTCTCCGGTTCTGGCCAAAACCCGAATTCCCGAATACGCATTAAAAAGAAACCGTGCCAATACTCTGGCAGCATTCTTCGTGGAAATATGACCTGCATCCTGCCCTTTTTGAACTGCTTTTGTAAAAATCTCTTCCATAGTCTGTCTGTTGTTCTGTACAATTTTTGCAATCCCTTCGTCATGCATCGCCAGTTCGACAGAAGAATTCACCATAAAACAGCCTTTGGTAATACGATCTTCCAGACTTTCAAGTACCGCCTGCTTAAAAACCTCCAGCAAAGTTTCCTTAATATTAGCTGACTGCTCAAAAAGCTGTGCTATCTGTTCCTGACCATTCTTCTGATAACGTTCTAAAGACCGGACAAAAAGCTGCTGCTTGTCGCCAAAAGTATCATACAAACTCGAGCGGCTCAGCCCCAAATGAGTAACTAAATCACTGGCCGATGTACCATTGTATCCTTTGTGCCAAAAAATCTCAATCGCTTTATCTAAAGCCTGATCTTCATTAAATTCTTTTGTTCTGGCCATAACTTCAGTATTAAATTATACCTCAAAGATACAAAAATACGGAACAATCGTTCCTGAATTAATCAAAAAAATTATACTACCGTATTTACAGTAAGTCCTCCATCAATAACAATTTCGCTTCCGGTAATAAATGATGCATCATCAGAAGCTAAAAAAAGCACTGTCTTAGCCACTTCAGAAGCCTGACCAAAACGCTTCAATAAAATTTTCTCGCTTAAAACTGCTCCAAAACCTTCAACTTCTGCTTTCTCCAATCCCAATTTACCATAAAGAGGCGTTTCAACCGGACCAGGTGAAACAGCATTTACTCTGATTTTTCTTGCTGCCAGTTCGGTAGCAAATACTTTATTCAAAGACAATACTGCTGCTTTGCTTGCCGCATAAACGCTCGAATTAGGCATTCCCACATGAGCATTTATCGAAGTATTAAAAACAATCGAACCTCCGTCATTTAAGATGGGTAGTATTTTTTGAACGGTAAAATAAACTCCTTTTACATTCACATTCATGATACTGTCATAATGCTCCTCTGAGGCTAAATCTACTGGAGCAAAAGCTGCAATCCCGGCATTCAGAAACAATACGTCAACTTTACCGAATTTGGCTTTTACCTCCGTAACCAAACGATCAATTGATTCTAAATCGGATTGATCCGATACAATTCCGGTTACGTTCAATTCCGTTTCTGCTTTTGCCAAAGCCTCTTTGTTTCTTCCTGTTACAATTACCTGAGCACCATTTGCTACAAATTCGGCTGCGGCAGCATACCCTATTCCGCTATTTCCACCAGTTACAATAGCCACTTTATTCTCTAACTTTTTCATCTTATTTGTTTTTTAAATTATTGATTATTCCATTATTATGGTACAAAGATATAATAACGGAACGATCGTTCCGTTATTAATTATGTTAATATTTAGTTAAAACGAAAAACTGCTTTTAAAACCCGGTAATACCAAGACTTGACCTCTATACTACCATAAACGAAAGAAATAGGAAATTGTAAAAGATTCTTAATTTATGCTTAATTTTGCAATCTAAACCAATTCAGATGGATATTCATTTATACAACGAAAGTCCTTTCGAAACGATCATATCCTTCCACAAGCTTATTAAATCTTTTGAGGAAATTGCTTTGTCGGATGTTGATTACAGGGCAAACTATGCAAAAGCCATTTTAAAACAAATAGAACCCCTTCCGGAACTTAGAACCGGAATTAAGGACTACGCCACCATTAAAGACAATGAAGCTTTAATCAAAAATTTACTGGCCGATATCTTCCCTACTGCATTGACGCACAATGAAATAAAAGCCGTTACGATACCTTTTCAGAATTTATCATTCAATTATACCGAACGTTTTAAAAAAATCCTTAGTAATGCAGGATCTGAGTTTGATATGGAAATTCGTGATTTTGACGATCATCAGTTCTATGTCAACAATTGTTGTATCATTTTAGGTGCTCATTACAAGCAGCGTATCGATTTTAATAACCCCTTTTTCTATGATATTCCGGATGAAAATGGAATAGAAAAACACTATCGCATTCTGTACAATGCCGATTTCATAGAAGTCATCCCAACAGAAAAATCAATCGATCTAACCCAGGACGACATCGATCTGCTGCTGGACAACTACCATGATCTCGAACTTTGGAAATCAAAATTTCCGAAGGGAAGCTGGATTCTGAAAGGATTTGGACTCGTTTCTTTGTTTGATGCGACCACAGAAAGTGCTATTTCAAATTTAAAAAGTAACCTCTTAAAACCCGATTCGTCAACGGCCGCAACGGATGAAATCGTATTCAACATTTTTAAATCCATCTTTAAAATTCCCGATTTAAAAGTGGGCTTTATCGTTTACAATCCTGAGGAAGAAAAATTCATCAGACCTGTTAAATTTGAAACTCAGATGCAAAGTTTTCTGCTTTCAAAAGACCAGGAGATTGATTGCAAGAATGCTTTTTTTGGCTGTACTTTCGAAAAATTATTAGACAATAAAGAACCTTTGGTGGTTTCTAATGTCAAGAAATTCATTGAAGAATCTTCCAATAAAAAACTGGGGGAACATTTATTAAAACAGGGAATTCAAAGCTGCATCTTTGCTCCGGTGGTAAAAGACGGACATTTATTGGGAGTAGTCGAACTGGTTTCCTCCGAAATAAAAGCGCTCAATACGATTAATGCAACAAAACTGGGGCTGGTTCTGCCTTATCTGACCGATACGATTGATCGTTACAATACGGATATGCAGCATCAGATTGAAGCCATTATTCAGCGCGAATACACCACAATTCACCCAAGTGTTTACTGGAAATTTAGGAGAGAATCTCAAAACTATTTCCAAAACATGAATCATACGAAGGATTATATTTTTAAAGAAATTTCATTTAAAAATGTATACCCTCTTTATGGGCAAATCGATATTAAAGGTTCTTCTGAACATCGAAATGAAACCGTCAAAATCGATCTTAAAAATCAATTGACTGCTTTGTTAAAGATTTTCGAATCACAGGATCCCAACACCAATCTGGTACTTTTGGAACAAAGAAAATTTGAACTGGAATCCTTCCGTGATGAACTGGATGCTCCTTTAAAAGCAGATACGGAACAGTACATTCAACGTTATATCGAAGAAGAAATTCATCCGCTTTTAAAGAACACAAAAGAGACCGCAAAAAGCGAAAAACTCGAACGTCAGTACTTTGAAAGTCTGGACGCTAAGACCGGATTGTTTTATCAGGAGAGAAAGAAATTTGATAATGCGATGTCTATTATCAATAAAAAACTGGCTTCGGTTCTGGACCGAAAACAAGTTGAAGCACAGCAGATCTATCCACACTATTACGAACGGTTTAAAACCGATGGTGTAGAGCATAATCTCTATATTGGGGCTTCTATTGCTCCAACCCAGCCATTTGATATGATGTATTTGCACAATTTGCGCTTGTGGCAACTGCAAACCTTGTGCGAGATGGAGCTCGAACATCATCAGCTTAAAGAATCGCTTCCGTACGAACTGGATGTGACCTCGTTGATTTTAGTATTTACCTCTCCGCTTTCTATCCGTTTCAGAATGGATGAAAAACGTTTTGATGTGGACGGAACGTACAATGCCAGATATGAAGTGGTGAAAAAACGTATCGATAAATCAAATATCAAAGGCACAAAAGACCGCATCACCGAGAAAGAGAAAATTACCATTGTCTATTCTCAAAACAGCGAAGAGGCCGAATATTTAAAATACATCAAATACCTGCAGCACAAGAAAATTCTGGAGCCTTCGATTGAACAGTTTGAAGTTGAAGATCTTCAGGGAGTTTCAGGTTTAAGGGCAATTCGGGTAAAAGTAATCAACAACAATACAAATCCGGTAGCGAAAAAAATTACGTATCAGGACTTATTAGATGAGCTCAGCTAAATTTTAGTTGAGCTTATATTGATTTGAAAGCAATTATAAAAGCGATCACAGTAACAATAATCCCCACCATAAAAAGATTGTAGGCAATGCGCAGTAAATTGTACTTGCGCTGCAAAACCAATCCCAAATAGTACAAATCTTTGATCATTGTGGAATACAAATAGTCGCGGTCTTTCATCATTTCGTTCATCGCCCAGTCGTATTCTTCTAATGGCATTTTGTAGAAATTCCCAAAGAATAACAAATTAATCTTCTTGGCCTCGATATCCTCCCGGGTAAACACACCGGTAGTTACTTTTGGTCTCGTGGAAAGGATCGCAAAAATAATGGTCACCACACTCGAAATCAACATAATAAAAGTAGGCACTACCAAATGTGCATTTTTCGGACTGTCCAGTTTCGGGATAATCGTAGACAATGCAATCGAAATGATAATCGCATTAACTGACAATAAAATATTGGCTTTACTGTCGGCAATCCCGCTCAGTCGGGTATGATTTCCTAATGTAACACGAAACAGTGTATCAACACCACGATCCGGCTTTTCCACTTTATCTTTTTTTCTGTTTTCTTCTTCGATTCTATCCGCTTCTTTCTTTTCCTGTTTTTCAATTTTCTTCTGAACCAAAAGCAGGTTTTTCTCCTTTAAAGGCTGCCATTTTTTAAGCGCATAATCGGTATAAAACCGATGTTTGTTCATTAAAAAATTCAGGTTTTCCTTTGCCCATTCGGCATTCGAAAAATTCAAATTCCAGGTATTCTTTAATTCAATACGCAATAATTCACAGGTAGTTGCATATTCAGTCCCCATCAGATGGGCAAAATCTGCATCTTTAATTATTTTCTCCAAATGTGTTTTCGGAATGTATTCTTTTACCGTTGCCAGAATCAAGCCTGAAACCTTTGCTATAAATTCATCCGACAGTTCCTTTTCTTTCAAAAAGGCTGTAGCAATTTTCACACTCTCCTGCTCGTGATTCTCATAACCGTTAATATATCCGGTATCATGAAACCAGGCCGCTACTAAAAGTATTTCTTTCTCCTCTGCCGTAACATCTTCTTTTTTGCAAAGCTCTTTTACAGCATTTACGACCGTTAAAGTATGGTTAAAATTATGATAAGAATATAAATTAGAAAGTTTATCTTTGAGTAAATTACTAACAAAATCTTCGGATTGTTCTATTAAATTCATAGAGAATATTTTTACACCACTAAATTATGAAATTGTTTTTGGATAATCATTTTATTGCGAAAATTAAAACCTGTTCTTTAGCAATAACGACATTGCTGCTCACCTATTCCTGTGCGACGCATAAGGCGCAATACGGAAAAAGTGTCAGCGCTAATGAAACGGAAAACGCAACAGATAGCATAAAAATTGCCCACACTTTTTATTTAGTAGGAGATGCCGGAAATGCCGATGAGGAACAAGCCCAACAAACACTTGAACTACTGCACCAAAAACTAAAAAAAGCAAGTAAAAAATCGACTTTACTTTTTTTAGGGGATAACATTTATCCGAAAGGTTTTCCTGCTAATGACGATACCTCAGAAAAGGCTCTGGCCGAAACAAAACTTACCAATCAATTAAAGCTAACCAAAGGATTTAGAGGAAAAACCATTGTTATTCCCGGAAACCACGATTGGTACAGCGGCATCAAAGGTCTGGAACGTCAGGCCGAATTTGTGACGAAATATTTGAATGACAAAAAAGCCTTCCTACCCCGAAAAAGCTGTGCCATAGAAGATGTAAAAATTGACAGTACCACCACTTTAGTAACCATAGACAGTGAATGGTTTCTGGAAGACTGGGACGATCATCCCACCATCAATGACAATTGTGACATTAAAACCAGAGAGGATTTCTTTGATGAACTGGAAAGCATCCTGAATAAAAACCAGGAAAAAACAGTTATTCTTGCTATTCACCATCCGCTGATGAGCAACGGCTCGCATGGCGGGCAATATTCGTTAGAAAAACAATTGTTTCCGTTAGAGCAAAAAATCCCGCTTCCGGTAATTGGTTCCTTTATCAATTTACTGCGAAAAACTTCCGGTGCAAGTCCACAGGACATTCAAAACAAACAATATACGATTTATGCCAAGCGCATTAAAACACTTTTGCAAAAGCAGAAAAATGTAATTGTAGTATCCGGACACGATCATAATCTGCAATATGTGAACAAAGAAAACATCAAGCAAATTATTAGTGGTGCTGGATCAAAATCTGAAGCTGCAAGGGCAATCAATTCAACCGATTTCTCTTATGGCGGAAATGGTTATGCTACCTTAACTTTATTCAAAAGCGGGGACGCTAAGGTTTCTTTCTTTGGAAATGAAAACAACCACGAAAAATTACTTTTTGAACATGAAATCATAAAAGCAAAAGAAATCAACTGGGCTGCTGATATTCCGAATAATTTCCCTCCTACGATGACCACTTCGATCTATTCTGAAAAAATGACCCAAAAAAGTCTATTTCATAAATTCCTTTTCGGAAATCATTACAGAAAATATTACAGCTTACCGATTGAGGCTAAAACTGCCACTTTAGACACTTTAATGGGAGGGCTAAAACCTATTCGTGAAGGCGGCGGGCACCAGTCCAAATCTTTAAGAGTATCTGATCCTAAAGGCCGTGAATATGTGTTACGTGCTTTGAAAAAAAGTGCTACCCAGTTTTTACAATCCGTAGCCTTTAAAGATCAGTACATTGTTAATGATTTTGAAAACACCTATGCCGAAAACTTTTTATTAGACTTCTACACCACTTCACATCCTTATACTCCTTTTGCAGTGGGCAATCTGGCCGACAAACTAGGATTGGCGCATACCAATCCGATTATATATTACATTCCGAAACAAAATACCTTAAAAGAATTCAATTCAAATTTTGGAGATGAGTTGTATATGGTCGAAGAAAGACCTGCCGACAATCATCTGGACGGTAAAAACTTTGGAAATCCAACAGATATCATAAGCACAGCTGATATGATGAAAAACCTTCATAAAGATGAAAAATACACGGTTGACGAAAACGAATACATAAAAGCACGTTTGTTTGACATGCTGATTGGCGATTGGGACCGACATAACGATCAATGGCGTTGGGGCGAGTATAAAAAAGACGGAAAGGTTACTTACAAACCAATTCCACGCGATCGCGATCAGGCTTTCTCAAAATATGACGGTACTTTACTTTCACTGTTGATGAACATTCCTGCGCTGCGTCACATGCGTACATTCAAAGACAAAATCGACAACGTAAAATGGCTCAACAGAGAACCTTACCCACTCGATGTGGCGTTTTTGAGAACTGCCGACGAAAAAGACTGGATCGCTCAGGCAAAATACATTGAGGAAAACTTAACCGATGCTGACATTGACAATGCGTTTAAAAGTCTGCCAAAAGAAGTTCAGGACGAGACTATTAAAGACATACAGCAGAAGTTAAAAAGCCGAAAAAAAGAACTTCAAAAATATGCTTCCGAATACTTTGATGTTTTAAGCCATACGGTGATGATTGCCGGAACGGATAAAAAAGACAAATTTGTAATCAATCATAGCGCTAAAAAAACGCTGGAAATTAAGGTTTTCAGAATAAAAAAGGAAGGCGACGAATTAGTATACACCAAAACCGTTACAGATGCTAAAACTTCCAATTTATGGATTTACGGTTTGGATGATAACGATGTTTTTGAGGTAACAGGCAAGCAAAAATCAAACATAAAAATTCGTTTGATTGGTGGACAAAACAATGATACGTACAACATTGAAAATGGAAAAAGAGTTATTGTTTATGATTTTAAATCAAAAGAAAACACCTATAATCTGGATTCAAAAACGAAAACGCAGCTGACAGATGATTACGATGTTAACTTGTACAATTATGAAAAACCGAAATACAATGTGGTTTCAGGACTTCCAAATATGGGCTACAATCCCGACGATGGTGTAAAACTTGGCTTTAACTTAAACTACACTGTCAACAATTTCAAACAAAATCCATACACCCAAAAGCACGTTTTAAATGGTTTTTATTATTTCGCAACGGGCGGTTTAGAGTTTAATTATGCTGCGCATTTTCCGGGCTTGTTAGGCAAATGGGTTATTGACGTTGAATCGCAATACACCACCCCGAACTTTGCAATGAATTATTTTGGATACGGAAATGAAACTGTCAACAATACAGAGCAGTTTGGAATGGATTATAACCGCGTTCGCATCCAGAAATTTAATGTTTCGGCAGCAATTCGACATGTCGGACGATATGGAAGCGAGTTCAGCATCCAGCCCATGTTCCAACAAATGAGAGTAGAAGAAACTAAAAACCGATTTATCGACATTCCAAACATCATTAATCCGGAGATTTTTCAAAGTCAGACCTTTGGTGGTGCGAAAATCAAGTACCAATTCAAAAATTCTGATTTTGCCGCGAAACCTACTTTGGGAGTTACTTTCATGATCTCGGCAACCTGGTTAGCAAATCTAAATGAAACCAAGCAAAACTTTCCGACTCTTGAAAGCCTTTTAGGATTTACCCATAAAATTGATTCTAACGGAAAGCTGGTTTTGGCTACGCTTTTAAAAGGAAAAGCGCTACTGAACAATAATTACGAGTTTTATCAGGGTGCTGCTTTAGGTGGCGATACTGACTTACGCGGTTACAGAAACGAACGCTTTTTAGGAAGCTCTTATTTTTCTCAAAGTACCGATTTGCGATTCAGTATTGGAAAAATTCAAAAAACAATTGCTCCGTTCACCTACGGAATTCTGGGTGGTTTTGACTACGGAAGAATCTGGCTGGATGGTGAAAATTCCAGAAAATGGCATCAGGATTACGGTGGCGGACTTTGGCTGAATGCAATCAATGTGCTAACGGCAAGAATCACTTATTTCAAATCTCCTGACGAAACAGGAAGAGTCATTTTTGGAGCGGCGTACAGCTTTTGATTTTATAGGAACTAAGGGACTGAGGTTCTAAGGTACTGAGTTTAAAAATTAGCCACGAATTCACGAATTGTAGTTTACAAAATCATTCGTGAATTCGTGGCAAAAACCTTAGAACCTTAGCAACCTCAGTACCTCAGAACCTTAGAGTTTAAACTCATAAACATTCCCACCAGTCTTATTGGCCTTCTCGTCGGCGATCAGCAAGGTGTTGTTGTCTTTAAAAACGATGGCTTCTTTTTGCGAAAAATGGTCCAGTTTAATTTCGGTTTGAGATCCTTTATGAAACAAATCGTTTTTGTAGCCTT